>NZ_BCTY01000013.1 GCF_001591005.1 Sphingomonas sanguinis NBRC 13937
TTGCCACGGGCGGGGTCGCTTAGGGCGTCCCCTCACCCAACCCTCTCCCCAGCGGGGAGAGGGCCATGTTTAGTTTACGCGAAGATCTTCGCGAACTGGTCGAGCGCGGCCTTGAGCTTGCCCTTGGCCTCGTCACCCAGATCCTTGGTGTCGCGGATCATCGCCAGCACATCGGCATGGTCGTTGCGCAGATAGGCGAGCATCGCCGCTTCGTAGCGGACGACCTGCGCCACCGGCACGTTGTCGATATAGCCATTGGTGCCCGCGAAGATCGACGCGGTCTGCTCCTCGAAGGGCAGCGGCGAGAATTGCGGCTGCTTGAGCAGCTCGGTCAGGCGCGCACCGCGGTTCAGCAGCTTCTGCGTCGAGGCGTCGAGGTCCGAGCCGAACTGCGCGAAGGCCGCCATTTCGCGGTACTGGGCGAGCTCCAGCTTGATCGAGCCCGACACCTTCTTCATCGCCTTGGTCTGCGCGGCCGAGCCGACGCGGCTGACCGACAGGCCGACGTTGATCGCCGGACGGATGCCCGCGAAGAACAGGTCAGTTTCGAGGAAGATCTGGCCGTCGGTGATCGAGATCACGTTGGTCGGGATATAGGCCGACACGTCGCCCGCCTGGGTCTCGATGATCGGCAGCGCGGTCAGCGAACCGGCGCCGTTGGCGTCGTTCATCTTGGCCGCACGCTCGAGCAGACGGCTGTGCAGATAGAACACGTCGCCAGGATACGCTTCACGGCCCGGCGGACGGCGCAGCAGCAGCGACATCTGGCGGTACGCCACGGCCTGCTTCGACAGATCGTCGAACACGATCAGCGCGTGCATCGCGTTGTCGCGGAAATACTCGCCCATCGCGGTGCCGGTGTACGGCGCGAGGAACTGAAGCGGGGCGGGCTCCGACGCGGTCGCGGCGACGACGATGGAATATTCCATCGCACCATTCTCTTCGAGCGTCTTGACCAGCTGCGCGACCGTCGAGCGCTTCTGACCCACGGCGACGTAGATGCAGTAGAGCTTCTTCGACTCGTCGGTGCCGGCGTTGACCGTCTTCTGGTTGATGAAGGCGTCGATCGCGACGGCCGACTTGCCGGTCTGGCGGTCGCCGATGATCAGCTCGCGCTGGCCACGACCGACGGGAACGAGGGCGTCGATCGCCTTCAGGCCGGTCTGGACCGGCTCGTGCACGCCCTTACGCGGGATGATGCCCGGTGCCTTCACCTCGACGCGGCGACGCTCGGTCGCCTCGATCGGGCCCTTGCCGTCGATCGGGTTGCCCAGACCGTCCACGACGCGGCCCAGCAGGCCACGGCCGACCGGCACGTCGACGATGGTGCCGGTGCGCTTGACGGTGTCGCCTTCCTTGATCTCGGCGTCCGAGCCGAAGATCACGACGCCGACATTGTCGGCTTCGAGGTTAAGGGCCATGCCCTGCACGCCATTGGCGAACTCGACCATCTCACCCGCCTGGACATTGTCGAGGCCGTAGATGCGCGCGATGCCGTCACCGACGCTCAGCACCTGGCCGGTCTCGCTGACCTGGGCCTCGGTGCCGAAATTGGCGATCTGGTCCTTGATGACCTTGGAGATTTCTGCGGCGCGGATATCCATGGGAACGTCAGCCTTTCATCGCGCTGGCGAGCGCATTCAAACGGGTGCGGATCGAGCTATCGATCATCTGGGAACCGATGCGGACGACAAGCCCGCCGAGCAGGTCGGGATCGACCGACAGGTCGACCGACACCTCGCGGCCGACGCGGGTGCGCAGCTGCTGCTTCAGCTCGGCGACCTGTCCTTCCGTCAGCGGGTGGGCGCTCGTCACTTCGGCCGCGACCTCGCCGCGATGGCGGCTGGCCAGCTGGCGGAAGGCACGGATGATCTGCGGCAGCGCCGAGAGGCGCCGATTCTCGGCGAGGACGCCGAGGAAATTCTTGGTCACCCCGTCCAGGCCCAGCGTATCGGCGACCGCCAGGATCGCCTTGACCGCCTGCCCGCGCGCCACGACCGGGCTCTTGGTCAGCGCGACCAGATCCTTGTCGGCGACCAGCGCGTCGCGAAGGGTCACGAGGCTCGCCTCGATCGTGTCGATCGAACGGCCCTGTTCGGCCGTTTCAAACAGCGCGAGCGCATAACGACCACCCAGGCTCGCCTGGATGCCGCCTGTGCCGCTTATAGTACCGCCGGACATCTCCACGGATGCGAATTCCTCGAACAACGAACGGGTTGGCCCCATGGGGAACGGGGCGCGAAAAACGCGCCTCCGATGGGTTGGCGGGCGGTTAGCATCGGGAACATTTCTATGCAAGGTGCGTGGCGCAACTTGTGACAGGTCGGTGACGCCATTGTAACGTGTTTGCGCGCAAGCCGTGGGATGAATGCCACAGCGGCTTCTGGCAAGATCGTCGCCATGACCGCTCATACCCCCTGCCCGATCGACGAAGACGCCGCCTGGGATGCCTTTGCGCGCCGGGATCGGGCGGCGGATGGCCGCTTCGTTGTCGCGGTGCGGACGACGGGCATCTATTGCCGCCCCAGCTGCGCCGCCCGGCGGCCCCGGCGCGAGCATGTCCGATTCATGGACAGCCCCGATACGGCGAGGGCGGCGGGCTATCGCGCCTGTCTGCGCTGCCTGCCCGATGCGGTGACTCGTGATCGCCAGGCGGTGGCGGAGGCCATCGCGATTCTGGAGGCCGCCGACGCGATGCCCCCGCTCGCCACGCTGGCGGAGCGGGTCGGCTATACCCCCCACCATTTCCACCGGCTGTTCAAGCGGGCGACCGGGGTGACGCCTGCCGCCTATGCCCGTGCGCTACGCGGCGTCCGGGCGACCGAAGCGCTGGCCACCGAGGAAAGCGTGACCCGCGCGCTGTACGAAGCGGGCTATGCCGGGCCCAGCCGCTTCTACGCCGACAGCGAACAGCGCCTGGGTATGGCGCCGGGCCAGTGGCGGCGCGGCGGCGAAGGGGTGACGATCGAATGGGCGATCTTGCCCACGCCGCTGGGAGACCTGCTGATCGCCGCCACCGCGCGCGGACTGGCGCGGATCGCGTTCGAGGGGGATGGCGACCGCCTGCGCGCGCTGTTCCCGGCCGCCACCCTTCATCCCGCCGAACCGAAGACCCATGCCCGCATGGCCCGGCTGATCGCCGCCACCGCCCTGCCCGATCCGCTGCTGGCCGAACCGGCCCGCCGCACCGCCTTTAGCGAGGCGCTGTCCCGCGCGTGGCTGTCGGTCGAGTGACGCTCAGTCGTCGGCCGCCGGACCCGACATGGCCGCAAGCCCCTTCCGCACCGCATCACGATCGCCCTTTTCCAGCAAGGCGAGCAACTGCGCCGCCGGATTGTCGGGCGGCATGTGCGGATCGAAGGCGAGCGGGCGGAGCAACGCCTTCGCCATGTCGATATCCCCCGCCTCGATCTGCTGCGCCGCCAGGGTGAAGCGCAGCCCCTTGTCCTGCGGCACCAGCTGAAAGGCCCGCTCGAGCCCGCGTATCGCCGATGGGCGCGGCTTTTCCCCGGCCATCGCGAAACTGCGGTAGAAGACCGCCAGCGGCTCGGCGGCATTCGGGTCGGCGCGGTTGGCCTTGACGATCCAGCCGCGCGCCTCGTCCCACACCGCCTTGTCCTGGCTGTGCGCCGCCTGCGCCCGGCGCAGATGGAGCAGCCCCTTGTAGAGCAGGGCCTGTTGCGACTTGGCATCGACTGCTAGCGCCCGGTCGGCCGCCGCCTCGGCCACCGCATCCTCGGCCGCGTCATAGGCCATCTCGGCGAACCAGCCCTGCGCGGCTGAATCCTGCGGATAGGCCGCCGCGACCGACGCCACGCGGGTATAGAGATCACGCCCGGTCTTCTGATCGACACCACGATCCGACTGCATGCGATAGGCGATCAGCGCCTGTTCGCCCGGTGAGAGTGCGCGGACCGTCACCGCCACCTGGGGCAGGCGGTCGAACGGCACCATCATCCCCGGAATCGTGCTGCGTCCCAGATATTTGTCGAGATCGCGGTCGAGCTGCTTGAGCGAGCCATAGGCCTCGTTGCCCGCCGCCAGGCTCGGCGTCCCGGTGTTGAGCAGATCCAAATAGCGGCCGAACCGGGCCCGATGGTCCGGGTCGAACATGGTATAATGGGTCAGCAGCCAGCCGCGACCATAAAGCTGGTCGAGCTGTTGCGGGTCGAGCTTGCGCCGCGACGAATCGAACAGCGTGTCGATCGACAGCTTGCTGCTGTCCAACAGCCCGAACGCCCGGTGCTGCGCCGCGACGCCGACCATCACCCCGTTACGATCGAAACGGGCGGTGCTGGCGAATTCGGCAAAGCCCTCGGAGAACCAGGCGGGATAGGCCGCCCCCGAATTGCCGAACAGGAAATGATGGGCATATTCGTGGAACAGCACATATTGCGGCTGCAATGCGTTGGGCCCCTCCCCCTCGCCCCGGAGCGGGGTGAAGGCGACAGAGCCCGAGACGCGCGGCTGGTAAAAGCCCGCGACGTGATCGCCGCCCTTGCCATAAAGCCGCCGGATCGCCGCGACATTGGGCACGACATAGACGGTGACGGGATTGCTTTCCTGCCCCTCGACCTCGGGCAGCTGGTAAAAATAGCGCAGCACGGCGTCGAACTGCTCCAGCCGCGTCGCCATGGCGCGGATATCGCCGTCCGACATGTTGCCGTACAGGACGAAGTGCTTCGCCCGCGCCTCGCGCCATTCGGCCTGGGCCGGTGCCACCGACAGCCCGATGCCCATCATCGTCAACGCGGCCATCACCCAGCCGCGCACACGCGATCCCGTCCTTTTCATGTCCCCCCCGGCCCTCCCAAGCCGTTCCCCCGATCGGACCGCTATCTCACCGGATCGAGGAAACGGGGACAAGCCCTATTCGCGTCAGCGGCCCGCGCGACAGCTATAGACCAGCTTCTCATTGGGCAGCGGCGGCAACTGCTGGCGAATCTGCGCCTGCACGCCTTCCAGATTCTGGAGCGCGGTGTCGGTCTTCACACAGCCGCGCGGTGTCGTCGGCTGTTGCAGCTTGCGGATCGACTCCATCGTCGCGGCGGGCAGCATGTAGCGGGTCTGGGTATAGGTCCGCGTCACGGGGTCGAAGCGGGCGACGGTCACCGTCGGCTCCTCATCGGGCACGATGATCCGCTGCCATCCGCCCTCGCCTTCCAGATACTGGGTCTTGCCGTCGACACAGCCTTTGGCGCCCCAATCGAGCCGGGTCTCGGCGGTCGAGGAAACGGTGATCCGGCTGCGATCGGGCTGGAGCGTGCACAGCAGCGGACCGATCGCCGCGCCCGGCGGGGTCTGGCCGGTCGTCGTCGCGATACTCTCGCGCGGCAGGCTGATCTCGGCGGACGGGCGCAGCAGGAAGACGGCCACCGCCACGACGATCGTCACGCCACCAACCGAGGCGGCGATGATCGCATGACGCCGCTTGCCCCGGGTCTCCAGCAATCCGGCCCCGCCGATCACCAGCGCGCCCGCGACCAGCAGCAGCGCGGCCACCGCCATGGCATTCTCGCGCGACCGCTCGGCCTGTGCGCGCGCGGTGTTCAGCGCCTCCTCGCGGCGGAAGGCGGCGGCATTGGCCTCTTCGCGTTTGGCGGCGGCGGCATCGGCGATCGCCTTGGCATCGGCGGCACTATCCTCGCGCAGCCGCTCCTCGATCGAGGTGCAGGGCACACCGACCGAGGCGTAAGGCTGTTTCGCGGCGCGCAGGAACGCCATCAGCTCGGTATCGGCGATGGCGAAGCCGAAGGTCGAATCGCCGTCATCGGCCCGCGTCAGTGCCGAATTAACCCCGATCACCCGCCCGCACGGATCGAGCAGCGGTCCGCCCGAATTGCCGCGCGCGATGCTGGCGGTGTGGAGCAGCACCTCGATCCCGGTCAGTGCGCGGCGGCCCGAGGCCACGCCCTGCGACCGAACGGGCGAAAGCGGGCGGATATAGTCCGCCGCTGACTGCGCCGTCGCCAGGTCGACATTGCCGGGATAGCCCAGCGCGATCACCTGATCCCCCTCGGTCACCGGGCCGGTGAACAGAGCGGCGGGTGGCAGCTTGGCCTCGCTCACCTCGATCAGCGCCAGGTCGCGCCGCGAATCATAGGCGATGACGCGGCCCTGATAGGATTTGCTGCCCTCCGACGGGACCACGCCGATCACCACATTGTCGGGATAGCGCTCGGCCAGTTCGACGACATGCGCGTTGGTGACGATGCGATTGGGCGCGACGGCGAAGCCCGAACCATGGCCGAAGCCCGCCACTTCATCGTCGACCATCGCGATGGTGACGACCCGCACCACGCCGCGCGCGGTCGCGGCGATATCGTCGGCGCCCGCCGCGACGGGCCACAGTCCGGCGACCATCAGCAGGGCCGATAACAGGGGGGCAAGGACGAACCGGCTCAGCATCAGGAGCGGGCCATATCCCGCCCGCTCCATCCGCCGCAACCGCGATCGGTTAGGCATATGGTAAATCTTGCCAATTACGAACGGACCCCATGTCATGGGAAAGATGGGCATGAACGCGTTCGGTCGCCGTCAGGGTTTGGGTAGTGCGCCGGGAGGGCGCCCGGCCTTCGGTGTCGCGCGTCCGATGCACGGGCCGGGCCCGGCCATCCGCCCCGAATCGCCCGCGCCCGGCGGCGACCAGTTCCCGCCGCTGTCGACGCTGGCCGAGAATGCGGGCCCCGTCCCCGACGCGATGCAGCGCCTCGCCGAGCGCCAGGCCGCCCCGGCCGAGCCCACCCCCGCCCGCGGCGAGGGGTTCGAGGCGTCGATCCACCGGATCAAGGAACAGGTCCTCCCCCGCCTGCTCGAACGCGTCGATCCCGAGGCCGCCGCGACGCTGGGCAAGGACGAGCTGGCCGAGGAATTCCGCCCGATCATCGGCGAGGTGCTGGCCGAGCTGAAGCTGACGCTGAACCGGCGCGAGCAGTTCGCGCTGGAAAAGGTGCTGGTCGACGAGCTGCTCGGCCTGGGGCCGCTCGAGGAACTGCTGGCCGATACCGACATCACCGACATCATGGTCAACGGACCCGAACAGACCTATGTCGAGCGCAAGGGCAAGCTGGAGCTCGCCAATATCCGCTTCCGCGACGAGGAGCATCTGTTCCAGGTCGCGCAGCGCATCGTCAACTCGGTCGGCCGCCGCGTCGACCAGACCACGCCGCTGGCCGACGCCCGGCTGAAGGACGGCAGCCGCGTCAACGTGATCGTCCCGCCGCTGTCCTTGCGCGGCACCGCCATCTCGATCCGCAAATTCTCGGCGAAACCGATCACGCTCGACATGATGGCGAACGGCGGATCGATGAGCCAGGACATGGCGACCTTCCTGAAGATCGCGGGCGCGTCGCGGTTCAACATCGTCATCTCGGGCGGCACCGGCTCGGGCAAGACGACGATGCTGAACGCGTTGTCCAAGATGATCGACCCGGGCGAGCGCGTGCTGACCATCGAGGACGCGGCCGAACTCCGCCTGCAGCAGCCGCACTGGCTCCCGCTCGAAACCCGTCCCGCCAATCTGGAGGGACAGGGCGAGATCAGCATCCGCGACCTCGTGAAGAACGCGCTGCGTATGCGCCCCGACCGGATCATCCTGGGCGAAATTCGCGGCGCGGAATGTTTCGACATGCTGGCGGCGATGAACACCGGCCATGACGGCTCGATGTGCACGCTCCACTCCAATTCCCCGCGCGAGGCGCTGGCCCGCATGGAGAATATGGTGATGATGTCCGACATCAAGGTGCCCAAGGAAGCGATCAGCCGCCAGATCGCCGACTCGGTCGATCTGGTCATCCAGGTGAAGCGCCTGCGCGACGGCAGCCGCCGCGTGACCAACATCACCGAGGTGATCGGCATGGAAGGCCCGGTGATCGTCACGCAGGAGCTGTTCAGCTTCGAGTATCTGGACGAAGGCACCGACGGCAAGATCATCGGCGAGTATCGCTCGGCGGGCCTGCGCCCCTATACGCTGGACAAGGCCAAGCAGTTCGGCTTCGACAAGCCGTTGCTGGAGGTCTGCCTGTAACGGCGGTTCGGCAAGTCCGGGCCATGCGACGGTGCAGGTCCCGTTTATCCAATATTTACCATTATAGCCTATCATTAGGTCTCTCGCTTTCACGTGCCGCACGTCCGGAGAGCGACCGCGGAGAGAGATCGAACCTGTGGCATCTGCGTCACCGATACGGATCGACCGAGAGAATCCCGGCGATGCCGCTTGCCCCGCCGATCCGGCGTGGGTCCGCTGGCTGACCCGCCCGGCCGATCCCGAGAACGAGGCCATCCGACCCGAATTGACCCGGCTGCTCTATACCAATCGGTCGAGCGTGCTGTTCGCGACCCTATGCCTGTTGATGGTCCTGGGCTGTTACGGCTTCTATTTCGACTGGCGCGTTCCCGCCGTGCTGGTCACCCTGTTCATCCCCGCCGCCGTCTTGCGCTATCGGATGATCGGTTATGCCGAGCGGGTCGACTCGCCGACCAGATTGCTGGCGGCAAGCCTGTACTGGTCGATCATCGTCGGCGCGATCTGTGGCGAGGGCGCGCGGACCGGCGAACCGCTGCTGATGATCCTGAGCGGGCTGGTCATCGTCGCGGTTGGCTTTGGCGGGGCCTATAACAACGCCGGGGCACCGCGCTTCGCCACGCTGCAGACGATCCTGTTCATCACGCCCTATACCCTTTTCGCGGGTCTTTCGGGCATGCCGGGGATGCCGGTCATCCTGCTTCAGCTGCCGCTTTGGCTGATCGGCATCGTGATGATGATCTTCAATATGCACCGGACCCACGCCCAGCTGATCCGCGCCGAGAACAAGGCCCAGCACCTCGCTTTTCACGACAGCCTGACGAGTCTGCCCAATCGGGCGCAGTTCATGAATCAACTGTCCAACGAATGCACCCGCGTGGCGCGTCCCGGGGGGCGCACGAGCTATGTGCTCTATCTCGATCTCGACGGGTTCAAGCCGGTCAACGACACCTATGGCCATACGACCGGCGACGACCTGTTGCGGGCGGTGGCGGAACGCCTCTCCGCCCCGCTGCGCCCCGGCGATCTGTTAGGGCGGCTGGGCGGGGACGAGTTCGCCGTGATCCTACGCGATACGAACGCCGCCCAGGCAGCGGCGGTCGGCGAAAGTCTGATCGCCGCCGCCCGCGCCCCGTTCCACCTGGAAGACCGCCCGCCCATCACCATCGGCGTCAGCATCGGCGGCGTCGCACTGGCACCCTCATCCGATGTGCGCCACACCCTGCATGTCGCCGATACGATGCTTTATGCCGCCAAGCGCGCGGGCAAGGGAACACTGCGCCTCGCCGACGCGGCCTGACCGACACCTGACCGATACCCGATGCACGGCGCACCGTCGTCGTCACGAATTGCCGCGCGCGCAGCTTCCCGATCCGCTACGCGTTGAGGCGTGATGCCCCGACCGCTCTATTTGCTGCCCCTCCCCCTGCTCCTGATCGCCGCGATGGCGCTGCCCCATGCGGGACGACAAGCCAGGCCCGCCGCCGCCGCGCCCGTACAGGAGGATGTCGTCGCGGCGGCCGCGCGCGATCCGGGGGTGGCCACGCTGGCTCCCGACGCCGAGCAACGCTGGATTCCCTTTGAACTGACACCCGGCAACCAGATCCGCTTTGCCATGACCATCGACGGGCGGAGCGTGACCGCGATCCTCGATACCGGGGTCAGCTTCACCCTGTTGTCGCAATCCTCCCCGCTGGCCGCGAAGGCCAAGGTCCGACCCGGTGGCGAGGCAAGCGCCATCGGTGGTGCGGTCGCGATCGGGTGGATGCCGACCCGGAGGCTGGAACTGGGCGGCCTGACCCGCACGGGCGGCGGGGTAGTGGTAGCGCCGCTGCCCGCGCTGGCGACGGGCGATGCGACGGCGGTCGACCTGCTGGTCGGGCGTGACCTGCTCGCCCCGCATGCGCTCGACATCGATTATGCCGCCAAGCGGTTCCGCCTGATCCCGTCGGGGCGGATGCCGTTCACCGGATCGACCGCGCCGCTGACCGTCTCGCCCGAGCGGCGGGTCTATGAAAGCGCGGTCGGGCTGGGCGCGGCGAAGCTGTCGCCGATCATCGTCGATACCGGCGACGGCTCGGCGCTGACCGTCACCCAGGCGGGGTGGCGGACGGCCAAGCTCACCACCCTGCCGACCACGACCGCGATCGGCTTCGGCCTGGCGGGGCCGACGGTCAACGACCTGGCGATCGTGCCGACGGTCCGGCTGGGCAACCTGACCGCGCATGACATCGAGGTGCGGGTCGAGCCGCCCCAGGGCTTTAGCGAATCGGTCGGCGCGGCGGGGCGGATCGGATCGGGCTTCCTGCAACGTTACCGCGTGCTGCTCGACCCCGGCGCGGGGCGGATGATCCTGAAGCCCGGCCCCCATGCCGATGCGCCCGCCCAGCGCTCCACCGCTGGCCTGTTGCTGGGGGTGGCGAGCGACCGGCTGCGCGTCCTCCACGTCATGCGCGGCGGCCCGGCGGCGGCGAGCGGCTGGCGCGAGGGGGACACGATCTGCGCCATCGACGGACAGCCGGTGCCCCGCGACTATGTCGACAGCCCGATCGCTCGCTGGACCATCGGCAAGCCAGGTACGACCGTGACCCTGCGCACCTGCGACGGACAGGACCGCAAGCTGACGCTCGCCCGCTTCTACTGACGCCGCTTTCCCCATTCGCGCGCGGCGGTGTAGCCCAGATAACCGGTGCCGAAGAGCGCGTAGAGCGGCTCCGGGATGGCGGCCAGATACGCCGCCATACCCCGGATCATCGCCGCGGCCATGGCGGGCCGGATGCCCGCCAGCAGCCCCATCGGAATGCTCCACAGCAGCAGCGCATACATGACGTAGAGGAAACTCGGCCGCGCCCGCCGGGTCCACAGGTCGGTATCGCCGCTCATGACAGCCGGTCCGCCAGCCAGCCATAGAGGAACGCCTCATTGGCCGGACGCCGCTCGGCCAGCCGCAGATAGCGCTCGCCCTGGAGCGCCTCGACCGCCTTCAGCAGGACCGTCTCACCCGCCGCTCCGCGATGGCGCAGGAACGCGTCGAGTGCGTCCAGCGTCGCCGCACCGATCCGACCATCGGCCACCAGATCGGGATAGTCGCGCTCTCCGCGATTGAGCGCGTTCAGCGCGCGTTGCAGGAACGTCGCCGCCACGCCGGTGCCCATATTCACCCCGGTGTCGAACAGCTCCGCCGCCAAACGCGGTGCACGCTCCGCCACCCGGTCGAAGCCCGGTGCCACCCAGTAGAGACGGCGATAGATCGCCTCCGCCCGCGCCAGCGGCAGGCGGCGCATCGACCCGGCATAGCCGTCCGTCCGCGCCACAGCCTCGCTGATCCCGAACCGCGTCGCGCCGCCGCGATCGGCGGGGTGGTCGCTATAATCCCCCTCCCGCGCGATCACCTGCGCGATCAGGGCGTCCACTCCGGTCTCGTCCCCCTGTCCCATGATGCTCTCCCCCGTTTCGAGGAGATACGAACCATATCGGTTCGCTGTAGGACAGAGGATTCTGCCCTTCCTCCCCTGCAAGGGGAGGAAGGGCATATGCCGTCAGTCCAGCACCGTCCGCGCCAGCGCCAGCGTGCCGAGCGGCCCGGCCTGGTCGCCCAGTTGCGCATGGACGATGCGGTTGGCGATCTCGGCCTGGTTGATGAAGGGGAGATAGCCGGACAGCTTCTCGACCACGCCCGCACGGATCATGTCTAGCAACTGCGGTTGGCCGACGCCCACGCCGCCGCCAATTACGATGCGGCCGCAGGCCAGGGTCAGGAACAGCCCGGCAAAGCTCTCTGCCAGCGCATCCGCGACATAGGCCCAGACGGGATCGTCCGCCGCCAGCTCCTGCGCGGGCTTACCCGCCCGCGCCGCGATGGCGGGTCCGGCGACCAGCCCTTCCAGGCAGTCGCCGTGAAAGGGACAGGCGCCCGCAAAGTCGTCCCCGGCGATCCGGCGGACGCGGACATGGCCCGCCTCCGGGTGCATCCGCCCCGACACCGGCTGGCCGTTGACGATGATGCCCATGCCGACGCCGGTGCCGACCGTGACATAGACATGATCGGCCAGCCCGCGCGCCGCGCCCCACTGCCCCTCGGCCAGCGCCGCGCCGGTCACATCGGTGTGGATCGCGACCCGCTCGCCAAAGCCTTCGCCCAGCGCGCCGACCACGTACGCGCCCGCCCAGCCGGGCTTGGGCGTCGCCAGCATATGCCCGAAGTCCATGCCGCTCTTGTCGAGCGCGATTGGGCCGAAGCTGCCGATGCCCAGCGCCTCGGGGGCATATTGGTCGCGCCACTCGGCCAGACGCTGGCGCAGCGCGGCGAGCGTCACCGCCGGGCTGGTCGTCGGCAGCCGTTCGGACACCAGAATGTCGCGCCCACGGCCGATCAATACAATCGATTTCGTACCGCCGAGTTCGACGCCCGCCACGATCCGATCATCCGCCTCGGCCATTCCAGTCTCCTGCCCGTCATTCTGGGGTTTCTTGCGCGTCGCGACTGCGCGAAACCGCGTGCCCGGGTCAAGGGTGTCGCGCGGTTTCGCCGGGTGGCAGGCAAGATTCCAGCACGATCGACCCCGCCCCACAGCCGGGGGCGGGGACGCACAGGCGGGCGAGAGGACTTAGAAAATGGGCTGGGCGACCAGCGCAGCCTCACGCTGGCACTGGGCAGCATCGGGGCGCGGCGCGGCGGGATCGCGGCGCAGCGCATCGATCTCGGCCCGGGCCGCCGCCAAGTCATGCTGGAAATCCGGGCTTTGCGACAAGGCGGTCAGCGTCGCGGTGGCCGACAGCCGCCCGCCTTCCACCGCGCTGGCATTATGCGCACCGCACACGATGCGGCTTTCCCCGAACGCCCGACCACGTGCCAGGATCTGGGTTGCCCGATCGGGGGCCAGTTCGGCCAGCAGCGTCGCCCAGGTCCACCCCGCCGTGGTGTGGCCCGAGGGATAGTCGTAGCTGCCCTTCAATTCGACGGCGGGCTGGCAGGTCGGGCCCTTATCGATCAGATAGGGGCGCTGGCGCTTGTAGAAATTCTTGGCGATGCCGGTCGCGCGCGCGGTGTCGGAGCCCGCATTGTGGATCAGCCGCATCGTCGCGGGCGCGGCTTGCGGGGTCAGCGTCACGCCCAGCGCGCAGGAGAAGTCCTGCGCCATGTGCCCATCGTCCAGTTGCACGTCGTTGGTCGCCAGGTCCCAGCGCGGCGTGCCGATCAGCTTGCGCGTCTGGCGGAAGATGGCGCGATCGGCACGGCCGCGTATGTCGTCTGGCCGGGGTGCCGGCGGCAGGACGGCGAGCAGATCGAAGCTGCCCTTCGCCAGATAATGGGCCGGCTCGTCGCCCTCGCGGATGTCGGCGACCGCCGCCGTGCAGGTCAAGGCGAGCAGTGCCGCCCCCAGGCAGCCGATGGTGTGTTTGAACATGCCCCTGAAACTCCGGTTCAAAGCGAGGTGAGATAGAAGAGACGAGTCGCGCGCAGATTGCCGACATGCGCCATCGCCAGCGTGACGCCGCCCGCGACGGTCAAAACGGTGCCCAGCGTGAGCCCCTCGAAGCCCAAACCGGCGACCAGCAGGGTCAGCCCGAGGCTACCGATGACCAGCGGGGCGATCGCGCCGTGCCGCCGCCACCCCGCGATCAGCGTCCAGGTGCTCAGCGGGACAGCGATGGCGAGCATCACGATATGGAACAGTTCGCCACCATCCGCCCAGGCCGCCAGCGCAGGGAGGAAAGCGATGACGACTGGCAAGGCGAGACAATGGATCAGGCATAGAGCGGACGCACCAATCGCCAGGCCATCGAGCCGCTCTGCCGACGCTCCGGGGCGGTGCCCCGAATTTTCGACCGATTCCGGCGCCACGCGCTCTGGCCCCTGTTCGACGGTCGTGCTGTGAATCATGCTTTATCGCCTTGCCAATGACCTTGGCGCGCCCATGTAATATTATATCATCAAAATCAACCCACCATGATTACGGCCCTTTAATCGGTATTCCGTATAATATAGGCTGTCCTCAAATCAGAATGAGGAAGATGGAATGGCCAGCACCCGGCTGTTGATATGCGCGAGCCTGTCCGTCCTGATCGTGGGGACCGCGTCGGCACAGACGGTGCCCCAGGCGCCCCCAACCGCGGACCCGGCGCCAGCCCAGGACGGGGCCCGCCCGGATTGGGAAAATCCCGCCGTCAACCATATCGGCGCCGAACCGATGCACAGTAGCTTCGCCGGGTTCGAGACGCGCGCCGCCGCCCTGTCCGGCAATGTTGCCAAGTCCCGCTATCACCTGTCGCTCGACGGGACGTGGAAGGTTCACATGTCCCCCAATCCCGAGGCGCGGCCGGTCGGGTTCGAGGACCCGGCCCGCGACGTATCGAGCTGGCGCGACGTGAAGGTCCCCGGCATATTGCAGGCCGAGGGGCTGAGCCGCGCGATTTTCGTGGGCAGCGGCTATCCCTTCCCCCGCAACGCGCCCTTCATCGAGCATCGGCTGAACGAGGTCGCCTCCTATCGCCGCGATTTCGTCGTGCCCGCCCATTTCGCCGGGCGTCGCCTGTTGCTGACCGTCGGCGCGGCGGGGGCGGCCTATTATCTGTGGGTCAACGGCCAGAAGATCGGCTATTCGGAAGACTCCAAGCTCCCCACCGAATTCGACATCAGCCGCGCGGCCAAGACGGGCCGGAACACGGTCGCGATCGAACTCTATCGCCATTCGGACGGCAGCTATCTGGAGGATCAGGATTTCTGGCGCGTCAACGGGATCGAGCGCTCGATCACCCTCTATGCCGCGCCGCAGACCCATATCCGTGACCTGGGCATCGATGCCGGGCTGACCCATGACTATCGCGACGGCACGCTGTCGGCGGCGATCGACATGGCGGGCGCGGCCGAGGCGACGACCGTACGCGCGACATTGCTCGACGGGAAGCGCACGGTGCTGACCCGCACCGCGACCCCGACCGGCACCAACGCGACGATCACCGCCGAGGTGCCGGGCGTGAAGACCTGGAGCGCGGAGGACCCGAACCTTTACACCCTGCTGGTCGAACTGCTCGATGCGAAGGGCAAGCTGATCGAGGCGACCAGCCGCCGCATCGGCTTCCGCACCGTCGAGATCGCAGGCGGCGAAGTGCGGGTGAACGGCAAGCGGATCATGATCCGCGGCGTCAACCGGCACGAACATGATCCCCACACCTTCCGAATCGTGTCCGAGGAGACGATGCGCAAGGATATCGCGTTGATGAAGGCCGCCAACATCAACGCGGTCCGCACCTCGCACTATCCCAATGATCCGCGCTGGTACGATTTGGCCGACGAATATGGCCTGTATGTGATGGACGAGGCCAATATCGAGAGCCACGGCTACTTAAGCCTCACCCAGGAAAAGAACGACCCGACGCTGAACCTGGGCCATGATCCCGCATGGGCCGCCGCGCATCTCGACCGGGTGCAGCGCATGGTCGAGCGGGACCGCAACCACCCTTCGGTCATCTTCTGGTCGCTGGGCAATGAAAGCGGCGTTGGCCCGAATTTCGAGGCGGCGGCGAAGTGGGTTCGCGCGCATGACAAGACGCGCCTCATCAACTTCCTCGGCTATAGCATGAGCGGTTGGCGGCACCCGACCAACGACTATGTCGACATCTTCGCACCCATGTATGATGATGTCGAAAAGCTGGCCGACTATGCCCAGCGGCCCGAATTCACCCAGCCGCTGATCCTGTGCGAATATGCCCATTCGATGGGCAACAGCCTCGGCGACTTCCAGGGCTATTGGGATACCTTCCGCAAATATCCCAAGCTTCAGGGCGGCTTCGTCTGGGACTGGGTCGACCAGACCATGATCCTGAAGGACAAGGCCGGCCGCCCCTATTGGGGTCAGGGCCTGGATTACGATCCCGACCCCAAGGATGCCGGGCTGCACGGCGACGACAGCCCCGTGGGCGACGGCGTGATCCAGTCGGACCGCACCCCCGACCCCGAATATTATGAGATGGCGCATGTCCAGTCGCCGATCCACTTCACCCATGAGGGCGGCGGCTGGCAGGTGGTGAACCGCCACGACCATATCGACCTGTCACGCTTCACGCTGGACTGGACGGTGCTGGAGAATGGTGTCGAGACTGCGCATGGCAGCATCGCGACGCCGCAGGTCCTGCCCGGCCAGAGCGCGCCGATTGCCTTCCCCCTGCCCGCGCCCAAGGACGCCTCGGCCGAACGCTCGCTGATCCTGCGCGCGCGGACCAAGGCGGGCGCGATCCCGCCACTGCCCGCAGGCCAGGTCATCGGCTGGGAGCAGTTCGCCCTCTCCGCCCCCGTCTTCGCCGCCGCGCCCGCCGGATCGGTCGCGCCGGAGGAAAGCGCCGACGCGATGACGCTGAAGGCGGGCAACGCGGTGCTGGAGATCGACCGCATGACCGGCCTGGTCCGCCGCTATGCCCGCGACGGCAAGACCCTGCTGACCGGCGGCGCGCCCAATTTCTATCGCGCGCCGACCGACAATGACGTCGGGTCGGACGTGCCCAAGAGCCATGCGATGTGGCGCTATTTCTCCGAGCATCGCCGTCTGGACGACATTCACCGCGACGGGAATGCGATCGTGGTCGATCAGGACATGGGCGTCGGATCGGTCAAGATGCAGACCCGCTGGACCATGGCCCCGGACGGCGCCGCGACCGCAACGGTGCGCTTCACGCCGCTCCGCGCGACCCTGCCCGATCCGTTGCGTGTCGGCTTGGCCTTCGCGACACCAGGGCAGCAGTTCAGCAAAGTCAGCTGGTTCGGGCGGGGCCCTTGGGAAAGCTATGCCGATCGCAAGACCGGCGCGATCATCGCGCGCTGGAACGGCAAGCTCGCCGACCAGTATCACGACTATGCCCGGCCGCAGGAGAGCGGCAACAAGACCGATGTCCGCTGGGTCCAGCTGACCGGCACCGGCGTCGGACTTCGCGTGACGGGGGCGCAGCCGTTGTCGGTCAACGCCCTGCCCTTCCCGTACAGCGACCTCGCGCTGAAGCCGCCGACCAAGGCGCACAGCTCGGACATCTATCCGCATGGCGACGGCACGCTGTTGATCGACGCAGGCCAGGCAGGCGTGGGCGGCGACACCGGCTGGAACCTCGATGGCCGGGCGCACATGCCCTATCGCATCGCGCTCCAGCCGCTGACCTACAGCTTCACCATCGGGGGGGCGCAGTGAGACATTGGCTGGCCCTCTCGCTCCTCCTGACGACGGCACCGCTGGCGGCACAGACCGTGCCCCAGCGGATCGGCGCATCGATGGGCTTACGCGACCAATGGCAATGGCTGACCCGCGATATAGCCTCGCCCGCCGAATGGGATGCGGATGGACGGCATTTCCATTATCGCAAGACGGTGGCGGGCGGCTTTGCGTTCGTCGATGTCGACGCCGCCACCCGCGCCAAAGCGCCCGCCTTCGACGCCGCCGCGCTGGCCCCGGCACTGGCGAAGGTCATGGACCAGCCGGTCGCGCCCCTGCGCCTGCCCTTCGAGCATTTCGACTATACACCGGACCGGTCGGCGATCCGTTTCACCATCGGCTATGACGACGGCGTGACCTATTCCTGCGTTCTCGCCCGGCCGGTGTGCCGCATCGTGCCGCCCGAGAACCCCGCCCGCCCGCGCGGCTTCGGCGTGGTGCGCGACCTGCGCGTGGCGGCCGACAATCACCCCCGCCTGTCGCCCGACGGCAAACTCGAAGCGCTGGTCCTCGACGACAATCTGGTCGTCCGCGAGGCCAGGGGCGGCAAGGATATCTGGCGGAGCCAGGACGGCAGCCCCGCCCATTTCTACGACCCCGAGAGCATCGCCTGGAGCCCCAATAGCCAGCATATCGCGCTCCAGCGCGTCCGCCCCGGCTATCCTCGCATGGTCACCCGCGTCCTCGCCGCGCCGCCGGGCAAGGTCCAGCCCGAGGTCGTCCAGCAACTCTACCCCAAGCCCGGCGACGCGGTGGATCAGGAAGAGCCCGTTCTGTTCCGGGTGTCGGACGGCCAGCGGACCGAGATCGACCCGAGCCTGTTCGCGAACGCCTATACCCTGTCCGCCCCCGAGTGGCGGGCCGACAGCAAGAGCTTTGCCTTCAACGACCTGAAGCGCGGCTTCGGCGAGGCGAAGATCATCGCCGTCGATGCCGATACCGGTCGGGCGCACGCCGCCGTGACCGAGACGGCAAAGACCTTCGTCTTTCGCGACCGTATCTGGTCGCATGACGTGAAGGGACTGGGCCGCGAAATCCTCTGGGCGTCCGAGCGTGACGGGTGGCGGCATCTCTATCTGGTCGACGGCGCGACCGGCCGGATCGTGCGCCAGATTACCAAGGGCAACTGGCTGGTCCGCGACATTGCCAAGGTCGATGACGACAAGCGGCAAATCTGGTTCTCGGCCAGCGGCTTCGTGCCCGGCGAGGACCCTTATTACAAACACTGGTTTAGGGTCGATTTCGATGGTCGCAACCTGACGTGGCTGACCCGGGAGAATGCGACGCACGAGGTGCGCTTCTCCCCCGACATGACCACTTACGTCGACGTCTATTCACGCACCGACCTGCCCGAAACGATGGAACTCCACGACGCGCGCGACGGCCGCCTGATCCAGACGCTGGAAAAGGGCGACATTACCGCGCTGACCGCCGCCGGGTTCCGCCCGCCCGAGCGCTTCACCGCCAAGGGCCGCGACGGCAGGACCGATATCTACGGCCTGGTCGTGCGCCCGCGCGATTACGATCCGGCCAAGCGTTATCCAGTGATCGAGAATATCTATGCCGGGCCGCACGACAGTTTCGTGCCCAAGGCCTTCTGGCCGTTCGGCGGCTTTTCCGGCGGCGACAAGGTCATGGGGATGCAGCAGCTCGCCGACCTGGGCTTCATCGTCGTGATGATCGACGGCATGGGCACCGCCAATCGGTCCAAGTCGTTCCACGACGTCGCCTGGAAGAATCTGGCGGACAGCGGCTTTCCCGACCGCATCGCCTGGATGAAGGCGCTGAACGTGAAAGACCCCGCCGCCGACATCAGCCGCGTCGGCATCTATGGTGGCTCGGCGGGTGGGCAGAGCACGCTGAACGCGCTGCTCTTCCATCCCGAATTCTACAAGGCCGGGGTCGCCTATGCCGGGTGTTTCGACAACCGGATGGACAAGATCGACTGGAACGAACAATGGCTCGGCTATCCGGTCGACCAGAGTTATCTCGACGCCTCGGGCGTGGTCCATGCGCACCAATTGCAGGGCAAGCTGATGCTGGTCGTCGGCGAGCAGGATTCCAATGTCGATCCCGCCAGCACGACCCAGGTCGTCGATGCGCTCATCAAGGCCGACAAGGATTTCGACCTGCTGGTCATTCCCGGCGGCGAGCACACGGCGGGGCGCAGCACCGGCCCGGTGGCGTACGCGATGCGGCGGCAATATGCCTTTTTCCTGAAGGCGCTGCGCGGCGAGGAGTAACGCTCTTCTCCCCAACAACAATAGCGCCGCCCCGGCGAAGGCCGGGGTCCAGTTTCGGCGTCCCATGAAGCGCCAGAAACGTCACAGCAACTGGGCCCCGGCCTCCGCCGGGGTGGACGGCAGGAGATGGGAAGGGAATAGCGGTGTTGCCTCCCTCCTCCCACGCGCCTATCGCTCCCCCCGCGACAGGTTCCCCTCGGGGATCAAAAGGGAATGGGGTGTGACGCCCCGGCTGCCCCTGCAACTGTAAGCGGCGAGCCGTCCGCCATCACGCCATTGGGGGTCCGCCCCCGAGAAGGCGGCGGACCGGCCCCGACCCGCGAGCCAGGAGACCTGCCCGTCGCGGTCGTCCTTCGACCGGTCAGGGTGTGCCGGGCGGAACGGGGCTTTTCCCCGCGCGCGACGACAGCGCCTGTGGAGATATGCCCCGAATGACCAAGCCTGTCCGATGCTGAAGCCCGCCGCGAACGGCCCCGCCGTGGTCGCCTGCAACACCTGTCGCCTGTCCGACGAGACCCGCGAGAATGACGAAGGCAAGCGCGGCGGCGCGCTGCTGGTCGAGGCGTTGCGCCGGGTCCAGGCGTCCGACCCGGCCTATGCGGATGTCGCGGTCGAGGAAATGCCCTGCCTCTTCGCCTGCCAGTCCTATTGCACCGTCCACCTGCGCTGCCCCGGCAAGGTCGGCTATGTCATGGGCAAGTTCGCCCCCGATGACGAGGCCGCCCGCGCCATTCTGGACTATGCCCGCGCCTATGCCGACAGCGAGTGGGGACAGGTGCCGTACAAGCAATGGCCGCAAGGGGTGAAGGGCCATTTCCTCACCCGCACGCCACCGGAAGGATTTGTCGTCGAATGACCCTGTTCCCGACCGTCGCCGCCTTCGAGGCGGCGCTGGACAGCCTGAGCCAGCCCGACATGGCCGCCCGCGACGCCGCCGCCCACCGCCAGGGGCAGTTGACCAAGCCCCCCGGTTCGCTCGGCCGCCTGGAGGATATCGCGGTCTTCTTCGCCGGATGGCAGGGGGTGGAGCACCCCCGGATCACGCGCGGCCGCGCCGTTATCTTTGCAGGCAATCACGGCGTCGTCGCGCGCGGGGTCAGCGCCTTTCCGGCGGAAGTGACGGCGCAGATGGTCGCCAATTTTATCGCCGGGGGGGCCGCGATCAACGCACTGGCGGCGGCGGCGGGCCTGGAGCTGAGCGTCGTCCCGCTCGATCTCGACCGGCCGACCGTCGACTTCACCACCAGTCCGGCGATGAGCGAGGCGGAATGCCTGGCTGCGCTGACCGCCGGGGCCGAGGCGGTGGGCGACGCCGACCTGCTGGTGCTGGGCGAGATGGGGATCGGCAACACCACCCCCGCCGCCGCGCTGGCCGCCGCGAGCTTCGGGGGTGACGCAGCCCTGTGGGTCGGTCCCGGCACCGGCGTCGATGCGCAGGGGCTTTCGCGCAAGGCGATGGCGGTGACCGAGGGCCTGACGCTCCACCGCGAGCATCTGACCAGCGCGTTCGAAATCCTTCGTCGCCTGGGCGGACGCGAGATCGCCGCCATGGCGGGCGCGGTGCTGGCGGCGCGGATCAAGCGGATTCCGGTCGTGCTCGACGGCTTTATCGGCACGGCGGCCATCGCGCCGCTCGCCTCGGCCAATCCCAACATCTCCGCCCATTGCCTGTCGGGCCATTGCTCGGCCGAACCGGGCCATACGCTGCTGCTCGCGCGTCTGGGGCTGGAGCCGATCCTGTCGCTGAAGATGCGGCTGGGCGAAGGCAGCGGCGCGGCGGTGGCGGTGCAGGTCATCCGCTCGGCCCTGGCCGCGCATGACGGCATGGCGACCTTTGCCGAAGCGGGCGTGGCGACCGCGTGACCGGCTTTCGCCTCCACCTGCTCCGGCATGGCGAGCCCGAGCTGGTGGGGCGGATGCTCGGGCGCACCGACAGCCCGGCGACGGCGCAGGGCATCGCCGCCTGCGCCGCGCGCGCGAGCGGACTGGATGTCGCGCGCCGCGTCACCTCCGACCTATCGCGCGCACGCGCCTGTGCCGAAGCGGTCGGCCCGGTCGAGATCGATCCGCGCTGGCGGGAACTGGATTTCGGGGCCTGGGACGGGCTGGCGGCGGCGGAGATCGATCCGCAGGCGCTCGGCCGGTTCTGGGATGACCCCGACGCCGCCCCGCCCCCCGGCGGCGAACGCTGGTCCGATCTGGCCGCGCGGGTGCGGGCCGCGCTGGACGATTTGCCGCCCGAGCCGACGCTGGTCGTGACCCATGGCGGCGCGATGCGGGCGGCGCTGCATGTGCTGTGCGGGTTCGATACCCGCACGATCTGGGCCTTTGCCCTGCCCTATGCCAGCCTGGTGACGCTGGATGTCTGGAACGGCAGTCCTCGCTCGGCACAGGTGACGGGACTGGTGACGGGATGAAGGCGCTGATCCTCGCCCTGAGCTTTCTCACCCGCCTGCCCATGCCGCGTGTCCAGGCGGACGAAGCCGATTTCGCGCGGGCGATCCGGCTTTATCCGGTCGCCGGGCTGGTCATCGGGGCCATCGTCGCGGGCGCCCTGTGGCTGGGCGCGCGGATCGATCCTTGGGCCGGAGCGCTGGCCGCGCTGGTCGCCTGGGTCTGGGTGACGGGGGCGCTGCATCTGGATGGGTTGGCGGACCTCTCCGACGGGCTGGGCGCGGCGCATGGCGACCGGTCGCGGCTGCTGTCGGTGATGGCCGATCCGCACATCGGCAGTTTCGGCGTGGTGGCGCTGGTGACTCAGCTTCTGGCCAAGCTGGTGCTGCTTCACGGCCTGCCTGCCGGAGCGTGGCCGATGCTGGCGCTGATCCCGGCGGCGGCGCGGATCGGGCCCTTGGTCTGGGCCCATTTCCTGCCACCGCTGCGCCCCGGCGGGCTGGGGGCCTTGGTCGCGCGCGCGGTGCGCCCGTTCGACCTGATCGGCTGGATCGTCGCCGTGCTGGCGGTGGGATACGTCTTTCCCCCGCTAGCCATGGCGCCGATGCTGACGCTCGGCCTGCTCGGCTGGTTTCGGCGCAAGCTGGGCGGCATGACCGGCGACGTGCATGGCGCGGGGATCGAACTGACCGAGACCGGGCTGCTGATCGCCACCCTCGCCTATTGGGTGCCCTGAGCGATCCGCAACAGCGCGTCGCCATCGACATGCGCCTCCAACACGGCGGCGATGGCGTCGAGCGCGGCATCGACATCGGCGCGGTGATCGGGCCCCTGCCCCGCCACCCCGATCCGCGCCAGCCACGCCGCGCGCTGCCCCGCTTGCCCAAGCAGACCGTGGATATAGCTGCCCGCGACCAGCCCGTCGGCACGCATCGCCCCCTCCGCGCGACCATCGGCGAGATGGCCGACAGGACGCGCGGTATCCGGGCCATCGGTGCGGCCGAGATGGATCTCATAGCCCGAGAAGCGGGCCCCCAGCGCCTCGCCCGTGACCGGCCGCACCGTCTTTTCGCCGGTCAGCACCGTCTCGACGTCGAGCAGCCCCAGCCCGGCGACGCTGCCCGCCGGACCTTCCAAACCGTCCGGGTCGGCCACGACGCGCCCCAGCATCTGATAGCCCCCGCACAGCCCCAGCACGAGCCGACCCCGCCGGACATGCGCGGCGATGTCGATGTCCCAGCCTTGCGCACGGACAAAGGTCAGGTCGGCGATGGTCGCCTTCGATCCCGCCAGTACGATCATCGCGGCATCGGGAATGGGCTCGCCGGGGCGGACCATGACCAGATCGACCTGCGGCTCCAGGCGAAGCGGATCGAGATCGTCGAAATTGGCGATGCGCGGCGTGATCGGGCAGGCGATGACCACCCGCCCACCTGCCCCCGCCGTCGCGCGCTCCAGCACCACCGCATCCTCGCTGGGCAACCGCGCGGCATCCGCCAGCCAGGGAATCAACCCCAGCGAGCGCCAGCCGGTATGCTCCGCGATCAGGTCCATGCCATCGGCGAACAACGCCGGGTCGCCGCGAAACTTGTTGACCAAAAAGCCCCGGATCATGGCCGCATCCTCGGGCGCGATCACCGCTTTCGTGCCGACCAGTGAAGCGATCACCCCGCCGCGATCGATATCCCCCGCCAGCACCACCGGCACTCCCGCCGCGCGGGCAAAGCCCATATTGGCGATGTCGCCGCTGCGCAAATTGACCTCGGCGGGGGAGCCCGCGCCCTCGACGATCACCAGATCGCACTCCGCCTCCAGGCGGCGATAGCATTCGACCACCTCAGGCAGCAGCCCGATCCGCCCCTCGCGCCATTTCGACGCGGGCAACATCCCCCGCACCTGCCCGCGCACGATCAGTTGCGAGGTGCGGTCGCCCTGCGGCTTCAGCAGCACCGGGTTCATGTCGACATGCGGGAGCACTCGCGCCGCCATCGCCTGGGTCGCCTGTGCCCGGCCGATCTCACCGCCATCGGGGGTGGCGGCGGCGTTGTTGCTCATATTCTGTGGCTTGAACGGGCGGACGGTCAGGCTACGATTGGCGAAGAGGCGACACAGCCCCGCCACCAGCACCGACTTGCCGACATCCGAGCCGGTGCCCTGGATCATCACGCCAGCCATGCGACACTCCCCGCGATCACCCACAGCAACAGGCAGGCGCGCGCATAGATTTGCAGCGCGGTGACGATATCGGCGGGAGCCGCCGCCCGCCCCCCCCGCCCAATCCATGGCTTGATCTGGGTCACACCGTCATAGGCGACCGGTCCCGCCAGCGCGACGCCCAGCGCCCCCGCCATGGCCGCCTCGGGCCAACCGGCATTGGGCGAGGCATGGGCGTGCGCATCGCGCGTCATCACCGCCCCGCCACCCGCACCTGCCACGCACACGAACACACCCGCGATCCGCGCAGGCACCCAGTTCGCCCCGTCATCGATCCGCGCCGCCGCCCAGCCGAACGCCCGCCAGCGTGGTTCCTTATGCCCGATGATGCTGTCAGCGGTGTTGATCGCCTTATAGACCCACACCCCCGGCAGGCCGAGCAACAGCAGCCAGAAGAGCGGCGCGACGATGCCGTCGCAGAAACTCTCCGCCAGCGTCTCGATCGCCGCGCGCGACACGCCCGCCTGATCCAGCCGCTCGGTGTCGCGGCCGACGACGCGCGCGACCAGCGCTCGGGCGGCGGGCAGGTCACCGCGCAACAGGGCGTCGGCCACGGGCCGAACATGCACGTAGAGGCTGCGCTGCGCCAGGGCGGGCCAGGCCAGCACCGCACTGGCGATCCAACCCCAGTGGCCAAGCAGAAGGTGCGACTCTCGGTCGAGCCACCACGCTACCGCGCCCGTCAGCACGATCAGCGTCAGCATGGTCACGACACCCAGCCCGCGCCGCACGCCTTCGGATCGCTCGGGGCGATTGCCCCACCGCTCGGCAAAATTCAGGAACCGCGCAAACGCCCCCACCGGATGCCCAACCCGCGCATAAAGCCGGTCCGGCCAGCCGATCGCGGCATCGAGCGCCAGCGCGACCAGCGCCACGGGGTCAGCCATGTCGCAACGCCTCCTCCAAGCGCGGAAGATCCTCCGCCACCGGCACCCCGAAGCGCAACCGCTCCGGTGCATTGGCGAAGGGACGGACCAGAATCCCCTTCGCCCCCAGGCGCTGGAAGATGGCTGGGGCTCCGTGTGTCTCGACCATGCGGAACAGCGGGCAGGCGCCGGTCGCGATCAGGCCATGCCGCGCCAGAACCGCGTCCAGCGCGGCCGCCCGCTCGACCAGGGCGATCCGCGTCGCGGCGATCCAGGCACGATCCGCATAGGCCGCGCTCCCCCAGGCGATGGCATGGGCGGACACCGGCCAGTCGCCGAGCCAGTCACGCAGCCGCGACAGGATGTCCGGGGCAGCGATCACGAAGCCCAGCCGCACACCCGCCAGCCCGAAGAACTTACCAAACGAGCGCAACGCCACGACCCTTTTCCCTCCAGTGGCATCCTCGTCCGGCATCGCATCGGCAAAGGCCTGATCCACGATCAGCCAGCCGCCCACCCGCGCCTGCACCTCGCCCAGCGCCGCCAGCCGGTCGGCCGAGCGATGGACGCCATCGGGATTGTTGGGATTGGCCAGCAACAGGCTCCCCGCCTGCCCCGTCCAGTGCTCCAGCGCCACATGATCGACCCGCAGGCCCGCGACCGCGCCATGCGTGCCATAGCTTGGCTGCACGGCGACGATAGGCGCGCCTACGCCCAGCAGCGGCAACAGCCGGAGCGCCATTTCGCTTCCCGGCACCGCCGCCACGCGCTCGGCGGGGACACCGAAATGCGCCGCCGCCAACGCCTCCAGCCGCGCGAGCGCGCTGCGATCGGGCAAGGGCGCGGCATCCACCGTCAAGCCGGCGGGAGGAGCCCAGGGCACCGGGTTGATCCCGGTCGACAGGTCGAGCCACGGCGTCGGCGCGTCAGGAAACAGCGCCTTGGCCGCGTCGATCCGCCCGCCATGATGGGTCAGCGCACCCATTTCCGCTTGCGTCACAGCCCCGCTCCCGCGATGCGGACCGGCATGACGAAGCCCCGCACCCTGCTGGTCCTCGGCGGTGCCCGGTCGGGCAAGAGCCGCCATGCGCAGGCGCTGGCCGAGGCGATGACGCCCACCGGCTGCTTCATCGCGACCGCGCAGGCCTGGGACGATGAGATGCGCGACCGTATCGCGCGGCACCAGGCCGATCGCGACGAACGCTGGAAGACGGTGGAGGCGCCGCTGGCGCTGGCCGACGCTGTTACCGAGCATAGCCGGGCCGACCGGGTGCTGTTGGTCGACTGCCTGACGCTCTGGCTGACCAACCTGCTGCTCGGCGAAGAGGACTTGGCGGCGGCGGGCGATGCGCTGGTCGCCGCGATTCGGGACGCCCCCGGCCCGGTGGTGCTGGTCAGCAACGAGGTCGGCTTCGGCATCGTCCCCGACAATGCGCTCGCCCGGCGCTTTCGCGATGCGCAAGGCACGCTCAACCAGCGGCTGGCGCGGGTGTGCGATGCGACCGATCTGGTGGTGGCGGGGCTTCCCTTGCGGCTTTCAGGAGAGAAATGATGCGAACCGACGCCGAACATGCCGAGCGCATGGCCAGGAAAAAGGCCGCGCAGGACAGCAAGGTCGCCGCGCGCGACGCCGAAAAGGGCCTGATCATCGTCCATACCGGCAAGGGCAAGGGCAAGACGACCGCCGCGCTCGGCATGGTGATGCGCGCGGTCGGCCACGGCATGCGCGTCGGCATGGTCCAGTTCGTAAAGGGCGCGATGACCACCGGCGAGGCCGCGGTGCTGGCGCGCTTTCCCGAGGTGGATTTCCACGCGATGGGCGAAGGCTTCACCTGGAACACCCAGGACCGCAGTCGCGACATCGCCACCGCGCGCGCCGCGTGGGAGGAAGTGAAGCGGATGATCGCCGATCCGTCCTACGACCTGATCGTCGCGGACGAGCTGAACATCGTGCTGCGCTATGATTATCTGCCGGTCGACGAGGTGCTGGAAGTGCTCGGCACCAAGGGCGCGATGACGCATGTGGTTATTACCGGGCGGAATGCCCCGGACGCGCTGATCGAAGCGGCGGACCTGGTGACCGACATGACGCAAGTGAAGCACCCCTTCCGGGAACAGGGCGTGAAGGCGCAAAAGGGGATCGAGTTTTAAGCCTATAAAGGAATGAGAGTGGCTCAAGCGTTTGAGCTTGTGGCCTTTCCCTCCCCCATCCAAGTTGCGGGTGAACGATGCCCCGCATCGTTCAGGCCATGCCGGGGGCATGGCCGACCCGCAACTCGCCTGCGGGAGGGGAGCGTCCTGGATCTGAGCGATACGCATTAAGCCCCTCCTCCCGGCAGGGGGGAGGGGTTTGGGGTGGGGGCCCAGCCACAGGCGAGATGGTGTCCGCATCATCCCACCAAATCCCCACCCCGCCGCAGCAGATACACGTCCATCACCCACCCATGGACCCGCCGCAACTCCGCCCGGCGTGCGACGATCCGCTCGGCGACATCCGCCAGCCGCCCGGCCTCGACCGCCGCTTGCGCCATGCCCAGATACGCGCCCCACCAGATCACCGCATCCGGCTGATCCAGCGTGGTGAACGCGCATCCGCCGTCGAGCATCACCGCCACGCTGTCCGCCCCCTCGGGCCAGCCGCCCTCGCGCAGGCGCCGCCCGGTCGTCACCATCACTGGCGCGCCGACCGCGTTGAACGGAATGGCGTGCGCGGCGCAGAGCAGTTGCAGGCTGGTGATCCCCGGCACCACCGTGACCCGCTCGACCGCGATCAGCCGCCGCGCGATCCGGATGGTGCTGTCGTAAAGCGACGGATCGCCCCAGACGAGCAGCGCCACCCGCCCGCCCTGCGGCAAGTGCGCCGCGATCTCCGCCGCCCAGCATCCGGCGATCGCGTCGTGCCAGCGCTCGACCGTATCGAGATACGCCCCCTCGGCGGCGCGAACCGGCAGGTCGAACTCGACCACCCGCACGCTTGTGCCCGCCAGCACCTGCGCACAGATGTCGCGGCGCAGGTCGATCAGCTCGGCCTTGTCTTCCTTGCGCGGCAGCAGGATCAGGTCGGCAGCACGCATCGCCGTCTCCGCCGCGCGGGTCAGGTGATCGGGATTGCCCGTGCCGATGCCGATCAGGTCGAGATGGATCACAGATCCTCCATCAGCGGACCGTAAAGGATCAGTGCGGCCTTGTCCGACACCCCCTCCGCCAGTTGCGCGGCCAGCGCACCCACGGTCGCGCGGGTCAGCCGCTGGTCGGGGCAGCCGACATGCTCGGCCATCAGCGCAGGGGTCTCCGACGACAGGCCCGCCGCGACCAGCGCCTCGGCCAGCGCAGGGAATGTCCGCTTGGGCATGAACACCACGGTCGTCGCGCCCGCATCCGCCAGCGCCGCCATGTTGCGATCGGCGGGCAGCGCGCCGGTGACGTCATGACCGGTCACAAACTGCACCCGTCGCGCCGCGTTGCGCCGGGTTAGCGGAATGCCCGCCGCCGCCGCCGCCGCGCTCGCCGCGCTGACACCGGGGACGATCTCGAAAGCGATGCCCGCCGCCTTCAACGCGGAAATCTCTTCCTCCAGCCGCCCGAAGATGCCGGGATCGCCCGACTTCAGCCGAACGACTTGGCTGCCGCTTAGCGCATGATCGACCAGCAGCCGGTCGATCTCGCCCTGCTTGGGCGAGGCACGGCCCGCACGCTTGCCGACCGCGATCAGTTCGGCATCGGCGCGGCAATGGCTCAGCATCGGCCCGGCGGCGAGATCGTCGAACAACACGACATCGGCCGCGCCAAGACAGCGCACCGCCTTCAGCGTCAGCAGTTCGGGATCGCCCGGCCCCGCGCCGACAAGGGAGACGAAACCCCTCACCACCAGCGCGCCACCAGATGGAAGAAGGTGCCGGTCACGGTCCCCCGCCGCGATCCGGTCTCCGGCACCGCCTCGCCTTGCGCATCGACGACATGGGCGAGCGGCGCATCGGGCTGTTCCAAGACAGTCGAGTAATGAAACTCATGCCCGCCCAGCACCGCCCCCTCGGGCATCCCGGCCACCTCGCCCAGCAAGGTCGCGCGGCGATAGCCGAGATGCATCTTGCGCTTGGCATAGCTGGTGACGAGGCCGAGCAGCCCCGCCATCCGGTGGCTCACCCCCTCCGCATCGATCAGCGCCTCGCCCAGCGCCATATAGCCACCGCACTCGCCATGGATCGGCTTGGTCGCGGCATGAGCGGCGAGCCCCGCGCGGAATGTCTCCGCCGCCGCCAGTCGCCCGGCGTGGAGTTCGGGATAGCCGCCCGGAAGCCAGACCAGATCGGCCGACGCATCGGGTGCTTCGTCGGCGAGGGGCGAGAAGGGCAAAATCTCCGCCCCGCCCGCACGCCAGCCCTCCAGCATATGCGGGTAAACAAAGGAAAAGGCCGCGTCCTGCGCCAGCGCGATGCGCTGCGCGGGCGGTGGCGGCAGGGTGCCGGACGCGGGCGTGACGGGCTTGGCATAGGCCGCCGCGCGGACCGCCGCCAGATCGACATGCGCCGCTAGGAACGCCGCATAGTCGCCGATCAGCCGATCGAGTTCGGGATGCTCGACCGCCTGCACCAGCCCCAGATGCCGTTCGGGCAGGACCAGATCGCCGCGCCGGGGCAGCGCGCCGAAGACCGGCAGGCCGATCTCCTCGAAACCCAGCTTGGCCAGCCGCTCGTGACGCGGGCTCGCCACCCGGTTGAGAATGACGCCCGCCACCCGCAACTCGGGATCATAGCGCGCAAAGCCCAGCGCGGTCGCCGCCGCCGACTGGGCCTGTCCGGACACATCGATGACGAGGATCACCGGCCAGCCCATGCGCCTGGCCGTCTCGGCACTGCTGCCCATGCCGGTTGCGCCCGGCCTGGCGACGCCGTCGAACAGGCCCATCGAGCCTTCCGCCAGCACCAGCTCGGCATCGGCACCGCGTTGACCCAACGTATCGAGCAGCGTCGCCGGCATCGCCCAGCCGTCGAGGTTGAACGACGCCCGCCCGCAGGCCGCACGGTGAAAGGCGGGGTCGATATAGTCGGGGCCGCTCTTGAACGGCTGCACCGCCACGCCCGCATCGCGGAACGCGCGCAGCAGGCCCAGCATCACCGTCGTCTTGCCGGTGCCAGAAGCGGGCGCGGCGATCATCAGACCTGGTGTCATACGAGGCTGTTCCCGGGACGATAGCGGCGGTCATAGCCCTCCGCGTACAAACGACTCTCGGCGAAATCGCTTGGGGCCAGCACGCGGCCGACCAGGATCAGCGCGGTCCGCTCCGGCCCATCGGCGGCCGCCTGTTCAATGGTGGCCAGCGTCGCGCGGACGATCCGCTGCTCGGGCCAGCTGGCGCGCCAGACGATCGCGACCGGGCAGTCCGCGCCGTAATGCGGGGTCAGGTCGGCCACCACCTTTGCCAGATTGTGGATCGACAGATGGATGGCCAGCGTCGCGCCGGTCGCGGCGAAGGCGGTCAGCGACTCGCCCTCCGGCATGGCGCTCGCGCGGCCGGGGGTGCGGGTCAGGATCACCGATTGCGCGATGCCGGGCAAGGTCAGCTCACTCTCCAGCGCCGCCGCCGCCGCCGCGAAAGACGGCACGCCCGGCGTCACCGAGACGGGGATGCCCAGTTCGCGCAAGCGCCGCACCTGCTCGCCCATCGCCGACCAGACCGACAGGTCGCCCGAATGGAGGCGGGCGACGTCCTGCCCCTTGGCATGGGCGTCCGCGATCTCGGCCATGATCTCGTCGAGCGTCATCGGCGCGGTGTTCACGATCTTCGCACCCGGCGGGCAATGCGCCAGCACCGCCTCCGGCACCAGCGAACCGGCATAGAGGCAGACCGGGCAGGCGGCGATCAGATCGCGGCCTCGCAGGGTCAGCAGGTCGGGGGCGCCAGGTCCGGCGCCGATGAAATGGACGGTCATTCTTCAGGTCCTTGAGCAACGGCGCAGGTCGCCATGCGGTCGGAGGAAATCACACGGGCTACGGTGATCCGCGCCCCCGGCCCGGCGGCGGCAAGGGCTGCGGCTTCGGCGACGCTGCCGACGCCGCGTGCCGCCATGCTGATGCTGGAATGGGTCGGGGTGTCGACGCCTTTCAGCAGATCGGCGGCAATGCGGAGAACGGCCAGCCCCTCGGCCTCGGCAAAGGGCGTGATCACCCCGGCCCGGTCAGCGGGCACGGCCAGCGCATCGGGACGCATGCCGGTGGCGGCCAGCGCGCTGCGGAAGGACTCGGAGGTCGCCTCCGCCCGGCATCCGAACCCCGCGATCACCATGCGACCCGCCATTGCACGATGGGATAGCTCGCCTTCCACCCGCGCTTGGTGCCGAGCGGACGCGCGCGGGCCAGTTCGATGCGCAGTAATTCGCCACCGAAACGGGCGTGACACTCGGCCAGCAGCGCCTCGGTTTCCAGCGTGACGGCATGGGCGACGAGGCGACAGCGCGGCAGCGTCTGCAGCGCCTCGACCAACGGGCGCGACAGGCCGCCGCCGACGAACACCGCATCGGGATGCGGACGCTCGGCCAGCTCCGAAACCGCATCACCCTCGATTAGGTCCAGCCGGGTCAGGCCCAGCCGCGCGGCATTGTCGGCGGCGCGGGCCAAGCGCGCGGGATCGCGCTCGAAGCCGATAGCGCGGGTGGTCGGGTCGCTCAGCAGCCATTCGATCGCCACCGATCCCGATCCGGTGCCGATGTCCCACAGCAACTCGCCCGGTCGCGGGGCGAGCGCGGACAGGGCGAGCGCGCGGACGGGACGCTTGGTGATCTGTCCGTCATGCGCGAACCAGTCGTCGTCCAAGCCACTCGCACGCGGCAGGATACGGCCCGGCCCGACAGGTTCGATCACCACCGCGACCGGGTGGACGATGTCGGTCCAGTCGAGCGCGTCCGCCGTGCACGCCCGCACCCGCTCGCGCGGGCCGCCCAGCGCTTCCAGTACGGTCAACGCGCTGTCGCCGAACCCCTGTTCCGCCAGCCATGCGGCCAAGCCGGTCACCGACGCGCCGTCGCGCATCAGCGCCAACACCCGCCGCCCCGGGGCCAGATGCGGGCGCAGCGTCTCGACGGGCCGCGCGTGAAGGCCGACGCTCTGGATGGTCTCGACCGGCCAGCCCAGCCGCGCCGCCGCCAGCGACAGAGTAGACGGGGCCGGATAGGCGACCCACTCGCCCGGCTCCAGATGGCGGGTCACCACCGACCCCGCCCCGAACCAGAAGGGATCGCCCGAGGCGAGCATCACCACCCGCTCGCCCCGCCGTTCGAGCAGCATGGGAACGCCATCGGCAAACGGAACGGGCCAGACGATCCGCTCGGCCCGGCCCTGCTCGGCCAGCAGCGACAGGTGACGGGGGGCGCCCATCACGCTATCGGCCGCCAGGATCGCGGCGCGCGCGGGGGCGGTCAGGCCGTCCCAGCCATCCTCGCCGATGCCTACGATCGTCAGCCACGCCTGGGAGTCAGCCATGCGCCATATCCTTCTGCTCGGCGGCACGACCGAGGCGAGCGCCTTGGCCACCGCGCTGGCGGCGCGCGGCGAACGCGCGGTGCTGAGCTATGCGGGCCGCACCGAAGCTCCGCGCGCGCAGGCGATCCCGACGCGGGTCGGCGGGTTCGGCGGTGTCGAGGGACTGGCCGACCATATGCGCCGCGAAGGCGTGACCCATCTGGTCGACGCCACCCATCCCTTCGCCGCGCGGATCAGTGCCAATGCGATTGCGGCGGCGGAGTTGGCGGGCGTACCCCTTCTCGCGCTGACCCGACTCGAATGGGTGGAGACGCCCGGCGACCGCTGGACTCGCGTGGCAGATACCGAACAGGCGGTGGTCGCGCTCGGCTCCGATCCGGCGCGCATCTTCCTGGCGCTCGGTCGCCAGACCATCGGCGACTTCGCCAGCGCGCCGCAACATTTCTACCTGTTGCGCTTCGTCGATGCCGCCGCGCCGCCTGCGCTGCCCCGCCACCATCTGGTCGTGGACCGTGGCCCCTTCACACTGGCGGGCGAACTGGCGCTGCTGCGCGAGCACCGGATTCAAATGGTGGTCGCCAAGAATGCCGGAGGCTCCGGCGCACGGGCGAAGCTCGACGCGGCGCGCGAAATCGGGCTGCCGGTCGTGATGATCGACCGGCCCTTCATCCCGCCCCGCCCGCAGGTCGGCAGCGTCGCAGCCGTGCTGGACTGGCTGGATCACGGCGTCGTCCGGGGGGTGTAGAGGATCGGCTGGCCAGCGTGCGGGATCATCCGCGTACGGCTGGAGCCGATGATGACGACGGTGCGCATGTCGGCCATCTCGCCGCGTGCTTGCGGAAGCGGCACGATACGCAAATGCTCCTCCGGCGTGGAAACCGCGCGGGCGAACAGCACCGGACGCTCGTCGCCGCATGTCTCACGGAGCAGCGCAAAGGCCGCATCCAGCGCATCGGGCCGCGCCTTGGACCGGGGATTGTAGAGCGCGATGGCGAAATCCGCCTCTGCCGCCAGCGCCAGCCGCCGCTCGATCAGCGCCTGCGGCTTGAGGTTGTCGGAGAGGTTGATCGCACAGAAATCATGGCCCAGCGGCGCCCCCGCCCGCGCGCTCGCCGCCAGCATCGCGGTGATGCCGGGCAGGACACGGATGTCGAGATCGTGCCAGCGGGCGGGGTCTTCCTCCACCCGCTCGAAGATCGCCGCCGCCATCGCGAACACCCCCGGATCGCCCGAGGATACGACGACGACGCGCCGCCCAGCTTCCGCCATCTCCAGCGCGTGGAGCGCCCGGTCACGTTCGACCCGGTTGTCGCTGGCATGACGGGTCAGACCGGGCCGCTCGGGCACGCGCGCGACATAGGGGATATAGCCGACGACATCGGTCGCCTCGGCCAGGACCGCCGATACCTCGGGCGTCACCATCGCCTCCGCGCCCGGCCCGAGCCCGACGACGATCAGCCAGCCGCTCATGGCCGCCGCCCCTGTCCGTGGATCAGCGCGATGGAGAAATAGGGGGCGGGAGCATCCTCTACCTCTGCCAGTCGGCGGACGCGCTCCCCGGCCTGGGCGGCATGTTCGACCAGCCAGGCCTGCTCCGTCCGTCCCGCCGCCGCGATCGCGCGGCGCAGCTTGGGCAAATGGCGGCCGATCTTCATCACGACCAGCGCATCGGTCTCGGCGATGCGGCGGGTCAGCTCCGGCTCGGGCAGGGTCGCCATCGCGACGGTCAACACATCGTCGCCCCAGGTGATCGGCGCGCCGCTGGCGGTCCAGGCGCCCGACATGCCGGTGATGCCGGGCACAACCGCAACCGGCGCATGGTCCTTCAACCGGCTGTGCAGGTGCATGAACGAGCCGTAGAAGAACGGATCGCCCTCGCACAGCACCACCACGTCCTCGCCGCCCTGCGCCAGCGACAGGATATGCGCGGTGCACTCCGCATAGAAGGCCGCCAGACACTCGTTATAGCGCGGGTCGGTGAACAGGATCTCGGTCGTGACCGGATAGTCCATCGGATATTCGACCACGTCGGCCCGCAGCATTCCGTCGACGATGGTCCGCGCATGGCCCCGCCGTCCGCTTTTACGGAAATAGGCGACATGCCTCGCCCCGCGCACGAGCCGGTCGGCACGGACGCTCATCAAGTCCGCTGCGCCGGGCCCCAGCCCAACCCCGTGAACGGTCCCCGTCATTCGGCGCGGCTCGCCAGCGCGTTGATCGCGGCGACCGTGATCGCGCTGCCGCCGGGGCGGCCCTTGACGATAGCGCAGGGCACGGGCTGCGTCTCCCAGAGCGCGTCCTTCGACTCCATCGCGCCGACGAAACCGACCGGACAGCCGATGATCGCCGCCGGGCGTGGGCAGTCGGGGTCTTCCAGCATGGTCAGCAGATGGAAGAGCGCGGTCGGCGCATTGCCGATCGCGACTAGGGCACCGTCCAGATGCGGCCGCCACAGCTCCAGCGCGGCGGCGGAACGGGTCGTGCCCATCTCTTTCGCCAGCACGGGCACGGCGGGATCGCGCAGGGTGCAGATCACCGGATTGTCGGCGGGCAGCCGGGCGCGCGTGACCCCCTCGCTGACCATATGCGCGTCGCACAGAATCGCCGCGCCGCTCGCCAGCGCCTGCCGCCCCGCCACCGCGAAACCGGCCGAGAAATGGATCGACGGCGCCAGCTCGACCAGCCCGGCGGCATGGATCATGCGCACCGCGACCGGCTCTTCCTCCGCATCGAAGCGGGCCAGCTCCGCCTCGGCGCGGATGATGGCGAAAGACTGGCGATAGATCGCCGCGCCATTGGTTTCGTAAGTGTACGGCATCAACAGGCTCCGAGAAGCGCGACCACCCGCTCGGGCGTCAATCCGGTGTGAAGGGGCGCGGCCCCGGCGCGGGCGTTGCGGGCCAGATCGAAAGCCCCTTCCCGCCCGGTCAGCACCCAGTCCGCCGCCCGTGCCCGTGCGCAGCCCTTCGCGCAACCCGAGACGTGCAAATGACCGTCGATCAGCGGCGCGAGGCGGGCGGCGAGCTCGCGGGTTGCGACGCTCGCCTGTGGACAGGCGGGCGCGCCGACACAGGCATCGACGTGAAGGATCGGGCTGTCGGCGAGGAGCATGTCGGCGGCGGGGGCCGGTGCGATGCCTTCCGCGACCAGCAACCGCCAAGGGGTCAGGCGGACGGCGCAACCATGTGTGCGGACAAGGGCGGCCAGCGACGCGGCCGCGATACGGCCGAAGGGTAGACCATAGACCGTGCCGATCGGATGCACGCCGGGCTGCATCGGCACGCCGAACGGAGCGGGCTTGGCGTCACCCTGGGCCCAATCGGGCAAGGCCGCCTCATGACGCGCCATACGCCCCGCCGTGCGGCCGCCGCTTTCGACGAACCAGTGCGCCAGCCGGATCAAGGCATCGACAGCGGTCGCGGGCGTGATGGTCACGCCCCGCGCGCGCGCGTCAGCGCGTAGCAACAAGCCGCCATCGGCAGCCCGCTCGACTCGAAAATCGCCGGACGCTGGCATCAGCACCGTCGCAGGCCCCACATCGACCACGAAGCCCACCTTGCCCGGCAGCTCGGGCAATTCGACCAGTCGCGCCCGCAATTCGCTGGCGATGGCATGACTATCGTCGCCCTCACGCCAATCCGGGTTGATAAGCATCGCCCCCCGCCCCTCCGACACCGGATCGGGATCGACCAGCCCCAACGCCTGCAACTCCGCCAACAGCATGGGCCAGCCGGTCTCGGTCACACCCCGGATTTGCAGGTTCGCACGCACCGTCAGGTCGATCTGGCCATTGCCGTGGCGGATCGCGCCCGCGCACAACCCTACGGCCTGTTCCGCCGTCAACCGTCCCAGCGGCGGGCGAACGCGCACCAGCAACCCGTCGCCCGCCATCATCGGCCGCCACGCATCGGGGCACCAGCCCTTGACCACAAAGCCGCTCATGCCGCGCCGTCCAGCATTGCGAGCACCGAATTGCGCCGCGTCGGCCACAGCCCCGCCGCATGAAGCGCCGCAAAGCGCGCCTCCATCGCCTTCAACGCCGCCGGGTTCGCCTGCGCCATGAAGTCGCGCACCGCTTCCTGTGCCAAAGTCGCGTCCCAATACAGGTCGATCAGCGCGGCGGGCACTGCGTCCGCCAGATGCGCGAAGCTGCCCAAATGGTCGAGCGTCGCGGCAATCTCCGCCGCGCCTCGGAAGCCGTGGCGCATCATTCCCTCCACCCATCGCGGGTTGGCGGCACGGGCATGGACGGTGCGCGCGATCTCCTCGGCCAGCGTCCGCGCCTTCGGCATCGCCGGGTCGCGCGTGTCGAGATGATAGAGCGCCGCCGCGCCCTCCCCCAACGCCGCGCGCGCCGCTGCGAAACCCGCCTGATGCGCGGCATAATCGGCGGCGAGCAGCAGATCGCTTTCGGGCAGATCGTGCAGGTGCACGAAGGCCTGCGCCCCTGCCACCCGCGCCGCGATCCCTGCCGCATCGCGCCGGTCGCCATCGTCCAGCGCGGTGGCCGAGGCGGCGAGCCAGCTCTGTCCCGCTTCGATCCGCGCCGCTTCGTCGTAACCCGCATTCGGGTCCAGCCCGATGCCATAGCGTCCCGGCGCGGGGCCATAGACGCGCGGGGTCGCCTGCCCGACGAAAGGATTCGACTCCGTCTCTTCGTCCCGCTGGCCGAGCGCCCGCACCGCCTGCCCGAACAGCGCGACCAGATGCGGGAAGGCATCGCGGAACAGCCCCGACACGCGCAACGTCACATCGACGCGCGGCCGGTCGAAGCGCATCAGCGGCATCACCTCGAACCCCGTCACCCGTTCGGAGCGGTGGTCCCACACCGGCTCGACCCCGATCAGGTGCAGCGCCATGGCGAATTCCTCGCCCGCCGTGCGCATCGTCGCCGAGCCCCAGAGATCGACGATCAGGGTGCGCAGGTAATCGCCCTCCCCCTGCATATGGCGGCGGAGCAGTTCCTCGGCGAGCTTCACGCCCTGAAGATGCGCGGCCCGGCTCGGCACCGCGCGCGGGTCGATGGCGTAAAGGTTGCGCCCGGTCGGCAGCACATCGGCGCGCCCACGATAGGGCGAACCCGAAGGCCCCGCCGGAACGCGCTTTCCGTCCAGCCCGGCGAGCAGCCCGGCCCGCTCCGCCGCGCCCTGTTCACCGCGACCAAAGACGTGAAGCCCCTCGCCGAACTGACTGTCCTTCACATCGCAGACAAAAGCGTCGATCCGAGCGAGCGGGTCCTCCGCCCCCGCCAGCCCCAGCGTCTCGCCCAGGCCGACGCTGTCCGCCTCCTCAGCAATGCTCGCGCGCAACCGGTCGCGGCGGGCGGGGTCGAGGCCATCGGCATTGGCATATTCGTCGAGCAGCGCCTCCAGCCGCCCCAACCCCGCGCCCGTCCCCGCCTGCACCAGCGCGGGAGGGACATGCCCGATCGTCACCGCGCCCAGCCGCCGCTTGGCCTGCGCCGCCTCACCCGGATCGTTGACGATGAAGGGATAGAGCACCGGCCAGTCGCGCGTCAGCGCCTCGGGCCAGCAGGCGTCCGACAGCGCGACCGCCTTGCCGGGCAGCCACTCCAGCGTGCCATGTGCGCCGACATGGATCAGCGCATCGATCCCTTGCGCGCGGAGCCAGAGATAGAAGGCGACGTAACCGTGACGCGGGCAGCGCGAGAGGTCGTGATACTCCTCCGCCCGCACATCTCGCCGCCCGCGCTCGGGTTGCAGCGCGACGATCGCTTTCCCCAACGCCAGGGCGGGGAAGTGAAAGGTGTCACCCTCCACCAGTGGATCGTCCTCGACCGCGCCCCAGCTGTCCAGAAGATCGGCGCGCAAGGCTTCGGGCAGCGCGGCCAGCGCCTCACGGTACGCAGCCACCGGCCAAGCGATGCGACTCTCCAGCAACGCTTCGGGCAGGTCGGCCGGGCACGCCACGTCATAACCCGCTTCGCCCAGATCGGCGAGGATCGCCGCCGTCGAGGCAAAGCCGTCCAGCCCGACCGCGTGCGCGGCCTGCCAGTCCTTGCCCGGATAGGTCGACAGCAGGATCGCCATCCGCCGCTCCACCGCCGGGGTCGTCGCCAGCCTCGCCCAGCCCGCCACCTTATCCGCCACCGCCGCGATCCGCTCGGGCTCGGCACGGTGGAGACGCAGCGCGATGTCGAAGTCGGGGTCGCGCTCCCCGGGCTGCTTGAAGCTGACCACGCCTGCAAACAGGCGTCCGTCGATCTCGGGCAGGACGACATGCATGGCGAGGTCGGCGGGCGACAGGCCCCGCGCCGCGCCCTCCCAACCCGCCCGGTCGCTGGTGGCGAGCGCGACCTGAAACACCGGTACGCCCGCGCCGTCGAGCGGGGTGGTGTCGTCCTCGCCGCGTGCAGAGAAAGCGGTGGCGTTGATGATCGCGGCGGGGGTGAGGGCTTTCACCCAGCGCGCGATCCAGGGGCCTGCGCCCTCGGCCTTCAGCGAGGGGACGAACAGGGCGACGGGGTCGAAACCGCGTTCGCTCAGGGCCGTGTGGAGGGCTGCGATGGGTTCGAGATCAGCGGCGGTGAGATAGGCGCGGTAGAAGGTGATCAGGACGCGGGGGCGGGTTGCGGTCAGCAGGGTTGCGGCCGGGCAGGACAGGCCTTCCGGTGACCAGCCTCCAACGGGCGCCACTTGAAAGCCCCTCTCCCGGCAGGGGGAGGGGTTGGGGAGGGGCAAGGCCACGGGCGACGTCGCTCGTGGAGACGGCCCTCCCCCATCCCCTCCCGCCTGCGGGAGGGGCGTGCTCGGGGCGACCGTTCCGCGCAAAAGCCCCTCTCCCGGCAGGGGGAGGGGTTGGGGAAGGGCAAGAGCCCCAAGCGATGCCGCTGCTGCAAGCTCTGCTAACGCCATCGCCGCCGCCTGCGCCCCGCCCGCATCGCACAGCGCCGTCAACCGCCGCACCACCGCTTCATCGACCGTAGACGTCGCCATCAACCGCCGATCCTCGCGCCCGTCCGCTGCCAGCACCACCAGCGCAAGCCCCCGCTCGCGCGCCAGCCGTTCGACCTCACGTAGGCCGTAATCCCAATAGGCCGCCCCACCGATCAACCGGATCAGGATCGCCTTCGCGTGCACCAAAGTCTGCTCGACATAGGTGTCGACCGACAGCGGATGGACCAGCGCCGCCAGATTGGCGAGCCGCAGCGACCAGGGGAATCCCCCGGCCCGCCAGCCCGCCGCAAAGGCGCTGAGGTCACTGTCGGAGAAGGACAGCACGACCACGTCACCGGGACGCTGCCCCAGATCCTGTGGAACCGCCTGTTCCTCCAGCCCATGGCTCTCGCGAAATACGAGATGCACGTGTTCAGCCCTTCAGCACGGCCTCGATCGCAGGCCGGTCGATGCGGTCATGCTCGGCGATGACGACAAGCTGCGTGCCGCGCGGCTCGCCCGCACCCCAGGGCCGGTCATAGCTGGTGCGCACCCTGCGGCCGACCGCCTGGACCAGCAAGCGCATCGGCTTTCCTGCGACCGCCGCATAACCCTTCACGCGCAGGATATCCTGCTGTTCGGCCAGCGTGACGATGCGTGCGGCGATCGCCTCGGGGCTCTCCACCTCGCCCAGCATCACCGAGATGCTGTCGAAATCGTCATGCTCATGATCGTCCGCGCCGTCATGGTGCGAGGGACGCGCGGCGATGTCGTCCTCGGCGGCGGCCTCCAACCCCAGCACGATCTCGACGGAGACGATACCGTCGACCGCCTCGACCATCGGCAGCGGGCGCGGCGCCTCGGCGGCGATGATTTCCCGCGCCTTGGCGACACCCTCCGGCCCGGCGAGGTCCGCCTTGGTCAGCAGGACGATGTCGGCGCAGGCCAGCTGGTCCTCGAACACTTCCGACAGTGGCGTTTCATGGTCGAGGCTGGGGTCGGCGGCGCGCTGCGCCTCGACCGCATCGAGATCGGGGGCGAAGCGGCCCGCAGCCACCGCCTCCGCATCGGCCAGCGCCACCACGCCATCGACGGTAATCCGCGAGCGGATGGCGGGCCAGTCGAAGGCCTTCAGCAGCGGCTTGGGCAGCGCCAGGCCCGAGGTCTCGATCAGGATGTGATCGGGGCGCGGCTCCATCGCCAGCAGCTTTTCGACCGTGGGGATGAAATCGTCGGCGACTGTGCAGCAGATACAGCCATTGGCCAGCTCGACGATATTCTCGGCCGGGCAGTCAGGGATGGCGCAGGATTGAAGGATGTCACCGTCGACGCCCAAAGTGCCGAATTCGTTGACCACCACCGCCAGGCGACGGCCGCCCGCATGGCGGATCAGATGGCTGATGAGCGTGGTTTTCCCTGCGCCCAGAAAGCCGGTGACGATGGTGACGGGGACCTTGCTGAGGTCACGCATGGTAATTCTCCGACGCGCCGGACGAGCGAGCGCGGACGGGGCCTATCGCCGGAGCGGTGACGAACGGGCGCGCGACATGCGTCCACCCCGCTATACCGGCGACCGATGCGGCCCCGGCCGCATGGCTTCGTCGCTCCCCGACGGAGAACCGTGCCCCGACCACCCCCTGGGCCCAGGCAAGAGCGACCATGACGCCGGCAGGTCTCCTGGCTCGCGGGTCAAAGCGAAGGGATGCGCCTTCCCGGATCACTCCAGTGGCCGTGCCCTCATAGGAGCACCAGCATCGCTCGCTCACCGCTTACAGTTGCAGGGACAGCCGGGGATTTGCACCCCATTCCCGTTAAAGCCCTTGCGGGCACCGGCGCGATCTTCGGAAGGCTTGTCACCCTCCGATCAGCGGCATTTATCCCGCCGCGCCGGGCTTGGCAATTCGCGCCTCCATCGCCGCGAATCCGCGCCAGCGATAGAGGAGGAAGCTTGCCCCCCAGCAGAGGACGAACAGCCCGACGATGGCAAAGCCCAGCACATTGAAATGCTCGGACAGCGCCGCCGCATAGCGGAACGGCCCCGCCGTCCAGCCGAACCGCTCGGCGAGCAGCGCGGTCGCCTGGATGCCGCCGATCACCAGCGCGACCAGCGCGGAGACCAATGTGATCGTCATATTGTAGTAAAGCTTGCGAAGCGGATGAACGAACGCCCACTCATAGGCACCCAGCATCACCAGCCCGTCGGCGGTGTCGATCAACGCCATGCCGACCGCGAACAGCACCGGAAACACCAGGATCGTCGCGAGCGACACGCCGTCCGCCGCATGCGAGCCCGACAGGCCAAGGATCGCCACCTCGGTCGCGGTGTCGAAGCCCAGCCCGAACAGGAACCCCAGCGGCGCCATATGCCAGCTGCGCCGGATCAGCCGGAACAACGGTCGGAACAGCCGCGACAAGGGCCCCTGCCCCGAAAAGAGCATATCGGCATCCGCCTCGGCCATCGGCTCGCCGCGCGCGACACGGCGGAAACGGGTCCAGACGTCGCGCAGGATGATGAGGTTCATGATCGCGATGGCGAACAGGAAGCTGGCCGAGACGATGGTTGCGATCGTCCCGCCGCTCTGCCCGAACGCCTCGAAGTCGGACAGGGTGCTGGCGGCGAGCGCGACCGTGGTCGCCGCGATCAGGACGATGGCGGAATGGCCGATGGCAAACCACAGGCCGACCGCGATCGGCCGCTGGCCGTCCTGCATCAGCTTGCGGGTGACATTGTCGATGGCGGCAATGTGATCGGCATCGACCGCATGACGCAGACCCAGGCTGTAGGCGAGCAAGGCGGTGCCCAGCATCAGGCTGTTGCCCGCAAAGACGCTCAGCGCCCAGCCCCAGACGGCAATATTGATGACGACCAGCGCGCTCATCAGCAGGGTGACGCGGCGTTTCAACGATGGTCGGGCGGAAACTTCGGACATGGACGAATCACGCTTTTAGGGCGCCGTTGCGACTCGGGAAGACCTTTCCGCTGTCGCGGCGGTTCCCCAGCTTCGGCGGGCGCACGCCGGGCCGGGTTCCGATTCAGGTCGCCCTATGGCGTCGCTCGCATGATACAATATATCCTAGCCATGACCATCCCCTGGGTCGTGGCAAGAGCGACTCGCTTCGGCAGGTCTCCTGGCTCGCGGGTCGAGGCGAATGCGATGCAGCCTTCCCGGAGCATGTCTCCAGGGGCCGTCCTGATGGACCGGCATCGCTCGCTCACCGCTTACAGTTGCAGGGACAGCCGGGGCCTTGCACCCCATTCCCGTTTTCAGCCCAAAGGGGGGCACCGATGCGATTGATCGGACCGGCTGAAAGCCCGCCCTGCCCGCACGCTACTATGCGGCCAACCGAGGCGCAAACCGCTTTATCGCGCGCCCCGCGCGGCCTAATCGGGCACCATGGTTTGGAAAGCGATGCGCCGATGCACCCCGGCGGCGGCGGCCCTGCTCGCCGCCTGTTCGGGCGGGAATTACCGGCCGGTCAGCGACTATCCGGTCCGGATCGGCAAGCCCTATACGGTGCGTGGCATCACCTATGTCCCCGCCGAGGACGCGACCTATGACATGCTGGGCTATGCCAGCTGGTATGGCAACGAATCAGGCAAGCGCACCGCGAACGGCGAACGCTTCCGCCCCGGCTGGGCGACGGCGGCGCACACCACCCTGCCGCTGCCCAGCTATGTCGAGGTGACGGCGCTCGACACCGGGCGGCGGATCATCGTGCGGGTCAACGATCGCGGGCCTTTTGCGGGATCGTCGCGGATCATCGACCTGTCGCGCGGTGCTGCCGAGCAACTGGGCCTGCGCGCGGTCGGCAAGGCGGCGGTGCGGGTACGGGTCGTCGAGCCGGACGAAAAGGACCGCGAACGCCTGCGCCACGGTAAGGCGGCACGGCCTTTGCCGCCGGTCTCGGACGCGGTGCGGGCGAACCTGCTGTCGCAGATCGCGACGGCGGGGATGACGGTGCGGTAGAACGACGCGTTTCGCCCAATTGCAGACATTCGGGCCTCACGTATAGTTCGGCCATGCGGCTCACCTGTCTACTGCAAGCTGTTCTCACGCTTGCAGCGCTTGCTGCATGCGGGTCGACCCCGACGACGTTGTCACCGTGCTGGCGCGCGGCCGATTTGCAGCAACGCGAGCGCTTCCGTGGCGCAGTCCTAATCTTTGCTGGTTACGATCAAAGGCCAATGATTTTTCCGGTCGCATGCGACGGTGGTGTCACGGTCGACCTGCCAGACGGTGTGGTTCTTCCCGGCTATGGAGGTGCGGACTTGAGCGTTCCTCCCGAGCGCCTGTTCTATGAGGCTCAAGTCGACGGAGAAGTGGAGGGAACCGCGTTTGGCAGGCCTAGCGTGCGGCTAGACCATGTGGGTGAACCACGACAGATGGTGCCGCGCTGGTTGCGGAGGAATGTCCGCTAACCACCCAAAGTAGACATTGAACCTGCGCCAATGCGATCCGCGATGGCGGCGGGAAAACCGGATACGCCAAAAACGAAAAAAGCGGGCTTTCGCCCGCTTCGTCGTCTTACCACCGATGTCAGTAGAAGATTGGTCGGGGCGACAGGATTCGAACCTGCGACCCCCACACCCCCAGTGTGATGCGCTACCAGGCTGCGCTACGCCCCGACCGAGCGGCGGCCTTTAGGCGGGTTGTTCGGGACATGCAAGCCTTGATGTGCAGATAGTCGACACCCCACATCGGCGTCTCCATTGCGCCTGTCCGCCTGCGATGGTAGCGGGCAGGCTATCCGACATGGGGGCTTGTCGATCGTCATCGGTCGACCGGTGCCCGTGCCCATTCAGCATAGACGGGTCCGAATGTTCATTCCCTTCACCGCCCAGGCCGCTTCCGGGGCCGCATCCAGCGGAGCCGCCTCGTTCCTGAGCCTCGCGCCGCTGCTCCTCGTTTTCGTCGTCTTCTATTTCCTGATGATCCGTCCGCAACAGCGCCGCATGAAGACGCTGCAGGCGTCGATCGAGGCGGTCAAGAAGGGCGATCAGGTCACCACGGCAGGCGGCATCGTCGGCAAGGTGACCCGCGTCGAGGACCAGCTGGTCGAGGTCGAGATCGCGCCGAACGTCCGCGTTCGTGTGGTCAAGGCGACGCTGACCGACGTCATCGACCCCACCGCCAAGCCCGCGAACGACTGATCCCATGCTGGATTTCCCCCGCTGGAAGGTCGCTTCCATCGTCGCGTTCCTGGCGGCCCTGTGCCTGCTGGCGATCCCGAGCTTCCTGCCCGAGAGCATGACGGACACATGGGGAGCGATCCCCCATCCGCGTATCAGCAAGGGTCTGGACCTGGCGGGCGGCAGCTATCTGCTGCTGGAGGCGGATACCGACGATCTCGCCAATTCGCGGCTGGAGACGATGCGCGACCAGGTCGCGGCCGAGATGCGGCGCGGCACCCCGCGCATCGACATCGGGGACATCTCGGTCCGGGGCGGCCAGCTCAGCTTCATGCTGCGCGACCCGTCGCAGGTCGACGCGGCGCGCGAGCGGCTGCTGTCGATCACCGGCGGCGGTGCGGGCCTGACCGGCCAGCGCGAATGGGATATCTCGGTCGTCGACACCTCGCGCTTCGTGCTGAAGCCGACCCAGGCGGGCCTGACCCAGGCGATCGACACCGCGATGAAGACCGCGACCGAGGTCGTGCGTCGCCGTATCGACGAACTGGGCACCAAGGAGCCCACCATCCTGCAGCAGGGCACCAACCGCATCGTCGTGCAGGTGCCCGGCCTCCAGAACCCACAGGCGCTGAAGGATCTGCTCGGCAAGACTGCCAAGCTGGAATTCAAGCTGGTCGACACCACCGCCAACCCTGCCGACCTGCTGAAGGGCAATGCCCCGGCCGGTAGCCAGGTCCTGCCCTATCCGGGCAATCCGCTGGGCATTCCGGTGATCGCGGTGAAGCGTCCGGTCGTCATCTCGGGCGATCAGCTGATCGACGCGCAGCAGACCTTCGACCAGCAGACCAATGCGGCACAGGTCGCCTTCACCTTCGACGGACAGGGCGGCCGCAAGTTCGCGCGCATCACCCAGGAGAATGTTGGCAAGCCGTTCGCGATCATCCTCGACAACAAGGTGATCTCGGCCCCGAACATCGAAACCCCGATCCTGGGCGGTCGCGGCGTCATCAACGGCAACTTCACTGCCCAGTCGGCCAACGAACTCGCCATCGCGCTGCGCTCGGGCAAGCTGCCGATCGACCTGAAGGTCATCGAGGAACGCACCGTCGGGCCCGACCTGGGCGCCGACTCGATCCGCGCGGGCATCCTGGCCTCGGCGATCGCGGCGGTCGCGGTGATCGTGTTCATGGCCGTCACCTATGGTCGGTTCGGCATGTATGCGAACCTGGCGGTGGTCATCAACGTGCTGGTCATCCTGGCCGTCATGGCGATGATCAAGGCGACATTGACCCTGCCCGGCATCGCGGGCTTCATCCTGACCATCGGCACCGCGGTCGACGCCAACGTGCTGATCAACGAGCGTATCCGCGAGGAACGCAGGCGGGGACGAAGCGTCGTCCAGTCGGTCGAGCTGGGCTATAAGGAAGCCAGCCGCACGATCTTCGAGGCGAACGTCACCCATGCGATCTCGGGCATCATCATGCTCGTGCTCGGCTCGGGCCCGGTAAAGGGTTTCGCGGTCGTGCTGCTGATCGGCATCGTGACCAGCGTGTTCACCGCCGTCACCTTCACCCGGATGCTCGTGGCGCTATGGTTGCGCCGCGAAAAGCCCAAGACCATCAACATTTGAGGCAGGAGAACAGATCATGCGCCTCCTGAAACTCGTCCCCGACAACACGAACATCGACTTTGTCCGCCTGCGCGGCTGGGCGTTCGGGCTGACGCTCGCGCTCACCCTGCTGGCGGTCGGGGTCACGTTCGCCAAGGGCCTCAATCTGGGCGTCGACTTCGTCGGCGGCCTGATGATCGAAGAAAAATTCCCCAATCCGCCGTCGGTCGACCGGGTCCGTTCGGTCATCGACGGGCTGGGCGTCGGCGAAGCCAATATCCAGACGGTCGGCGACGGCCGGACCATCAGCATCCGCCTGCCCGCTCCCACCTCGAACGACGATGGCGCGACCAATGCCGTCGTCCGCAAGGTCGAGGCCGTGCTGGGCCAGCAATTCCCCGGCGCGACCTTCAGCCGTTACGACACGGTGTCGGGCAAGGTTTCGGGCGAGCTCATCAAGCACGGCGTGCTGGCGGTCGTCCTGGCGGTGCTGGGCATCGGCCTGTTCGCCATCTTCCGCTTCGAATGGCAGTTCGGCGTGTCGACCATCGTCGCCATCGTGCACGATCTTCTGGTGACGCTGGGCTTCTTCGCGGTCACCCGTTTTGAGGTCGACCTGACGATCATCGCGGCGTTCCTGACCATCATCGGCTATTCGATCAACGACAAGATCGTCATCGACGACCGCATCCGCGAGAATATGCGCCGCTATCGCAAGATGGACATGCGCGAGATCATCAACCTGTCGGTGAACGAGACACTGCCGCGCACGGTCATGACCTCGGTCACGATCCTGCTGGCGCTGATCGCGCTGCTGCTGCTGGGCGGCCATGTGCTGCGCGGCTTCACCGCCGCGATGATCCTGGGCATCGTGGTCGGCACCTATTCGTCGATCTACGTCTCGTCCTCGCTGCTCATCACGCTAGGCCTGCGCGCCGAGCCGAACCGCGAGAAGCCGGGCACGACCGACAAGCGCAAGGTGTCCGACGCCGAGCGCATCACCCCGCGCGAGGGCTGAGTCGCACAATATGAGCGACTCGATCCGCATCACGCGCGATCCGACCGCGCCCGGCCCGATCGTCCGTGGCTTTGCCGCCACGGGCTATCGGGTCGGCGAGATCGCCTATCCGGCGCTGCTCCTCGCGCCCGACTGGCATGAGCCCTGGAGCCCCCCGCCCTTCGACTCGCTGACCGCCGAGGCGGTGGCCGCGCTGGTCGACGAGGCGCCCGAATTCCTGCTGCTCGGCACCGGTGCGAGCTTGCGCCGCGCGCCCGCCGCCTTCGTCGCCGCGCTGGAAGCGCGTGGTCTGGGCGTCGAGGTGATGGACAGCCGTGCCGCCGCCCGCTCCTGGGGCGTGCTGCGGGGCGAAGGTCGCAAGATCGTCGCCGCCCTCTACCCGCTCGACGCCTGACTTCTTACCGCCACCAATTCCGCTAAATGCGAGTGCAGTGCCGCTGCATTGGCCGTCCAGGTAAAGTCGCGCACCGCTGCGCGCGTCGCCCACGGCTCGGGCGGTTGATCGAGCAACTCACGAATCGCGGTCGCAAAGGAGTCCGGGTCCGCTTGCGCGATCCGGCCCGCTGCGCGGCTGGTCACGACATCGGCCGCGCCGCCCGCCGGGGTGATGACGACCGGCGTGCCGCAGGCCAGCGACTCGACCCAGGCATTGGCGAGCCCTTCGGACACCGACGCCAGCGCCATCACGTCCGCCGCCGCCAGCCACTCCGGCAGCGCGGCATGGGGCACACCGCCGATCAGCCGCACCCGGTCCGCCACGCCCGCCCGCTCCGCCCGTGCGGCCAGCGCGCCGCGCTCAGCCCCCTCGCCGATGACGACCAGCGTGACGCTGGGCAGGCGCGCGACGGCGTCAATCACCACGCCATGCCCCTTGCGCGGGATCAGCGCGCCCAGCGCCACGACCAGCGGCCCCGCGATGCCCAAGGCCTGCTTGGCCGCGAGACGCTCGACCGGCTGGAACCGCGCCTGGTCGACCCCGGTATGATGCACCCGGATGCGATGCCGCGAGACGCCGAGCGCCGCGACATCCTCGGCCATCGCATCGCTGACCGCCAGCAGGCCATCCGCCTGCGCCGCCGCGCGCGCGACCTGGCGCCGCGTGGCGGGCATGTGGCCCCAGTGATGGATATCGGCCCCGCGCGCCTTGATCGAGACGGGCACGCCATAGCGCCGCCCCAAGGCCACCGCCGCCGGACCATCGGGAAAGAAGAAGGATGCGTCGATCACGTCGAACCGCTGCTCGTCGCGCAGCCGGTCGAGCACGGGGACCAGCGCCCGGCGTAACGCCGCGACATGGAATCGCCCACCCGTCCCCGGCAGGGTGGTGAAGCGCGGCCGCGATACGTCGAGCCCGGCCCAGCTTTCCCGGCTCGGCAAAGCCGCCTGCGCCCGGAATCGCGCCGATCCCGCCAGCGGCCAGACCGGCAGGCCGATCGGCGCGACCACCCGCACCGCCACGCCCGGCCGCGACGCCAGTGCCGCGGTCTGCCGTTCGACGAAGATACCGAAATTGGGCCGCGTCGCATCGGGGAACAGACTCGACAGGGTCAGGACATGCATCATCCGCTCTTCCGATCCCCATCACCGCCTTCGACCAGCTTGGCCGAGCTTTGTTCGTAACCGCCCCGGGCGATGATCGCCACGATGTTTGCGCGTCAGCATCGTCTTGTCAGCACGGGATACGTCATGGCAGCGTAAGATTGTCGATCGATGATCGGCACCCGCTCGAATCGTTCATGCGCCGGACAGTTCGACACGGACACATTGACACGGCGGGATGGAGTCATCCCGTTCGAGGGGGTTTTCATGAAGCAGATGGGACGGTTCGGCGCGCTTTTGGCTTTGACGGCCATGCTGGCAGGTTGCGGCGATGGCGGCGGCGGCAGCGGTGGTGGCGGCCAGATCGTATCCGGCGGCGGTGGCGGATCGACGGCGGTCGCGGGATGTTCGCTGCGAGACCGCCAGAACTGGGTGCTAGCCCAGATGAACGAATGGTATCTCTTCCCGGAGACGCTGCCGACCAGCCTCGACCCCAGCCAATATACCAATATCAGCGACTATATCGACGCGCTGTCCGCGACAGCGCGCGCCCAGCGCAAGGATCGCTATTTCACGCACATCACCTCCATCAAGGAGGAGGACGCCTATTACAATTCCGGCTCGGACGCCGGGTTCGGCTTTCGCCTGACCGCCGACTCGACCCAGACCAAGCTGATGGTCGCCGAATCCTTCGAAAGCGGTGTCGCGCTGGCCGCCGGGATCGATCGCGGAACCGAGATTCAGGGGATCGGCACCTCCAGCTCGACCATCCGCTCGATCTCGGACATCGTGCGCGCCGACCAGAATAACGGAATCGAAAACGCACTCGGGCCCGATACGGCGGGGACCACCCGCGTGCTGCGCGTCGCCGATCCGTCGGGCAATGTCCGCAACGTCACGCTGACCAAGGCCAGTTATACCATCCAGCCGGTCTCGCCCAATTACGGCACGCAGGTGATCGTCGAAAACGGCCAGCGTTACGGTTACATAAACCTGCGCACTTTCATCAGCACCGCCGATCCACAACTGCGCGCCGCCTTCGCGGCCTTCAAGCAGCAGGGGATCACCCAAGTGATCGTCGATTTGCGCTATAATGGTGGCGGCGCAGTCAATATTGCCGACCTGTTCAACAACTTGCTCGGCGGCGCGCGTCAGAAGACGGACGTGCTGGGTTATGTGACGCTGCGCCCCAGCAAATCGGCGCAGAACGAGACGGACTATTTCGCGCCACAGCCCGAATCGATCGCACCGACCCGCATCGCCTTTATCGGCACCGGTGGCACCGCCTCGGCGAGCGAATTGGTCATTAATCGCAGCTTGCCCTATATGGGATCGAACAGCGGCCTGATCGGCGCCAACACTTATGGCAAGCCGGTGGGGCAGATCGGGCTCGACAATGCGGCTTGCGACGACCGGCTGCGCGTCATCGCCTTTGCCTCCCAAAACGCCAATCGCCAAGGCGATTACTATGACGGGCTGGCCAGCCGGATGAGCGCCACTTGCCAAGCGGGCGACGACCTGACCCGCCGCATGGGCGATCCGCAGGAAAGCTCGACCCGCGCCGCGCTCAACTTTCTGCAGGGCAAGAGCTGTACGCCGATCAGCACATCGTCGTTCCGCGCACTGTCAATCAGCGACGGCCCGCGCAAGCTGGTTCAGCCAAACAATCCCTCGCCAGCGCAGCGCGACGTGCCCGGACTGTTCTAAGCCCGCAGTCTTAGCCGACGAACCACTCTCACCCTTCCCACCCGCCAGAGCGGCTGGGCCGCCTCCCTCTCCCACTGGGAGAGGGAGGCACCTAAATTTTACAGCCGCTGCGTGCCCGCATAGGCGAACAGCGCATCGCCATCAGCCGACAGCGTGACCGTCTCCGCACCCGTGACCGTCAGGCACTGGCCGGCCTGGAACGCAACGCCCGCGACTTCGCCCGATCCGGTGATCGGGATCAGCCACGCCGTCCGCCCCTCGGGCAGCGCCACGGCATGTTCGCCCGCCGCCCAGCGCTCGAGCACGAATTTCGGCCCCTCGACCAGGATATCGCGTCCCTCGCCTGCCGGTCCCGGCGAGACGATCGGCTGATACGGGGTCAGATGCGCGACATCGACACCGTCCTCCAGATGCAGTTCGCGGTCGCTGCCATAATCGTACAGGCGATAGGTGGTTTCGCTGTTCTGCTGCACCTCGATCACGGTCAGCCCAGCGCCGATCGCATGGATCGTGCCCGAGGGCGCGTAATAGAAGTCGCCTTCCTTCACCGGCACCCAGTCCAGATCGGCCTCGACTGAGCCGTCCCGCGCATCGGCGCGCAACTGTTCCTTGGTCATCGGCGCCTTGGGGCCCAGCGCGATGGTCGAATCGGGCTCGGCGGTCAGGATCGTCCAGCATTCGTCCTTGCCGCGCGGCAGGCCGCGCGCCTGGGCCTGTTCGTCATCGGGATGGACCTGCACCGACAGTTTCTCGCTGGTGAACAGATATTTGATGAGCAGGTCGGGCGAGGTGTCGCCAGGCTCCTGGAACCACACTTCGCCGATCGGCGCGCCATCGGCCGGAGTATCCTCGAACCCGGGATACAGCGTGTGGCGACCCCAGGGCTTTTCGACGCGGTGGGTGTGGAGCAGCGTGGCGGGCATGGGTCGTTCAATCCTTCCGATCGGGCGACGATGAAACCGTCGGTGCGTCGGGCCGTTCCGCCCCGCTGCCCGCCCGGTCATCGTCGCGCCCGCCCATGCCGCGAGCCGATAGCCGAAGGCAAGCCGTTCCGCCCGCGAATCCGTCGTGATGCCATGTGCGCGGAAGGACTGTTCCCCGCCCCAATGCTGCGCTAAGGACATGCGCGATGCGTAACCCCCGTTCCCGTGCGCTGTCGCTGGCGCTCATCGCCGCCATGGCCCTTCCGATCGCGGGTTGCGCCCGCAACCGCACCCGCACCGACCTGCCTTATGTCGCGCGCGACGTGGGCACGCTGTACACGGCCGCCAAGAACCGGCTGGACCAGCACCGCTACAAGGAAGCGGCGCTGCTGTTCGACGAGGTGGAGCGCCAGCACCCCTATTCGATCTGGGCCCGCCGCGCGCAGTTGATGAGCGCGTTCAGCTATTATCTCGGCCGCGACTATACCCAGTCGATCCAGTCGGCGCAGCGCTTCCTGTCGGTGCACCCCGGTAATCGCGACGCGCCCTATGCCTATTATCTGATCGCGCTCGGCTATTACGAGCAGATCCAGGACGTGACCCGCGACCAGAAGATCACCCGCCAGGCTCTGGACGCGCTGGGCGAACTGATGCGCCGCTATCCCAATTCCCGCTATGCCGCCGATGCGCGGTTGAAGGTCGATCTGGTCAACGATCACCTGGCGGGCAAGGAGATGGAGATCGGCCGCTTCTACGAGGACCGCCACCAGTGGCTGGCCGCGTCGATGCGCTTTCGCACCGTCGTCGACAAATACCAGACCACCAGCCACACGCCCGAGGCGCTGATGCGGCTGACCGAGACCTATCTGGCGCTGGGTGTCCGCCCCGAGGCCGAGCGCGCTGCCGCCGTGCTGGGCGCCAATTATCCGGGCAGCGACTGGTACAACCGCGCCTATAAGCTGATGCGCGAGTATCCGGTGCAGCCGATCCCCGCGATCCAGCCGGGCCAGCCCATCGTCCCGACCGGCACGCCGGGCTCGGTCAATATCGGCCAGCCGGGTGGCGGCGGCGGCACCGTGACACCCAGCGCAGCCGCGCCGGGCCGTCCGACGCCGACGGGCAACAACAGCTCGCCGACGGGGTAAAATTTCCACGTCTTTTCCCTCTCCCCTGGGAAGGGGAGAGGGTTAGCGGAGCTTGCCAGCCTGCTGGCTAGCGCAGCTTGGGTGAGGGGTCGTGCGAGCCTTTGGGTCGCGCTTGCTCACGCGAGCATTCACCCCTCATCCAGCTCCGACTAAGCCTTTGCATTCGCAAAGACCAAGTCTGCGCACCCCTCTCCCCTCAAAGAGGGGCGAGGGGAGACATTGGCTTAGCGGTCGATTGGCTGCACGCCTCACCCCCGAACAAATCGGGATCATTTTCGTCGCGGGGGATAACATCGCGCGGCGTTTGCCTTTATATCGCGCGCCATGCTGACCGCGCTGTCCATTCGTGATGTCGTCCTGATCGAGGCGCTGGACCTCGATTTCGGCCGTGGCCTGGGCGTCCTGACGGGCGAAACGGGGGCGGGCAAGTCGATCCTGCTCGACGCATTGGGCCTGGCGCTGGGCGGGCGCGGCGATAGCGGACTGGTCCGCCACGGCGCGGGACAGGCGATCGTCACCGCCAGTTTCGAGCCCCCTGCCCCCGACAGCCGCCTGTCGCTGATTCTGGACGAAGCCGGGATCGAGGTCGAACCCGGCGAGCCGCTGATCGTCCGCCGTCAGGTCAAGGCCGATGGCGGCAGCCGGGGCTTCGTCAACAGCCAGCCCGCCTCCGCCGCCCTGCTCCGCGAAATCGCGCCCTTCCTGGTCGAGATTCACGGCCAGCATGACGATCGCGGCTTGTTGAACCCGCGCGGCCACCGGATGATGCTCGACAGCTTCGGGCGGATCGACACCCATGCCGTCGGCGTCGCCTGGGCCGCCTTGCGCGAGGCGGAGACCGCATTGGCGACCGCACGTGACGAGATCGAGACGGCGGCGCGCGACCGCGAATGGCTGGAACATGCGGTCGCCGAACTCACCAAGCTTTCCCCCGAACCCGGCGAGGAAGAGACGCTGGCCGATCGCCGCCGCACCATGCAGCGTTCGGAGAAGATCGCGGGCGAACTCGGCGCGATCGACGAGCATCTGCAGGGCTCGGACGGAGCCTTGGCGGGCCTGCGCCAAGCCGCCCGCGTGCTGGAGCGGATCGGTGAGGATCACCCGGCGCTGGCCGACGCGCTCGCCGCGATCGACCGCGCGGTGATCGAGGCGTCGCTGGCCGAGGAGCGGCTGATCGAGGCGCAGCGCGAGCTGGCCTATGATCCCCGCGCACTGGAGGAGGACGAAGCGCGGCTGTTCGAGCTGCGCGGCATGGCGCGCAAGCACCGGGTCCAGCCCGACGATCTGGCCTCGCTGACCGAACAGCTACAGGGGCGGCTGGAGCGGCTCGATGCGGGCGAGGAAGGCATCGGACGGCTGGAGGCGGCGGTCGCCACCGCCCGCGCCGCCTATGACAAGGTCGCCGCGCAAGTCTCGACCGCCCGGGCCGCCGCTGCCGAACGGCTGGACCAAGCGGTGAAGAACGAACTTGCGCCCCTGAAGCTCGACGCCGCGCGCTTCCGCACCGTCGTCGCCCCGGTCGAGTCGGGCGGCTGGTCGGCGGCGGGCAAGGACCGGGTGGAATTCGAGATTTCGACCAATCCCGGCGCCCCCTTCGCGCCCCTGATGAAGATCGCCAGCGGCGGCGAATTGTCGCGCTTTATCCTGGCGCTGAAGGTCGCGCTGGCCGAGGAAGGCGGCGCATCCACCATGATCTTCGACGAGATCGATCGCGGCGTGGGCGGCGCGGTCGCCTCGGCGATCGGTGACCGGCTGCACCGCCTGGCGCAGCGGACCCAGCTGCTTGTCGTCACGCACAGCCCGCAGGTCGCGGCGCGCGGGGCCGCGCATCTGCTGATCGCCAAGAGCCATGACGGCACCGTCACCCGCACCGGCGTGCGCCGCCTGAGCGAAGCCGAGCGGCGCGAGGAGATCGCCCGCATGCTGTCCGGCGCGACCATTACCGACGAAGCGCGCGCCCAGGCCGACAGACTGTTGGAGTCCCACTGACAATTAGTGGAAAATTATTTTATACACGATACGTGCTTGTGGTAGGACGGAAACGCCGGAATGTTTTCGTGATCCCATTGGACGTAGCCGATGCTGAGCCGACTGACTTCTTCTCCCATGCCGCCCAGCGCAAACGATATGACCGCGTTGCTGGCGGGGCTTCAGTCTTGTCTGGCGCTGGCGGACAAGCTCGACCTGTCTCGCGTCGCGATCCATATCGACGAGGCGCGCTGCTGGCTCCTCGAAAATGGTTGTGACGTCAACGAGTTGCCCTGCGCGACGCCGAAATCCTTCATGCCGTCCGGCGCCGCTCCCCTATCTTGACCCGGTGTGGGCCGGCGCATCGCCGCGCGTCCTGACGTCCTTCGCACGCTGCTACCTTGATCCCGTGACCGGGGCTGGACTAGCACGGGCCGCGTGACGCCCCAGCCCCCCCTGCCCCAGACCGATCTCGAAGCCGCCGCCGAGCTGACCAGCCTCGCCCGCGAGATCGCCCATCACAACCGCCTCTACCACACCGAGGATGCGCCCGAGATTTCGGATGCGGACTATGACGCGCTGGTCCGCCGCAATAGCGCGATCGAGGCGGCCTTCCCGCATCTGATCCGCGCCGACTCGCCCAACACCCAGGTCGGTGCCGCCCCCGCCGCGCACCTGGCCAAGGTGCCGCACGCCCGGCCGATGACCAGCCTGGACAATGCCTTCACCGACGAAGAGGTCGAGGAATTCGTCGCCCGCGTCCGCCGCTATCTCAAGCTGCCCGAGGACGAGCCGGTCACCCTGACCGCCGAGCCCAAGATCGACGGCCTGTCCTGTTCGCTGCGCTATGTCGACCAGCGGCTGGTCCAGGCGCTGACCCGCGGCGATGGCGCGATCGGCGAGGACGTGACCGAGAATGTCCGCACCATCGCCGACATACCCCAGACTCTGCCCGCCGACGCGCCGAACGTGTTCGAGGTGCGTGGCGAGGTCTATATGAGCAAGGCCGATTTCGCCGCGCTCAACGCCCGGCTGGCGCAGGAAGCGGCCGAAACCGGCAAGGAGGCGCGCCAGTTCGCCAACCCGCGCAACGCCGCCGCCGGATCGCTGCGCCAGAAGAACCCGGCGATCACCGCCGGGCGTCCCTTGCGCTTCCTGGCGCATGGCTGGGGCGAGGCGAGCGACGTGCCGGTCGAGACCCAATTCGACATGGTCGAGGCGTGGCGCCGCTGGGGTTTTCCCATCGCCGACGCCTTTGCCCGCGTGCCCGATGCCGCCGCTGCACTGGCCATCTATCGCACCATCGAGGCGCAGCGTGCCGACCTGCCCTTCGACATTGACGGAGTCGTCTATAAGGTCGACCGGCTCGACTGGCAGGCCCGGCTCGGCATCGTCGGACGTACGCCGCGCTGGGCGATCGCGCACAAATTCCCGGCCGAGCGCGCCCAGACCACCCTGGAGAAAATCGACATCCAGGTCGGCCGCACCGGTGCCCTCACCCCCGTCGCCCGGCTGGAGCCGGTGACGGTCGGCGGTGTCGTCGTCACCAACGCCACGCTGCACAATGCCGACGAGATCGAACGGCTGGGCGTCCGCCCCGGCGACCGCGTGGTCCTGCAACGCGCGGGCGACGTCATCCCGCAGATCGTCGAGAATCTGACCCGCGACGTCGCGCGAGAACCCTTCGTCTTCCCCGATCACTGCCCCGAATGCGGCAGCCTGGCAACGCGCGAAGAGGGTGAGGTCGTCATCCGCTGCACCGGCGGGTTGATCTGCCCGGCGCAGCGGGTGGAACGCCTGATCCACTTCGTCTCGCGCCACGCCTTCGACATTACGGGTCTCGGCCTTGTCCGCGTCGAGGAATTCTTCCGCGATGGCCTGATCGCCTCGCCCGCCGATATCTTCCGTCTGCACCAGCATCGCGAGGCGTTGATCCAGCGCGAGCGCATGTCCGAACTGGTGGTCGACAAACTGCTCGCCGCGATCGACGCGCGGCGCGACATAGCGCTCGACCGCTTCCTCTTCGCGCTGGGCATCCGTCATGTCGGCGAGATCACCGCGCGCGACCTGGCCCGCCGCTTCGTATCGATGGCGGGCTTCCGCGCGATGATCGACGCCGCGCTTCAGGTCCGGGCCGACACCGTCCCCGCCCTGGGCGAACCCGACCGCAAGTTCGAGCTGCGCCGCCAGCGCGCCATCGTCGCGGCGATCGACACGCCCCAGATCGGCCCCGAAGTCGCCGACGCCCTGCTCGACTTCTTCGCCGAGGCGCATAACCGCGAGGTCGTCGACGACCTCTTGAGCGAGGTCACGCCCGCCGACACCGTGTACCAGACCCGCGAATCGGAAGTGACCGGCAAGACCCTGGTCTTCACCGGCACGCTGGAAACCCTGTCGCGCGACGAGGCCAAGGCCCAGGCCGAGGCGCTGGGCGCACGCGTGTCGGGATCGGTCTCCGCCAAGACCGACCTGCTGATCGCCGGACCGGGCGCCGGATCGAAGCTGAAAAAGGCGCAGGACCTGGGCATCCGGGTGATCGACGAAGCCGCCTGGAACGCGCTGGTCGCGGCCAGCTGATCATGGCCGGATCGTGACCGCACCGTCACGATCCGGCCCAGGGGCGGACCGGACCAGCACGAACGGCACGACAAGCGCAGCCCGCCAGATCGCCAAAATTATACAGTCAGAAGAGCGGGATAGCCGCGTTACCGCTCCCATCACCGTTGCCAAACTGCAACGCCTCGACACGGAGTGAACCGCCCCCTGTCGCCAGCGCGAACTTTGTAACATAATGGCAATGTTCGTAGCGCAGGGGCACGCTCAACCGAGCCGAAAGACGGCCGGACCGCGCCGCTTCGCGCGCGAAAAGGGGACCATTTATGCGCACTACTCTGCTTCTGGGCACGGCTGTCGCCGCGCTCGCCTTTCCTTCGGTCGCGTTCGCCCAGTCGACCGGCTCGGCCGAAGTCGAAGACGTCGTCGTCACCGGCCAGCGTGGACCGGCCAGCGTCAACGGCATCCAGATCCCGGATACGCCCAAGGCGAAGGCCGTCATCACCCAGGAGCTGATCGATCGCCGCGCACCGGGTCAGTCGATCCTCGACACCATCAACCAGATCCCGGGCGTCAGCTTCACCAACTCGGACGCCTATGGCTCGTCGGGCGGCCAGATCCGCATCCGTGGCTTTGACGGCAACCGCATCTCGCTGACTTTCGACGGCATTCCGCTGAACGATTCGGGCAACTACGCCATCTACTCGAACCAGCAGCTCGACCCCGAGCTGATCGAGCAGGTGAACGTCAACTTCGGCGCGACCGACGTCGACTCGCCGACTGCCAGCGCCTCGGGCGGCACGGTCAACTATCGCTCGCTTATCCCGACCGACGATCGTCATGCCGTTGCGGTCTATTCGCACGGCACCAACGACATGAACCGCGTGTTCGGTCTGTTGAACCTCGGCCAGCTGACCTCGTTCGGCACCAAGGCATGGGTGTCGGCCAGCAACCAGCGCTACAACCAGTTCCGCGGTCCGGGCGAAATCCACAAGAGCCAGTTCAACGGCAAGATTTATCAGCCGATCGGCAGCAACGGCGACTTCATCTCGCTGGCTGCGCACTACAACGAAAACCGCAACAACTTCTACAGCAACCCCAGCCTGGGCAACATCCGCACCGTGCTCGGCACCGGTGTGGTCCCGACCACCGGCATTTCGCCCGCCACGCCCTACACGCTCGATCTGAACCGCGATCAGTATGACACGGTGTTCAACAACACCTCGTCGCTGTACCGCTACGACGCCACCTGCACCCTGCCCTCGGGCAATGCGGCGCGCGGCAACAACACCACGCAGGACGATCGCAGCACCTGCGGCAACTATTACGGCTACAACGCCAACCCGTCGAACACCGGCAACGTCCGCCTGAACTCGCGCTGGACGCTGAGCGACAAGCTGCTGTTCACCTTCGACGGCGCCTACTCGTTCACCCGCGCCAATGGCGGCGGCACGGCGGTGTTCTCGGAGCGTGACGGCTTCCTGCAGAACGTCTACACCAACCAGTATACCCGCGTCGGTGCGGGCATCGCGGCGGGTGCCGATCTGAACGGCGACGGCGATGCGCTGGATTATGTCCGCGTCTACTTCCCGTCGAACACCCGGACGCAGCGCTTCACCGCGATTGCGGGCCTGCGCTATCAAATCAACGATGATAACCTGGTGCGTATCGCCTATACCTGGGACCGCGCACGTCACCGTCAGACCGGCGAAGCCAGCCTGCTGACCCCGTGGGGCGATCCCCGCGAGCCGTTCAGCGCCCTCGACGGCGAAGGCCCCTATGCGGTCAAGGACGCAGCGGGCAACGTGCTGAACAAGCGCAACCGCCTGTCCTACGCGATCCTGCACCAGATCTCGGGCGAATATCGCGGCTCGTTCTTCGAGGACCGCTTCAAGGTTGCCCTCGGCCTGCGCGCTCCGTTCTTCCGCCGCAATCTGACCAACTATTGCTGGACGATCTCGGGCAGCTCGAACGATGCCTATTGCACGTCGCAGACCGCGGCACAGGTTCGTGCGCTCGACGCCACGCTCCCTAACGTGCAGCTGGCGGCCCCGTACAAGAACCGCATCGAGACCTACAGCGCGCTTCTGCCGAACGTCGGCTACACCTATAACTTCACCAGCACGGTGAGCATGTTCGGCAGCTACTCGAAGGGCTATTCGGTGCCGCGCACCGACAACCTGTACGGGTTTGACGACGTCGAGATCTCGCCGGTCGCGGCGGTGAAGCCGGAAAAGACGGACTCGTTCGACCTGGGCCTGCGCTACACCTCGCGCCTGATCCAGGCGCAGGTCGCCGGTTGGTACATCAAGTATGACAACCGCATCATCTCGTCGCTGGTTCAGCTCGATGGCGGCGGCACGCTGAATATCGACCGCAACGTCGGCGCGACCAAGACCAAGGGTATCGACGCCAGCCTGGGCATCAACCCCAGCAAGCACTTCTCGATCTACGGTTTCGTGTCGTACCTCGACTCTGAACTGCTGCAGGATGCGATCAACCCGGCCAATGGCCAGGTGCTCGCCGCCACCAAGGGCAAGTTCGTCGTCGAGACGCCGAAGTGGCAATATGGCGGTCGCGCCCAGTTCCGCTTCGATCCGGTCTCGTTCGGCATCCAGGCCAAGCATACCGGCGACCGTTTCGTGACGGACGTCAACGATCTGATCAGCAAGGGCTATACCCTGGTCGATCTGGACGCGCGGTTCAGCATGGCTTCGCTGGGCCTGAAGGACACCTTCTTCCAGCTGAACGTGTCGAACCTGCTGAAGGAGCGTTACTTCGGCAACCTCAGCACCGGCACCACCAACACCAGCACGACGCGCTACACCTTCGGCGCGCCGCGCACCTTCATCGGGTCGATCCACTTCGGCTTCTAAGCCGAGGCGTCAGAGACGACCTTCGGGGCCGCCCCTCCTTCGGGAAGGGCGGCCCTTCTTTTTTGCCCCTTCCCCAATCTTTGCCCTTGCCCCTCAGGCCGTGTAGACGTCACCCGGCCATGGCCATGAACTCGCCCGTCGCGACAGCTTCCGCGTCCTCCGCCGCCACCGATCAACCCTCGGTCCGGCCGTTTTTCGAGAATAAGGCGCGTGCCTTCTGGACGCTGCAGGCGGTCGGCTGGTCGGGCTATCTGGTCCAGCGATCGGTCGTGGGCGTGTCCAACGGCTTTTCGCTCGAGAAGATCATCCCGATCATCATCGAGGCGATCCTGGGCTATTGCATCACCCTGCTGCTCTCGACGCTGTACGGCTATTACCGGCGCATCCCGCGCCTGATGGGGGTATTCCTGACGCTGGCGACGCTGGCGGCGGCGACCTTCCTCTATGCCGCGCTCAACGCCTTTTCCTTCTCGTTCATCACCACGACACAGCCGGGCGTCACCGTCTCGCTGCTGCTGGGCAATTTGTTCATCACCTTTGAGGTGCTGGCGGGCTGGTCGGCGCTGTATTTCGCGATCAACTATTATCTGATCGTCGAGAGCCAGATCGACGAGATGCGCGCGCTGGAGCTCCAGGCCTCGACCGCGCAGCTGGCGATGCTGCGCTATCAGCTGAACCCGCATTTCCTGTTCAACACGCTCAACTCGATCTCGACGCTCGTGCTGCTGAAACAGACCGAGCGGGCCAATGCGATGTTAAGCCGGCTGTCAGCCTTCCTCCGCTACACGCTGGCGAATGAGCCCACGGCGCATGTGACCGTGGCGCAAGAGGTTGAAACGCTGAAACTCTATCTCGAAATCGAAAAGATGCGCTTCGAGGATCGCCTGCGCCCGAGTTTCGAGATCGACCCGCGGGCCGAGCGCGCGCGCTTGCCCTCGCTGCTGCTGCAACCGCTGGTCGAGAATGCCATCAAATACGCCGTCACGCCGCAGGAGGAAGGCGCGGAAATTCGCGTCGATGTGCGACTGGTCGGGCAACGGGTGCGGATCGCCGTATCCGATACCGGCCCCGGCTTGCACGAAATCCGCCATTCCTCAAGCGTTTCGACCGGCGTTGGACTGTCCAATATCCGCGAACGGCTGGCCCAGGCTTATGGCCCGGACCACCGGTTCGAATCCCGCTCCGCGCCGGCTGGAGGCTTCTCGGTCGAGATCGAGATCCCCTTCCAGCTTGAGAATGTGAACAGAGAGGCCGCATGACCATCCGCACCATCCTCGTCGACGACGAGCCCCTGGCGATCCAGGGACTGGAGATCCGTCTCCAGGCGCACGAAGACGTCGAGATTATCGAGCGCTGCTCGAACGGGCGCGAGGCGATCCGCGCGATCAAGACGCACAAGCCCGACCTCGTCTTCCTCGACATCCAGATGCCGGGTTTCGACGGCTTTTCGGTGATCCAGGGCCTGATGGAGGTCGAGCCGCCGCTGTTCGTCTTCGTCACCGCCTATTCCGACCATGCCCTGCGTGCGTTTGAGGCGCAGGCGGTCGATTATCTGATGAAGCCGGTCGAGGAAGCACGGCTGGCCGATACGCTCGACCGCGTGCGCCAGCGGCTGAACGAGAAGCGCGGTGCCGGCGAGGTCGAGAAGCTGAAGGAAGTGCTGGCCGAACATGCCCCCGACGCGGTGACCGACCTGAACGAGGGCGGCGAAGTGGCGTCGAGCCGATTCGAGAAGCTCATCAACATCAAGGACCGCGGCCAGATCTTCCGCGTCGATGTCGACACGATCGAGATGATCGAGGCGGCGGGCGACTATATGGTCATCAACACCGGCGACAATTCGCTGGTCCTGCGCGAGACGATGAAGGACTTGGAAAAGCGGCTGGACCCGCGGCGTTTCCAGCGGGTGCACCGCTCGACCATCGTGAACCTGGACCTGGTGAAACAGGTGAAGCCGCACACCAATGGCGAATGCTTCCTGCTGCTCGAATCGGGCGCGCAGGTGAAGGTGTCGCGCAGCTACCGCGACGTGGTGGCGCGGTTCGTTCACTAAAAAAGTTCCTCCCCCTGTAAGGGGTGGGGGACCAGCGAAGCTGGTGGAGGAGTGTCCCGCTATCGAGAGGGTGACACCCCTCCGTCAGGCCTAACGGCCTGCCACCTCCCCTTACAGGGGAGGAATTTGATATTACCGCAACCCCAGCATCTTGTGCGTCTGGAGCGTCAGCCGCCAGCGCGGTCGGTCCATCACCACCCCGATGCACGCCTCGCGGTTTTCGTCCGCGCGCGGATCGTCGAGCGGCTGGAGCAGATGGTTGGCGAAGTCCCAGGCTTCGACCTCGGACGGGTCAATCCCCGCCTGCGGCCAGACCAGCTTCAGCTCGTTGCCCGAACGCTGGACGACCTCCGACCCCGCCTTGGGGCTTATGCACACCCAGTCTATGCCCGGATGCGCCGCGATGGTGCCGTTGCTCTCGATCGCGATGAAGAACCCCGCCGCGTGGAGTGCATCGACCAGGGCGTCGTCGACCTGAAGCATCGGTTCGCCCCCGGTCAGCACAACGAAGCGCTCCTCCCGCGACTCGCCCCAGAAGCCCTCGACCGCCGCGATCAGTGCCTCCGCATCGGCGAAACGCCCCCCGCCCAGGCCATCAACGCCGACGAAATCGGTGTCGCAGAAGCGGCAGATGGCGCTGGCCCGGTCCTGCTCGCGGCCCGACCACAGGTTGCAGCCCGCAAAGCGCACGAACACCGCGCGCCGCCCGGCCTGCACGCCTTCGCCCTGAAGCGTCAGGAACATTTCCTTGACGGCATAGCTCATCGGCTCAGCCCTGCGGCTTGACCGCATAGGCGGTGGGATCGGGGATGCCCGCTTCCTCGAAACCCTTGGACCGCAGGCGGCAGCTGTCGCAGCGGCCGCAATGCAGCCCGCCCGGTGCCGGGTCGTAGCAGGACCAGCTCAGCCCCATGTCGACGCCCAGCCGCGCGCCCTCGCGCACGATATCGGCCTTGGTCATGTGCTGGAGCGGCGCGTGGATTTTGAACGGCTGGCCCTCGACACCCGCCTTGGTCGCGATCTCGGCCAGCCCCTCGAAGGCGGAAATGAACTCGGGGCGGCAATCGGGATAGCCCGAATAGTCGAGCGCGTTGACGCCGATGAACAGGTCGCGCGCGCCCGCCGCCTCGGCCCAACCCAGCGCCAGGCTGAGGAAGATCGTGTTGCGTGCAGGGACATAGGTGACCGGAATGCCCGGCTGCACGCCGTCCTTGGGCACGTCGATATCGGCGGTCAGCGCCGATCCGCCGAATGCGGAGAGGTCGAGCGGCAGAATGATGTGCCGTTCGGCACCCAATTCGTGCGCGACTCGCCGGGCAGCGGCGAGTTCGATCTGGTGGCGCTGGTTATAGTCCACCGAGAGGGCGAGGATGCGGTAGCCTGCGGCCTTGGCCGAGGCGGCGGAAATCATCGAGTCCAGCCCGCCCGAAACGAGCACGACCGCCATGGGAGCAGAAGATGTCATGATGCTGCCCGCGCTACGCCGATTGGCGCGCGGTTGCAATGCCGGGGATCATGGAGGGAAGAAGCGGCGGGACGGCAAAGCCGATCCCGCCAAGGACCTGACCGGGCATGCTGGACCCGGGCGAGGGAGATTCCGCTGCTGGAGCAGAGCCCTCTTGTAGCAACAGGATGGTTAAAAAACGGAAAAGCTGATCCGTTTCAGTTCTTCAACTTCCAGCCCTTGCGCAGCAGGACGTAGCAGAGAATCGCCATCGCGATATCGATGCCCAGCACGACGAACCCGCCGAGCGTCACCGGCGAGTCGGCCAGCCCCAGAAAGCCATAGCGGAAGCCCGAAATAACATAGAAGAACGGGTTGGCATGGCTGATCGCACGGAAGGCGGGTGCCAGCCCATCGACCGAGTAGAAGGTGCCCGACAGCAACGACAGCGGCACCACCACGAAGTTGGTGACGGCGGCGGCATGGTCGAACTTCTCCGCCCAGATCGAGGTCAGGACACCCAGCAGCGCCAAGAAGATCGAACCAAGCAGCCCGAACCACAGCACCGCAAAGAGCGCGTGCGGGGTGACATGCACCCCCGGCCAGATCGCCATCGCCGCCCAGACGGTCACCCCGACCAGCACCGCACGCGTAACCGCGCCACCGACCAGCGCGGCCAGCAGCTCGGCCGTGGAGAGCGGCGGCATCAGATAATCGACGATCGTCCCCTGGATCTTGCCGACCAGCAGCGAGAAGCTGGCATTGGCAAAGGCATTGTTCATCATGCCCATCACGATCAGGCCCGGCGCGATGAAATCGGCGAACGGCACCTGCATTCCGGCGACCGGCACGGCGTGGCGGCCACCCAAAGCGGTGGTGAAAATGATGAGGTAAAGGAGCGTCGTGACCGACGGAGCCCAGATCGTCTGGAGCTGCACCTTGAAGAAACGGCGCACCTCCTTGATATAGAGGGTTCTGAGGCCGCCCCAGTTGATGTTCCGAATGACGGGCTCACCGGGGGCGGCGCGCACCGCCGAGTGGATTTCACCGAGGGGGGGCTGGCTGCTCATCGCCATAGCGCGTAACGGTTGCCGTGGCCGCCCGCAACCCGGTACGATGACTGGCGGTTGCGATGATGAAGTGAGGAAAGGTTTCGAATGTCGTGGACCGATGAGCGGATCGATACGCTCAGGACGATGTGGGAAGCGGGTCAGACCGCCAGCCAGATCGCCGAAGCACTGGGCGGGGTCAGCCGCAATGCGGTGATCGGCAAGGCACATCGCCTGGGCCTGCAGGCGCGTCCGTCGCCGGTAAAGGCCAATGAGCCTGCCGCAGCGCCTGCGGCCGAGCCGGTCGTGGCCGCGCCCCCGCCTCCACCGCCCCCTCCCGCCCCGGAACCCGAGCCTGAGCCCTCGCCCTTCGTGGCCGAGGACGAACCGGACACCGAAGTCGAAGCCGAACCCGCCAAGCCGCGCGAGCCGCAGCCGATCCTGCGGTCGGTCGGCCCCGGCGGCTTCGTCCGTCAGTCGCCCGGCGAGCAGCAGCCCCCGCCCTCGCCCGCCCCGCCCCGCCGTCTGGTGCCCGCCAAGCCGAGCCCCGAAATGGCGGGCAAGACCTCGCTGCTCGACCTGAACGACCGCATCTGCAAATGGCCGATCGGCCATCCGGGCGAACCGGACTTCCACTTCTGCGGCGACAAGGTGAATCCGGGCTTCCCCTACTGTGTCGCGCATTGCGGCCATGCCTATCAGGCGCAGCTGCCCCGCCGCGACCGCCGTCCGCCGCCGCCCTTGCCCTTTGGCGGCCCGCGCGTCCGCTGAGTTTGAGTCGAATAGGAAAAGCCCGCCGGTTTCGCGACCGGCGGGCTTTTTTTTGTCCTGTACCCCGGCGAAGGCCGGGGCCTAGTGGCGACAGGATCGATGGCGTGCGCGACGATTCACGCCGCATCCGGAGCCACTCGCCAGGCCTGGGTTAAAAAAGGGCAGCTCTACCAGGAACCGCCCCCTTTCATCAGAACCGGAACGCCGCCGTGGCGCGCAGGCTATGCCAGCGGAACTTGTCATCCGACCGGCGGATATCCGTTCCCGCCGTATTCGGTGCCAGCACGAACGGGTTGGTCGCCAGTGCCGAACCCTGCGTCACCCGGACGCGCGTGTCGTCGTCGCGATACTGGTGGTACATATATTCCATGCCGATCGAGAAGTTGCGCCCGATCTTCTGCTCGATACCGCCGCCGCCGAGGAAGCCGAACTGGTTGCGCTTGCCGCTGAGGGCAAAGGCGTTCGATCCATTCGAGGTCGCGAACTCACGGTTGATCCGGGCGTAACCGCCGCCGAACGTGCCGTAGAACAGCGTCTTGTTCGCCGCATAGCCCAGGCGTCCGCGCGCCGAGGCTTCCCAGTCGATGCTGCGGGTAAAGGTGTACCAGGCCGGCGTCGTCGAAAAGGCCGAGACGCTGTCGGTGATCTCCGACTTGCCGAACTCGCCGACCACGCCGTACACGATGTTGCCCGCCTGATGGTCGAGCCCGACGCGGCCATAATAGGCGATGCCGTCCTTGTCGTTGTCGCAACCGGTCGCGGCGTTCTGCGGCGACAGGACGCTACGCGCACGGCCGTTGCAGAAGCCCGGCGAGAAGGCGTTGGCACCGGTCGAGGTCGTCACGACATCGCCGAACCGGCCGTCCAGATTGCGGTCGAACAGGAAGCGCGAGCCGACATCGTTGGGCTGCACGTCATAACCGAAGCTGCCGCCGATATAGGCCCCCGAAAAGGGCGCATCGTCTTCGCCAGCATAAGCACTGTCCTGCGCCATCACCGGCGTGGCGACCAACGCCGAGGCCATGGCCCCCGCCATCCAGAATTTCATCATGATCACTCCCGTACCCTTGGCATAAAGGTGACGGGCTAACGGACTGGCCCCGTGAAAATATCCCACGTTAGAATTTCGGCAAAGTTTTGTTGCATTTGGGTCACGCGCCACGAAGCTGGCGCAAGCGCGTCGGAAGCCCTATAGTTCCCGTTATGTCCAATGATCTGTTCGCGGGCGGTGCGCGCCCCCAGCCTGCCTATGACGCCTCCTCTATCGAGGTGCTGGAGGGACTGGAGCCGGTGCGCCGCCGCCCGGGCATGTATATCGGCGGCACCGACGAGCGGGCGCTGCATCATCTGGCGGCCGAAGTCCTCGACAACGCGATGGACGAAGCCGTGGCGGGCCACGCCACCCGGATTGAGGTGAAGCTGGAGCCGGGCAACCGCCTGACCATCGTCGACAATGGCCGCGGCATTCCGGTCGATCCGCATCCCAAATTCCCCGACAAGTCGGCGCTGGAGGTGATCCTGTCGACGCTGCACTCGGGCGGCAAGTTCACCGGCAAGGCCTATGCGACCTCGGGCGGTCTGCACGGCGTCGGCATCTCGGTGGTCAACGCGCTGTCATCGGACACGGTGGTCGAGGTGGCGCGCGAGCGTATCCTCTATCGCCAGCGCTTTGCCCAGGGTGCAACATTGGGTCCGCTGGAAACCGTGGGAGCCGCCCCCAATCGGCGTGGCACCAGCGTCGCCTTCACGCCGGATACCGAGATTTTCGGGCCCGAACTCCACTTCAAGCCCGCCCGGCTGCACAAGCTGGTCCGCTCCAAGGCGTATCTGTTCGCAGGGGTAGAAATCCGCTGGCACTGCGCAGCCGAGCTGATCACCGACGACACGCCCGCCGATGCGGTGTTCCAGTTCCCCGGTGGCCTCGCCGACCATCTGAAGGAGCAGATTGGCGGCCGCGAATGCGCGACGGCCGACTTCTTCTCAGGCAACCAGGACTTCCCGGGCGAGCAGGGCCGCGTCGAATGGGCGGTCGCCTGGCCGCTATGGAGCGACGGCAGCTATAGCTGGTATTGCAACACCATCCCAACGCCGGACGGCGGCACCCACGAACAGGGCCTGCGCCAGGCGCTAGTCCGGGGGCTTCGCGCGTTCGGCGAACTGGTGAACCAGAAAAAGGCCAAGGACATCACCGCCGACGACGTGATGGTTGGCTCCGAACTGATGCTCTCGGTCTTCATCCGCGAGCCGCAATTCCAGAGCCAGACCAAGGACCGGCTCACCAGCCCCGAGGCGGCTGGCTTGGTCGAAAAGGCGGTGCGCGACCATTTCGACCATTATCTCTCGGCAAACATGGATCGCGGCAAGGCGCTGCTCGGCTATGTGCTCGATCGGATGGACGAGCGCCTGCGCCGCAAGGCCGAGCGCGAGGTCAAGCGCAAGACCGCCACCTCCGCGCGCAAGCTGCGCCTGCCCGGCAAGCTGACCGATTGTTCGGCGGACAGCCCCGAGGGCACCGAGCTGTTCATCGTCGAGGGCGACTCGGCAGGCGGCTCGGCGAAGCAGGCGCGCGACCGCAAGACGCAGGCGATCCTGCCCATCCGCGGCAAGATTCTGAACGTCGCCAGCGCGACCTCGACCAAGATCCTGCAGAATCAGGAAATCGCCGACCTGACGCTGGCCATGGGCTGCGGCACCCGCAAGGATTGCGACCCGACCCAGTTGCGCTACGAAAAGATCGTCATCATGACCGACGCCGACGTGGACGGCGCGCATATCGCCACGCTGCTGATGACCTTCTTCTTCCAGGAAATGCCCGATCTGGTGCGGCGCGGGCATCTCTACCTCGCCCAGCCGCCGCTCTATCGCCTGACGGTCGGCGCCAAGTCGCTCTACGCCCGCGACGACGCCCACCGCGCCGAGCTGGAGCGCACCGCGTTCAAGGGCAAGAAGGTCGACGTCGCGCGCTTCAAGGGCCTGGGCGAGATGAACCCCGGCCAGCTGCGCGAAACGACCATGGACCCGTCGACCCGCAGCCTGATCCGCATCACCCTGCCCCAGGAATATGAGGAACGTGCGGGCGTGAAGGATCTGGTCGACCGGCTGATGGGCAACAACCCGGCGCACCGCTTCGCCTTCATCCAGGAAAATGCGGCGCGGCTGGATGAGGAGGTGATCGACGCCTGACGCGATGACGGGAGCGGTGTTGTCTCGCTTTTGGTGATCGGCTATCGTGACGAAGGGCGGCCCTTGGTGCCGCCCTTTGCTGTTTGAAGGAGACGTCCCGTGACCATCACCGCCCTGATGCCCGTTTACCCACGGTGCGGGGTGCGTCCGGTCCGAGGCGAGGGCGTCTATCTGTACGGCGAAAATGGCGAGCAGTATCTGGACTTTGCCGCCGGGATCGCGGTGAACGCGCTGGGCCATGGTCATCCGAAGCTGGTCGAGGCGATCGCCAAGCAGGCCGCGACGCTGATGCATGTGTCGAACCTGTACGGCAGCCCGCAGGGTGAGCATTTCGCCCAGCGGCTGGTCGATTCGACCTTTGCCGACACGGTGTTCTTCACCAATTCGGGCGCCGAAGCCGTCGAGTGCGCGATCAAGACCGCGCGCCGCTATCACTTCGCCAATGGCCAGCCGCAACGTCACACGCTGATCACGTTCAACAACGCGTTCCATGGCCGGACGCTGGGCGCGATCTCGGCAACCAATCAGCCCAAGATGCGGGACGGCTTCGAGCCGCTGCTGCCCGGCTTCGCCTATGCGCCGTTCGACGATCTGGAAGCAGCGCTCGCACTGATCGACGAGAACACCGCCGGTTTCCTGGTCGAACCGATCCAGGGCGAAGGCGGCCTGCGCCCCGCCAGCATGGAGTTCCTCCAGGGCCTGCGCAAGGCGTGCGACGAGCATGGCCTGCTGCTGGTGCTGGACGAGGTGCAGTGCGGTTATGGCCGTACCGGCAAGTTCTTCGCGCATGAGCTGTACGGCGTGAAGCCCGATATCATGGCGGTTGCCAAGGGCATTGGCGGCGGCTTCCCGCTGGGCGCGTGTCTGGCGACCGAGGAAGCGGCCAAGGGCATGGTCGCGGGCACCCATGGCTCGACCTATGGCGGCAACCCGCTTGCCATGGCGGCCGGTGAAGCGGTGCTGGACGTGATCCAGGAGCCGGGCTTCCTCGAGCATGTCGAGGCGATGGGCCAGCGGCTGCGTTCGACGCTGGAGCAGATGATCCCGAACTTCGACCATCTGTTCGAGGAAGTGCGTGGTCACGGCCTGATGCAGGGCCTGAAGATGAAGAGCGACAGTCGCCGTTTCGTGGCGCATTGCCGCGACCGTCACGGGCTGCTGCTGGTCGCGGCGGGCGAGAATGTCATTCGCATCCTGCCGCCGCTGACCATCGACGAGAGCCACATCACCGAGTTCGCGACGAAGCTGTCGGACGCAGCGCGCGTCTACGTCCCTGCCGCCGACGATTGATCCCGAATACTGATCTTTGGCACCCCGGCGGCGGGGAACCGCCGGGGCGACGGAGTATAGACCCATGACGATCCGCCACTTCCTGAACCTCGCCGACGCCGGTCCCGAGGGTGTGACCGCGATTCTTGAGGACGCACGGGCCCGCAAGGCCGCCCGCGCCGGCTTCACCAGGGGCCGCGTCGACGCCGATGCACCGCTGGCGGGCCATGTGCTCGCCATGGTGTTCGAGAAGAACTCGACCCGTACCCGCGTCAGCTTCGACATGGCGATCCGCCAGCTCGGCGGCACCTCGATCGTGCTGGACGCGGGCACGATGCAGCTGGGTCGCGGCGAGACCATCGCCGATACCGCGCGCATCCTGTCGGGCTATACCGACGCGATCATGATCCGCACCGACGACCATGCCAAGGTCGAGGAAATGGCGCATTATGCCAGCGTGCCGGTCATCAACGGCCTGACCGACCTGTCGCATCCGTGCCAGATCATGGCCGACCTGCTGACCGTGATCGAGGCGGGCAAGACCCTGGCCGGCATGAAGGTCGCCTGGCTGGGCGACGGCAACAATGTGCTGCACTCGATCGTCGAGGCGGGCGGGCTGCTCGGCTTCGACGTGGTCGCCGCCTGCCCCAACGGCTATCACCCCGAGCCCGGCACGCTGGAACTGGGTAACGGCCGCGCGACCTGCACCACCGATCCGCGAGCGGCGGTCGAGGGCGCGGACATCGTCGTCACCGACACTTGGATTTCGATGGGCCAGGCTCATGCCGAGGAAAAGCTGGCCGCGATGATGCCCTATCAGGTTAATGCCGATCTCATGGCGCTGGCCAAGCCGGATGCAAAATTTCTCCACTGCCTGCCCGCACATCGCGACGAGGAAGTGACATCGGACGTCATTGACGGCCCGCAATCGCTGATATGGCCGGAGGCGGAGAATCGCCTGCACGCGCAGAAGTCCGTCCTGCGCTGGTGCTTTGGTCAAGTGGGGGGCCAGATCGGTTGATCGCAGACAGACCCATCCTATCTATGGAAAGGCCGGCGGGTTCGTCGGCCTTTTTTCTTTCCCCTGCCTCACCGGCACCATATCGCCCGGACGTCCTCCGGTGCGTAAAGGCACGAGCATGACCGACATCACCCTGCCCGACCTCGACCGCGCGATCGCGTTCACCATTCCCGAACAGCATGCCCGCGGACGTCTGGTGCGGCTGGGCCCGGTGCTGGACGAGATTCTGGCCGCCCATGCCTATCCGCCGGCGATCGAGCGGCTGCTGGCCGAGGCGCTGACCCTGACCGCGCTGATGGGCGCGACGCTGAAGGACACCAATGGCCAGCTGACCATCCAGACGCGCAGCGACAGCGGCGTGATCCGGCTGCTGGTGTGCGATTATCGTGGTGGCGAGCTGCGCGGCTATATCCAGTATGATGAGGACCGACTGGCCGAACTGCCCGCCGAGCCCACCCTGTTCGCGCTGTTCGGCCAAGGCTATCTGGCGATCACCTTCGACCTGGCGGTGACCGGCGAGCGCTATCAGGGAATCGTGCCGCTCGACGGCGATACGCTGTCCGCCGCCGCCGAGAGCTATTTCATCCAGTCGGAGCAGATCCCCAGCCTGCTGCGCGTCGGGATCAGCAAGGGCCCGGACGGCCGCACCGTCGCGGGCGGCCTGTTCCTTCAGCATCTGCCCGAAGGCGAGGAAGGCCGCGAGCGGCTGCACGTCAAGCTCGACCATCCCGAATGGGAGCATGTCCAGGCGCTGGGCCAGACCATGCAGGTCGAGGAACTGGCCGATGCCGCGCTGCCGCTGGAGACGCTCGTGTGGCGGCTGTTCAACGAGGAACAGAATGTCCGCGTATCGGAAAGCCCCGCCATCGTGCGCGGCTGTCGCTGCTCGGCGGAGTATATCGCCAGCGTCATCACCAAATTCTCGGTCGAGGAGCGGCGCGAGATGGCGGATGCCGATGGCCTGATCCAAGTGGACTGCGCCTTCTGCGCGAAGAAATTCCCGGTGCCCTTCGACGCGGAACGGGCGGCCTGAACCTGAAATCCTCCCCGGTACGGGGAGGTGGCAGGCCGAAAGGCCTGACGGAGGGGGGCTTCCACATAGGGCATCCCTTGCGGCGA
>NZ_BCTY01000014.1 GCF_001591005.1 Sphingomonas sanguinis NBRC 13937
CCCTCGCCTTCCCTCCCCCAGCCCCTCCCGCCTGCGGGAGGGGAGAGGATATACGGCCCGTCATCGCGGGTGCGCAGAAAGAAGACCGATGCACATCAAGACCGAGAAGGTGGAGCGCCACACGCTGGCGGTGATCGTCGACAACGAACCGGGCATCCTCGCGCGGATTGCGGGTCTGTTCACCGCGCGCGGCTATAACATCGAAAGCCTGACCGTGTCGGAGATCACCGCCGACAAGGCCGTCAGCCGCATCACCATCGTTACCAGCGCCTCGCCGCCGGTGATGGAGCAGATCATCGCCCAGCTCGACCGGCTGGTCCCCGTCCACAAGGTCACCGACCTGACCGTGCTGGGCGATCATGTCGAGCGCGAGCTGGCGCTGGTGAAGGTGGCGGGTACCGGCGACCGCCGGATCGAGGCGCTACGCCTGGCCGAAGTCTACCGCGCCCGCGTGGTCGATGCGACGATCTCTAGCTTCGTGTTCGAGGTCACCGGCACCATCGCCAAGATCGACAAGTTCGTCGAACTGATGGGCGAAGTTGGCCTGGTCGAGGTTGCCCGCACCGGCATCGCCGCCATCTCACGCGGCGCCGAAGCGGCCTGACCCGCTTACATTTTCTGACTATTACGAGGCCCGAAGCGGCCCGGCCATTTCGAAAGGGAAGTTGAAATGCGTGTGTATTACGATCGCGACGCCGATCTGAACCTGATCTCCGAGAAGAACATCGCCATCCTGGGTTACGGCTCGCAGGGCCATGCCCATGCGCAGAACCTGCGCGATTCGGGCGTCAAGAATGTCGCGATCGCGCTGCGCCCCGGTTCGGCCTCGGCCGCCAAGGCGGAAGCGGCGGGCTTCAAGGTCCTGTCGAACAAGGAAGCGGCCGGCTGGGCCGACATCCTCATGATCCTGGCCCCTGACGAGCATCAGGCCGCGATCTATGACGCCGACCTGAAGGGTAACATGAAGCCCGGCGCGGCGCTCGCCTTCGCGCATGGCCTGAACGTGCATTTCGGCCTGATCGAGCCGCCTGCGGACATCGACGTCATCATGATCGCGCCAAAGGGCCCCGGTCACACCGTGCGCAGCGAATATGTGCGCGGCGGCGGCGTGCCCTGCCTGATCGCGATCCATCAGGACGCCAGCGGCAACGCGCATGACGTGGCGCTGGCCTACGCCTCGGGCGTCGGCGGCGGCCGTTCGGGCATCATCGAGACCAACTTCCGCGAAGAGTGCGAAACCGATCTGTTCGGCGAGCAGGCCGTGCTGTGCGGCGGCGCGACCGCGCTGGTCCAGGCGGGCTTCGAGACGCTGGTCGAGGCGGGCTATGCCCCCGAAATGGCCTATTTCGAGTGCCTTCACGAGCTGAAGCTGATCGTCGACCTGATGTATGAGGGCGGCATCGCCAACATGCGCTACTCGATCTCGAACACCGCCGAATATGGCGACATCAAGACCGGCCCGCGCATCATCACCGAAGAGACCAAGAAGGAAATGAAGCGCGTCCTGGCCGACATCCAGTCGGGCCGCTTCGTGAAGGACTTCGTGCTCGACAACCGCGCCGGCCAGCCCGAACTGAAGGCCAGCCGCATCGCCGCCAAGCGCCACCCGATCGAACAGGTCGGCAGCGAACTGCGCGCGATGATGCCGTGGATCGGCGCGAACAAGCTGGTGGACAAGGCGAAGAACTGATTTTCGCTGGGGGTGGGCTCGGTGAGACACCCGGCCCTCCCCTATCCCCTCCCGCTTGCGGGAGGGACATGCCAAGTGGATGCTACAAGCGCCGCTCAACCTATCAGCCCGCTGTGACGTTCCCATAAAGGCGACACGCTCGCCCCAAAACTCTCCCCTCCCGCAGGCGGGAGGGGATGGGGGAGGGCAAAGAGGCCTCGCAGAGCCTCCCCTCCCCACTCCAACCCGGAAACGCATCGTTGCGACCTTGGCCTTTGACGTGCGTTATGCGCACCGACCACAAAGGCTTGGTCCAACAGGGAGTCTACCCATGCGTTTCGTCCTTCCCGCCGCCCTGGCGCTTGTCATCGCCGCGCCCGCCATCGCCCAGACCCAGCCGGGCGCGCCCGTCGCCTCGCGCGTCGTCGCGGGCACCTATGCCGTCGACCCCGCCCATACCCAGGTCACCTGGTCGGTGAACCATATGGGCTTCTCGATGCTAGAGGGGCAGTTCGGCGCGTCGGAAGGCACGCTGACGATCGACCCGGCCAAGCCGCAGAACGCCAAGGTCGATGTGACCTTCAAGATCGACGATCTGTCGGTCACCGCCGCGCCCTTCGCGAACCATCTGAAGTCGAAGGACTTCTTCGACGCCGCAACCTATCCGACCGCGCGCTTCGTCTCCACGGGCGTGAAGGTCATGGGCACCAAGGCCGTCATCACCGGCAACCTGACCATCAAGGATCAGACCAAGCCGGTCACGCTGAACGCGACCTTCTTCGGTGCGGGCACCAATCCGATGTCGAAGAAGCTGAACATCGGCTTCCGCGCCACCGCCAAGATCAAGCGTTCGGACTTCGGCGTCGGCGCCTATGTCCCGGTCGTCGGCGATGACGTCGACCTGACGATCAACGCGGCCTTCACCGCGCAGTAATTTTCCCTCTCATCTCCCATCCGCGAAAGGCGGGGTCGACCGTCGGCCCCGCCTTTTTCGTTGGTGACGTCAGGCGGACGTCATCATTCTCGATATGGACAAGGCCGCCCCGACACGGCATGAACCGCTGCATCATGATCGCCGCGCTGCTGCTCCGTTCGCTTCGACTTATCCGCCCTTAGGGGAGGATCGGCGTGGCCATGCGCGACTTCCCTAAGGGCGGAATGAAACGATAAGCCTGTCCCCGCCGCGCCTTGGCCTGACGCGGCCGAGAATGCTGGAAGACCCGATCATGTTGCGCGATCCCTCGACGAAATACCGCCCCTTCCCGACCATCGCCCTGCCCGACCGGCAATGGCCGAACCGCACGATCACCCAGGCGCCCCGCTGGCTGTCGACCGATCTGCGCGACGGCAACCAGGCGCTGATCGATCCGATGGATGCCGAGAAGAAGACACGGATGTTCGACCTGCTGGTCAAGGTCGGGCTGAAGGAGATCGAGGTCGGCTTCCCGAGCGCGGGCGCGACCGAGTTCGACTTCATCTCCGGCCTGATCCGCGACGATCGCATCCCCGAGGACGTGACGATCCAGGTCCTCACCCAGTCGCGCCGCGACCTGATCGAACGCAGCTTCGAAAGCCTGGAGGGCGCGCGCACCGCGATCGTCCACCTGTACAACGCGGTCAGCCCCGCCTGGCGCAAGATCGTGTTCGGCATGACCCGCGACGAGGTTCGCCAGATCGCCATCGAAGGCGCCAAGATCCTGCGCGACGAGGCGGCCAAGCGCCCCAACACCGACTGGTTCTTCGAGTACAGCCCCGAGACCTTCTCGACCGCCGAGCTGGATTTCTCGGTCGAGGTGTGCGCCGCCGTCATGGACGTGCTGAAGCCGACGCCCGACCATCCGCTGATCCTGAACCTGCCCGCCACGGTCGAATGCGCGACGCCGAACGTCTATGCCGACCAGATCGAATGGTTCGGCCGCAACATCCCGAACCGCGAGTCGGTGGTCATCTCGCTCCACACCCATAACGACCGGGGCACCGGCGTCGCCGCCGCCGAGCTGGGCGTGATGGCGGGTGCCGACCGGGTCGAGGGCTGTCTGCTCGGCAATGGGGAGCGGACCGGCAATTGCGATCTCGTGACCGTCGCGCTCAACATGTACACCCAAGGCGTCGACCCCAAGCTCGACCTGTCGGACATCGACGAGGTGGTGAACACGGTCAATTATTGCACCAACCTGCCTGTCCATCCGCGTACGCCCTATGCGGGCGATCTGGTCTTCACCGCCTTTTCGGGTAGCCATCAGGACGCGATCAAGAAGGGCTTCGCGGCGCAAGGCGCGCGCAACGACGATCTGTGGGAAGTCCCCTATCTGCCGATCGATCCCGCCGATCTCGGCCGGTCCTATGAAGCGGTCATCCGCGTCAATTCGCAGTCGGGCAAGGGCGGCGTCGCCTGGGTGATCGAGCAGGACAAGGGGCTGAAGCTGCCCAAGCGGCTCCAGGCCGATTTCAGCCGCCATGTCCAGGCGCTGGCCGACGCGACCAGCCGCGAGCTGAACGCCGCCGATATTTGGGCCGGGTTCGAGGCGACCTATCTGCCGCGCGAGGGCGATCGTTTCGTGCTGCGCGACTATGAGGAAACCGGCTCGGCGGGTCAGCGGACCTTTATCGGTCGCGTGCTGGTCGGCGGCGAGGAGCGTTCGATCGCCGGGCGCGGCAACGGCCTGATCTCCAGCGTGATCGCCGCGCTCGCCGACACGACCGGCCCCGCGTTGGAAGTCGTCGACTATAACGAGCACGCCATCGGCCACGGCGCGGACGCACAGGCGGTCGCCTATGTCGAGGCGCGGACCGCCGATGGCCGGACGGTGTTCGGCGTCGGGCTCGATACCGATATCGCCACCGCCAGCGTGCGCGCGGTGCTCTCCGCCGCCAACCGGGCCTGATGCACGTCCCCCCGGCGCTTCTCGGCTAAGACGACGACGATGGCGGCGAGCGCTCCTTCTTCGTCGTCCGGCCGGTGGGCGTTCATCCCCGAACGCTATCGCGAGAAACTGCGCGAGCGGGGGGCGTCGATCACCCTGACGGTGATCGCGCACCTCCTGCTCGCGTGGCTGCTGTTCCATCTGGCGCCCAAGCTGATCGAGCCGCAGACGTCCTCCTCGCTCAACACCTTCTCAGTCTCGCCCTCCGACCAGGACGCGGGCGCGCCGGTGCCGGAGACCCGCACCGCCACGCGCAAGCCCGCGGCGGCCGGGGGTTCCAAGGCACCGGTGCCCCAGAAGCAGCCCGACACCCCCACCCCGCCGACCCCGAAACAGGCGGACACCTCCCCGCCGACGCCGTGGCAATGGGGGGATAAGTCGCTGTTCGAGGGCGGCAACATCGCCTCCCTGCCCAAGGGCGAGGGCAAGGGGGTGGGCTCCAGCAACGGCGATGATCGCGGCCAGGACAGCGCCTCGGCCTATGGTCCCGGCGAGGGGCCGGGCGGCCAGCGGCTCTACAATGCCGAATGGTATCCGCGCCGCCCGACCAATGCCGAGCTGAACGGCTATCTCCGCTCCGCGCCGCCGCCCGGCAGCTGGGCGCTGATCGCCTGCAAGACCATTCCCGACTACCGGGTCGAGAATTGCCACATGCTGGCCGAATCCCCGATCGGCTCAGGACTGGGCCGTGCGATGCGCGAGGCGGCCTGGCAGTTCCGCGTCCGCGCGCCCCGCATCGGCGGCAAGGTGATGGTGGGCGAATGGGTGCGCATCCGCATCGACTTCACCGGTCCGGGCGGCGCAGACGACGGCAACTGAGCCCCCCGCCGGGCACCGTGTTTAATAGGTGAATTGCAGCTGGGTGCGGATCAGGTCGCCGGTCGCGCGGCCGGTGCGCCGGGCGTCGGCCTCGCGGCGCTCCATCCGGGCATAGGCCAGGGTCAGCTCAAGCGCTTCGACCAGCTGGATTTCGGTGCCCAGCTCCCACTCGTCGGTTTCCAGGCGGGGTGCGTCGACATTGGGCTTCCACCCGCCGCGATAGCGTTGCCACCGGGCATAGGGAATGGCGCGGCCGAGCGGGGTATGGCCGATATCCGCCATCAGCTGGACATAGCCCCCACCGAGCCGCTGGCTGCGCACCGCGCCCAGCGAGCCGTCATATTGCGGGCCCCAACCGGTCTTCCACTCGGTCTGAATGCCGAAAGGCTGCGGATAGAGAATGGCATGAACGGCCACACGGTCATCGCGATAGTCGATCGGACTGACGCCACCGCTGCGCAGTTCGGGTCGGAAACGGTTGAACATCGCCGACCCGCCGACCTCCAGCACCTGCCCCCGGAGTAACGGTCCCAGCCCGTCGAGTGCGAAGGGCCAGGTGGCCATCGCGACCTTCATCAGCGTGCCGTTACGCTCGGTCCGGTTGGTCCCCTGCCCGTTATAGACCGCAAGGCCAAAGGCACCGTAATTGCCGAACAGCTTCTGCTTGTTCTTGGCCAGCCGATCCCAGATCGCCTGTACCGGCGCGGGCGTGTAATAGAGGTTCACACCGACATCCCGCTCGCCCGGCACCCCGCTGTTGATCGCATCCGATCGGTCAAGCGGCAGGCGGTTGGACGAGGATTGCAGATTCTCCCAGCCAAACGGCACTTTCGATTGGCCGAAACGCAGGCGAAGGCGGCGTTCGGGATCGAGGAACCAGTCGGCATAGACATCGCGCAACTGCCCGAAATTCTCGCGCCGTTCGGTGCTCGACTGGTTGTTCACCGCCGCGCCGAAATCATGCTGGAAATAGAGTTGCAGCCGGTCGGTGATATCGCCCTGCAACACCAGCCGCACCCGGCGCAGCAGGAAGCCACCATTGTCATTGACCGAGGCGTCGTGCACCGAGCGCAGTCGCGATCCGTTGGCTCCCGGCGCATCCTGGCTATCCAGAACCGCATTGTAGCGAAGCTGGGTATAGCCCCGCAGGCGCAGGCGATCATACCAGGGGGTGCGCGACGAGGGCGGCTTGGGAATGCTCGCCACCCGCTCCGGCTCGCGCTTAGCGGCAGGGGTGACGGGTGCGGTGGCCACCATCGTCGGGGGCGGCGCGATGGGTGCGACCACCACAGGACCGGCGGCCGTCTTCTGCGCCTCGGTCAGCACCTTGATCTGCGCTTTCAGCTCGTCGATCTGGCGCTGAAGCTCCTGGACCGTCTGTGCGGCGGCCGGTGCGGGCAGCAGGCTCAGCGCGATGGCGACGGCTGTGCCGTGACGGGCCCGATGGAGTCTCGCCTTGATCACGCCCTACGCCCTACCCTGTTGGTGACGGCGACTTAGGGCAGCGACGCGGCGCTCCGCAACAGTTTGATGACTCTTAGATGACGAATGGGTGACGTCAGCGCGTGCGTTCGATCTCGCACCCGATCCGCGCATCGGGATAAATGTCGATCTTGCTCGATCGCACCTTCACCGCCGTCACGCGCGGGTCGGCCAGGCACAGGGCGGCGACCGCCTCGCACAGGCTTTCCTGCAATGCGAAGCCAGGACCGCGCGCCATCGCCAAGATGCCCTCGCGCAGGAAGTCGTAATCGAGCACTTCCTCGATGCGGTCCGCACCGGGCGCGGACGGGTAGGTGACGGTCATCGCCACCGACAGGCGGACCGGCTGCGGCGCGACTTCGTGCGGGTGGATGCCCAGGTGCATCGCGACCGTCATGTCTTCGAGCAGGATCGTATAGGTCGCGGTCACGCCCGTCCCTCGAACATCACATCGCCGTCGCGGAGGCAGAAGCGCTGACCGCAATCGACATACAGGGTCTGGCCGCGAACCCCGCGCGCGGTCAGCAGGAAGGACACCGCCTCCGCCACCGCCGCCGCCCCGATCGGACGGCCGAGCAGGTTCTTGACCGAGACTTCGGCAAATTCCGCGTCGCTCTGGTCGCCGCTTTGCAGGGTCAGGCCGGGGGCGACCGCATTGACCGCGATCCGGGGCGCCAGCGCCTGGGCCAGCATCGTGCCCGCCCCCGCCAGCGCGAATTTGGCGCAGCTATAGGCGAAGAAGTCGGGATTGGGATTGGCCAGCTTCTGGTCGAGGATATCGACCACCGCGCCGTCCGTCACATCCTCCTGCCGCGCCAGCGCCGAGGCGAGCAGCGCGGGCGCGGCGGCATTGATCGCATAGAGCTTGGCCATCAGGCGCGCATCGGCTTCGGGCGGCCGGTCGAACAGGAACGCCGAGGCGCTGTTGACCAGACCATCGATCGGCCCACCCGCCGCCTGCCGCGCCCGGGCGAACAGGTCGTCAATGCCATCCAGCACCGACAGATCGCCCTGCACCATGGCCCCGGCCAGTTCCTCCGCCAGCGCGGCGGCGTCCTCGCCAGAGCCATTATAATGGATCACCACCCGGTGCCCGTCCGCCACCAGCCGTCGCGCGATCGCCGCGCCCAGCCTTTTGGCGCCGCCGGTCACAAGGACGGTGCGGCGGATCATCCGCCCAAGCCCATCAGCGACAGGACTTCCTTGCGGCTGCGCTCGTCGTCGCGGAACACGCCCATCATCCGGCTGGTCACCATCGCGACGCCCGGCGTCCGTACCCCCCGCGCGGTCATGCAGGCATGGGTCGCCTCGATCACCACCGCGACGCCCAGCGGCTTCAGATTTTCCCAGATGCAGTCGGCAACCTCGGCGGTCAGGCGTTCCTGCACCTGCAAGCGACGCGCAAAGCCATGCAGCACGCGCGCCAGCTTGGAGATGCCGACGACATGGTTGCGCGGCAGATAGGCGATATGCGCACGGCCGATGATCGGGGCCATGTGGTGCTCGCAATGCGACTGGAACGGAATATCCTTCAGCAGCACGATCTCGTCATAGCCGCCGACCTCCTCGAACACCCGCGACAGGTGGACGGCCGGATCGTCGCCATAGCCCGCGCAATATTCGGCCCAGGCCCGCGCCACGCGCTTGGGTGTATCGACCAGCCCTTCGCGGGTGGGATCGTCGCCCGCCCAGGCGATCAGCGTGCGGATGGCCTGAGCCACCTCATCGGGCACGGCGATCTTGCCGTCCTCGCCGATCAGGTCGCCATCCTCCGGGTCGCCATGGGCGCAGCTCATATCCTGTCCTTCACTTCAAAGCCGGTGCGTTAGCGTATCGATTGCCGGGGTGCAAAACCCGCCGCCCGCCAGTCCGTTCAGGCTGGTCGGGAGGCGGAGTTCAGGGCCGCAGCCGCTTCGCCGCCCAGGCGACATGATCGGCCATGAAGGTCGAGATGAAGTGATAGCTATGGTCATAGCCAGGCTGCATCCGCAGCGTCAGGGCAATTCCCGCCGTGTTGCACGCCTCGGCCAGCCATTCGGGACGCAGCTGCTCGGCCAGAAACTGGTCGGCATCGCCCTGGTCCACCAGCAGGTCGGGCACCCGCGCGCCATCTTCGATCAGCGCGACGGCATCCGCCTGACGCCAAGCCGCCCGGTCCTGGCCCAGATAGCCGCCCAACGCCTTCTCGCCCCACGGCACCCGGCCCGGCGCGACGATCGGCGCAAAGGCCGACACACTGCGGAAACGATTGGGGTTGCGAAGCCCGATGGTCAGCGCGCCGTGACCGCCCATTGAATGGCCGGTGATGCCTTGCGCGACCATATCGGCGACCGGGAAATGCTCAGCGATCAGCGCGGGCAGTTCCTGCTCGATATAGGTCCGCATCTGGAAGTGCTTCGCCCAGGGCTCCTCCGTCGCATCGACATAGAAGCCCGCGCCCTGCCCCATGTCATAGGCATCGTCATTGGCGACGCCCTCTCCGCGCGGCGAGGTGTCGGGCGCGATGAAGATCACCCGGTGTTCGGCGCACGGGCCCCGATACTCGCCCTTGTCGGTGACATTGGCATGGGTGCAGGTCAGGCCCGACAGATACCATAGGACGGGCAGCGTCTCCCCCTCCTCATGCTCCGGCACGAAGACCGAGAAGGTCATGCGCGTGCCCGTCGCGCTGCTCTGATGCGCATAGACGCCCTGCACGCCGCCATGCGCCTTGGAGGTCGAAATCGTCTCGATCGTCATCGGAACACCACCGTCCGGTTGTCATTGAGGAAAACCCGCCGTTCGCCCACCCAGGCGACGGCGCGGGCCAGAACCTGCGCCTCGATATCGCGGCCGATGCGGATCAGGTCGTCGACGCTGGCGCGGTGATCCACGCGCTCGACCGCCTGTTCGATGATCGGCCCTTCATCGAGGTCAGCGGTCACGAAATGCGCGGTCGCGCCGATCAGCTTGACGCCGCGCGCGTGCGCCCGGTGATAGGGCTGCGCGCCCTTGAAGCCGGGCAGGAAGCTGTGATGGATGTTGATGCACCGCCCCGGAAGGGCCGCGACCAGCCGCTCGCCCAGCACCTGCATATAGCGGGCGAGGACGAGGTAATCGGCCTTGGTGCTCTCCATCAGCGCGAGCACCGCCGCTTCCTGTTCGGCGCGATTGCCGTTGTCGACCGGCAAGTGATGCCAGGGCAGGCCATGCCATTCGACCAGTGGGCGCAAGGAGTCGTGGTTGGACACGACCCCGACGATCTCGACCGGCAGCGTGTTGGTCCGCCAGCGATGGAGCAGGTCATTCAGGCAATGCGAGCCTTTGGACACCGCGATCAGCATCCGGGGCCGCTCGGTCGCGGGCGCGACATGCCAGTCGAAGCCGAAGCGCGCAGCAGGCTCGGCCAGCGCCGCCCTCACCCCGTCGACCGAGGCGGGGAACCGCGCACCCTGGCCGGTGAAGACGATGCGCAGGAAGAAGCGCCCCGTCTCCAGATCGGCATATTGCTGGCTGTCGAGGATGAAGCCGTCGATCCCCGCCAGCGCGCCCGACACGGCGGCAACGATGCCGACCCGGTCCTGGCAGGCCAGCGTCAGGATATAGCCGCTGCCGCTCACGCCGCCGGTGCGGGGGCAGGCAGGCGACAGCCCAGGCACAGCTTGTTGCCGTCCGGGTCGCGCAGATAGCCCAGATAAGCGGGGCCCAGGCCGGTATTGCGCTCGCCGACCGGCCCCTCGATCGCGGTGCCGCCGTTAGCAGCCCCTGCCGCATGCGCGACCTCCACCTGTGCGGGATCGGTCGCGCCCAGGCCGATGGTGCCGCCATTGGCATGGGTCGCCGGCTCACCGTCGATCGGGCGGGTGACGATGAAGACCGCGCCATTGTGCCGGTAGAGAAGGCGTTCGCCCGCCTCCATCCCCGGCTGGCCACCGAGCGCGCCGAACAACGCGTCGTAAAAGGCCTTGGACCGCGCGATGTCGTTCGATCCGACCATGATATGGGTGTACATCAGTTCGCCTCCACCAGATGCCGGGCGCACAGCTTGTTGCCGGTCGGATCGCGCAAGTAAGCCAGATAGACCTTGCCGACAGGCACGTTGCGGATGCCAGGCGGGTCCTCGATCGCCGTGCCGCCATGGGCGAGGCCCGCCGCATACCAGGCATCGGCCTGCTCGGGTGAGGCCATCGCAAAGCCCAGCGTCCCACCATTGGCGTAAGTCGCAGGCTCGCCATTGATCGGCTTGGAGATCAGGAAGCGGCCGCCATTGTGGCTGTAGATCAGCCGCCCCAGCGGATCGACCACTCCCTCGGCCGCGCCCAGCACGCCCAAGGTCGCGTCATAGAAGCGCTTGGCCGCATCGATGTCGTCGGCGCCCAGCATGACATGGCTGAACATCAGAAAATCACCACACTGCGGATGCTCTCGCCCGCATGCATCAGGTCGAAGCCCTTGTTGATCTCCTCCAGCGTCAGGCGATGAGTAATCATCGGGTCGATCTGGATCTTGCCATTCATATACCAGTCGACGATCTTGGGCGTGTCGGTCCGCCCGCGCGCACCGCCGAACGCGGTGCCGCGCCAGTTGCGGCCCGTGACCAGCTGGAACGGCCGGGTGCTGATCTCCTTGCCCGCCTCGGCCACGCCGATAATGATCGAGGTGCCCCAGCCACGATGGCAGGATTCCAGAGCGGTGCGCATCACCTCGGTATTGCCGGTCGCGTCGAAGCTGTAATCTGCGCCGCCGTCCGTCAGTTCGAGGATCTTCGCGATCGTCTCCTCGCGGCTCAGCCCCTTGGAATTGAGGAAGTGAGTCATGCCGAAACGACGGCCCCATTCCTCGCGGTCGGGGTTGATGTCGACGCCGATGATCCGCCCAGCGCCCGCCAGCTTCGCGCCCTGAATGACGTTCAGGCCGATGCCGCCCAGGCCGAAGACGACGATATTCTCGCCCGGCTGCACCTTGGCGGTGTTGACCACCGCGCCCACGCCCGTCGTCACGCCGCAGCCGATATAACAGCTGGTGTCGAACGGCGCGTCCTCACGAATCTTGGCGACCGCGATCTCGGGGAGAACGGTGAAGTTCGAGAAGGTCGAGCAGCCCATATAATGGAAGATCGGCTGGCCCTTGTAGCTGAAGCGGGTCGTGCCGTCGGGCATCAGGCCCTTGCCCTGGGTCGCGCGGATCGCGGTGCACAGGTTCGTCTTGCCCGACAGGCACGACTTACACTGGCGGCATTCGGGGGTATAGAGCGGGATGACATGGTCGCCCGGCACCACGGACGTCACACCCGCGCCGACTTCGCGCACGATGCCGCAGCCTTCATGGCCCAGCACGCTGGGGAAGATGCCCTCGCTGTCCAGGCCATCGAGCGTATAGGCGTCGGTGTGGCAGATGCCGGTCGCCATGATCTCGACCAGGACCTCACCGGCCTTGGGGCCTTCCAGATCGAGTTCGACGATTTCGAGAGGCTTCTTGGCTTCAAAGGCGACGGCGGCGCGGGTCTTCATGGGTTCCTGTCTCCTTGGGCTTCGGGCGCCCTGATGCCCCGAGGCGAGCGCTGGTGCAACCAATGAACGCGACGGGGGATTGATGCCGATCACAACCCCAGGAGAGCGACGATGACCGAGTTCAAAAAAGGCGATCATGTCGAATGGAACAGCCATGGCGGCACGGCCGAGGGCAAGGTCGTCAAGAAGCAGACCAGCGACACGACCATCAAGGGCCATACCGTCCGCGCATCGAAGGATGAGCCGCAATACATAGTAGAGAGTGACAATGGCGGAAAGGCGGCGCACAAGGCGGACGCGCTTAAGAAGGCGTGATTCACGCGCGACCCACCGAACGGTCGGGGCGCAGAAGGATTAAGGGAAGGAATAACATGGCCACCGCAACCACGGGCACCGGCATCCACGCACCGGTTCAGCCGTCCGAGGAACTGGGCGCGATCGTCGGCAACGAGAAGCTGCCGCGTAGCCAGGTCATCAGCAAGGTGTGGGATTACATCAAGGCCAACAACCTGCAGAACCCCGAGAACAAGCGGGAAATCCTGGCCGACGACAAGCTGAAGAAGGTGTTCGGCAAGGACAAGTGCACCATGTTCGAGATGAACAAGTTCATCTCGGCACACCTGAAGAAGTAATCTTCTCCGGCGCTCCGGCCACCGTGCCGGGGCGCTACCTTCGCCGTCCGCGCGCCGTTATCGCAGGTCCAGGACCAGCGGCTTGCGTGTGGACGGTGTCGGGGCCGGGCTCGGTGACCTAGCCTTGCCCTGCGCCGCGGCCGGTGTCGGCGTCGCTGCCGGTTTGACTGGCGTGTCCCCGCCTGTATCGATCCTGGCCGCCTCGATTTGGGTCAGACGCTGCTCGACCAGATGCGCGTCGAGCAATTTGCGATCGGCCTGCATCGTGGCCACCTGCGCCTCCAGCGCCGATAGACGCTGTTCCAGCATCTTCACCCGGACTTGATCTTCGGTCTGGGCAACCATCTCCTTCGCCGCCTTTTCCTGCCGCGCCTGCTCCTGCGCATCGGCATCGGCCAGCCGCGCGTCGGCGCTGCCGCGTTGGTCGCAGGCGGTGAGTGCGAGGGTCAGCAACAAAAGGGAAACGGCACGGCGCATGAACGGTCTCTGTTCCAAAAATTCCTCCCCTGTAAGGGGAGGGGGACCGCCGCGAAGCGGTGGTGGAGGGGTGTAACCGCCCGCAATGGAGCCATCACTAGCCGTGACACCCCTCCGTCAAGCCTTTGGCTTGCCCCCTCCCCGTTCCGGGGAGGACTTATCAGTCCCGCAGCTTCACCCAGGTCGGCGCATGATCGCTGGCCTTTTCGCGCCCGCGATAGCTCTTGTCGACGCCCGCATCGACCAGCCGGTCGGCGGCCTGCGGGCTGAGCAGCAGATGGTCGATGCGGAAGCCGTCATTGCGCTCCCATCCACCCGCACGGTAATCCCAATAGGTCCACACGCCGCCCTTGGGCGCGCGCGTCCGCAGCGAGTCCGTCCATCCTTGCGCCAGCAACCGGCGATACGCCGCACGGCTCTCCGGCTGCATCAGCGCGTCACTCGCCATCGCAGGCACCGAGAAGGTGTCATCGTCATTGGGCGTGACATTATAGTCCCCGGCCAGCACGGCAGGCACTTCCTCGGCCAGCAATTCGCGCGCGCGCGTCGCCAGCCGCTCCATCCAGCGGAGCTTGTAATCGAATTTCGGCCCCGGCTGGGGATTGCCATTGGGGAGATAGAGTGAGGCGACGACCAAGCCGTTCACCTCGCATTCGAGATAGCGGCTATGCTCGTCCTCCTCCTCGCCCGCCAGGCCACGCTGACGCTCGACCGGCTGGGTGCCGCGCGCAAGGACGGCGACGCCGTTCCAGCTCTTCTGGCCATGCCAAACCGCGCCATAACCGGCCGCTTCTATGTCTTTGACCGGAAAGGTCTCATCGCTGGCCTTCAGTTCCTGAAGGCAGACGATATCGGCATCCGCCTCGGCCAGATATTCGAGCAGGCGCGGAAGGCGGGCCTTGATCCCGTTGACGTTGTACGTGGTGATCTTCACGTCAGACCGAGAAGCTGGTGCCGCAACCGCAGCCCGAGGCCGCGTTGGGATTCTTCACCTGAAACGCCGCGCCGCCGAGCGATTCGACATAATCGACCTGCGCGCCGCGTACGAGGTCCAGGCTAATGCTATCGACGACGAGGCGGACGCCATCGGTCTGGGCGACGGCATCATCCTCGGCGGGCGCATCGGCCAGACCGAACTTGTACTGGAAGCCCGAGCAACCGCCGCCTTCGACCGACAGGCGCAGGATGGCGGGCTTGTTCTGCCGCTCGGCGATCGCCGCGACACGCGCCGCGGCGGCCGGGGTCAGCGCGATTTCGGAAATGCTGGTGGCCATGATGTTCAGATAGGCGCGGGGGGCGAACGGGGCAATCCCACCCATATTATTCCTCCCCTGCAAGGGGAGGTGGCAGGCCGAAGGCCTGACGAAGGGGGCTTCCTCAAAGGGTGCGTCTGGCCGCCATCCCCCTCCACCGCTCTGCGAGCGGTCCCCCTCCCCGTGCCGGGGAGGATCGAAAGTCAGTCCTGCGCGGCGGGGCCGTCGGAGGAGACGGGGATCTGGTGGATCGCATGGTCCTGCGACGCGGTCAGATAGTCGCCGGTGGTCAGGAACGGCACCGGATTGACCGCGTGACCGTCCATGCGGACTTCGTAATGCAGGTGCGAGCCGGTCGAACGGCCGGTCGAACCCATCAGCGCGATCAGCTGGCCGCGCGTCACGCGGGCGCCGTCGGCGACCAGGATCTTCGACAAATGGCCATAGCGGGTCGCAATGCCCTTGCCATGGTTGATCTCGACCATGTTGCCATAGCCGCCCTGCCAGCTGGCATGATCGACGATGCCGTCGGCGGTGGCGTAGATGGGGGTACCGACCGGGCCCGGAATATCGACCCCGGCATGCATCGCGGCGGTGCCGCGGAACGGGTCGGTGCGGATACCGAAATTGCTGGTGAACTGAAGCTTCTCGACCGGATGGACCGACGGGATCGCGATCACGCCATTGGGCCGCGCATCCATCTTCTTCCAGGTCTGGAACAGAGTGCGGAACTGCTGGTCGGTGCGCAGGTCGGCCGAGGCTTCGGCGCTGTTGGCGGGGATGAACTCGCCCCCGACCGAGCTCGGCTTGTGGGACGATGCCTTGGGAGCGGGCGGTGCCGGGGGTGCCGGGGCGGCGATCGCGGCCGGCGTGGTCATGCCGATGACGGCGACGGTGCAAAGGACGGATCGGACACGCGATACAATCGATTTACCCGAGAGTAGCAGTTGATTCATCGAACCCCGAACCCTTGTCGCCGAACGATCCCGCAGTCGGAAAAGCCCGGCTTCGTTCATCCTATGCTGTGTCGCAGCCCCACCGCGTTACAGACGGTCAGCTTGTGCCTTTATGGGTTCCATGTCCGCAAGGGGCTCATAGAAATCGCGCGTCAGACCGGCTGTCTCGCGCGCCGAAACGTTGAACGGTGGCTTAACGAGCCCCCGGAAATGGCGCCGGACCAGCATCTGCCACTGCTTGGCGGGTTCGATGTCATACCCGGCGGCGAGATATCCGAACCATTTCGCGCCGAATCCGACATGCCGAATCTCGTCCGTATAAATGCGGTTGAGAATGCGCGCCGAGGTCTCGTCACCCCCTGCCCGGACACGCGCGACCGTCTCCGGCGTGACGTCGAGCCCCCTCGCCTCCAGCACCATCGGCACGACGGCAAGCCGCGCCATTGCGTCATGCGCGGTTTCCTCCGCCGATTCCCAGAGGCCCGCATGAGCGGGCAGTTCGCCATAGCCCGACCCCAGCGCCTTCAACCGCCGGTTCAGCACGGCAAAGTGCATCGCCTCATCCGCGCCGACCGAAATCCAGTCATCGACATAGCTGCGCGGGAACTGCCCTCCGAACCGCCCCGCCGCGTCAAAGGCCAGGTCGATCGCGGCAAACTCGATATGCGCCAGCGCGTGGAGCAGCGCGATCCGCCCCTTTTCCGAACCACCGCGCCCGCGCTTGGGCATCCGGTTGGGCGGCAGCAATTCGGGCCGCTCGGGCCGCCCCGGCGCATCGGGCATGGCAACATCGAAGTCATGCGCCAGAGCGCCGCGACGCCAGGCGCGCGCCACCGCCCTCGCCCGCCGGACCTTGGCCAGCGGCTCGCTTTCGCGCAGCACCGCCGCACAGCCTTGCGCGATCGTCGTCAAAGCGCGCGCGCCGCCTCCAGCACCGCTTGCGCGTGACCGGGAACCTTCACCTTGCGCCAGCTCCTGGCGAGCGTGCCGTCGCGGCCGAACAGGAAGGTCGCCCGCTCGATCCCCATATAGGTCTTGCCGTAGAGCTGCTTCTCGCCCCAGACGCCGAACGCCTCGCACGCCGCGCCCTCTTCGTCGCTGACCAGCTCGACGGTCAGCGCATGCTTCTCGCTGAACTTGCGGTGCTTGGCCGGGCTGTCCTTCGAGATGCCGATCACCCGTACGCCCGCATCGGTGAACTCCCCGGCCAGCGCGGTGAAGTCCTGCGCCTCGCGCGTGCAGCCGCTCGTGTCGTCCTTGGGATAGAAATAGACGACCAGCGGCCCGGACAGATCGCCCAGCGCCAGCGGCTCGTCCTGCGCGGTCTTCACCGTCACCGCCGGAATCGCATCACCCTGTTCCATCGCCTATTCTCCTTTCCAGACCTGGGCGACCTCCTGCCGCGTCGCCTCCAGCGTGGCAACCACTGCCGTCCAGTCGGGCAGCCCCATCGCGCGCGCGATCAACGGCCGGGTTGGCTCGGGCGGCTCCTGCCCATCCGGCACCAGCAGGCGAAAGGCGACCAGTGCGCGGGTCAGCACGTCATGCGCTTCCGCCATCGTCGGCGGCAGCAGCCTGCCTGCGACCAGTTGCCCGATCGCCCGGCCCAGATCGGGGTCGAAGCCCGCACGATGGACCAGCTGCGCCCGGTGCACCGCAAACTCCAGATCGACCAGCCCGCCGGGCAGCAGCTTTACGTCGAGCGGCCCCTGCGGCGGTTTGTGCCGTGCCATCTCGGCGCGCATCTCGCCCGCTTCGGTCGCCACGTCGCGATCGGGTCGGTTCCCGTTCAGCACATCGGCGACGATCGCTGCCACCGCCTCCCGCGCCGCCGCCGAGCCGTAGATGGGCCGCGCACGGGTCAAAGCCATATGCTCCCAGGTCCAGGCGTCTTCGCGTTGATAGCGCGCAAAACTCTCGACCGAGACGACCAGCGGCCCCTGCGTGCCCGACGGCCGCAACCGCGTGTCGACCGGATAGAGCGGCCCCGCCTGGGTCGGCACCGATAGCGCCGCCGTCACCCGCTGCGCCAGCCGGTTGTAATAAAGCGTTGCGCCCAATGGCTTGGGACCATCGGACTCGGCGGAAAAATCGCCGGTGAACAGATAGACGAGATCGAGGTCGGAGGCGTGGGTCAACGCCGCGCCGCCCATCCGCCCCAGCGCCAGGATGACCAGCTCGCTGCCGGGAACCCGGCCATGCGCCGCGACGAATTCGTCCACCGTCGCCTGCGCCAGCACGCCGACCGCCGCCTCCGCGACGCGTGCGTATCCCCCCGCCACCTCCAGCGGATCGGCGCGCCCCGCGACGATCTGCGCGCCCAGGGCGAACCGCAACTCGCCGACGACACGGCGAACATGATCGAGCCGATCCTGATAATCCTGCCCCGTCTCGCCGCCCCGCATTGCGCGTTCGAGGAACTTGACCGCAGGCAGCGGCTCGAACGCCGAGGCGTCAATCAGCCCATCGAGCAAGGCGGGCCGCCGCGCCAGTTCGGTGGCGAGCGGCGCGGCATGGCTGAGGATCGCGACGGTCAGACTGGCCAGCCCCGGCCGCGCCTCCAGCAGGCGGAAGATGTTGATCGCGCTCGTCATCCGCTCGAACAGCGAATCGAGCTTCAACAGTGCGGCATCCGGGTCGGGCGCTTCGGCCAACGCCTCGACCAGAGTGGGCAGCACCGCGTCCAGCGCCTCGCGCGCCGCCGGGCTGCGCAGCGCGGCATAATCGCCGCCACGCCACGCCGCGATCCGCCGCGCCGCCGCCTCGACATCGCGCAGGCCCGCCGCCGCCAGTCGCTCGTTCAGCAGCACCGGATCATGCGGCAGGCGCGGCCGCTCATCGGCATCGAGCGCGTCGTACAGCGCCCCGACCCGCGCGGTCACCGGCGCCAGCAGCCCGACCAGCGCATCGCCATCGGTCAGGCCGTGCAACTGCGCGACCCGCGTCGTCCCCTCCCCCAGCGGCAGTTGATGGGTCTGGCGGTCGTCGATCATCTGCACCCGGTGCTCGATCGTGCGCAGCAGGACATAGGCGTCGGACAAAATCTGCCCCTCGCCCGGATCGATCCGCCCGGCCTCGGCCAGCGCCGCCAGCGCATCACGCGTGGCGGGCACCCGAAGAGCGGGGTCGCGACCGCCATGGATCAGCTGATGGATTTGCGCGAAGAACTCGATCTCACGAATGCCGCCGCGCCCGCGCTTCAGGTCATAGCCGGGGCCCATCGCCTGACCCTGCGCATGATGATCGCGGATGCGACGGGTCAAGTCGCGAATCTCACCGACCGCGCCAAAGTCAAGCGCGCGCCGCCAGACGAACGGTCGGATCGCATCGAGGAAACGCTGGCCGAGCGCCAGATCCCCCGCCGCCGCCCGCGCCCGGATGAACGCCGCCCGCTCCCAGGTCAGCGCCTGGCTTTCATAATAGGCGATGGCCCCCTCGACCGGGATCGTGATCGGCGTGGCTTCGGGCGACGGGCGCAGGCGCAGGTCGACGCGCAGCACATAGCCCTCTCCGTCGCGCGCCTGGAGCAGTTCGACCACCCGCTTGCCGATCCGCACCGCCGCATCCTCGGGCTCCTCGCGCGGGCGGCGGGGCAGGATGTCGGGGTCGAAGATCAGGATGGGATCGATATCCGACGAATAGTTGAGTTCGCGACTGCCCTGTTTGCCGAGCGCAATCGCGGCGAAACCGACCGGCTCGGCGCCCGGTGTACGCTCCTCGATCGCGGCATGAATTGCCCGGGTCAGCGCGCGGTCGGCAAAGTCGGTCAGCCGGTGGGTGACCTGGGTCAGATCATAAATCCCGGCCAGATCGCCCAGCGCCACGGTCAAGGCCAGTGCGCGGCGTTCACGGCGCAGCGCGACGCCGACCGGCAAGTCCGCCTCCAACGGCTGCGGCTCGACAAGATGCCCCGCCAGCGCCTGTGCCTCGATATCCGGCTCCCGGTCCAGGATCATGGCGAGAAAGGACGAATGCCGACGCGCACGCGCCACGGCATCGGACAGCGGGGAGGACGGAGCGTTCATGGCCGTGCTTGTATCGCGCGCTAGGCCCCTGCACAAAAGGCTTTCCATAGGATTAACATTGCCGCTTCAGAATTTTTGCAACTTGTCAAGACCTGCACAGTTATGTTGGTATGATGAGCACCGAACCGACGATCAGCGATATCCGCATCGTCCGCGCGCCGACCCGCACGGACGATATCGGCGGCGCGTTGCGTTCGGCCTTTTCGGAGCCGATAAGGCTACCCGATCATTGGGTGCGGTTGCTTGCTCGGTTGGATGAGCCGGTTCATCGGCACTGAGGGACTGACCGTGCTGAAGCGCTTGGAACTATAGAATTTGAGCAGTTTTTCTCCGCCCAGATTTTGGACAGGAAGCGCATGATCCATTGGTCTAGCCTACTATGGGCGTCGATAGCCGGATCGCCGCTAGGGCCGAGCTGAACAATCCGATCGAACAGGCAAGGCTAGAAGAGTTTTGCCGTCGCTGGGCTACGCGGCGCTACCGATCGGCCAGACCGTGCCGCAATCTTGATCGCCGATAAAAAAACGGCCGCCACGTCCGGAAGAACGCAGCGACCGCTCGACGACGGGGACCTTGCGTTAACGCCCGCCGCTCAACTGATCGACATCACCCATGATCGTGTCGAGCGCGGTCTTGCTGCTGTCAGTCTCATGCAAACGCCGCGAGGGCAGCGACCCTTCGTTCAGGATGGTCTCGAGCGCGACACGGCCACGAGCCACGCGGCTCTTGATCGTACCCACTGCCACGTTGCAGATTTCGGCCGCCTCTTCATAGGCAAAGCCGCCAGCACCGACCAGGATCAGTGCCTCGCGCTGTGGCTGTGGCAGGTGCATCAGAGCGCGCTGCATATCGCCCAGTTCGACATGGCGATCCTGGCTGGCCGGAGCCGCCAGAATGCGGTCGGCGACCAAGTCGTCCCACTCGCCCTTGAAGCGCGCACGACGCATCTGCGACAGATAGAGGTTGCGCAGGATGATGAAGGTCCAGGCCCGCATGTTGGTGCCCGCCTGGAACCGCTTGCGCGCGGCCCATGCCTTGAGCAGCGTTTCCTGCACCAGATCGTCGGCCAGATCGCGGCTACCCGAAAGAGAACGACCAAAGGCGCGCAGATGGGGGATCACGCGTGCCAGTTCCGTCTTGAACTCGGAATCATCCAGCGCGACGTGTTCGACGGGCGCTTCGGCCGCATCGTCCTCAATCTCGTCCCGCGTTAGTGGCTGCGTCATGAAAATCCGATCATCGGAAACGGTCGAACCCGCGACCGCCTCGAAACATAGGGTGGCTGGCACAGAATTGCCAGCCATGCCAAGGCCAAATCAAACCCTTACCGTGTCAGCGCAACACCAGATAGGCGAAGATCACGATCACGAGAACCAAGGATATGGGCAGGACATACCGCGTAACATGCGGCGTAGAACCTGCCCTTACATCCTCTTTGGAGACATGGATCGGTTCATCAGGGTCAGCCATGTCATCCTCAACGTCTATCAACCGTTTTGGGTCCGTAACCGATACGCTTTATCGGCCCTCGCTTTTGGCCGGCCGTTACTCCGCCGGGACCGTGCTCTGATCGAAGAACAACGCCTGGCTGATCGCCGCCTTCACGGTCGAACGCTGGAACGGCTTGGTGATCAGGAAGGTCGGCTCGGGCCGCTCGCCGGTCAGCAGGCGCTCGGGGAAGGCGGTGATGAAGATCACGGGCACCTCGAACTCGGCCAGGATATCCTTGACCGCATCGATGCCCGAGCTGTCATCGGCCAGTTGGATGTCGGCCAGCACCAGGCCGGGACGATCCTCCATGGCCAGCGCCACGGCTTCATCACGAGTGACGGCGACGCCGGTCACTTCATGGCCCAGGTCACGCACGATCGTCTCGATATCCATCGCGATGATCGGCTCGTCCTCGATGATCAGCACGCGGGCGCGGGTCTGCTTCTCGATCTCGGCCAGCGCCTCGGAAACGAGATTTTCGACCTCGCTGGGCTCGACATCGATCAGATAGGCCGCGTCTTCGGGCGTGAAGCCTTCCATCGCGGTCAGCAGCAGCGCCTGACGCGACAGCGGCGTCATCCGCGCGAGGCGGGCGCGCGCCACGCCTTCGTTGCCATCGGCATCCGTACCGTCATTGTCCAATTCATCGTAATTGGCCGACGACCAGATGCCCTGGAACATGCGGTACAGGCCCAGGCGGGGATCGACATCACGCGGAAACTGGTCCGGGGCCGCGACGATCGCCTCCAGCGTGGCGCGGACATATTTGTCGCCGTGCATCTGGCTGCCGGTCAGGGCCCGGCCATAGCGCCGCAGGAAGGGAAGATGGGGCGCAAGCTGCTGTCCAAGCGACATGGGTAATGATCACTCCCTGAGGTATTGGCGGACAGCTGATGTGCTGGCCCCCGCGTCTGTTTTCAATGCCGTTTCACGAAAACCCCGTCCGCCACGCCACGAATGCGGGACTCACGGATTTTTCGTATCGCATCGGGAACCAACCAGATCGAATTTGGTTTCATCGCCACATCAACTATAGGCTCTGGGCGTCAGGCCGACCGGCGACGCCACGGGTCGCCATTGCGTCGGTTGCCCCGCTAGTGGGTCCTGCAGGGGGATATTTTGAGTTTGGGCAACAAGACGAAGAAGACGCCGTCCACCTCACCGCAAAAAGGTGGTGAGAAGGATGCGGGCTCGGCGCTTCGCCAGGCGTATCAAAAGACCGTCGACGAAAAGATCCCCGACGAGATGCTTGATCTTCTCAGCAAGCTGGGCTGACGTCCGGCCGCATGGCCACTCTTCTCCCCGATGACGTCGAGGCGCTCGAACGCCTCCGTCCCGCCCCGCCGCGTCTCGCGACGGGCGCGAAGCTCGTTCTGGTGCTGGGAAGCACCTTGTTCATCCTGGCCGCCATCGCGGTCTTTGCCACATTGCAAACGACCCGCCTCGCCGATAGCGAGGCCAGCGGCCGCCTGCGCATCGCCGCCAATGAGGATGCCCGCGCCATCGCCACCGAGCTGATGGGCGACATGACCGCGCTGCGCGTCGCGGTGCGTGCAATGGGTCAGGACCCCCTCGACATGCCGAGCTGCGCGCGGGCGCAGGGCGTGTTCGCGCAGCAATCGCTGACCGGCGCGCGCTTCCTGATCACCGATCGCGCGGGCAAGACGCTGTGCGGCGATCCCCTGCCCGCCGCGCTGCCGGTGGCCAGCGACGGATCGCCAATCGGTGCCGATATCCTGCCCGGCCGGGGTCTCGTCCTGTCGGTGTCGAGCCAGGACGGCCGGGCGCAGGCCCGTGCCTTCTTCCCGCTGCCCTTCCTGCAATCACTGGTCGATCAGCATCCGCCCGCCAGCACGATCGAATCGGTGCTGGAACTCGATGGCGAGTTGCTGCCCCTCCATTCGCTGGTCCGCCAGGGCCCGCTGGAGCGGAAGAAGTCGATGCGGACGGAACTCGGCATCGCCGGGCTGGTCCTGCGCACGTCGACGCCCAGCGCACCGATCACTTCGTCGCTGATCGTCGCGCTGGCGTTGCCGCTGCTGATGTGGCTGGCGGCGGTCGTGCTCGGATGGTTCATCGTAGACCGGCTGCTGATCCGGCCGCTGCGCCAGCTGCGTGGACTGGTCGCGGCCTATCAACCGGGCGAGGTGCTCGACATCTCGCGGGTCGAGGCGGCGCCGGCGCAGGAAATCCGTGACCTGACCGATACGTTCGAGGCGATCACCCGTACCGTCGCCACCCACGAGGCGGGACTAGCCGAAGGGCTGGTGCGCCAGACCAAGCTGACCCGGGAAGTCCATCACCGGGTCAAGAACAATCTTCAGGTCATCTCCAGCCTGATCAATTTCCATGCGCGCGGCGCGACGGGTCCGGAGGCGATGGCCGCCTATTCCTCGATCCAGCGACGGGTCGATGCCTTGGCGGTGGTCCATCGCCACCACTTCGCCGAGCTGGAGGAAAATCGCGGACTGAACCTGCGCACCATGATCGGCGAGCTGGCCGCGAACATCCGCGCCACCGCGCCCGAGAACGCCGCCGGGATCGGCATCTCGCTCGACGTCGCGCCGTTGCTCGTCAATCAGGACGTCGCGGTCGCCGTGGCCTTCCTGGTCACCGAGACGATCGAGTTGGCTATGAATTGCGATCCCGCCGCGCAGATCCGCGTGGCGATCAAGCCCGCCGAGCAGGAAGGTCGCGCGGTCGTGCGTGTCGTCTCGCGCGCGCTGGTCGAGACGGACGAATCGCGCCATCTGATCAGCAAGCGGTACGGCCGGGTGATGGAAGGCCTGGCCCGCCAGCTTCGCGCGCCGTTGCACCATGATCCGCTCACCGGCGCCTATGAAATCGCGGTGCCGATCGTCGGGCGCGACTGAATCGAAAAAAGATTCGCGAGAGGCGGGAAAAGGCGGGAACCCCTGCCTTTGCAGCGTGTTCTGCTCTTCGGATAGCGAACTTATGCCCCCCCGCTCTCGCTGTCCAAGCCATAGGCCTGGAAGCGTCCACCCTCCCCCCCCCGGTGACGCTTCCAGGCCTTAATCTTTTTCGCCACTCGCGCACGCCCGGCCGTGACACGGCCGGAACGAATGCAGTGCTGGCGCATTGGGCCGTCAAGGTTTTCACAGAGGAGACAGAGAATGCGTAAGCTGATGGGTCTGGCGATCGTCGCTGGTGCACTGCTGGTCAGCGCCTGCAACACCGTCGAAGGCATGGGCAAGGATGTCAGCTCGGCTGGCAACACTGTTGCCAAGACGGCAGACAAGTCGAAGTAAGCCCTTCACCCGGCTGACACGCAAAAGGGCTCCGGCGGTATCCGCCGGGGCCCTTTTCTGTTCTGGAAGCAGTTTTCGGACCTCGACGTCGCTCCCAGGAAAAAGGGAGCCCCGGCGACCGCCGGAGCCCCCTTTCACAGAACCGGAATCCCTATCAGGCCGCCGCTTCGGCGTCCTCGTCCTCCTCGATCGCCGCCTGCTTGGCGCGGGAGCGTTCGGTGAACCAGATGCCGATGATGGCCAGCTCGTAAAGGATGATCAGCGGCACCGCGAGCAGCACCTGCGACATCAGGTCCGGCGGGGTCAGCACCGCCGCAATGGCGGTCGCTGCGACGATGGCATAGCGCCGCGAGGCAATCAGCTGCTTGCGGGTGACGATGCCCGCCCGTTCCAGCAGCATCAGCAGCACCGGCAGCAGGAAGGCCAGGCCGAAGGCGAACAGGAACTGCATGACGAAGGACAGGTAATTGCCGATCGCGGGCAGCGCCTCGCGCTTCACGCCGCCCACCATGCCGTCAAAGCCCAGCAGGAAGTGCAGCGCCATCGGGATGGCTATGTAATAGGCCATCGCCGCGCCCATCAGGAACAGCACCGGCGTCGCCAGCAGGAAAGGCAGCAGCGCCTTCTTTTCCTTGCGGTACAGCCCCGGCGCGACGAACTGCCACAGCTGGTTGGCGATCACCGGGAAGGAAATCATCATCGCGGCGAAGAACGATACCTTCACCTGGACGAAAAACGCCTCGAAGATCTGGGTATAGACCAGCGTGCCCTGCCCCGCCTTCAGCAGCGGCTTGGCGAGGAAGCCGAAGATCGACTCCGAAAAATACATCGACACGCCAAAGGCCAGCGCGATGGCGACGATGCAGTAGAGCAGCCGGCGGCGCAGCTCGATCAGATGTTCGAGAAGGGGCGCGCGGCTGGCGTCGATCTCGTCATGTTCGCTCACGACACCGCCCCCTCGGTCCCGCGATGGGGATGCTCGGTCGACGGTGCGGGCGCGACCACCGGCTTTTCGACCATGACCGGCTGGTCGCTATGATCCGCATGGGTGTCCGGCTGGTGGTCGGCCGGATGATGATCGGGATGCGGAGTATCGGCCGTCACGGCCGGATGGGCCGGGTCGGGGAGCGCAGGCGGCACGGGATGCGCGCCATCGGTCGGCGTGACCGGCGGTGCATCGGCGGCATGCTCGCGCATGATGCGCTCATTCTCCGCCGCCCAGCGCTTTTCCATTTCCTCCAGCTCGGCCTCGCGGACCATATTGTCGAAGCCCTGGCGGAACTGGCGCGTGACGCCGCGCGCCTTGCCCACCCAATAGCCGACGACGCGCATCGCCTTGGGCAGGTCCTTGGGACCGATCACGACGAGCGCGACGATGGCGACCAGCAAGAACTCGCTGGAATCGATGTTGAACATGGAGGTCCGGTACTGGGTCTAGACGGGCCGGATCAGCGATCGTCGCGCACGCGCTCGCCGTCACGGTCGAAGGCGGGCTCGGCCGACTTCTGCGCCTCGATACGCGGTGAAGGCTTGGCGGGCGTCTCGTCCTCTTCGGCCATGCCCTTCTTGAAGTTCTTCACGCCCTTGGCCACGTCACCCATCAGGCTGGAGAAACGGCCGCCGCCGAGCAGAAGGATCGCGACGATCGCGAGGACGACAAGATGGATCGGGCTGAAGCTGCCCATGGCACGTCTCCTGGAATTTGTCTGTCTATCTAGGCCTTGGCATCGCCAGCGGCAATGGTGTCGGCGATGCGATCCGGCCCCCAATTGGGGATAAGGAGCCGTGACGGACCATTGTGACGCGGCCGTGACGCAAAGGAAAGCGCTCAATCGCCCTCGCCGCGATCGGCCGCCCCCTCCCGCTCTTCCTCTTCTTCCATGCGCTCCAGCGCCAGATCGACCGGATCGAGCAGCCCCGCCGCGCGCAAATCCTCGATGCCCGGCAGGTCGCGCCTGCTGGTCAGCCCGAAATGCTGGAGGAACGCGGGCGTCGTCGCATAGATGAGCGGTCGCCCCGGCACCTCGCGCCGCCCGGCCGGGCGTACCCATCCCGCCTCCATCAGAACGTCCAGCGTGCCCTTGGAAATGGCGACGCCGCGAATCGCCTCGATCTCGGCGCGGCTGACCGGTTCGTGATAGGCGATGATCGCCAGCGTCTCGATGCCTGCGCGGGACAGGCGTCGCGCTTCCTCGCGGTCGCGGCGGAGCAGATGGGCGAGATCGGGCGCGGTCTGGAAATGCCAGCGGTCGCCGCGCCGGACCAACGCGATGCCCCGCCCGCGATACTCGGCCTCCAGCGTCTCCAGCGCGGTGCGGATGTCGCTGGCGCCCTTGCCCACCCCGACATGGGCACGGATCGAATCCACGCTCATCGGTTCGGGCGAGGCGAACAGCACGGCCTCCACCGCGCGGACGGTCGGGTCCATTTCGCTCATAGCGGCTGGCGGATCATCAGCGGAGCGAAAGGCGCGGCTTGGCGCAGCTCGACCTTGCCCTGGCGCGCCAGTTCCAGCACCGCCAGGAAACTCGACGCCAGCGCCGAACGCCGCAGCCGTTCGCTGCCATCGGGCAGGAAGGTCTCGATCGCCGACCAGTCGATCCGGCTGCCGACCAGCATCGACACCCGCTCCAGCGCCGCCTCCAGCGTCATGACCTGACGATCGGCAACGACGTGCATCACCGGCCGCGTGCGGGCGTTGATCCGGCCATAAGCGGCGATCAGGTCATAAAGCTCCGCCTGCCACAAGGCCTTGCGCTGCACCGCCAACCCCTCGGGCGCGCCACGCGGAAAGACGTCGCGGCCCAGCCGGTCGCGCGCCATCAACCGCGCGCCCGCTTCGCGCATCGCCGCCAGCCGCTCCAGCCGGAGTTGCAGGCGCAGCGCCATATCCTCGGGGTCCGGCTCCTCATCGGGTTGGCGTGGCAACAGCAGCGAGGATTTGAGATAGGCCAGCCACGCCGCCATCACCAGATAATCGGCCGCCAGCTCCAGCTGCATCCGGTCCGCCCGGTCGATGAAACGCAGATATTGCTCGACCAGGGCCAGGATCGAAATCTGGCGCAGGTCGACCTTTTGCGACCGCGCCAGCGACAGCAACACGTCCAGCGGTCCTTCCCACCCATCCAGATCGAGCGTCAGCTGTTCCCCCGTCATCGCAGGCAAGCTTAGCGGCGATATGGGGTTCTGGCGAGACGGGACGGGCCATCTTTCCGGCCGCGAACGTGTCGACGGGGCGTGAAAGGAGGCATGGCAGGTCTGCCTTACTCCTCGACCATCGCGAAGCAGCGGTCGGTAGGGCGCTTAGCCAACCAGCGCCAGCAGCGCGTCGCGGCGGGCGATCAGCTCGGCGAAGTGCCCCTCGCCTGCCCCCACACTCGCCATCGCGCGGTCTAGGCGGTCGCGGGCCGCGTCGCTGATCGGGGGCACCCGCCCGGCAATCTCGACCATCTCGTCCATCCGCGCCCAGCAGTCGAGGACGAGGTCGCATCCCGCCGCCAGTGCCCCCGCCGCCTTCTCGCCTGCCGTACCGCTGAGCGCCTTCATGTCGATGTCGTCGGTCATCAACAGGCCGTCAAAGCCGATCGCGCCGCGAATGATCCGGTCGATCACCACGGGCGACAGGGTCGCGGGGCGCTCGGCGTCCCACGCCTCGAAGACGATATGGCTGGTCATGCCCATCGGCGCGTTCGCGAGAGTGCGGAAGGGTTCGAGATCGACCGCCAGCTCCGCCTCGCTGGCCGTGACGGTCGGCAGCAGATGGTGCGAATCGACCAGCGCGCGGCCATGGCCCGGCATGTGCTTGACCACGCCGACCACGCCCGCCGCCGCCAGTCCCTCCAGCATCGCCCGGCCGAGCGCGGCGACCTGCATCGGCTCGGCACCATAAGCGCGGCAGGCGATGGCCTCGGTCGTGCCCTCTTGCGCCACGTCGAGCAACGGCGCGCAATCGACGGTGATGCCGACCTCGCGCAGCATCAGGCCCAGCGCCTGGCCATTGGCGCGCATCGCCTGGATCGCCGACATCGGCGCGGTCTCATAGAGCTTGGCAAAGACGGGCCCGGCCGGGAAAGCGGACCATTCGGGCGGCCCCATCCGGGCGACGCGGCCACCCTCCTGGTCGATCAGGATCGCCAGGTCATCCCGCCCCGCCAACTCCCGCAAGCTGTCGGTCAGCGCGCGCACCTGCGCCCGGTCGACGATGTTGCGCTTGAACAGGATATAGCCCGCCGGTTCGACCGAGGCGAAGAACGCCCGCTCATCGGGGGTCAGCACCGGGCCCGACAGGCCGAAAATGACGGGAATCATGGACGAGATACTCCACCCCCTGCCCGCCACGGCGAGCAGGGGGCCTGATCGATCAGCTGGCGACGAAGCAGCTCTCGCCCGCCACGCGCAGGCGGCCGCAGATATCAGCGGCTTGGTTGGCCGAACCGGCGTTCACGCGCAGGCGGTAGAGCGTCTTGCCGTTCGACGCGACGGGCTGCACCACTTTGCCCAGCGCGCCCACATAGGAAAAGCGCTTCGAGAAGCGATCCCAAGCGGCATTGGCCGAGGACTCGCTGGGATAGGCACCCAGCTGCACCATTGCGCCACTGGCGCTCGGCGCGGCGGCGGGCGCCCGCGCGGCGGTGACCGGCGCGGGCGCGACCAGCTTGCCGCCCGATTCGGGGACCTGCGCCACGGCGTTGCGGCCACCACCGGCGTCGCTGGGCTTCTGGACGACGCGGGTGCCGTTCATCGGCGCTTCGGGCACGGCACGCAGGTCGATCGCGCCGGTGCCGCCGGGCTTGCCCGCGCTGGTCGCGATGGCGGTGTTGCCCTCGCCCTTGACCTTCAGGCCACCCGGATCGGCCGGGCGCACCTTGTAATCGCCCTCGGGCGCAGCGATCACCGCGCCGTCGCCGTCCGCCGCCGCCTGATGCGCCTGCCATTTGTAGAGACCGAAGCCGATAAAGGCGAGGATGGCCAGGCCGACGATGACGAGCGCCACGACCTTGCCGATGCCGACACCTTCGGGTTCGTCGGCTTCGACGGTTTCCAGCCAGGGGAGCCGATCCTCCTCCTGCTGGTCGTATCCACGCCCCAGATCCATATCGTTCGCCATCACTTCATCTCCGAAACCGCTTCGACACCCATGAGCGCCAAACCGTTACGAATGATTTGCCCGATCCCGTCGCTGAGGAAAAGACGGGCACGCGTCACCTCGGCATTCTCCGCGATCAGGAAGCGACGATCGGGGCGATCGTTGCCGACATTCCAGGCCGCATGGAAGGCCGCCGCCAGGTCATAGAGATAAAAGGCGATTCGGTGCGGCTCACGCGCCGCCGCCGCCGTCTCGACGATACGCGGGAACTGCGCGGCCAGCTGCACCAGCGCCAGATCCTCGGCGTCGAGCAGCGACAGGTCGGCAGAGCCCTCTGCGATCCCTGCCTCGGCCGCACGCCGCTTGAGCGAGGCGATGCGGGCATGGGCGTATTGGACATAGAAGACCGGATTGTCCTTCGACGCCTCGACCACCTTGGCGAAGTCGAAATCCATCTGCGCGTCCGAGCGACGGGTCAGCATGGTGAAGCGCACCACATCCTTGCCGACTTCGCGAACGACATCGGCCAGGGTGACGAAATTGCCTGCGCGCTTCGACATCTTCACCGGCTCGCCACCACGCAGCAGGCGGACCATCTGGACGAGCTTCACGTCGAACTTGGTCTTGCCGCCGGTCAGCGCCTCGACCGCCGCGACGATGCGCTTGACGGTGCCCGCATGGTCGGCGCCCCAGATATCGATCAGCTGATCGGCGGTCTGGGCCTTCTGATAGTGATAGGCCAGGTCGGCGCCGAAATAGGTCCAGGCGCCGTTCGACTTCTTGATCGGGCGATCCTGGTCGTCGCCGAACTGGCTGGAGCGGAACAAGGGCAGCTCGACCGGCTCCCAATCCTCGGGCGTCTCGCCCTTGGGCGCTTCCAGCACGCCGTCATAGACCAGCCCGCGCGAGCGCAGCTCGGCCTCGGCCGCTTCGGGCTTGCCCGCCGCTTGCAGCTCGGCTTCGGAAGAGAACAGGTCGTGATGGATGCCGAGCAGCGCCAGATCCTCGCGGATCATCGCCATCATCGCCGCCACCGCGCGGGTGCGGAACAGGACCAGCCACTCGCTTTCGGGCGCGTCGACATATTTGTCGCCATATTCGGCCGCGAGTTCCGCGCCGATCGGCTTCAGATATTCACCCGGATACAGGCCCTCCGGAATTTCGATCGTCGCGCCCAGCGCCTCGCGGTAGCGCAGATGGGCCGAGCGGGCGAGGACGTCGACCTGCCCGCCCGCATCGTTGACATAATATTCGCGGATGACCTTGTGCCCCGCAAATTCCAGCAGGGTGGCGAGCGCATCGCCCACCACCGCGCCGCGGCAATGGCCCATGTGCATCGGCCCGGTCGGATTGGCCGAGACATATTCGATATTGACGGTGACGCCCTGCCCCCGCGTCGAGCGGCCATAATCGGCCCCCGCCTGCGGAATGGCGGCCAGCTCGTCGCGCCACGCCGCATCGGTCAGCCGCATGTTGAGGAAGCCCGGCCCCGCGACCGACACGCTGTCCACTTCGTCCAGCTTGCCCAGCTCCGCCGCGATCGCCTCGGCCAGGGCGCGCGGATTGGTGCCTGCGGGCTTGGCCAGCACCATGGCGGCATTGGTGGCGAGGTCACCGTGACTGGCATCGCGCGGCGGTTCGACTGTCACGTTGCGGCGATCCAGCCCGCCGGGCAGCGTGCCGGCGGCGACCAGCGTGTCCAGCGCCGCGTCGATATGCGCGGCAAAGCGGGTGTAGAGGGTCATCACATCGTCCGATCGGGGTAGCAAAGCGTGGCGCTCTAGCGAAATCGGGCGCTCGCTTCAAATCATGCCTGATCCGCAACGCCGGACGATTGCATGGAATGCAATCTAGCCAAACGCCTTTGCAGTTGCGGGCCATGCTGCAGCGCAATAAATCCGTATACGAAAGTTATAGCGTCGAAAACGGCGCGAGAGGACCTGATCCGGCTCAACGCCATCACGCGGGAGTTTCGATCATGCGCAAGACCATTCTGATCCTGGCCGCCATTGCCGCCACCGCCATTCCGACCATCGGGGCCATCGCCGCCGAGGGCGAGCAGAGCTTCGTCCATGAAGGCAGCACCTATGTCTATACCCGGATCAACGACAACGGCCGCGCCGTGATCCAGGGCCACCGCTATCCGGGCGGCGAGCCGTTCCGCTTCGTGGTCAAGGGCCACCGCGTGACCGGCACGACCGGCAACACCGAAGTCTCGTTCACTACCGACCAGGCGCGTGGCGCGCTGGGCGCGGGCGTCGAAACCAGCGCCCGCTAACCGACACGTTGTTCGGTGGGACGGCCCGCATGTCCGAGGGGGACATGCGGGCCGTTTTGCATTGACGCGCCGCCTTACTGTCGGAGGCTGTCCGGCACGATGCCGCCATTTTCGGCAAGCTTATCCATCACCGCCTTGTGAAGCGCGATATTCTGCTCGGCCGAGCCATCCTCGCCCGCATGGACGCCCAGTTCGTCGGCCAGTTCCTTGCGCGCGGTCAGGCTGGAATCCAGGTCCAGCAGCTTCAGCAGATCGACGATCGAACTCTGATAATTGCCGCCGCCATTCTTCATCGCCGCCATTTCGCTAAGCACCGCACCGACATCGACCGCCTGCGGGGCGGGTGCGGCTTCGGCCACGGGGGCGGCCTGTTGCGGCGCAGGCTGCGGTGCGGCGGGCGCAGGCTGAGGGCTCGGGTCGGCCTGGATCGTGGACGGCGCCGGCTTGGCGGCACCGTGATGGAAGATCTTGCCCAGAATATTGCCGAAGATGCTCATTTGCGTCGCTTCCCTTCTTGATCCGCCGGGCGGCGGGATGCCGGACCAACGATGCGATGGCCGTTCGGGTCCCATCGGCTGGCACTTGGCGGGAACGTCCGTCGACCCGACGCGCTTATGCAGGGTTGCGTTTTCTGTCAGGGGTTCAACGACATGACGATCAGAGCGACTATCCTAGCGACCTCCGCCCTTCTCGCGCTGGCGGGCTGTAACCGAAGCGGTGAGACGAACCAGGCCACGACCGCCGACAATATGATGGTGACCAACGATATGGCGACCGCCTCGCCGACGCCGGTCGCAACCAGTGCGGCGCAGAGCTTCGCCAATGCGGCGGCGGCCAGCGACGCCTTCGAGATCGAAACCTCGAAGCTCGCCGCCACGAAGGGCGCATCCGCCTCGGTTAAGGCCTATGCCGCCAAGATGATCGAGGCGCACACCGCCTCGACCGCGAAGCTGAAGACGGCGGCCGGATCGGCCAGCCCGGCTATCACGCCCGATCCCACGCTCAATGCCGAGCAGCAGCAGAAGCTGGACCAGTTGAAGGGCCTGACCGGCAAGGCGTTCGACGAAGCCTATATCGCCGAACAGACCGCCGGGCATCAGCAGACGCTCGACACGCTGAAGGCGTATGCGGCGACCGGCGACTCCGCGCCGCTCAAGACGTTCGCGACCGGCCTGATCCCGACCGTGACCGCCCATCTCAACATGGCGAAAGCCTTGAAGGCCTGATCCATGCCGATCCTGCCGGAGGGGTCTTAAAACCCTTCCGGCAGGTCGATATTCCCCAGCAGATCGCGGTAGCAGCGGATCGCATAGCGATCGGTCATGCCCGCGATAAAATCGGCGATGTGCCGACTGCGCGCAGGCTCCTCTTCCGGCAAACGCTCACGCCATTCCTCTGGGAGTTGCGAAGGGTCCGCGCGATAGGCGGTAAACAGGCCCTGGACGATCCCATGCGCCGCATCCGCCGCCGCCAGCTGGCGCGGGTGATGATAAAGGTTGGCGTACATGAAGCGCTTCAGATCGCGCTCCTCCACCCGCATCGCATCCGAAAAGCCGACCAAGGCGCGACCTGCGCCGCGGACATCAGCGACATCCCCTACCCCACTCTCGGCAATGCGGGTCCGGGTTTCGGCCACCAGATCGTTGACCATCACCCCGATTTGCGACCGGATAAGCTCGCTAGCCAGCCGCTTCGGGGCGACCTCTGGAAATTGTGCCCGCGCTGCGTCCCAGCCACGCGCGACCAGCGGCACTTCCAGCAGCTGATCCAGCGTCAATAACCCGGCGCGAAGGCCGTCATCGATGTCGTGATTGTCGTAGGCGATATCATCGGCCAGCGCCGCGACCTGCGCCTCCAGCGAGGCATGGCTGTCCAGGTCGAGCGGAAAACCCGCATCCGCCTCGCCCAGCGCCCAGCCGGGATGGCGGATCGGCCCATTATGCTTGGCCAATCCCTCCAGCGTTTCCCAGCTGAGGTTCAATCCGTCCCAGCGCGGATAGGGCCGCTCGATCTCGGTGAGGGTGCGCAGCGTATGGCCGTTGTGATCGAAGCCGCCATGGTCCGACAGCGCGGCCTTCAGCGCGTCCTCGCCCGCATGGCCGAAGGGCGGATGGCCGATATCATGCGCCAGGCACAGCGCCTCGGTCAGGTCCTCGTTCAGCCCCAGCGTCCGCGCGATGGTGCGGCCGATCTGCGCGACCTCCAGGCTGTGGGTCAGGCGGACACGGAAATGGTCGCCATCGGGGGCCATGAAGACCTGGGTCTTGTGCCGCAGCCGTCGAAAGCTGATCGAATGGATGATCCGGTCGCGGTCACGCTGGAATGCGTCGCGCGGCCCGCGCGCCAATGCCGTCGCCTCGTCATGGCGACGCCCCCGGCTGTGTTCGGGATAGGACGCCCAGGGGGCGAAACGGCTCACTTGGCGTCGAGCCGAGTCACCGACTGCCCGGCATCGCTGGTCACCGGGAAGGCGGAGATGCCCTTCTTGGCCAGCTGGTTGACGAAGGCGCGGGCCTCCGCATCGGTCTTGAACGGACCGGTCAGAACGCGGTGGGTCGCGCGCAGCGGGGTCTTATACCCCTTGTGGCCTGCAAACAGCTCAGGCGCCTTCGCCTTTGTCGCGGCCCAGGCCTTGGGCAGGTCATCCTCGTTCGCGCCGCCCGCGACCTGGACCCAGATTCGCTCGGGGTTCGCCTTGGCGCGCTTCTTTTCCTCCAGCGCTTCCTTGGCGGCGAGCGCCTTCTCCGCAGCCTCCGCCTTTTTAGCAGCAGCAGCCTTTTTCTCGGCGGCCAGCTTGGCGGCGGCGGCCTTGCGCTCGGCGGCGGTCGGAGCCTTGGGCTCCGTCTTTTTCGGCTCGATCGTTTCGGCCGCCTTTTCGCGCGCCTCATGATCCCGCTCGGCCTTGGCGCGCGCTTCGGCCAGCACCCGCTGCGAGCCGGTCGTGACCGGGGTGGCCGCCGCGACCACAACGGGACGCTCGGGGCCCTCCACGCCCAGTTCGGAGGCCGGGATCGACAGGTTGGCGACGATACGGGCGAGGATCGAGTCCTCTCGCACCGCATGCGCCGCCGCCAGCGAGGGCCGACGTCCGCCGGAGCGCGTGGCGCGGGGTGCAGGCGCAACCGGCGCGGGTTCGGCCGTCTGGCTCGGCACCGGCTGGACCATCGCCAGGGCGGTCGGCGGCGGCGTGGTCGCGACCGGTGCGGGGCTCGGCTCGGCCTGAACCGTCTGGACGGGCGCGGTCGACGGCAAAGGCTGGACCATCGCCGTCGTGGCGGCAGGCGATGGCTGGGACGCGGTGGGCAGCGGCTGCACCATCGGCACCGGCGCGGTGGAAGCCATGGCGACCGGCGCGCGGGTGTCCGGCACCGGCGTCGTGGCAGGCAGCGTGCTGCTGAAGCCGGGTTGCGGCTGCGCCGTCCGCGTCGGCAAGGTCGCCGCGACCACGCGCGGGGTCGTTGCAGGCACGGGGACTGCGCTCGCCATCTGGGTGGGGGCGCTCGCCACGGGGGCAGGCGTCACGGTCGTCGGGATCGGCGTACGGACGCCGGACTGCGGTACGGCCGCGGCCAGGGCGACGCCCCGATTCTCCCGCATCGGCTGGCGACTGCCGCGACGACGATCCTCGCGCACGGGCTGGGTCGTCGGCACCGTCACCGGCGTTGCAGATGCGAGCGCGACCGGCGCCTCGGGCGTCAGCGGCGGCAGGTTCGGCGCCAGTCGCGCATCGGCCAGCCGCTCGGGCGTGGCGCGCGTCTCGCCGAAATGCACGGCAAAGGCGCGGTCGATCGCGGGCAGCGTCGGCAAGCGCTGGAAAAAGGGTTGCAGCCCCTGCGCCAGTTGCGGCGGCATCATCGTCGAGGCGATGCGCGTCGCCTCGGGCAGGTCGCCACCCATCGCCAGGATGAAGGCACGCGCGCGCCACGCGGCGCGGTCGGTCTTGCGGAGCAGCGGGTCGAGCTGTTCCAGCGCCTGGTCCTTGCGGCCCGAAATGCCGAGCGACAGGGCATAACGGCGCACGATCTCGTCACTGGCACCGTTGGCCAGCGCCAGCCGATAGTCGCGCTGCGCCCGCGCCTGATCGCCGATCAGGTCATAGGCCAGGCCACGATCCCCTGCGAACTTCGCGGCAGGCAGCCCCGCTGCCTCGGCCTGCGAGAAATAGCGAAGCGCTTCGCCCGGCCGCTCGGAGCGGACCAGGATCGACCCCATGCCCGCCTTCACGCGCGGGTCGCGCGGATCGACCTTTTCCGCCCGCGCGAGCAGCGATGCCGCGCCCGACAGATCGTCGAGGTGAATGGACAGATCCGCCGCCTCGACCAGCGCATCGACATTGCGCGGGTTCTGCGCGACGCGGCGCATCACATCGCCCAGCTTGTCGGCGTCGGTCGTGCCGGGAAGCGGCTGAACCACCTCTTGCGCGAACAGGGGCATGGGTGCGGCCGCAAGGGCCAGGGCGAGCGCCAGCGAAGCGCGGGGAAAGAATGCGAACGTCATGGGACCGTGGCTCATAAAGCGTGTTTCGGCGCGCACGGCAATGGCCCTCGCACATCCCACGCGCCCGAGCGCTCTGGACGGTCGACCAACAGGATCGAGGGTATTGGTTGCATTGGTTCGAGCGACGCCGCGAGGATGCCAATTTTGTTCGCGCAGAGGCGCAGAGGGCGCAGAGACTTTGCAGCTTGGCCAAGCCGTTGCGGCAGATCGCTTAAATTGGGCAAGCTCCTACGCCCACCTTCTCCTCTGCGTCCTCCGCGCCTCTGCGCGAGCCATCCTCCTTGTTTTGCAGCAGGATGACAGCCCCGCTTAGATCCTTGTTTCACGCGGAGGCGCGGAGCATCAAAATGCGGAGCAACGCTTTTAACCTATTCATCGGTTGAGGTGACAGGTCCGTTGACGCGGCAAGCAAGACACCTCCGCGCCAGCAAATCTTCGCGTCATCGCGGCTTCGCGTGAAAAGCCAAATCCCCCACCGGCAGGACACAAAAAGGCCCGCGCGAGCGTCTCGCGCGGGCCTCTTGTCCAGCCGTCACCCGGAATACCGGGCGAAGCGATTACTGATTGTTCTGGCGATGCAGGAAGCGCGGAATGTCGAGCGACGAGTCCGTACCACCCTGCGCGGCGTCGTCGCGCGACGCACCGCGTGCGGCATTCGACATACGCTCGAACAGCGTACCGCCCAGCTTCACGCGCGGCGCAGGCTGTGCGGGGGCTTCACCGGCTTCGCTGCCCGGGGCGAGCCAGCGACGACGCGCTTCCTCGCTGCCCGGAGCCGGTTCGACCGCAGCGGCCGGGGCGGACTGGGCCGGGGGAGCGGGGACGATCGTGTCGGCACCAAGCACCAGCTCGTCATCGGCGACCGGAGCCGCCGGCGCGGGGGCCGGAGCAGGCTTGGCGATGGGCGTGGTGATCGTCGCGCTGACGGTCGAAGTCACCGGGGCCGCGACGGGCGCGGCCGGAGCAGGCTGTTCGACCGGCGCGGCGGGCGTCACGCTCGCCTGCGGAGCGGGGGCCGGTTCGCTGGGGCGATAGCTGGGCGTATCGTCGCTCTTGCGCGCCATGCCACCCATGCTGAAGCCGCTGCTGCGATTCGCCTCCGACGGGGACGGTGCGACCTTGAGGTCGGCATCGATGCCGGTCGCGACGACCGACACGCGGATGCGGCCTTCCAGCTCGGGATTGAAGGCCGATCCCCAGATGATGTTCGCGTCCGGGTCGACCAGTTCGCGGATATGGTTCGCCGCCTCGTCGACCTCGAGCAGGCGCATATCGTCGCCGCCGGTGATCGAGATGATGACGCCCTTGGCCCCCTGCATCGACACGCCGTCGAGCAGCGGGTTGGCGATCGCCTTCTGCGCCGCCTCGATCGCGCGATTGTCGCCGGTGGCTTCACCGGTGCCCATCATCGCCTTGCCCATCTCCTGCATCACCGAGCGGACGTCGGCGAAGTCGAGGTTGATGAGGCCCGGCATGACCATCAGGTCGGTGATGCCGCGCACGCCCTGCTGCAGCACCTCGTCCGCCATCGCGAACGCTTCCTTGAAGGTCGTGTTGGCGTTGGCGATCAGGAACAGGTTCTGATTGGGGATGACGATAAGGGTGTCGACGTACTTCTGAAGCTCTTCGATGCCGCCATCGGCCGACTTGGCGCGACGATTGCCCTCAAAGGCGAAGGGCTTGGTCACGACGCCAACGGTCAGGATGCCCATGTCGCGCGCCGCCTTGGCGATGACCGGGGCCGCACCGGTGCCGGTGCCGCCGCCCATGCCCGCCGCGATGAAGCACATGTGGCTGCCCTCAAGCAGACGCGACAGATCGTCGATCGTCTCTTCGGCGGCGGCGCGACCGATCTCGGGACGGCTGCCCGCGCCCAGCCCCTGCGTGATCTTCGCGCCCAGCTGGATACGCTGCGGCGCGATCGACTGCTTCAATGCCTGCGCGTCGGTATTGGCGACGAGGAAATCCACGCCCTGTACCTCGGCGCGCATCATGTTCGCGATCGCATTGCCGCCGGCACCGCCGACACCGATCACCGCAATACGCGGCGTCAGCTCGTCGACCTCGGGTGCGATGAATTCGATGCTCATCCCAATTCTACTCCGCCGTTCCCGGTCGGTACGCAAAGACCGGGCCCCTGAATTAACCGTTAGTGCACCAGACCTGTGCCAAGTGCCAACCGAAAAGCGTCAGATGCGCCGCGCTTTTCCCTAATAATTTGCTTTTGCGGCCTGAATCAGCCGCCGGAACAGTCCCATGCCGCTGGGCCGGTGCACCGCCTGGTTCGTCGGTGCGATCGTCCGCAGGTCGATGGGATCGGTCGCGGCATAGAAAGCCAGACCCGCCAGCGTCGCGAAAGCCGGGCCGCCATGCGCATCGGGCAGGCCGGTCAGCCCGCGCGGTCGCCCGATCCGCACCGATCGACCGAGCGCCTGCTGCGCATAATCGGCAATGCCCTTCAGCTCCGCCCCGCCGCCGGTCAGCACGACCTGACGCCCAACCGGCCCCTCGAACTTCAGATGCTGGAGCGCCTTGCGAATCTCGCCCATCTGATGCTCCAGCCGCTGGCGGATCACGCCGATCAGCTGCGCCTTGGTAATCTGCATCGTGTCGCCGCCATCCTCGGCCGAGATCGGCGTGACCTGGATCATGTCGTGATTGTCGCGCGGCGACGCATTGGCCGATCCGTGGAAGCACTTCATCCGCTCGGCCATCTGCCGCCGCGTCCCGAAGGCCGAGGCAACATCGTCGGTGATGTCCGCCGCGCCCATCGGCAGCGAGCAGAGCCCGACCAGCATCCCACCCGCGAACAGCGAGACATTGGTGATCCCCGCCCCCATCTCGACCAGCGCGACGCCCAGCTCGCGCTCCTCGTCGGACAGACAGGCCAGCCCCGTCGCCACGGGAGCCGCGATGATCGACTTGACCTCCAGATGTGCCGACCGGACGCACAGGTCGAGGTTGCGCACCGGCGATCCGTCAGCGGCCACGACATGGATGTGCACGCCCAGCCGGTCGGCATAGAGCCCCAGCGGCTTCTTCACGCCCGTCAGCCCGTCTAGCGTATAGAGCGCGGGCTGCGCGTGCAGCACCATGCGCCCCTGCGGATCGATCGAGTTACGCCCGGCCGCCAGCAGCGCGTCGATATCGCCCTGTTCGACGCGGTGGCCGCCCAGCTCGAACTCGACCTCGGCCACGTCGGACACCAGCCCCCCGGCCGAGAAGCCGACCCAGACATTCTCGATGTTCAGCCCCGCGATGCGCTCGGCCTGTTCGACCGCCTCGCGCACCGCCGCCTCGGTCGCGCCCATATCGGCGATATAGCCGCGCTTGACGCCCCGGCTTTCGCGCTGGCCGGTGCCCAGCACGATCAGTTCGCCGCCATCGCCCTTCCGGGCGATCAGCGCGGACACCTTGGACGATCCGATGTCCAGGGCGGTGATCAGCCCTTCGGGCGCAATTTTCGCCATGGTCCTACCCCTGTGATTCGCCAGTGCCGGACGCCTCTGTGGCGTTGCCCTCCGGCCCGGTGCCTCCTCCGGCCTGCGCCGGTTCGGCCAGCGCATGATTCTGATTCAAACCGGGCTTCCGCGCAACCAGCTTCGTGGGGTCGCGCATATCAAAGCGCAGCCAGCCGCGCCCGAGCAGCGGCCGTGAGCCGTCCATGGCGGCAAACTTCATAAGCGCGGCCCCTGCCCCATCCTCGGGCAGCGCCAGCGTCTCGCCGCTGTCGAAGGTCAGGTCCCAGCGGCGATTGCCGATCCAGGTCGCCGCCTTCACGCGGGGTTTCAGCGCAGGCGCAGCAGAGAGCAGCGCCTGATAAGCGGGCTCCTGCAAATTCGCGCCCGGCCCGATGATCAGCGGCAGGTCGGGCATCGCCTCGGGCCGTACCGGCTCCAGCAGCACGCCGCTCGCGTCGATCAGGGTCAGTTGGCCATTGTCCTGCCACACCGCCGCCGGGCTGCGTTCCTCGATATCGACCAGCAGCGTGTCGGGCAGGCGGCGCGAGACATGCGCGTCCTTGATCCAACCATAGCGGAGCAGCTTGCCGCGAACATCCTCCAGATTGACCAGCGGCATCGCCCGGCTCTGCTGGTCGAGCGCGACGGCATAGACGGTCATCCGGTCCATGCGCTTCAGGCCCGTCACCTCGATCTGCTGGACACGGAAACCGGCATGGCCCGCCTGCTCGGCGATCGCAGTGCCGATCATGCCGGGCACGCCGACATAGGTCGCGACCGCCAGCACCGCCGCGCCCGCGCCGCCCAGGATCGTCCAGGTGACGGCCTTCTTGATCGTCTCTTCGCTGACCGGCACCTTGGCCAGCAGGCGCTGCGCCAGCGTGACGCGCTTCACCGGCTGGCGGCGCCGCGGGGCCGGACGGCGCGGTGGGGGGCCGCGCTTGATCGTGCGGCTCAACCCGCGCGTTCCCGCTCGGTCGGATTGGCCCGGTACCAGTCCAGCGCCTCGTCGACGATCGCCTGGACCAGCGTGTCGTAATCCATGCCGACATGGCGGCCCTGTTCGGGGACGAGGCTGAGCGGAGTCATACCCGGCTGGGTGTTGACCTCCAGCAGGAAGAGGCCATCGACGCCGCGCTCGTCATCCCAGCGGAAATCGGAGCGCGACGCCCCGCGACAGCCCAGGATCCGATGCGCTTCGAGTGCCAGCGACTTGCACGCCTCGGCAATGTCGTCGGGAATCTGCGCAGGGCAGACGTGCTCGGTCAGGCCGTCGGTATATTTCGCGTCGAAGTCGTACCAGCCATTCTTGGGTTTCAACTCGGTCACGCCCAGCGCACGGTTGCCGAGGACGGCGGTGGTCAGCTCGCGACCCCGGATATAGGGTTCGGCCAGCAATTCCTCGAACTCGGCCCAAGGACCGGCGGCATCGCGCGCGATCGGGTTGCCGTGATTGCTGGTCTCGGTGACGATCGCGACGCCGACCGAGGAGCCTTCGTTAACGGGCTTGAGCACATAGGGGCGCGGGAGCGGGTCGGCGGCGAACAGATCCTCCGACTTCACGATGCGACCGCCGGGCATGGGGATGCCGTGTGGCATCAGCGCCTGCTTGGTCAATACCTTGTCGATCGCGATGACCGAGGTGGCGAGGCCCGAATGGGTGTACGGAATGCCCATCAGGTCGAGCATCCCCTGCACCGTGCCGTCCTCGCCGGGCGAACCGTGCAGCGCGTTGAAGACGATATCGGGCTTGGTTTCGACCAGCTTGGCCGCCAGATCGCGGTCCATGTCGATCCGGGTGACGCGGTGGCCGTTCCGCTCCAGCGCGTCGGCGACGCCTGCACCGGACATCAACGACACCGGCCGCTCCGCCGACCAGCCGCCCATCAGAACCGCGATATGCAGATTGTCGGTCACTTCGCGATTCCCACTCTTTGTATTTCCCATTCGAGGCAAACGCCTGACTGCGCCTTCACCTTCGTCCGGACTTCCTCGCCCAACGCCTCGATCTCCGCCGCCGTGGCGTTGCCGAGGTTGAGCAGGAAATTGCAATGCTTTTCCGACACCTGCGCGTCGCCCAGGGTCAGCCCGCGACAGCCCGCCGCATCGACCAGCGCCCAGGCCTTGTGGCCGTCGGGATTCTTGAAGGTCGAGCCACCGGTCTTGGAGCGCAGCGGTTGCGACGCCTCACGCGCGGCGGCGATGCGGTCCATCTCGGCCTGGATGTCGGCGGGTTCGGCGGCATGGCCCCGGAAGGTCGCTTCGACCACCACCGTTCCGTCGGTCAGGTTGGAGTGACGATAGGTATATTCCAGATCGGCGACGCCCAACGTCTCGACCGTGCCGTCCCGCCGGACGACCGTGGAGGAGACCAGCACGTCCGCCACTTCGCGGCCATAGGCGCCGCCGTTCATCCGCACGAAGCCGCCGACCGTGCCGGGGATCGAGCGCAGAAACTCCAGCCCGCCGATGCCCGCATCGCGCGCGTTGGACGAGACGAGGATGCCCGACGTGCCGCCGCCACAGGTGATGAGGTGCCCCTCCCCTGCCCGCGCATAGCTGAACGGCTTGCCGAGACGGATTACGACGCCTGGCACGCCGCCGTCGCGCACGATCAGATTGGATCCGAGCCCCAGCGCCATGACGGGCGTGTCGACCCCGAGCGCCCGCAAGAACGCCGACAGGTCATCGGTGTCCTTAGGCTCCAGCAGATATTCAGCCGGTCCGCCCGCCTTGAACCACACGAGCGGCGCCAGCGGCGCGGCGTGCGTCAATCGGCCGGCGGTGTCAGGCAGGTTCATCGGCGCGCCTCGATCGCACTCGCCAGACCCGCCGCCCATTTGGTGATGTCACCCGCGCCCAGGCAGACGATCATGTCGTCCGCACGGATCGAACCCGCCAGTTCCTCGGCCAGCGCATCGGCGTCGGCCACGGTTGCGGTCGAGCGATGCCCGCGCCGCTTCAGCCCCTCCACCAGCGCGTCGGCGTCGACGCCTTCGATCGGCTGCTCGCCCGCCGCGAAGACCGGCGTCACCAGCACGCGGTCAGCGTCGTTGAAGGCGGTCTGGAACTCCTCCATCAGATTGCCGAGCCGGGTGAAGCGGTGCGGCTGCACCACCGCGATCACGCGACCGCGCGCGCCTTCGCGGGCGGCGGCCAGCACCGCGCGGATCTCGACCGGGTGATGGCCGTAATCGTCGATGACGGTCGCCGTGCCGCCATCGACCGCGATCTCGCCGACCTTGGTGAAGCGGCGCTTGACCCCGCCGAACTGGCTAAAGCCCTGTTGGATGGTCGCATCCTCGATGCCCAGCTCCAGCGCCACGCCGATCGCGGCCAACGCATTCTGGACATTGTGACGGCCGGGCATGGGCAACTCGATCCCCTCGATCGACCGGCTGGAGCCGTCGCGATGGCGGATGATCGCCTCGAACCGGTTGCCGCCGGGGATCGGCGTGACGTTGACGCCGCGCACGTCCGCCTGGGCCGAAAAGCCATAGGTCACGACGCGCCGGTCGCGGACGCGCGGCAGGATGTTCTGCACCTCCGGGTGGTCGAGGCAGAGCAACGCCGCACCGTAAAAGGGCACATTCTCGACGAACTCGACGAACGCGTCCTTCACCCGGTCGAACGAGCCATAATGGTCGAGATGCTCGGGATCGATATTGGTCACGACCGCGATCGTGCCGTCGAGGCGCAGGAAGCTGCCGTCGCTCTCATCAGCCTCCACGACCATCCAGTCGGAGGCACCCAGGCGCGCGTTCGAGCCATAGCTGTTGATGATGCCGCCATTGATGACGGTCGGGTCCACCCCGCCCGCATCCAGCAGCGCCGCGACCATCGAGGTCGTCGTCGTCTTTCCATGCGTGCCTGCCACCGCGACGGTGGACTTCAGCCGCATCAGCTCGGCGAGCATCTCCGCCCGGCGCACCACCGGAATGCGGCGTTCTAGTGCGGCTTCGACTTCGGGGTTCGACCGGGTGATCGCGGTCGAGGTGACGACGACCGCCGCATCGCCCAGATTGTCCGCTGCATGGCCGATAGCGACCGGAATGCCCTTGTCGCGCAGGCCCTGCACCACATAGCCCTCGGCCACGTCGGAGCCCTGCACCCGATAGCCGAGATTCTTCATCACCTCGGCAATACCCGACATACCGATACCGCCGATGCCGACGAAGTGGATCGTGCCGATATCCGTGGCGACGCCCTTCATGCGCCTGCTCCCGCCAAATTGGTTTTCCTCTGTGCCTTGCCGACCGGCAACACCATACGCGGCGAATCGAGGCTCTCGACCAGATCGGCCAGATCGCTCGCCGCTTCGGGCCGTCCGCAGTTCCGTGCGCGGCCCGCCGCATTCTCCAGCGCCGCCGGGTCGAGACCCAGCTTCTGCATCTGCTTGGCGAGTTCTACGGGCGTGAAGTCACCCTGCACGATGGTCCGCGCGCCGCCCGCCTTTGTCATCTCGCGCGCGTTCACCGTCTGGTGATCGTCGGTCGCCGATGGCAGCGGCACCAGGATCGCCGGGCGACCCGCGACCGTCAGCTCGGCCAGCGTCGAGGCGCCCGCCCGCGCGATCACCAGATGCGCCCAGGCGAGCTGCTCGGGCAGGTCGGGCAGATAGGTGGCGAGTTCGGCCGGAATCTCATGCTCGGCATATTTGGAGCGCACCGCATCGATATCCTCGATCCGCGCCTGATGCGTCACCTGTAAGCGCCGCCGGAAGGTGACGGGCAGCATGGCGAGGCCATCGGGCACGACCTGGCTGAGGATGCTGGCGCCCTGGCTGCCGCCGGTGACGAGGACGCGGAAGATGCCGTCCTCCTCCAGCAGCGGATAGGGCCGCGCGCGAAGCGCCAGCACCTGGTCGCGTACCGGATTGCCGATCAGCCGGGTCTTGGCCGCATGCTTGCCGCTCAGCCGCTGCGTATCCTCATAGGACAGCGCGATCGCATCGACCTTGCCCGCCACCAGCCGGTTGACCCGGCCGAGCACCGCATTTTGCTCGTGGATGGCGGTCGGAATGCCCTCCGCAAACGCCGCCAGCAAAGCGGGCATCGCCGGATAACCGCCGAAACCGATCACCGCCGCTGGGCGGAACGTCTTGTAGAGTTCGCGCGCCATCGCCCGGCCGCGCCACATCTCGCGCAGCGCTTTCGCCCAGCCGACCGGCCCGCCCGCAAAGCGCCCGGCGGGCAGCACATGCGTCTGGATATCCTCGAACAGCCCCGGAAAGCGCACGCCGCGCGCATCGGACACCAAGGCGACGCGGTGGCCGCGCCGGGTCAACTCGGCCGCGAGCGCAGCAGCGGGAACCATGTGACCGCCGGTTCCCCCGGCGGCGAGGACGAAGTGACGGCTCATTGCCCGCTCCACCTGACTACATAGGGGCTGCGCGTCAGGAACGGATTGCGCCGGGTGAATGCCAGCAACAACCCCATCCCGATCGACAGCGCGATCATCGACGAGCCGCCATAGCTGATGAACGGCAGGGTCATCCCCTTGGACGGGGCAAGGCCCGTGTTCACCGCCATCGAGATCAGCGCCTGCGCGCCGAACTGCACCGCCAGCCCGGAGGCGGCGTAGAGCTTGAACTCGTCCTGTTCGTCAAGCAGCTTCACGAACACGCGCACGACGATCGCCAGGAAGACGAGCGCGATGATCGAGCAGGCGATCAGCCCGAACTCCTCGCCGATCACCGAGAAGATATAGTCGGTATGCGCCTCGGGCAGGCCGAACTTGGCCGAGCCACCGCCCGGCCCCGTGCCCGTCCAGCCGCCTGCCGTCAGCGTATTGTGCGCGGCATTGACCTGAAAATGGTCGGCCGCACCCTCGCCATCGACATCGGGGAAAAGGAACGCGTTGATGCGGCTGCGCGCCACGCCATAGAACATATAGGCTGCGGTCAGGCCCACCGGCACCATCGCCGCCAGCCCCAGCAAGATCCGCATCGGCGTGCCGGAGATCATCAGCAACGCTGCCCAGATGACGCAGAACACGATTGTCTGACCGAAATCGGGCTGCATCATCAGCAGCCCCGCGACCAGCCCGGTCAGCCCCATGGTGATCAGCGTGGCCGGCAGGTCACGCTCCCTGGCCTTGAGCGACAGCAGCCAGGCGGTCGTCACGACGAACATCGGCTTCAGAAACTCGGACGGCTGGAACTGGGCAAAACCGAATCCGATCCAGCGTCGCGCGCCGTTGATCTCCACCCCGATAAAGGGCGTGACCGCCAGGATCGCGATCAGCACCCCCGTCCCCAGCACCGCCATGCGCCGTGCGGTGACGACGGGCAACATCGAGACGACGAACAACACGGGCAGCGACACGCCGACCCACATCACCTGTCGCCAGAAATAATAAAGCGGCGCGAACTTCCGGTGCTCGCCCGAATAGCGCATCGCCGTGGCGGGACTGGCAGCAGCGACCGCGATCAGGCCGATCGCGATCAGGAACAAAGTGAGCAGCAGCAGCACCCGGTCGATATCCCAGAACCAGGTGCCGAGGGGCGAGCGATCGCCACGCCCGCCCCGGCCCTTCATCGATCCGATCAGGCCGGGGCGCGGGGTCTTGGTTGCGCGATCACTCATGCCAGCGCCTCCACGGCGACGCGGAATGCTTCGCCCCGCGCTTCGTAGTCGCGGAACTGGTCGAAGCTGGCGCAGGCAGGGGATAACAGGACCGTATCGCCAGGCTGCGCGGCGGCGGCGGCATGGGCGACGGCCGCCTCCAGCGTGCCCGACTGCTCGACCACGGGGACCTTGTCCTTCAGCAGGTCGAAGAACAGCGGGGCTGCCTCGCCGATGGTATAGGCTGCGACGACGTGATCCAGATGCGCGGCGCAGGCGTCGAGGTCGTCGCCCTTGCGCTTGCCGCCGACGATCCAGTGGACGCGCGGGAAAGCCGCGAGCGCGGGTGCAGTGGATTCGGAGTTGGTCGCCTTGGAGTCGTTGACGAAGGCCACGCCGTTCCGGGTCGCGACATGCTGCATCCGGTGCGGCAGGCTGGCATAGCTGGCAAGGCCCGCCTCGATCACATCCTCGCCAATACCCAGCGCTCGCGCCACGGCGATGGCGGCCTGCGCGTTCTGCGCATTGTGAGGGCCTTGCAGCGCGGGCCAGCGGCTCTGGTCGATCCCGCTGGCGGCGATGGTTACGAGATCGTCGGTCCTCCCGGCGAGCCCTTGCGCGATATGGGCCGAGGCCTCATCGCCCGTGCCGACGACCGCGACATGCCCAGCGGACTGCATCGCAAACAGCCGTGCCTTGGACGCCGCATAGCCCGAAAAGTCATCATAACGGTCGAGATGGTCGGGCGTGATGTTGAGGAGCACCGCAACGTCGCAATCCAGGCTCTGCGTCAGGTCGATCTGATAGCTGGACAGCTCCAGCACATAGACCCCGCCCTCGGGCAGCGGCTCCTGCCCCAGAATCGGCAGGCCGATATTGCCGCCCATCAGGGTCGGCACGCCCGCCGTCTTCAAAATGTGGTGGACGAGCGCGGTCGTGGTCGACTTGCCGTTGGTGCCGGTGATGCCGACGACCTTGTGCGGCGGCAGGTCTTTGCGCGCTTGGGCGAAGAGTTCGATGTCGCCGATGACCGGCACCCCCGCCGCCCGCGCGGCGGCGGCAAGCGGATGGGTGTTGAGCGGCACGCCCGGCGATACGACCAGCGCGTCGAAACCGGACAAATCGTCGAGCGGCACGATGCTGAGCCGGCCATGCGCGACAAAGGCCTCGCGCTTAGCGGGATCGCTGTCCCACGCCACCACGCTCGCCCCGCCTTCCAGCAGCGCCGAAACGGTCGCGGCGCCGGAGCGTGCAAGCCCCAGCACCGCGTAACGTTTCCCCGCCCAGTCGCTGGCGACGATCATCGCAGCTTCAACGTCGACAGGCCCGCCAGCGCCAGCACGAAGGCGATGATCCAGAAGCGGATCACAACCGTAGGCTCCGACCAGCCGAGCTGTTCGAAATGATGGTGGATCGGCGCCATGCGGAATACGCGCTTGCCGGTCCGCTTGTAGAAGAAGACCTGGATGATGACCGACATCGCCTCGACCACGAACAGGCCGCCGATGATGCCCAGCACGATCTCGTGATGCGCGACGACCGCGATAGTGCCCAGCGCGCCGCCCAGCGCGAGGCTGCCGGTGTCGCCCATGAACACCGCCGCCGGGGGTGCGTTGAACCACAGGAAGGCGAGGCCAGCGCCGACCACCGCGCCGCAGAAGATCGCCAGCTCGCCCGCACCTGGCACATGCGGAATGCCCAGATAATCGGCGAACTTCACGTTACCTGCCAGATACACGATGACCATGAACGCGACGCTGGCGATGATGACCGGCATGGTTGCCAGGCCGTCCAGCCCGTCGGTCAGGTTCACCGCATTGCCGAACGCGACAATCGTGAAGGCGGCGAACAGCGGATAGAAATAGCCCAGGTCGATATACATGCGCGAGGTGAAGGGCAGGTACAGATGCGGCCCGTTCTGCCCCATGATGATCCACGCCGCGACGCCCGCAATGGCGAACTCCAGCAGCAGCCGGGTCTTGCCCGACACGCCCGCCGTCGAGGCCTTCCGCACCTTGTCATAGTCGTCAAGGAACCCGATCGCGCCGAACCCCAGCGTCACGAACAGGCACGCCCAGACGAACGGGTTGAAAACGTTCATCCAGATCAGGATGGACAGCGTCATGCTGGTCAGGATCATCAGCCCGCCCATGGTCGGTGTGCCGCGCTTCGCGAGGTGGGTCTGCGGCCCGTCGGCGCGGATCGGCTGTCCCTTGCCTTGGCGGACGCGCAGCCAGCCGATGAAGCGCGGCCCGATGATCAGGCCGATGAACAAAGCGGTCGCCACCGTCGCGCCGGTGCGGAACGACTGGTAACGGATGAGATTGAGAAGCCCCGGAAAACCGAGATGCTCCGCGATCCAGTACAGCATCTAACTCACGCCCCGCCCGTTGGGGTATCGCCGCGCAGGGCCGCCACGACACGCGACAGCCCAACCCCGTTCGACCCCTTGATCAGCACCACGTCATCGGGTGCGATGATAGCGGCCAGCGCCTCGCGCGCGGCCTTCGCATCCGCCACATGGACGAAATCGACCCGCCCCTCAAGCGCAGTGGCCAAGGGTGCCATCGATTCGCCGACGAGCAGCGCCTTTTCGACGCGCGCCGCCAGGATCGGCTCGGCCAGTCCGGCGTGATAGTCGGCCGAGTCCTCGCCCAGCTCGCGCATCTCGCCCAGCACCGCGACATGGCGCCCCGGCTCCTCGGCCAGCACGGCCAGTGTCGCGCGCATCGAGACGGGATTGGCGTTGTAGCTCTCGTCGATCACCAGCGCGCCATTCGCGGCCCGGAACCGCGCACCGCGCCCGGCAAGCCCACCCAGCTCGGCCAGCGCCAGTCCGGCCAGCCCCAAATCGCCGCCCGCTGCATCGACGGCGGCCAGCACGGCCAGGGCATTGGACACCCAATGCTGCCCCGGCTGCGACAGGGTGAAGTTCAGTTCCTTGTCGCCCAGTCTTGCGGTCACGAAACTCCCGCCCTGGGGGCCGCGCATTGCCTCGACCGCGCGGACATCGGCGGCGGGGTCGAAGCCGAAGGTCACGATCCGCTCGGCATAGGGTTTGGCGGCGGCGATCAGGCGCTCGCGGTGCGGGCTGTCATAGGGCACGATCGCCGTGCCGCCGGGCTGGAGCCCCTGGAAGATTTCGCCCTTGGCGTCGGCGATGGCGGACTCGTCGGGGAAGAATTCGGTGTGCGCGGGCGCGATGGCGGTGACGATGGCGATGTGCGGACGCACCATCGCGGTCAGCGCGGACAGCTCGCCCGCATGGTTCATGCCCATCTCGAACACGCCAGCCCGCACGTCGCGGGGCATCCGTGCGAGGCTGAGCGGCACGCCGGTATGATTGTTGTAGCTCTTGACCGAGCGGTGCACGCTCCCGCGCCAACCACGTTCGAGCGCGGCGTAGAGCGCTTCCTTCGCGCTGGTCTTGCCGACCGAACCGGTGACGCCGATGATCGTCGCGTCGGTGCGGGCGCGGCTGGCCCGGCCCAGATCCTCCAGCGCGCGAAAGCTGTCGGCGACACGGACATGGGGATGATCGGTCGCATTGCTGACCAGCGCGCCCGCCGCGCCCTGTGCAAAGGCCTGATCGAGGAAACGGTGCCCATCGGTCGCTTCGCCGGTCATGGCGATGAACAGGTCGCCGGGGCCGACCTCACGACTATCAAAGGTGACGCCCGATACGGCGAAGTCGGCAGAGGCCGTGCCGCCGGTCGCGGCCGCGATCTCCTGCGCGGTCCACAGGCTCATTTCCGCGCCTCGGGCGGCTTGGCCCCATAATGCAGCGACAGCTTGGGGCGCGGCCGTGCGGGCGCTTCCGGCTGCGAAGTTTCCGTTTGCGCCCCCGAGGGCGTCTTGGTCGTCGCGTGACTGCTCATGCCGCACATTCCCGCGCGACGGTCACGTCGTCGAAGGGCAGGACGAGATCGCCGACGATCTGCCCCTGTTCATGCCCCTTGCCCGCGATCAGCACGATGTCCTGTTCGCCCGCCTCGGCGATGGCCGCCGCAATGGCGGCGCGACGGTCGCCGATCTCGACCGCGCCTGTTGCGCCGCGCATCACCTGCGCACGGATGGCGGCCGGGTCCTCGGTCCGGGGGTTGTCGTCGGTCACGATCACCCGGTCGGCGTGCATCGAGGCGACTTGCCCCATCGCCTCGCGCTTGCCCGGATCGCGGTCACCGCCTGCGCCCAGCACCGCGATCAGCCGCCCGCCCGCATGGGGCTTGAGCGCGGCAATGGCCGCCTCGATCGCATCGGGCGTGTGGGCATAGTCGACATAGACGGGCGCGCCGTTCTTCGCGATCGCGGCACGCTCCAGCCGCCCGCGCACCGGCTGCAACCGGGCGAGGTTCGCAATGGTGGTGGCGATATCCCCACCGGTCGCCAGTACCAGCCCGGCCGATACCAGCGCATTGGCCGCCTGATAGGCACCGATCAGCGGCAGCTGCACCTTGTGGGTGACGCCGTGCTCGTCTTCGATCACCAGCCCCTGCCCCAGCAGGGTCGGATGCCGTTCGACCAGCTTCAGGGTCGATCCGCGCGTGCCGACCGTCACCAGCTTGTTGCCGCGCGCACGGGCCAGATCGATGACACGGCCGCTCTCGACGTCATCCGCCCAGACGACCGCCGTGCCGTCCGGCGACAACACCTCGGAGAAAAGTCGCATCTTGGCCGCGAGATAGGCGCCCATATCGCCATGATAGTCGAGGTGATCCCGCGACAGGTTGGTAAAGGCCGCCGCCGACACCTCCAGCCCTTCGGTGCGATACTGGGTCAGGCCGTGGCTCGACGCCTCGAACGCCAGATGCGTCACGCCCTCGCGCGCGAGCCCGGCGACGTTGGACAGGAAGGTCACGACATCGGGCGTGGTCAGGCCGGTATAGGTCCGCTCGTCGGCGGTGGTGACGCCCAGCGTCCCGATCGAGGCGGCGTGATGCCCCGCCATGCGCCAGAGCTGGCGCGTCATCTCGACCGTGGAGGTCTTGCCATTGGTGCCGGTCACCGCCACCGCCGTCGCCGGGAAGGGCGCGAAGAACGCCGCCGCCAGCCGAGCGAAGGTCGCACGCGGTTCGTCCGAGGCGATGTGGACCGCGCCCTCGACCGTCACGCCCGGTCGCGCGACGACCGCCACCGCACCGCTGCGCACCGCATCGGCGATAAAGTCTTCGCCATTCACCCGCGCGCCCTGGAACGCGCCGAAAATGGTGCCGGGCGCGACCTTGCGATGGTCGATCGCGAAACCGGAGACGAGGGCGTCACCGCCCTCGCCCTGAATATCTGTGGTCAGTTGGTTCAGCTTCATGCCGCGCGCCTCATCGTCCATCCACCGGCGGCGACTTCGGATCCTGCCACAGGGTCGGCAGGATGTCCGACTCGTCGATATCCTTGTTCGCGTCCGGCACGACGCCCAGCATCGCGCCGACCCGCGTGATCGTCCGCCCGACCACGGGCGCGGCGTTCCAGGCTGCGGTCTTCCACCCACCGGTCTCCTTCGTACCCTTTGGCGAGTCGAGCATCGCCAGAACCACATAGCGGGGCGCATCCATCGGGAACGCCGCCGCAAAGGTAGCGACGTTGCGCGACCGATCATAGCCGCCCGCCACCGCCGCCTCGGCGGTGCCCGTCTTGCCGCCGACGCGGTAGCCCGGCGCATCGCCCTTGCGACCCGTGCCGCGCATCACGATCAGGCGCAACATCTGCCGCATCTTGTAGCTGGTCGCCTCGCTGATGACCCGCCGGCCGGCCGCCGCATGACCCGGCGCGACCTTCATCAACGTCGCCGGACGCCAGATGCCGCCATTGACCAACGCGGCATAGGCCGACGCCAGATGCAGCGGCGTCACCGCAATGCCGTGACCATAAGCGGTTGTCATCGTCGTCGTGCGCGCCCAATAGGTCGGCAGCAGCGGACGGCCCTTTTCGCGAAGCTCGATATCCGGCTTGGTATCGAAGCCCAGCTTCTTGAACATGGCCTGCATCCGCTGCGGCCCGATCTCGTCGGCGATCCGCGCGGTGGCGATGTTGGACGAATAGATCAGCGTCTCGGCCATGTTCAGCCAACGCTTCGGATCGCCCTGTTCGTCATGGATCGTATAGCCGCCGACCTTCAGCGGGTGGGTTGCATCGAAGCGCCGGGCCATCGAGGTGACGACACCATTCTCCATCGCGACGGCCATGGTAATCGGCTTGAAGGTCGAACCCAGCTCGAACACGCTCTGCGTCGTGATGTTGCGCAGCTCCTCGGTGCCCGCCATGCCGACCCGGTTGGGGTTGAAGGTGGGCAGCGAGACCATCGCGATCACTTCGCCGGTGTGGACGTCCAGGATGATGCCGCCACCGCCCCGCGCGGAGAAGGTGTTCATCGCCCGGCCGAGTTCGCTCTCCAGCGCGGCCTGGGCGCGGGTATCGATCGACAGGGCGACGGGCTTGCCCGATTGCGCCGGATCGAGCAGCCGCTGGTCGAGCACGCGCTCCATACCGCTCATCCCGTGCCCGTCGGTCGACAGGAAGCCCAGGGCATGGGCGGCGAGCGAGGATTGCGGATACAGCCGCTGCGTCTCACGGTCGAAGACCAGCCCGGGCTCGCCGATGGCGTTGACCTGCTCGACCAGCGTCGGGCTGGCGCGGCGCTGCAGATAGACGAAATTCGCCTTGCGGGTCAGCTGGTTGTAGAACCAGGCCTGATCGCCGCGATCGGGCATCAGCGCGGCGAGGCGCGCGGCGATCTCCATCGGATCGCCGATCAGCTTTTTCGGGTGGACCGCGATCGTCCAGCTGTCGATCGTGCGAGCGAGCGGCGCGCCGTTGCGGTCGACGATATCGCCCCGCGCCGCCAACGTCGCGGTCCGCGCGGCCGCATCGGCGGGTCCGGCAAACACGGCCAGCAGCATCAACCGTCCGATCACGACCAGCACGGCCGCGCCGAACAGCATCATCAGCATCATCAGACGCATATGCGTCGTCGCGACCAGCGCGTGGCGCTGGCCGGCGGTACGCTGCGTTCCGGCGGGACGCGCGACCAGGACGCTCAACGCCGCCGCCGCGATTCGGACTTGGCGCCTTTCAGAATGTCACCCAGCGTCGTGTCGGAAAGCAGCTGGCGGTCGAGCATCGCCACGGCTTCCGGCCGGACCTTGGCGACGGCGGCGGCGGTGCGCACCGTGGCGATCGGGGCGGGCTTGGGCGTCTTGGTGGCGACGACACGCTCGGACACGGCCTTCACGACCTGAGGCTTGGGCAGGTCGACCTTGGCGAGGCGCACGACGGGGGCGGGTGCGTTGGGCTTGGCGGCGGCAGCGGTCTGGGTCGGGGCGGCATCCGGCAGGGGCACGACCGGAGCAGGCTGGGAGGGGACCAGCAGGGCGGCGGTCTGCACCGCGCCGGTTGCGGGGCCGCGCGTCACGTCGAGCGAGGCGAGCTGTGCCTCGTCACCCACGAACTGGCCCGCGATCGGGGCGGTCAGCGCCAGCGTATCGCCATTCCACTTTTCCAGCTGGACCAGGTTGGCGCGAGTGTCGAACTCGGTCTCCAGCGCGCGGATGTCGCGCTCGGCGGTCTGAATGCGGACGTTGACGTCGTCGAGCTTCTTGCGCTCCGCCGCCACCTGCAAGGACACCAGGTAAAAGCCCAGGACGACTGCGACGCAGCTCCCGAACCACCCGATCCCCTTTAACCGATACGCCGCCGTCATACGCCCAACTCCTGACTCAACTCGCCCCCCGGCGCCCTTCCCTTCCCCGCCGACCAGGCGGGAGATTCCGTACGTGTCGCAAAACGCAGCGTCGCCGATCGCGCGCGCGGATTGCGGGCCAGCTCGACCTCCCCGGCCCGCACCGCCTTGCCGACATGCGCAAAGCTGGGTGCGCGCGCCGCCGCCTGTTCGGGCAGGTGGCGCGATCCGCCCGGCATCTGCCCGGCGCGCTCGCGGAAGAAGCGCTTGACCATGCGATCTTCCAGACTGTGGAAAGTCACCACCGCAAGGCGACCACCCGGCTTCAGCGCGCGCTCGGCTGCCGCCAGCCCGTCGGCCAGCTCGTCCAGTTCGCGGTTCACATGGATGCGGATCGCCTGGAAGGTCCGGGTCGCCGGGTCCTTCTTGTCATGCGGGCGATACCCGAGCGCACGCCGGACGACGGCGGCAAGCTCGCCCGTGCGGGTCAGCGGGCGCGCGGCGACGATCGCCTGCGCCACGCGGCGCGAACGCGGCTCCTCGCCATAATGATAGAGGACGTCGGCGATGGCGGCTTCGTCGGCGGTGTTGAGGAAATCCGCCGCCGACTCGCCCGCCTGCGCCATGCGCATGTCGAGCGGACCGTCACCCTGGAAGGAAAAGCCGCGCTCTGCCTGGTCGAGTTGCATCGAGGATACCCCGATATCCAGCACCACACCGTCAACGCGCGCGTCGAGCGCCTGATCCAAACCTGAAAATTCGCGGTGGACCAGGGTCAGCCCCGACTCGGCCGCAACCAGTGCCTGACCATTGGCGATGGCATCGGGATCGCGGTCGAAGGCGATGACCTTGGCACCCCGCCCGAGCATCGCGCGGGTATAGCCCCCTGCACCGAACGTGCCGTCGACATGCGTCTCACCGGGGGCGATGGCGAGCGCGTCGAGCACTTCGTCGAGCAGGACGGGGATGTGCGGGGCATCGCTCAGGGGGCCAGTCACAGGGCGATCCCCTTTTCCTGGCAATGGTAACGCGCGGCGGAGATCATCTTGGCCGGCAGGCCCGGCGTCTCGACCAGCGTCTTAGGGTCCCAGATTTCGATGGTGTCGAACGTGCCCCAGAAAAAGGCGTGCCCCGCGATCCCGGCATGGAAACGGGGAAAGCCCGGCATGATGAAGCGGCCCGACCCGTCAAAGGGCACTGCCTCGCCATTCGCCAGGTCGCGCTTGATATTATAGTCGATGCGGCCGTCGGGCCCGCGCGACATCTCGGTCCGCGCGTCCAGCTCTTTCTTCAGCACGGCAACATAACCCGGGTCATAGGCGATCAGGCAGCGCTCTGTTTCGTGGACAGCGATGATGATGGTCCCGCCATCTTTTCCGTCGGGGCGCGGCGCATTTTGAGCCAGCGTGGACCGGAGTGCATTGGGGATGGCAACCCGACCCTTGTCGTCGACAAGGCCAATGCCACTTCCCTGATACAAACCCCTATCGGACACGCCAACCTCGCACATGGCGCGCACGGCCTCACTGCCTCGGAATCCGGCCATCGCCGCATTCCGACCATTTCTGGATCACAGTGAGCCTGCCCCTCTGTTGGAAACGGGTTTACCTATAGCAGAACCGGGAGGCAACGGGATTTTTGGGGATAAACGGGGAAACCACTCCCAAAAGACCGGTTATGCGACGAACAACTGGGCGCACCACGGGAACGGCATTTCGCCCGAACCCATGAAAAGGCCGGAAAACCGCCGCTCCGGGTGCAAATCCCCGCATTTCCCCGACGACACCGCCGGAGAAAAGGATCACCAAAACTTAATATCGATTAGTCAGAAAGACCGGTTCGGCCCTGATTCGCGTCAGGGATACGGACGCGCGGCCATGGCTGTCCGACGGATCAGCGCTCGGGAGCGGCGGGGGCCTGAGTGTTGACGGGGGCAGGCGCCACCCCCAGCTCGGCGAGCGGTTCGCTGGCGGCCGGAGTCGCCGCGTTGGTCACGGCCATGTCGGCAACCATGTTGGACGGTGCGATCCCGGCCGTGGCCACAACCGGTTCGTCGCGGTTGAGCGAGCCCAGGATGGTGCTGGCGATCCCGATCAGCAGAATGACCGCAGCCAAGCCGATCATGCCGACTTTCACACGCTGCATGATATGATGATGGTCGGTCGATCTCATGGAACTGGAAGCTATTATCCTGCGCACGATGTCCTGTCGACCTTCGGCGCGAGAAAGGACCCGCGCCTATAGCCCCTTCTCGGCCCGCCACTCCGGATTGTGGAGCGTCGAGAGGTAGCGAAAGCCGGTATCGCATAAAATCGTTGCGATCCGCTTATCGGGTCCCAACGCCTTGGCCAGAGCAACCGCACCCGCGACGTTGATGCCCGAGGAGAGGCCCAGACACAGGCCCTCTTCGCTCAACAGCCGCTGGACCCAGTACCAACCTTCGGCGTCCGAGAGACGGAATTGGGTATCGATCGGCGCACCTTCAAGGTTGGCGGTGATCCGCCCCTGGCCGATGCCCTCGGCGACCGACGATCCTTCCGACTTCAACTCGCCATGTGCATAATAATCGTACAGCGCCGCGCCGTGCGGGTCGCTGAGCGCGATGGTCACCGACTCGTCATGCGCCTTCAAACCCAAGCCGACGCCTGCCAGCGTACCACCGGTCCCGGCGGCGCAGGTGAAGCCGTCGATCCGCCCGTCCATCTGGTTCCAGATCTCCTCGGCGGTCCCGACGATATGGGCACGACGATTGGCGATATTGTCGAACTGGTTCGCCCAGACCGCATTGTCCGTCTCCTCGGCGATCCGGCGCGAGGTGTGGACGAAGTGACAGGGGCTGGAATAGGGCGCGGCGGGCACCAGGACCAGTTCGGCGCCCAGCGCGCGCAGCGTGTCCATCTTCTCGCGGCTCTGCGTCTCGGGCATCACGATGATCGTACGGTAACCCTTGGCATTGGCGACCAGCGCCAGGCCGATGCCAGTATTGCCCGCCGTTCCCTCGACGATGGTGCCGCCGGGGCGGAGCAGCCCCCGCGCCTCGGCATCCTCGACGATGAACAGCGCGGCGCGGTCCTTCACGCTCGCGCCCGGATTGGCGAACTCGCATTTTCCGTAAATATCGCAACCGGTGGCCTCGCTCGGCCCTTTCAGGCGTACGAGCGGGGTATTGCCGATCAGGGCCAGCGTATCGGAGGTCACATGCATGTCCGCTAGATGGCCTCTGCCCCGCCCCTCGGCAAGCAAAGCCTTGCTTGGGGGGCCGCAAGCGAAGGCATGGCGGTTATCCGATGCTCGCGGGACGCCCGCTCCCGAAATATGGGTCATTCGACGCCTGACATGCAGGTCATGCTTGACGCCGGGTTGCTGCATTTGCGAAGCACCGCCCCGCTATGAAGAGCCTCCTCCCCCTCATCGTCGCCGCACCGCTGCTCGCTTTGGCTGCGTGCAATTCCAAGCCCAGCCAGCCCGAGGTGGTCGATACCAACCCCGATCCCATGGCCAATGTCCTCGCCAATCGCGCGCCGGTCGAACTGCCGCCCGCGATCAAGGCGGACAAGAGCCTGCGCTGCAAGGACAACAGCCTGGTTTTCGTCACCTTCTTCCAGGGTGACAAGCAGGCCAATGTCCGCCTGAAGGAAGGCGACACGCCCGTCGTGCTGAAGGCCCCGGCCGCCGGTGAGCCGCTGACCGCCGAGGGCGGCTGGAAGATGACGGGTGACGAAAAGTCGATCACCCTGACCACCCCGAAGAAGGCGGCACAGGTCTGCCACATCTGATTTGCGTTCAATCCATCCTTGACGTCGCTTGATCGACGATAAGGACTTGATCGAAAACCGGCCGACGGGGATATCTCCGTCGGCCTTTTTCGTGGGCCATGACAGGGAGGGACTGGGGAACGCCGTGGCCGCGATCGCGATCTACAGCCTGAAGGGCGGGGTGGGAAAGACCAGCATGGCGGTCAACCTGGCCTGGTGCGCGTCCAGCCTGTGCGCGCGCCGGACCCTGCTCTGGGACCTCGATCCGCAGGCGGCCTCGACCTGGCTGCTCGGCGGCCCCGCCCCCGGTGATCGGGCCCAGGCGATCTTCTCGCGCGATGTCGCGGTGCAACGGCTGATCCGCCAGACCGATATTCCCCGCCTGTCGCTGGTCGGCGCCGACGATTCGCTGCGCGGGCTCGACCTGCTATTCCACGCGATCGACAAGAAGAAGCGGCTGGGCAAGCTGGTCGAGGGGCTGGACGATTATGACAGCGTGATCCTCGACTGCCCGCCGGGGCTGACCGAGACGACGGAACAGGTGCTGCGCGCGGTCGATCTGGTGGTGGTGCCGGTCGTCCCCTCCGCGCTTTCCACCCGCGCGCTGGAGGTGGTGGACGGGCATGTCCGTGGCCGCGTGCCTCTGCTTCCCGTCCATGTCATGGTCGATCGCCGCCGCCGCCTTCATGCCGAGGCGCTGGCCCAGCATCCCGACTGGCCGGTCATCCCGATGGCCAGCCTGGTCGAGGCGATGGGACAGCACCGCGCGCCGGTGGGCGCCTTCGCTCCGCGCAGCAGCGCCGCCAAGGCCTATACCGATCTGTGGCGTCTCATCGAAAAGCGGCTGGCCGGGGGATGAGCCGTCGCGAGGAACCCGGCATCGCCGAACGGCTGACCCCGCATCTGGTGCTCGGCGCCTATGCCGTCGGCGTTTTTCCGATGGCCGATACCCGCGACACCGATCACGTCTATTGGGTGGAACCGGGCAAGCGCGCCATCCTGCCGCTCGACGGGTTCCACCTGTCGCGCTCATTGCGCAAGACGGTGGCGCAGGACCGGTTCCGCGTGACCGCCGACACCGCCTTTGAATCGATCATCCGGCTCTGCGCCGAAAGCGTGCCGGACCGGCCCGAGACCTGGATCAACTATGCGATCGAGCGGGTCTTTATCGACCTGTTCGACATGGGCTTTGCCCATTCGATCGAATGCTGGGACGGCGACGAGCTGGTCGGCGGCCTGTACGGCCTGGCGCTGGGCCGCGCCTTTTTCGGCGAATCGATGGTCAGCCGCCGGACCGACGCGTCGAAGGTCGCCCTGACCTGGCTCGCCGCCCGTTTGCGGGTCGGCGGGTACAGCCTGCTCGACTGCCAGTTCCAGACGCCGCATTTGTCGACCATGGGCGCGGTCGAGATCGGGCGCGACGCTTATGTCGCGCTGCTGTCCGACGCATTGGCGGGCGTGGTCGCGCCGGGAGCGTCCGCCTCGGGCGTGTCCACTCCGGGCGATTTTGCCGCACTGGACCGCTTGGGGGCAGCGCCCGGCAGCGAGGCGGGCACGGTATCCGGCCCCGTCTCCGGCCAGGACATCGTGCAGCTCTTGGTCCAGACGTCATAGACCGGGTGCAGGACGACATTGAGCGCCGGGCGCTCCTTGTACAGCCAGCCTGAAAAGGCCCGCCGCCAGCGCTGATCTGCGCCGCGCACGTCAAGCTGCACGAACGCGCCGGTCAGCGGCTCCGGCTCCCAGGACGCGGTCTTCTCGCACGCGCGCAGACGGACGACCACGTCACCGACGCGGACCGCCTGGCCGGGCTTCAGCGTCAGGTCACGCGAGACACCGTTGCGCTTGTTGAGCAGGCCGATCACGGCGACGCGCTCGGCCATGGGCGTGCCGCCGGTGGGCAAGGCCGCCTGGGCGCCGTCGACCGACTCGATTCCCGATGCCGCGCCGGGACGGTCGGGCAGGATCTGGCTGACCGCCGATTCGGCCGGGTCCGGGCCGCCCTTGTCGATCAGCGCGTGATAGCCGAACCAGCCGCCGACGCCCAGCAAGGCGGCCAGCGCTCCGCCGGCCAGCCAGCGCGAGGTCTTCACCCCTCAGGCGTCCAGGCTTCGTAATCCCCGGTCGCCGCCTGGCGCACGCCGCCCTTTTCCAGCGCGCCGGCGGGGCGATAGGCCATGGCGGTGCCGGTCATGTTCGGAATCGCGGGCTTCTGCCACGCGCGACGCGGCGGCAGCGAGCGGTCGGGCACGTCGTCGACCTGATGGTGCAGCCAGCTGAACCATTCCGCCGGAACCCGGCTGGCATCGTTCGAGCCCTTGTAGATCACCCAGCGACGCGGGCGACCGGCGGTATCGCTACCGCCTTCATAATAGACGTTGCCATGCGCGTCCTCGCCCACCTGCGCCTTGCCGCGCAGACCGAACCAGGTGCCGATGGTGGCGCCGTTCCACCAGGTGAAGGGATTGAGGTTGATGCCCATGATGCGCCGTGTAGCCCGGCTCTCGCCGCCCTTCAACCGCGTTCGTGACGTTGACCGGGCCGGGCCCTTTCGCGCGCCTGTAAAAGCCCCTCCTCCCGGCAGGGGGGAGGGGTTTGGGGTGGGGGCATGGCCGCGAGCGGTAAGCTCTGCGAGACACCCTGCCCTCCCCCCGCCCAATTTCAGGTAAACGATGCCCCGCATCGTTTACCTGAAACTCGCCTGCGGGAGGGGAGTGGCTGTGTTCAGATGACGTGGATCAAAAGATTGGAAGCGGGTGAGGCCGCGATTGTCACTTCGCCCAGCGAACCGAATCGCCTTCGGATATCCCCAGCTCCGCCGATCGTCCGCCGACCAGCTCCAGCACCGCCGCCACCGGCTCGCGCGAGGGGATCGGGGTCTGGCTGAACGGCGTTGTGTTCTCGGCGATGCGCGCGATGGTGCCGTCGGTGCGCAGGAACAGGATGTCGAGCGAGGTGGGCGTGTTCTTCATCCAGAAATTCGCCTCGCGCGGGCCGCCACCCTCGGGCGGATAGGGCGCGAACAACATGCCGCCATCGGGCTTCAGGTCGGTGCGGTACATCAGCCCCTGTTCCTGTTCGGCGGCGGTGCGCGCACGCTCGACCTGAAATTTATGCTGGCCCTGCGCGGTGATGATCGTCACTGCCACCGTCTCGGCGGTCTTTTGCCTCGTCTGCTCGGTCGAGGAGGTGCCCGCCGAACAGGCCGAAAGCGCCAGCCCCAGCGGCGCCAGCGCAAGCGCCGCGGCGACCGTCACACCCTTATACGTCATCCCAAATCCCGTTCCGTCACGATTACCGCCAGCGGCCCCTTGGGACCGTCGACGATACGCGCGGCCAGGGGCTGGCCCGGCTCCACCTCCAGGATGCCGCCGCGCCTGAGCGTCTCCATATGCACGAAGATATCCATGCCGTCGCGGTCCCGCAGCAGGAAACCATAGCCTTTCAGGCGGTTGAACCATTTGACCGATACCGGCTCGGGTGTCCCCGCCCCTTCGACCAAGGCGACCGGATCGATGCGATCGGGGGAACGCGGGCGCCGGGGCTGTTCGGGCACCGCATGGGTCAGGTCGATCGCCACCACGTCGCGTGCCTGATAGCCTCGCCCGCCGCGCACCGCGGTCAGTTCGACCCGCGCGCCCTCGGGCAGGCTGCGTCGGCCATGCGGCTGGAGCACGGTGAAGTGCACCAGCACGTCGCCATATGCCGGATCGTCCGCGACCACGAAGCCAAAGCCCCGCGTCACGTCGAACCATTTCACGACCCCCGCCAGACCAACGGCCGTATCCGCCGTTTCGCTGTCGATGCCGCCCCCCTGATTTGGCGTTTCATCCAGCATCATCGCACCCTTGTACGCCTTGCTAGCATCATTGTTCGCACTCGCAATGCAAGGCCGTTCATTTTTCCTGGTCCGCAGCGGGACGCCGGAGCGGAAGAACCCGTCAAATCAGGGCTTGAGTATCCCCGCAGGCGATTGAGCCTGTTCAGAAATCGTCATCGTCCGGCACCTCGCCGGGCGCGGCCGCGACGATTCGACGGGACAGCTCCACCGAGTGGCCCGCACGCATCATCGCCGCGAATTGCTTGTCGCGCGCCGCCCGGTCCGCTTCACCGGTTCCGTACGGCCCGATTCGCTTGCGCCGGGCAAAGGCGAGGGCGGCATCACGCGCCGCCTCCGCCACCTGGGGGCCGATCGCCTCGTGGTCCTCCGTGCCCACACGCGCGGCGTGCAATGCCTGCGCCACCCGTCGCGCACCCAGGCCACGCCTGGCCAGCGACGCGGCCTTCGCCTCGGCATAGGCGCGGTCATCGATATAGCCGAGCGAGACCATGCGCGCCGCCAACCCTTGGGCGTCGGGCGCCCCCTCCCCCGCCCAGCCCCTTTCGCGCAGCTTGCGGGTCAGGTAATCGACCAGCTTCCCCTCGGTGGTCGCGAAGCGTTCGACGTAACGCAGCGCGAGTCTCTCGAGCAATTTGGGGTCAAGCGGCTTGGGCGGGCGTCGATCGGCGGGCACGCCTTGTTTGTGCCACACTGACACCGGATTTAGAACGCGGGAAGCCGCTATCCGCGGCACAAAAGTTTCATCCGCGCCCGATTGACGATCCGCGGGCGCGCAAAAGCATAAGGGACGAAGGCAAGGCCATGACGATCGAGCACCATCAGGACGACGCGCGCGCCATCATCGCGACGCCGACCGAAGATGCGCTGCCGCGCCGCTTCGCCGACTTCGACACGCTGGGCGAGGCGCTGGACTATGCCGCATCGGGCTCGCGTGGGCTGAACTTCCACGATGCGCGCGGCACCCTGTCGCGGCCCTATCCCTTTGCGGAACTGCGCGAGGACGCGCTGACCTGCGCCCGTCGCCTGATCGCCAGCGGCGTGCAGCCCGAGGATCGCATCGCGCTGGTCGCCGAGACGGGGCCGGAATTCGCCGCCCTGTTCTTCGGCGTGGTCTATGCGGGCGCCTGGCCGGTGCCGCTGCCGTTGCCGACATCGTTCGGCGGGCGCGACAGCTATATCGAGCAGCTGCGTGTCCAGCTCGCCAGCTGCGACCCCAAGATGCTGATCTTCCCGCCCGAACTGGCCCAGATGGCGGGCGCGGCGGCCGAGGCTGCGGGCTGCGAAGGGATCGACTGGGACAGCTTTGCTACCCGCGCGGCCCCCGAGACCGAATTGCCCAAGGCCGATCCGGAGGCGATCGCCTATCTGCAATATTCCAGCGGCTCGACCCGTTTCCCGCATGGCGTGGCGATCACCCATCATGCGCTGCTCAACAATCTGGCGGCGCACAGCCATGGCATGAAGATTCAGGAGAGCGATCGCTGCGTCTCGTGGCTGCCTTGGTATCACGACATGGGTCTGGTCGGCTGCTTCCTGTCGCCGGTCGCCAACCAGGTCTCGACCGATTATCTGAAGACCGAGGATTTCGCGCGTCGTCCTCTGGCGTGGCTGGACATGATCAGCCGCAATCCGGGTACGTCGGTCAGCTATTCGCCGACCTTCGGCTATGACATTTGTGCGCGCCGCATCTCGTCGCAGACCAAGGCGTCGGACCGCTTCGACCTGTCGCGCTGGCGGATCGCGGGCAATGGCGCGGACATGATCCGTCCCGACGTCATGCAGAGCTTCGTCGACGCCTTTGCCGATGCGGGCTTCCCGGCGACCGCCTTCCTGCCGTCCTATGGCCTGGCCGAGGCGACGCTGGCGGTATCGATCATGCCGCCGGGCGAGGGCATTCGCGTCGAACTGGTCGAAGAAACCCAGCTGTCGGGCGGCGCGCAAGGCACCGACCGGCCGCAGCGTTTCCGCGCCATCGTCAATTGCGGCAAGCCCGCGCGCGACATGGTGATCGAAATCCGCGAGGAGGACGGCACCCCCCTGCCCGACGGCGCGATCGGCAAGGTCTGGTGCAAGGGCCCGTCGGTCATGGTCGGCTATTTCCGTGACCAGGCCGCGACCGATGCCTGCCTGGTCGATGGCTGGCTCGACACCGGCGACATGGGGTATATGTCCAAGGGCTATATCTACATCGTCGGCCGCGCCAAGGATATGATCATCGTCAACGGCCGCAACCACTGGCCACAGGATATCGAATGGGCGGTCGAGCAGCTGCCGGGCTTCAAGGCGGGCGACATCGCCGCCTTCGCCATCACCACGCCGGGCGGTGAGGAAACCCCCGCCGTGCTGGTCCAATGCCGCAGCTCGGACGACGAGGAGCGCCTGCGCCTGCGCGACGAAATCCGCGAGCGCGTGCGCGCGGTGACCGGCATGAACTGCGTGATCGAACTGATCCCGCCGCGCACCCTACCCCGCACCAGCTCGGGCAAGCTGAGCCGCGCCAAGGCCCGCAACCTGTATCTGGCGGGCGAGATCAAGCCGTACGACGTCGCGGCCTGAGTTTTCCGGATTTTGAGGTTGGAGGAAGGGGCTCGGTCGAAAGACCGGGCCCTTCCCATATTTGCTGACCTCCATTCGGCCCGAACAAAGTCCAAGGTCACGCACCGTGCGCCACGCTCAAAGCCATGCACCCACACCGGCGCAGGCCGGGGTCCAGTTGGGTTGAGTTGTCGAGGACACCATGGCTGTCGTGGCAACTGGACCCCGGCCTGCGCCGGGGTGGCGACTTTTGTCGGAGCGGCCCGGTAACTGTGGCCTTCGACTTTGCGGCGGCCGAACGGAGCTTGGGAATACCCCCCTCAATCCTTCAACGGATCATGCCCCCAATTCATCAGCGAATAGCGCCACGGCGAATGCTCGACATCCTTGTCCGGCCCGCCCTGCTTCAGATGCCGGTGCACATAGCCGACCACCTTCTTCATATGGGCAAAGTCCTCGTCGGTCAGATCGGCCTTTTTCTTGCGCTTGATCTCGACGATTCGGCGGCCCGACTCATGGCCGACACTCTCCCCCGATCCGCCCTTCTTCTGGCCGACATCCTGCGACTCGTCGGTATCCAGAAACTTCTCCAGCTCGGCCGGGGCCATGTTCACGGCCTCCTTGAAATCGGCGTACACCTGTTCGTGATCGTCGGCCATGCGCGGCTCCTTTCGGGGCGGTCAACGCCGCGCGCGGGCTTCGGGGTTCAGATCAACATCGCATCATAACTTTGCGGCGGCAGCGGCAGGGCCGCGCGTGCGATCCCGCCGACGATCAGCACGACCACCAGTATCGCCCCCGTCGCCAGCACGATCCTTCGGTCACCCCGCCACGGCTTGGCGATGATCATCCCCAGCGCGCACGCCACGATCGGCCATAAATGATAGCGGACATCCGACGCCACGCTGATGACCAGGAAGCTTGTCTCCAGCCCCAGCGCCGAGCCGAACAGCGCCCCCGCAAAGCCATGGCCACGCGTCACCGCCAGCCCTCCGGCTGCCAGCACCAGCCAGACGATCGGCCACATGATCGGCACATCGACCCAGAGTTCCGCCATCTTCTGCCAGGCCAGCGCGGTCCGGCCCGGCTGTCCCAAATGATAGTCATTGGGTTCGCTCCCCTGCGGCGGCGCGGCGTTGATCAAGTGTGCAGGCACCCAGAACCGCCAAGTCGAGTTGACATGCGCCAGCCGCTGCTCGGCATAGGCCAGCGGATGGTGCAGGATAGCAGGCACAAGCCGGGCGTAAATTCGTCCCGGCGGTGTCTTCTCGAACCGCTGGAGCCGGGTGCCGCAGCGGGAGGGTTCGCCCAGCGGGTCCCAGAAAAAGGGTTTTACGCACTGCTTGGCGCGGATGTCCGCCACCTCGGCCGGGGACAAGCTTAGCCTAGGATCATAGGGCACCCGCACCGCAATTCCCGCCAGATCGTATAGCGCCTGAGTCCGCGCGACACCGCTGTGCGCCGCCCCCAGCAGACGGTGATTGATGAAGGGCGCCGCCGCCAGCGTGACGAGGGTCAGAACGATGGTGATCGCGATTCGGCGCGGCCAGCGCTCCGTGACCAGCAGCGCGACGAGCGGGGCGATGGCGAAGATCGCATTGGCGCGGACCAGAGCGGCATAGGCCAGCAACAGTCCTGCCGCAGCCCAGGCCCCGCGCGGCACCGCCTGCCCCCGAAGCCGCCACCAGCCGATGATCCCGACCGCCCCCAGCGTGGCGGCCGTCATCTGCGCATCCTTCAGGATCGCGACCTGCCAGCCGAGCCAGGGCGGCACCAACCCGACCGCCAGCACCATCAATGCACCGCGCGGTCGCCGGTCGACGATCGCCGCCGCCAGCGCCCCCAGCCCCAGCCACCATCCGGCCAGTTGCAGCACCAGCATCGGCTCCGCACCGTGCGGGCCGAACAGCGACCAGAGGCGCGCCATGATCGGCGGGTGCCAGTCGTCATATTGCCCGGTCAGCGCCTGCGCATATTGGCCGACACTGTCATACTGGACGAAGCCCGGCGTGAAGACGATGATGCTGAGCCCGAACAGGATCAGGGTCGCGACAATAATGCGCAGGCGGTGGCTGTAAACGCGGGTCATGACGAATGCGACCGATGCGGCCAAAACCGGATGTTTCGCAAGCGGAATGCGGCATGCCGCCCTCACTCGGGCGCAATCCGAACGGCCACGGATCGATCAATGGACAAAAAGGGGCAGCATTGCCTCGACGATGTCAGGGCGATAGCAGGGCCCTCGCAAAAGCGCGGCGATACGTCCCTACGAAGTGGCTACCGCGTCGGAGAGTGCCGATGGAATCCCAAACCGCCCTTCTCATCATCGATATGCAAATGACGATGCAGCACCGGATCGAGGCCGGACGACCACACGTCAACACCGGCGCCCCCGCTGCCATCGATATGCTGGCCACCGCTTTCCGCGATGCGGGCCACCCGGTGATCCATGTCCGCCATGCCGAAGCCGATCCCGCCTCGCCGATGCATCCGGAAGCCCCCGGCTATGCGCCCATGGCCTGTGCACGCGACCTGCCGGGCGAGTCAGTGTTCGTGAAGTCCAGCTCCTCGGCCTTTGCCAGTACCGGGCTGGAGACCCATTTGCGCGAAAGAGGCATCACCCATCTGGTCGTCGTCGGCGCGGTCGCGGGGTTCTGCGTCAATTCGACGGTGCGCGCGGCCAGCGACCTGGGCTTTGCGGTAACCGTGGTGACCGACGCGGTGATCGGTTTCGACCTGCCCTCGGCCGGGCTCGATGCACAGGTGATCTTCGACGTGACCATGGGCCTGCTGGCCGCAGACTTCGCGACTCTCTGCGACAGCGAGTCGGTGATCGAATTGCTCTGAGAGACACGACGGAACAGCGCCAACGAAAAAGGGGCCCGCCGCAGCGAGCCCCTTTCCAGTAATCCGATCGGCAAGAATCAGATGTGGATCGCGCGTCCATAAGCGGCGAGCACCGACTCGTGCATCGATTCCGAAATGGTCGGGTGGGCGAACACCGTTTCCATCAGCTCGGCCTCGGTCGTCTCCAGCTGGCGGGCGACGACATAGCCCTGGATCATCTCGGTCACTTCCGCGCCGACCATGTGCGCGCCGAGCAGTTCGCCGGTCTTGGCATCGAACACGGTCTTCACGAAGCCCTCGGCCTCGCCCAGCGCGATCGCCTTGCCGTTGCCGATGAAGGGGAACTTGCCGACCTTCACGCTGTATCCGGCTTCCTTGGCCTTCGCCTCGGTGAAGCCGACCGACGCCACCTGCGGACGCGAATAGGTGCAGCCCGGAATATTGCCCTTGTCCATCGCATGCGGATGGACATCCTTGTTGCCCAGCGCCTGCGCAATGGCTTCGGCGGCGATCACGCCCTCATGGCTCGCCTTGTGCGCCAGCCAGGGTGCGCCGGTCACGTCGCCGATCGCCCAGATGCCGTCCACATTGGTGCGGCAGAAGCCGTCGGTCTTGATGTGACCGCGATCGGTGGTGACGCCCAGCTTCTCCAGACCGATATTCTCGGTGTTGGGGACGATGCCGATGGCGACGATCGCGTGGCTGAACTCGGCGGTCTCGACCTTGCCGTCCGGGCCCTTCATCGCGGCCTTCACGCCCGAAGCGGTGGCCTCCAGCTTCTCAAGGCCGGTCTTGGTCTTGATGGTCATGCCGAACTTGGTCAGTTGCTTGGTCATGAACTCGCTGACTTCGGCGTCCTCGACCGGCATGATCCGGTCGAGCATCTCGACGATGGTCACTTCCGCGCCCATGTCGTTGTAGAAGCTGGCGAACTCGACGCCGATCGCGCCCGAGCCGATGACCAGCAGCTTGGTCGGCATGGCGGGCGGCACCATCGCGTGGCGATAGGTCCAGATGCGCTCGCCATCCGCCTTGGCGAAGGGCAGGTCGCGGGCGCGCGCTCCGGTCGCGACGATGATGTGCTTGGCGTCGAGCTCGGTCGTCTTGTCGCCCTGGACGACCGACAGCTTGCCCTTACCCGTGATGGTGCCGACGCCCTCGACGACCGTCACCTTGTTCTTCTTCATCAGGCCCTTGACGCCCGCATTCAGCTGGCCAGCCACCTTGCGGCTGCGATCGACCACCTTGTCGAGGCTGAACGAGGGCTTCTCGACCGACAGGCCGTACTGCGCGGCATGGGTCATATAGTGATAGACCTCCGCCGAGCGCAGCAGCGCCTTGGTCGGGATGCAGCCCCAGTTGAGGCAGATGCCGCCCAGCCGCTCGCGCTCGACGATCGCGACCTTCAGGCCAAGCTGGCTCGCGCGGATCGCCGCGACATAGCCGCCGGGACCCGAGCCGAGGACGATAAGGTCGTAAGTGTCAGCCATAAAGATTTCCTCGGTCTTTCTTCAAATTCACGAAGATGCTTTGGTTTTCCAAAACGGCGTATCGCGATCCGCCCTGGAGCAGAATATCAATCTCTAATTCTTCATCCTGAGGAAATCCCTCAATCCTGATGGAGATTATCCCGCCTTGCGTTGAATACGTCACATTCAATTTCGACGTATTACCTTTCCAGGATGGTCGAAATGACCATACTTTTGCGTATTCACCAACAGCCCAACATAAAAGTATAGGCCGTTCTATATCCTTCAACGGGCTATCAAACAAAAATTTTACGCCCATCACATCCTCAGAAAAGGAGTAGGGAATATGACCAACATCCTCACCCTCCCCCTGATATTTTACATATTTTGGCATATCGCCAAATATCTTGACGATGCGGTACGTTAAATCGACTCGCCCAACCGCGGACTTATCAGCATTTGACAGAACATCAGCATTTTTAGATATGTTGTTTCGGCTACTGCGATACTGCAGCCAAGCAACAACCATTGCACCTAGTCCAGCGATTGAGCCAACTGCGGTCCAGTCAACAGCCTGCGCCATTAATGCGCCATCGGCGGAACGGTGCGCGGCTTGCGGTCCTTGTCGGTCGCGACGAACACGAAGCGGGCCTGGGTCACCTTGGTCGCATCCTCGACGTGACGGGCGCGGCGCCAGGCTTCGACCTCGATCGTCATCGACGTGTTGCCGACCCGGACCAGCGTGGCGTAGACCGACACTTCGTCGCCGACGAGCACGGGGGCGTGGAACTTCATCCCCTCCGCCGCGATCGTGACCGCGCGGCCGCCCGAATGGCGCGACGCCACCGAACCCGCCGCCAAGTCCATCTGGCCCATCAGCCAGCCGCCGAAGATATCGCCATAAGGATTGGCGTCCGACGGCATGGCCGTGACGCGGATGGTCGGGTTCTGATCGGGCAGCGTGCTCATTGTTCGCTATGCCTCCGCGCCATGCGATCGGCGATGCGGGCGCGGTGGAGCGGGCCGACGCCCATCGCCACCGTCGCGACCGCCGCCGCCGCCCCGCACCACCAGATTTCGGTGCGGGCGAGCGGATAGGCCCAGGCGGCGGCCCAGGTCATGACAAGCGCCGCCATCAGCCCCAGGCCGATATAGAACAGCTCCGTCCGAACCCGCATGCCCCCGCCCCCGGCTTATCAGGCCAGCATCGCCAGCGGACGCTCGACCAGTTCCTTGAACACCTTCATCAGCTCGGCGCCATCGGCCCCGTCGATGGCGCGGTGGTCGAAGCTGCCGGTCGCCGACATCACGGTCGCCACGCCCAGCTGGTCGTCGACGATGTACGGACGCTTCTCGCCCGCGCCGATCGCCAGGATCATGCCCTGCGGCGGGTTGATGACCGCCTCGAACTGCTTGATGCCGAACATGCCCATGTTCGAGATCGAGGCCGTGCCGCCCTGGAATTCATGCGGCTGCAGCTTGTTGTCGCGAGCGCGGGCGGCCAGGTCCTTCATCGTGGTCGAGATGGACGACAGCGAACGCGTATCGGCCTCCGACACGATCGGGGTGATCAGGCCCGCCGGGGTCGACACCGCGACCGAGATGTCGGCGCGCTTGAAGCTGATCAGCTGATCCGGCGTGAACATGACGTTGCACTTCGGCACCGCCATCAGCGAGACACCCAGCGCCTTGATGAGCATGTCGTTGACCGACAGCTTCACACCGCGCGATTCGAGACCGGCGTTCAGCTCGCCACGCAGCTTGAGCAGCGCGTCGAGACGGATGTCCACCGTCAGGTAGATGTGCGGAACCTGCTGCTTCGATTCGGTCAGGCGACGCGCAATCGTCTTGCGCATGTTCGACAGCTTCGACGCCTCGTGCGGGATGTCCGGCACCTGGGCGGGCTTGGGCGCTACGGCTGGGGCCGAGGCGGTTTCCGCCGGGGCCGAGGTCGACGCGGCGGGAGCGGCGGCCTTGGCCTGGCCCGGCTGCGCGTTCTCGACGTCGGCCTTCACGATGCGGCCGTTCGGGCCCGAGCCGGTCACGGCGGACAGGTCGAGGCCTTTTTGCGACGCGATGCGGCGCGCCAGCGGGCTGGCGATCGCGCGACTGCCGTTGCTGGCCGGCTTGCTCGAATCAGCGGGCTTGCCGTGATCCTCGGCCTGTTCGAGCGTGCGCTCGGCGGGCTTGGCTTCGCTACCGGTCTTGTTGGGATCGGTCGGGTCGGTCGGCATGGGGTTGGCCGGAGCCGGGGTTTCCGACTTGGACGGCGCCTGGACCGACGAGGCATCCTCGCCCTCTTCGGCCAGGATCGCGATGACGGTGCCGACCTTCACATTGTCGGAACCCTCGGAGACGAGGATCTTGGCGATGACGCCTTCATCCACCGCCTCGAATTCCATGGTGGCCTTGTCGGTTTCGATCTCGGCCATGATATCGCCGGACTTCACCGTATCCCCTTCCTTCACCAGCCATTTGGCCAGCGTGCCTTCCTCCATGGTCGGCGACAGCGCGGGCATCTTGATCTCGATCGACATGGAGGTCCTCTCGGGGCAAACCAATTCCGTAGCGGCCCGTCTCTTGCGCCCGAATTGCGCCCGGTCAAGTCATGGCCTTGCACGAAATAGTATGTAACGGCATCGGTATGTCACAAAATGGGGGCCGCCATGCGTATCTATCTGGTCGTGATCGATGATAGCCCGGAATCGCGCATCGCCTTGCGCTTTGCCGCCCGGCGCGCGGTGAAGACCGGCGGCGGCATCGAAATCCTGACGGTGCTGCCTCCGCAGGAATTTATCGCGTTCGGCGGCGTCCAGGCGACGATCGAGGACGAGGCGCGCCAGCAGGCCGAGGCGCTGCTCGCCAGCGCGGCAGGCACGATCCTGGACGAATCGGGCCTGCGCCCCTCGATCACGGTGCGCGAGGGCGAGGCGCCCAAGGTGATCCGCGAGATCATCGCGGCGAACCCGGATGTCGCGGCGCTGGTGCTGGGCGCGGCGGCGAGCGGCGCGCCGGGCAAGCTGGTCAGTCACTTCTCCGGCACCGACGCGGGCGCGCTGCCGGTGCCGGTGATGATCGTGCCGGGATCGCTGACACCTGAGGCGATCGACCGGTTGAGTTGAAAGAAATTCCTCCCCTGCAA
>NZ_BCTY01000015.1 GCF_001591005.1 Sphingomonas sanguinis NBRC 13937
TTAAATGGGCTCAGTCGCCCTTCTTCAGGTGGCGGCGGCCGAGCAGTTCGGCGATCTGCACCGCGTTCAGCGCGGCGCCTTTCCGCAGATTGTCCGACACGCACCACAGCGACAGGCCGTTATCGACCGTCGAGTCCTCGCGGACGCGGCTGATGAAGGTCGCATAGTCGCCGACGCACTCGACCGGGGTTACGTATCCCCCGTCCTCACGCTTGTCGATCAGCATGACACCGGGCGCCTCGCGCAGGATGTCCTGGGCTTCCTGGGCCGAGATCTCGTCCTCGAACTCGATGTTCAGCGCCTCGGAATGGCCGACGAAGACCGGCACGCGTACGCAGGTCGCCGTCACCTTGACCTTGGGGTCGAGGATCTTCTTGGTCTCGGCGACCATCTTCCACTCTTCCTTCGTCGAGCCGTCGTCGAGGAAGCTGTCGATGTGCGGGATCACGTTGAAGGCGATCTGCTTGGTGAACTTCTTGGGCTCGGCGGGGTCGCCGACGAAGATGTTGCGGCTCTGCTCGAACAGCTCGTCCATGCCCGCCTTGCCCGCGCCCGACACCGACTGATAGGTCGCGACGACGACGCGCTTGATCGTCGCCTTGTCGTGGAGCGGCTTCAGCGCCACGACCATCTGTGCGGTCGAGCAGTTCGGGTTGGCGATGATGTTCTTCGCCTTATAGCCGTCGATGGCATCCGGGTTCACTTCCGGCACGATCAGCGGCACGTCCGGGTCCATGCGGTAAAGCGAGGAATTGTCGATCACGACGCAACCGGCGGCGGCGAATTTGGGCGCGTAGATCTTCGTCGCGTCCGATCCGATGGCGAACAAGGCCATGTCCCAGCCGGTCGGATCGAAATGCTCGATATTCTTGATGGTGAGCATCTTGCCCGTCTCACCATATTCGATCTGGTCGCCCTGGCTGCGCGACGAAGCGACGACCGCCAGTTCGTCGATCGGAAATTCCCGCTCCGCCAGAATGTTGATCATTTCCCGGCCGACATTGCCCGTCGCCCCGGCGACCACCACGCGATAACCCATCATACCCTCCACTCGGAAGCGTGAGCCGGTAGCGTCATTGCGCGGACACGTCCACCAACTTTGCGAAAAGTGCGCGTTGGGCGGGGCCAAGCCGGGATTTACGCGGCCCGGCCCAGCGCCGCCCCCTGCCACCACTCGGGCAGGGTCTGCGGACGGATATCCGCCGCCGCGATGCGGGGAGTGATCAGCGCGAAGCGGCCGCCCTCCACCATCACCTCGGCAGCCAGCGCGCGGCTGTTATAGCAGGACGCCATCGACGCCCCGTAAGCGCCGACGTCCCGGATCACGGCCAGATCGCCTTCGCCCACTCGGTCGATCATCCGCGCGCGGGCGAACCCGTCGCTGCTTTCGCATACCGGACCGACCACGTGCGCGCGCATCGTGGCACCGTTGGGCGCGACCGCCGCGAAATCGTGCCACGCGTCATACAGCGCGGGGCGAGCGAGGTCGTTCATGCCCGCATCGATCACGACGAAGGAGCATTCCTCCCCAGGCTTGACCCACAGCACACGGGTCAGCAGCACCCCGGCATGGGCGGCGATATAGCGACCCGGCTCGAACAGCAGCGTTACGTCCCAGTCTCGGGTGACGCGCGCCACCATCGCACCATAGGCCGCGACATCGGCATCCGCCCCGCCACGATAATCGACGCCCAGCCCTCCGCCGAGATCGACATGGCTGATCCCCTGCCCCCGCGCCCGCAGCGCCGCGACCAGTTCGCCAATGCGGCGATAAGCGGCCTCCAGCGGATCTGGCGCCATGATCTGGCTGCCGATATGGACCGCCACGCCCTGAAGCGACAGGCCGGGGCGTGCGGCCAGCCAGTCATAAATCGCGGGCGCATCGCCAATCGCCACGCCGAACTTGGTGTCACTGGTGCCGGTGGTGATCTTGGCATGGGTGCCCGCATCGACATCCGGATTGACGCGCAGCAGCGCCGGGGCGGCCCGCCCCATGCGCACCGCGATCGCCGCCAGCACCTCGCCCTCGCGCTCGCTCTCCAGATTGATATGGCCGACCCCGACACGAAGCGCCTGCGCCAGTTCCTCCGGCGTCTTGCCGACGCCTGAAAAAGCGATGTCGCGCGCCGCCATCCCGGCGTTGAGCACGGCGGTCATCTCCCCGCCCGACACGATGTCGGCGCCGTACCCTTCCTCGCGCAACAGGTTCAGCACGGCGAGCGAGGGATTGGCCTTGACCGCAAAGGCCAGCGCCTTGCGCGGGACGGGGGCAAGCGCGTCGCGAAACCGCCGGGCCGCAGCACGCAAGGCCGCGGCGGAATAGACATAGGTCGGCGTGCCCACGACCTGCGCGATGGTGGCGAGCGACACGCCCTCGGCATGAAGCACGCCGCCCCGCACGGCAAAGCCCGGATCGGCGCTCATGACCGCCGCCCCCGCCGCAGCCGCGCGGCATGGATCGCCTCGGCCGTGTGATAATGGCCGCGCCGCTCGGCCCGCAGCGCCTGGGCCAGGCGCTTGCCGTTCAGCAGCAGCGTCAGGCCGCCCAGCGCCACCAGGAACCAGAACAGCGCCAGCAGCGAGCCCGTCGGTCCCATCAGCGTCGCCACCGACGCGCCCAGCATCATCGCACCGCCCAGCATCCGCCAGGCCATATCCCGTCCCGTCATGCCATCATCTCCCGGGGCGCCCGCCCCTCGACCGGATCGCCGATCACCGATGTCCCCGCCGCCCGCAGCGCCCCCGTCAGCCCGCCGCCGCGATGCCAGACCACGATGTCGGCCGGAAACTCGCACTCGGTCGCCAGCGCTTCGGCCGGATCGGCGCGCTCGAAGACCAGTCCCATTGCCGCATCGCGGTGCCGCCGCGCCGCCGCTTTCGCCCGGCCGATCAGCGCGGGGGAGCCGCCGATGCCGCGCCCCTCGATCGCGGTGAAGCCCATCGCCCGCGCCCGCTCGGCGACCGCGATCAGGAAGCCGCCCGCGCCGCAATCGGCGTCGACGATCCGCACCGCCCGGCGATGGTGTTCGCGCAAGGCCCCCAGCGCCGCCTCCACGGCGGGCCAGCGGGGATCGCGGCGATGTCGCATCAGCGCGTCCATCACGCGGCCTGCGGCATCGGCAAGGGTCCGAAGGGCACCAGCGGGATCAACGCCGTGCCCGACACCCGAACGCTGGCATGATAGATTTCGGCCTCTTCGGCGGCATAACGCATCGCCGCCCCGCGCGAGACGAAACGCCCCTCCAGCAATCGCTCGCTATCCTGGACCAGCCAATGACCGTCCCGGTCCTGACCGACATAGATGATCCGCGCCGGACCGTCCGGCTGGGGAAAAACATCCGAACTCATAAGGACTTGAAACCTCTGCCGATCGGGCGATCCGTCGCCCGCCCCGATCAGCTACGCCTCGGCCCATAGGGTTTCGAGAGCGATTTGCGGCTTTCGCATAGTGGCGGCATAATCTCGCTTACACCCGCCGCCAGCGGGCGCTGACCGGCACCTCATCGAACACATGGCCACCCAGGATGGTAAGCGCACTGCCCAGGCTGCCCGCCATGAAGCCCAGCGTGGCGAGCGCATAACCCACAAGTGTCGCCCGCCCGCCATGGTTGGCCATTGCGACCAGATGCGCGATCACCCGCCACGCCAGCACGCAGAGCCCGACCCCCAACAGGCGCAGCGCAAGCCCTTCCCATGCTGTCCGAACCCGTGCCGCCATATCGCCTCCTTGTCAGGCTCAGCGGCTAATCTCAGGCGGCATAGCAATGCGAGAGCGATTCCCCGGTTTCGCATAGCGCGCGCATAGCGCCGGGGGAGGCATCCATCAGTCGTGGGTACTCGCCCCCCAAGTGGCGTGGGCAATGCCGTGGACCGACTGGAAATGGTCCGTAATCCTGTCCAGTTCGCTCGCCTCCACGATGGTCGGGGTCAGCGTGGCGGTCACGCGCACCTGATCCTCGCCGCTCTCTTCGATATCCAGTTCGCCGACGGGCAGCCCGGCGCCTTCCAGATGCTCGACCAGCAGGTCGCCGATCGGCCCGGCCTGGGCTGCGGTGGTCGTCAGGCTGACCGAATAGGTCGCCTCGACATGGCGTCCCTCGACCGGGAAGCGGTTGATCGCATCGACCAGTGGGCGCAGCGCGGTATTGGCGAGCAGGACGATGACGGTCAGCAGCACGGCTTCGGCCACCATGTCGCTACCCGCAATCGAGCCGACCGCCGCCGAGCACCAGAGGGTCGCCGCGGTATTCAGCCCGCGGACGTTCATCCCCTCCTTCATGATGACGCCAGCGCCCAGGAAACCGATGCCGGAGACGACATAGGCAATGATGCGGATGGACTCGACATCGCCGCCCAGCCGCTGGCCGAGATCGACGAACGCCGCCGCGCCGATCGCGACCAGGGCGTTGGTGCGCAGCCCCGCCGTACGCTGGCGATATTGCCGCTCCGCACCGATCACGGTGCCCAGGACGAACGCGGTCAGATAGCTGACCAGCGTGTCGAGGAACGGCCAGAGGTGGAAGGTCTTCAGAAATGCCATGTACAGTCCGTAAATCCTCCCCGTTACGGGGAGGTGGCAGCGCGTCAGCGCTGACGGAGGGGGAGCGCCACACGGGTCAACACTCGCGGTACGCCCCCTCCACCATGCTGCGCATGGTCCCCCTCCCCGTGCCGGGGAGGATCACTTTATTTCTTCGGCTTGTCCTTCACCGTCCGGTCGAGGAAGTTCAGGATCGTATGCCACAGATGCTCTGACACGCCCGGCCCGCCGACGCGGTGGGTCTGGCCGGGATAGAGCATCATCTCGAACGGCGTGTCGGTCTTCTGCATCTCGGCGGCAAAGGCCGTCGCATTGTCGAGGAAGACGTTATCGTCCGCCATTCCGTGGATCAGCATCAGCGGATCGCGGATCTTCGCCGCATCGGTGATCGCCTGCGAGCCCGCATAGCTTTGCGGGTCGGTGCGCGGATCGCCCAGATAGCGCTCGGTGTAGTGCGTATCGTAGAGCTGCCAATCGGTGACCGGTGCCCCCGACACGGCGGCGGCGTACACGCCCGGCGTCTTTTCCAGCATCTTGATCGACATATAGCCGCCGTACGACCAGCCATAGGTCGCGATGCGCGCAGGGTCGACGAAGGGCAGCGTCTTCAGATAGTTCGCGCCCGCCAGCTGATCGGCGACCTCGACCGTGCCCATCGCGTGGTAGATGGCATCCTCGAACGCCTTGCCGCGATTATACGAGCCGCGATTGTCGATCTGGAAGAAGATCCACCCTTGGTCGACCAGATATTGCGGCAGCGCGCCTTGCCAGCCGCGCGTGACCTGCTGGCCGGTGCCGGGGCCGCCATAATGCTGGAAGAAGACGGGGTAGCGCTTGCCCGGCTCCAGCTTGGGCGTGATCATCTCCCAATAGAGCGTCGTGCCGTCATCGGCCTTGATCGTGCCGAACTTGGTCTCGCGGTGGCTGGCGAGATAGGGCGCATAGGGGTGGCCCGCGACAATCGCGTTCTCGTTGATCCAGCTCAGCCGCTTGCCGGTAGTGTCGGCCAGATAGACCTGGGTCGGCTGGGTCGGACTGGAGCGCGAGACGATGAAGCGGCTGGCCGACGAGTCCATCGTAGCGCTGTTGGTATAGCCGCGCTCGGTCAGGCGGGTGATGACGTTCGGCTGGGCGATGTCGACGGCATAGAGATGCTGTTCGAGCACATCGTCCTTCAGGCCGGTAAAGTACAAGCGGCCCTTTGCTTCATCGACGCCGACCAGGTTGGTGACGACCCACGGCCCCTTGGTCAGCTGCGTCCACTGGCCGTTCGAGAAATGATAGAGATGGCCATAGCCGTCCCGCTCCGACCGCCAGATCAGGCTGCCATCCTTCATCGGGCGATAGGCGTCGGACAGGTTCAGCCAGCTGCGGTCGCCCGAACGCTCGGTGAAGAGGACCGTCGACTTGCCGGTCTTGGGATCGACGCGCAGCATGTCGAGCGTCTTCTGGTCGCGGCTCTCGCGCTGGACCAGCATCGCCGAGCCGTCCGGGGTCCAGTCGACGCGCGCCAGATAGATATCCGGGTTGGTACCCAAGTCGACCTTCACCCGGCCCGAGCCGTCCGCCTTCATGACGCACAGATCGACCAGCGCATTGGGCGTACCCGCCGCCGGATAGCGCTGTTCATAGACCTTGGTGCCCGCTGCGCCGATGGCGGCGCGAACGGCGACCTTGACGGGCGCGTCATCGAACCGCTCGACCGCGATATAGCGTTCGTCGGGGCTCCACCAATAGCCGGTGAAGCGGTGCATTTCCTCCTGCGCGACGAATTCCGCCTCACCGAAATGGACAGTGCCGCCGCCCTCCTTGGTCAGCGCGCGCGCCTCGCCGCCACCGAGCGGCATGGCCCACAAATTCTGGTCGCGCACGAAGCTGACATAACCGCCCTTGGGACTGACGATCGGGTTCAGCTCGCCGCCCGGCGTGCTGGTCAGGCGGCGGACCGTGCCGTCCAGGCTGGCGAGGTACAGATCGCCATCCAGCGGCACCAGGATCGACTTACCGTCGGGGGCCCAGTCATAGGCGACGATGCCCTTCGACCCGCCGATCCGCGCACGCTCGCGCTGCATCTTTTCCGCCTCGGACAGCTCGGCGCCCGAACCGACCTTCTTGGAATCGACCAGCATCCGCTCTTCGCCGGTGCGGGTATCGCGCGCCCAAAGGTCCAGCCGCTCGCGCTCGTCGGCACGCGGACGCAGCGAGGTCAGGAGGGTGCCGTCGGGCGACAGGCGAAGGCCGCGCGGCTGCGATCCCGACAGGTCGGGGCTGCCGAAGACCCGGCCGAGGGTCAGTTCGCCCTGCTTGCGGCCTTGGGCGGCCGGACCATCAGCGGCCATCGCCGGTGCCCCCGACCCGATTGCGATCGACGCTCCCACCGACGCCAGCGCGAGACCCAGCACCCATTTGCGCATTCATACCACTCCAGACCCTATCGCACCGGGTCGTCGCCCGATGTGTGAGGGCGCGTTATTGCGAGGCCACCATGATCCGGCAAGCGCGATCGGCACATCGTCCCGCAACGGGCGCGTTTTGTCGCGACGAAACGCCCGAACAACTCGTTACGGAAGCGACTCCGATTTCGTAAACCGGGTGTTAACGAAAACTGGTTAGGCCGACCGATCGGGAGCGACAAAAGGACCGAACGTCCTTGCGCCGCAACCACCCATTATCGGAACGGACATGGCAACCCTGACGGCATTGGACATTCAGAGTGATCGACGGGGCGACATCCGGGCCATCATGGCCCGGCTGGGCAGCGCCGGGCATCCGCATGTCCAGTCGCTGCTCTTGCCGCAGGTTCTGCTCCACGACCTGACCGACGCCGTCCATGCCGTGTGTGCCGTGCACGGCAACCATCCGTGCATGATCGACTATGCCATGGCGCGCGGGATCGAGCTCGACACGCTGCCCTGGCTGATCAGTTCGTCGAACGCCTTTTCGAACGAACGCGCCTTTCTGGCCCATCTGACCTCCGCCGCCGGTCCGCTGCCGTCCACGCCAGGACAGGCGCAGACCGATGCGGCGCTGACCCAGTTGCGCCAGACGCTGGAAATGCTGGCCAACTCCGACCGGCGGGGCTGCGCCACCGGGGCGGTTTCCGCGCTAATCCTCGACTGGCGATCGATCCGCCAGATCCTGTCGCAGGCCGCGATGCGCTTCGGCGTGTCCACGCCCCCCAGCACCCTGCCCGAACCGCTGCTCGATTGCGAGGACGACGAATCGGCCATCGGCCTGGCCCGTGCCCGGGGTTTCGGTGCCACCCAGTTGCTGGGTCAGCATCGGGGTCTGTGGGACCTTCTCGAAGCCCGAGCGAGCGCCCGGCGCGGCTAGGCTGTGATCCGCGCGCACGCCCTCAACCGGTCGCGCCTCCTACTCACTCCATCTCGTTACCAAGCCGTTAACCATGCCGGACAGGTGTGGATTAAGGCGTGCTTCATAGGGTCGACACCATGAAAGGCATGGTGTCCAAGGCAATCCTATCGCTCTGCGCACTGACGGTCGCCCTTCCGGCCGAGGCGCGTTCGCTGCTCGATTATGTCGGACAGTGCGTCCCCTTCGCACGCGCCGCCTCCGGCATTCCGATCTACGGCGACGCCTGGACCTGGTGGTCGCAGGCCGAGGGGAAGTATCCGCGCGGCCACACCCCGCGGGTGGGAGCCGTCGTCGTCTTTGAAAAGACCAGCCGCCTGCCGCTGGGCCATGTCGCGGTGGTCAGCCGCGTGGTCGAGGACCGGGTGCTGATGCTGACCCATGCCAACTGGTCGATCCAGAATGGCGAGCGCGGCCATGCCGAACAGGATGTAACGCTGTTCGACGTATCGCCCGAAAACGACTGGAGCCGGGTGAAGGTCTGGTTCCGCGACTCGGACGGATTGGGCAGCTCGACCTATCCGATCTACGGCTTCATCTATGGGAAGGGCCGTCCGGCGCCGGGACTGACCAGCGACAAACCCGATTATGTCGGCGCGCTGATCGACGCCTATGTCGCGCGCTGATTGTCTCTGACGCAGTGACGATGTAACATCCTCCCATACAAAGGGAGGAAGTCGATGATGTTGCTCGTCGCGTTGGCGCTCTTCGCCGAATCGGGTGTTCCCTATTCCACCATGCCGACCATCGGCCAGCCGCCCGAACGCTGCGTGCCGAAAGAACGGCGGGTCCGCGGCAAGGCGGAGACGCCCAGCCTGCGCAAATTGAACGAGCTGCCGGATGCCGAGCCGCAATATACCGTGCTTCGCGAAATCGACGGCTGCCCCATCCCGGCCAAGGTCAACGCGAAGAGCGCCAAGCCGCGATAGGTCAGGCCCCGGCCGGGCGATGGATCACGCCGCCGGTCATCGCCTGCGGCACGCCGGTCGTGCCCGGAAAGCTGATCGGCCGCTCGTCCAGCCGTCGCACCGCCATATAAGCAAAGCCCTGGGCCTCTAGTGCATCGCCGTCCCAGCCGAGCCTGTCGGTCGGCTCGGGCGTGAGCCCCGTCTCGGTCGCGATCATCGCCAGCATCGTCGCATTGTGCCGCCCGCCGCCCGCGACCAGCAGACGCCGGGGCCGCTCGGGCAAATGGTCGAGTGCCCGCGCCACCGTCCGCGCGGTGAAGGCGGTCAGCGTCGCTGCGCCGTCCGCCGCCGACAAGCCCCGCGCGGGCTGGATGGTGAAGTCGTTGCGATCGAGCGACTTAGGCGGCGCGAGGTCGAACCAGCCATTGTCCATCATCGTGTCGAGCACGGTCGGCTCGACCCGCCCGCTGGCCGCCGTCTGGCCGTTCGCATCATAGCGCTGGCCGGTCTCGGCCTCCATCCAACTGTCGATCAGGCCGTTGGCAGGTCCGGTGTCGAAGGCGACCAACGCACCGTCGCGACCAATCCAGGTAACATTCGCCACCCCGCCCAGATTGAGGATCGCGACCGGCTTCTCCAGTCCGGCGCCCAGCGCGGCGTGATAGACGGGGATCAGCGGCGCGCCCTGCCCGCCCGCCGCGACATCGGCCGAGCGAAAATCGGAGACGGTGACGATCCCGGTCGCATCCGCCAGCGCCTGCCCGTCGCCGATCTGCCAGGTCCAGCCGCGATCGGGGCGATGCGCGACCGTCTGGCCGTGAAAGCCGATGACATCGACTACTCCCGCCTCGACGCCGGCATCGCGCAGCAGCTTCTGCACCGCCATCGCATGGGTCCGCACGATCAACTCGCTCGCCGCAACGATGGGTGGGCTGGCGCGCGGCCGGTCGAAGGTCAGCGCCAGCGCGGTCGCCTCGGCCAGTTCGGTCCGTGCGCCGTCCGAATAGGCCTCCGAGCGGAAGGCGATCGGCCGGACCAGCCCCTCGCCATCGGTTTCGATCAGTGCAGCGTCGACCCCGTCGAGCGACGTTCCCGACATCAATCCGATCGCCAGCATCGCCCCTCAACCTTCAACCGTCGTCCGTTGCCGCCCTCATGCCGGGATTGCGGGGCCGTGTCGACCTCGCTCGACCAGACATATGGGGCAGGCATCTGGAAAAGTGATCCGATCTGGACTATGTGCGCGCGCATCCCATGGCAACCAAACTCCCCACTCCGCCGCGTGTCGGCATGGTCTCGCTCGGCTGTCCCAAGAATCTGGTCGACAGCGAACGCATCCTGACCCAGCTGCGCGCCGACGGCTATCAGATGTCGCCCGACTATGCCGGGGCCGATGTCGTGCTGGTCAACACCTGCGGCTTTCTCGACTCCGCCAAGGAGGAAAGCCTGGAGGCGATCGGCGAGGCGATCAAGGAAAACGGTCGCGTCATCGTGACCGGCTGCATGGGCAAGGAAGCCGAGGCGATCCGCACCCGCTTTCCGGACGTGCTCGCGATCACCGGCGCGCATGAATATGAGCAGGTGGTGGAGGCCGTCCACGCCGCCGCGCCCGCCAACCTGTCGCCCTATATCGACCTGATCCCCGATGCGGGTCTGAAGCTGACCCCGCGTCACTATAGCTATCTGAAGATTTCGGAGGGCTGCAACCACCGGTGCAGCTTCTGCATCATCCCCAGCCTGCGCGGCGATTTGGTCAGCCGCCGTCCCGACGCAATCCTGCGCGAGGCGGAAAAACTGGTCGCGGCGGGCACGCGTGAGTTGCTGGTCATCAGCCAGGATACCTCGGCCTACGGCATCGACATCCGCAAGGAACCCCGGATGTGGAAGGGGCAGGAGGTCGTGCCGCACATGACCGACCTGGCCCGCGAACTGGGCAAGATCGCGCCGTGGGTGCGGCTGCACTATGTCTATCCCTATCCGCATGTGGATCAGGTGATCCCGCTGATGGCGGAAGGGCTGGTGCTGCCCTATCTGGACATCCCGTTCCAGCATGCCGCGCCCTCGGTGCTCAAGCGCATGAAGCGCCCCGGCAACGACGCCAAGGTGCTGCAACGCATCCACCAGTGGCGCGACATCTGCCCCGACATCGCGATCCGCTCGACCTTCGTCGTCGGCTTCCCCGGCGAGACGGAGGAGGATTTCGAGTATCTGCTGGACTGGCTGGACGAAGCCCAGCTCGACCGCGTCGGTGCTTTCCGCTTCGAGCCGGTCGAGGGTGCCGCCGCCAACGCCCTGCCCGATCACGTCCCTGAGGAGGTGAAGGAAGAGCGTTACGCGCGGATCATGGAAAAGACCGCCGCCATCTCGGCTGCCAAGCTCGCCGCCAAGGTCGGCCGCACCCTGCCCGTCATCATCGACGCGGTGGACGAGGAAGGCGGCGCGACTGGCCGCTCCCAGGCGGATGCGCCCGAGATCGACGGCGAGGTCTTCCTGCGCGATGCCGGGCATCTGAGCGTCGGCGATATCGTGAAGGTCGCGATCGAGGATGCCGACGAGCACGACCTATACGGCGTTCCCGTCACAGGAAACGAATAAGCATCATCACCAGGCCGATCATCGACACCAGATAGGCCAGCGACCGCACATAGCGGACGCCGAAGAGGTACAGCGGCACATAGGCGGCCCGCGCGAGGAACCACACCCACGCGCCGGTCGCCGCGATGCCGCCGCTCCGCCCCGTGACGGCGAGCCCCAGCGCCAAGGCGATGAAGATCGGCCAGGTCTCGCGAAAATTGGCCGAGGCGCGCTCGGCGCGGCCCGCATAGCGGCCCAGCGGCGCGGGCGTTCCGTCGCGCGGACCTGCGTTCCAGCCGATGCCTCGGTCCAACGTCGCCATCTGCGACTGCAGGGCGATATGCACGAACAGCAGGATGATCGACCAGCCGAGGATAGTCAGTTCGGTGGTCAATTGCCTATCTCCCAAGACCACCCCGGCGAAGGCCGGGGTCCAGATACGGCGCGCCCTAAGGCGCGCGATGCTCTTCCCCAACGCCGAACGTGGCAACTGGACCCCGGCCTTCGCCGGGGTGGCAGCAAAAAAAGTCTGCGACCGCCATGTAGAGACGGCGGCCTCAAAGCCCACGCGCCCACACCCGTTGCGCGGTTCCCGCAAACCTGCTTCCTTGGCGCGCATGAGATACCCCCATTTGCTGGCGGCGATCGCGCTCATCGCCCCCGCCCCGCTCCTCGCCCAGGCCCTGACCCCGGCGGAAACCCAGAAGATCGACGCGCTGGTGACGAAGACGCTGGCCGATACCGGCGTCCCCTCCGCCTCGGTCGCGGTGGTGCGCGGCGGCCGGATCGTCCTCGCCAAGGCCTATGGCAAGCAATATGAGGGGCAGACGGGCCCCGCCGACCCCAAGCTCCCCTATCAGATCGCCTCGGTGTCGAAGCAGTTCACCGCCGCCGCGATCCTGTTGCTGGCGGACCAGGGCAAGCTGTCGCTCGACGATACGGTGTCGAAGTACATTCCGGGCATCACCGATGGCGACAAGATCACCATCCGCCAGCTGCTCAGCCATACCTCGGGCCTGCGTGATTACTGGCCGCAGGATTACAGCTTCAAGGCGATGGCAACGCCGACCACGCCGCAGGGCATCGTCGACCGCTGGGCCAAGGCCCCGCTCGACTTCGCGCCGGGCACGCAGTGGCAATATTCCAACACGGGCTATGTCGTGGCGGGCATGATCGTCGAGAAGGTGTCGGGCCAACCCCTGCTCGCCTTCCTTCAGGCCCATGTCTTCAAGCCTCTGGGCATCCGCGCGATCGACCAGGACAAGGCGGTCGGCCCCGGTTTCCCGCAAGGCTATCTGCGCCACGCGCTGGGCCCCGTGCGGGTCGAGACGCCCGCCGCCCCCGGCTGGCTCTATGCGGCGGGCGAACTGTCTATGTCGGCCGAGGACCTTGCGAAATGGGACATCGCCCGAATGAACCGCACGCTGCTTTCGCCCAAGGATTGGGCCGAGCAGGAAACGCCGGTCAACCTGACCAGCGGCGCCAGCACCGGCTATGGGCTGGGCGTCGGGATCGCCGTCGCCGATGGCCACCGCATGGTCGAACATAGCGGCGAAGCGGTCGGCTTCTTGACCGAAAATATTGTCTACCCGGAAGACAAGGCCGCTATCGTCGTCGCGGTCAATGCCTGGTTCGCCGATGCGCAGAACCGAATCGCCAAGGGCATTTCGCAGATCATCCTCCCCGCCCCCCAGGCCAATAGCGAGGATGCCGCCGCCCTGGCCCGCACCCAGGCGGTCTATGCGCAGTTGCAGGCGGGAAATCTCGACCGCGCGCTGCTGACCGAGGACGCGGCCTATTATTTCACGCCCGCGACCATCGCCGACTATAAGGCCAGCCTGTCGCCGCTGGGCACTCCGGTCACGATCGAGCAGAGCGGCCGCACCCGGTTGCGGGGCGGCTTCGTCAACCGCAACTACCGCGTCACCTATCCGAACCGCAGCCTGCGCATCAGCACCTATGCCGAGCCCGGTGCCAACGGAAAGATCGAACAGTTTCTGGTGAGCCCCGCCGAATGACCGACTTCGCTTCCCTTCTCCAGCCCGATCGTGGCCAGAGCGCCCGCACGATCACCCTGCTGACGCCCGAGACGTTCGACGCCTGGCTGAACCTTCAGTCCGCCGCGACCCGCGCGCTGGCCACCGCACAGCGTTTCACCGCCAAGCCGGGCACCCATGTCCTGATCCCCGACGGGGACGGCATCGCCGTCATCGCGGGGGTCGCCGACGCCAGCTCGCCCTGGGCGCTGGCCAAGCTGGCCGAAGCGCTGCCCGAGGGCAGCTATCGCCTCGACGGGGTGGAGGTCGGCGCCAATGCGCTGGGCTGGCTGCTCGGCCAATATCGCTTCACCCGCTATCGCAAGGCGGAGGACGCCGCACCGCGCGTCCTGCTGACCCGCGATGTCGCGCACCGGGACGAGATCATCCGCATCGCCGCCGCGACGGCGCAGGTCCGCGATCTGGTCAATAGCGGCGCGGGTGATCTGGGCCCCGCCGAGTTGGAGGCCGAGGCGCAGATGCTGGCGCGCGCGCATCATGCGGACGTGACCGTAATCAGCGGCGAGGCGCTGGCGCGCGACTATCCGATGATCCATGCGGTGGGCCAGGCCGCGATCCGCGAGCGTGCGCCCCGGCTGATCGAGCTCCATTGGGGCGACACCAGCCATCCCCGCATCGCCATCGTCGGCAAGGGCGTGTGCTTCGACACCGGCGGGCTCGACATCAAGCCGTCCGCCGGCATGCGGCTGATGAAGAAGGACATGGGCGGCGCGGCCCATGCGCTGGCGCTGGCCGGGCTTGTGATGGCGGCCAAGCTGCCGGTCCGGCTCCACCTGCTGATCCCGGCGGTCGAGAATGCGATATCGGGCGCGGCCTTCCGCCCCGGCGACGTGCTGCGGACGCGCAAGGGCCTGACGGTCGAGAACACCAATACCGATGCCGAGGGCCGGTTGATCCTGGGCGACGCGCTGACCCGCGCGGGTGAGGACGCGCCGGAGCTGATCCTCGACTTCGCCACCCTGACCGGCGCGGCGCGGGTGGCGCTGGGCCCCGACCTGCCGCCCTTGTTCACCGATGACGAGGCGCTGGCGGCGGACCTGCTGGCGGCTGGCGTGGCGGAGGACGATCCGGTGTGGCGGATGCCGCTCTGGGACGGTTATGACGACATGCTGAAGTCCGACATCGCCGACATGGTGAATGCGCCGGATGGCGGCTTTGCTGGGGCGATCACGGCGGCGTTGTTCCTGCGACGCTTCGTGCCCAAGGATACGGCCTGGGCGCATCTCGACGTATTCGCCTGGCGTCCCTCGGCCAAGCCGGGGCGGCCCAAGGGCGGCGATGCGTATGCGCTGCGGGCGACCTACGCGATGTTGAAGAAGCGCTATTCCGGCGCTTGAGAGGTGTGCGGGGCGGGCCGTTGGACCACGCCCCGCCCTCACCCCATGATCACAACCCCGCCGCCGCCTCGATGATCGGCACGAATTTGGCGGCTGTCAGGCTTGCGCCGCCGACCAGCGCGCCGTCGACATTTTCGATGGCCAGCAGCGTGGCCGCATTGTCGCCCGTCACCGAGCCGCCATACAGGATACGTACCCCGTCCGCCGCATCGCCGATCAGCATGCGCAGCTTGGCCCGCGCGATCGCATGGATGGTCGCGATCTCCTCGACGGTCGGCGTCCGCCCGGTCCCGATCGCCCAGCGCGGTTCATAGGCGAGCGTGAACCAGCTGCCATCCGCATTGTCGGGCACCGACTTCTCGATCTGCGCCTGCACCACCCGCTCGGCGCGGCCCGCATTGCGCTCCGCCTCGGTTTCGCCGCAGCACAGGATGACGTTCAGCCCCTGGCGATGCGCCGCCGCGGCCTTGGCCCAGGCGTCCTGGCTCGTCTCGCCCTGATCCGCGCGGCGTTCGGAGTGACCGACGATCGTGAAGCGGGCCCCCGCCTCCTGAACCATCCCGGCCGAGACGCAGCCGGTATGTGCCCCCGAATCGCGGTCGTGCACATCCTCGGCCCCGATGGCGAGGCCGGGCACACGCTCGGCGGCGGGTGCGATCAGGGTGAAGGGCACCGCCATCGCCACGTCGACGTTCGGGGCCGCTTCAGCCGCCTTGGCAATGCCGTCCAGCTCGGCCAGCGCGGCGCGCGAACCGTTCATTTTCCAGTTGCCCGCCACCAATTTGCGCCGTGCCATATCAGGCTCCCGAATGAGTCGTCTGTTATACGTGTTCAACACCGATAGCGGATTGCGGTTTTCGCACAAGCTTGATGCGGGGCCGCCGCGCCCCTAAAGCACGTCCCGATTTTCTTTCTTGCCGATCGGTCGTCCATGCTCAGCTTCTTCCGCCGGATCATCAATTCCAAGGCCGGCGTCATCGTCACCTTCATCGTGCTGGGCGTGATCGCAATCGCCTTTGCCGCCGGGGACGTGACTAACATCTCCAGCATGGCGGGCGGCATCACCGGGTCCCAAGTCGCCAAGGTCGGCGACGCGAAGATCACCGCCAACGACCTGCGCAGCGCCGTGCAGAACGAGGTGGCATCCTATCGCCAGGAACAGCCCACGCTCGACGTCGCGCAGTTCATCGCGGCGGGCGGGTTCGAGGGCACGTTGCAACGCGAGATCACCGGCCTGTCGCTGGAACAGTTCGGCAAGGATCAGGGCATGGTCGTCTCGCGCCGCCTGATCGACGGCCAGATCGCCTCGATCCCGGCGTTTCGCGGTCCCAACGGCCAGTTCGATCCGGCGCTCTACCAACAGCTTCTGGCGCAGCGGAAGATGACCGACGCCCAGGTCCGCACCGACCTGATCCGCACCACCTTTGCCCAGCAGCTGACCGTGCCGACCATCGGCGCGACGCAGTTCGCCATGCAGATGGCGCTGCCCTATGCCTCGCTGCTGCTCGAAAAGCGCCAGGGTGAGGTCGGCTATATCCCTACCCGCCTGGTGCCGACCGGCCCCGCACCGACCGACGCGGATATTCAGAGCTTCTACACGCGCAACGTGCAGCGCTACTCGCTGCCCGAGCGGCGCACCGTCCGCTATGCAGTGGTCAATACCGCCGCCGTCGCTGCCCAGTCGACGCCGAGCGAAGCGGAGATCGCGCGCTATTACCAGACCAACCAGTCGCGCTATGCCGCCACCCAGAAGCGCGACGTGACCCAGGTCGTCGTGCTGGACCAGGCGGGTGCGAACGCGCTGGCCGCCAAGGCAAAGGCGGGCACCTCGCTCGCCGATGCCGCCCGCGCCGCCGGTCTGGAAGCCTCGACCCAGAAGGCGGTCGACAAGGCCGCCTACGCCGCACAGAGCTCGGCCGCTGTTGCCGATGCGGTGTTCGGCGCCGCGCAAGGCGCGATCGTCGGCCCGGTGCGCGGCACGCTGGGCTTCGTCGTCGCCAAGGTCGATGCGATCACCCAGGTCCCCGGCAAGACGCTGGCCCAGGCCCGCCCCGAGATCGTCGCCGAACTGACCAAGCAGAAGCAGGCCGCCGCGCTGGGCGAGATGCGCAATGCGATCGAGGATGCGCTGTCGGGCAATGCGACCTTTGACGAGGTGATTGCCGACCGCAAGCTGCAGGCGCAGACGACCCCGGCCGTGACGGCGCAGGGCCTCGCCCCCGATGCCCCCACCTTCCAGGCGACGCCGGAGCAGCGTGCGATGATCACCGCCGCCTTCACCGCCGAGGATGGTGACGCGCCGCAGGTGGTGCCGGTCGGCCAGGATGGCAGCTTCGCCGTCGTTGGCGTCGGCCAGGTCCAGCGCGCCGCCCCGCGTCCGCTGGCGCAGGTGCGCGCCCAGGTCGTCGCCGACCTGACCGCCGACCGCGCCCGTGCCGCCGCGCGCAAGCTGGCCAATTCCGTGCTCGCCAAGGTGAACAAGGGCATGTCGATGGCACAGGCGCTGAAGGAAACCGGTCTGGCCGTGCCGCCGGTCCGCCCGATCGCCGCCTCGCGCCGTGACCTGGCCGCTGCGCAGAACACCCCCGCCGCCGCGCCGCTCGCCCTCCTGTTCTCGATGCCGCAGAACAAGGCCAAGACGCTGGAGGCGCCGCAGAACGAGGGCTGGTATATCATCCGCGCGACCAAGATCGAACCGGGCAACGCGACCGGCAACACCGCCGCGATCCAGGCCGCGCGGGGCGATATCGGTCGCCTGATCGGCCGCGAATATGTGTCGCAGTTCGCCCGCGCCGTGCGCGACGTGGTGGGCGTGAAGACCGATCCCAAGGCGGTCGCCAAGGTCCGCTCGGAGCTGCTGACCAATGGCGCCAACTGACGCCGCCGGGCGGTTGGCGGACGGCCAGCCGCAGCTGATCTGGCGGCGGCAGATCGCCGATACCGAGACGCCGGTCGCCGCCGCGCTGAAGCTGATCGAGCCGGGGCGCGGTGACTTCCTGCTCGAATCGGTCGAGGGCGGTGCGACGCGCGGGCGGTACAGCCTGATCGGCCTGGCCCCCGACCTGGTCTTTCGGGCCGATGGGCACAGCGCGGCGATCAACCGGCATTGGACCACCGATCGCGAAGCGTTCACGCCGTGCGCGGCCCCGACGCTGGAGGCGCTGCGCCAGCTGGTCGCCGAGTGCCGCGCCGAGGTGCCGGAGGGCCTACCCTCCGCCCTCGCCTGTCTGGTCGGCTATTTCGGGTACGAGACGGTGGGGCTGGTCGAAAACCTGCCCCAGCCGGAGGTCGATCCGCTCGGCCTGCCCGACATGATCTTTGTCCGCCCGACGGTGATCCTGGTGTTCGACCGGCTGGCCGACGCGCTGTACATGGTCGCGCCGGTCTGGCCCGATGCGGCCCGTGACGCCGCCCGGATGATCGCCGAGGCCGAGGAACGGCTGGACGCCACCGCCGCGCGGCTGGCCAGCGCGACGCTGCCCGCGCCGGTCCGCGCCGACCTGCCCGAACCGGCCTATCAGCCCGCCCTGCCCCCCGGCCGCTATGCCGAGATGGTGGCGCGCGCGAAGGACTATATCGTCGCGGGCGATATCTTTCAGGTGGTGCTGGCCCAGCGTTTCTCCGCCCCCTTCACCCTGCCGCCGTTCGAGCTGTACCGCAGCCTGCGGCGGATCAACCCCTCGCCTTTCCTCTATCACCTCGACCTGCCAGGCTTTTCGCTGATCGGGTCGAGCCCGGAAATCCTGGTCCGCGTCCGCGATGGCGAGATCACGATCCGTCCCATCGCGGGCACCCGCCCGCGCGGCAAGACGGGCGTCGAGGATTTCGCTAACCGCGACAGCCTGCTCGCCGATCCCAAGGAACGCGCCGAGCATCTGATGCTGCTCGACCTGGGCCGCAACGATGTCGGCCGGGCCGCGTCGGCGGGGAGCGTGCGGGTGACCGACAGCTACACGGTCGAGTTCTACAGCCACGTCATGCACATCGTGTCCAACGTCGTCGGCCAGTTGGCGGACGACAAGGACGCGCTGGACGCGCTGTTCGCCGGATTTCCTGCTGGCACGGTCAGTGGCGCACCCAAGGTCCGCGCCTGCCAGATCATCGCCGAGCTGGAACCGGAACGGCGCGGGGCCTATGCGGGCGGCGTGGGCTATTTCTCGCCCGATGGCTCGATGGACTCATGCATCGTGCTGCGCACCGCCGTGGTCAAGGACGACACCATCCACGTCCAGGCGGGCGCGGGCATCGTCGCCGATAGCGACCCCGCCTATGAGCAGCGGGAATGCGAGGCGAAGGCGGGCGCGATGCTGGCGGCGGCGCGTGATGCCGTGGCGCGGGCGGGCGAAGGCGGTTTTGGGCAGTAAGCGTACCGCTCATGCCTATGCCTGTTCCCCGGCGAAGGCCGGGGTCCAGTTGCTATGACGTTTGCGATACGGGAAATTACCTCCCACGCACCGCCCTGCGCGCTTTCAGCTTGGTAGAAGCTGGGCCCCGGCCTTCGCCGGGGAACAGATTTGGATTAGCCTTTAGGCCCTGAACCGTTACTCGCCATCGGCCGCAGGCGGCGTCGCTTCGGCGCGGCGCGCACGACGCTCAGCCTGATATTGCTGGTTCCACATCATGCTGCATCCGCTCTGGCCGCCCGTACCGACCGGCGAGCAGGTGTCGGGAATGCCGCCCGCCACGCGACCGACCTGGTCCATCGTCGCGGCCCGGTTGACCCAGCTCTGGTTCTGCGCAGGAATCGGCTTGTCGTTCCGCAGCGCCTTGGGAATGCGGTAAGGTTCGTCGTCCCGGCCGCAGACCACCACTTCCTCGGCGGTGCTTTCCGGGCATTTCTGATCGCCGGTCAAAGTCACCTGGCGCACCCGCTTGGGCGGCTGGCCACTCTCGGCCTGGGGGTTGTTCGGCGATTGCTGGGCCAAAGCCGCTCCCGGGGTCAGCAACAGGGCAGCGATCAGGGCGGCTCTTACCATGGCAACGGGACTCCTTTGAGACTCTAACGTCGAACGCGGCGCATTGCTCCGCGCTGAACGGGGCTCCACGCCGAACGGATCGTCCTAACGGCGCTATTCCGGCAAAATTGCGGCCATATGTCGCGGGCGAGCGCGATCCTGGCCGACCTATGCGTCAGGCAGGCATTGCACCGCCCGTACGATGGGCTATGGCGGTGGCATGATCCTGGTCGTCGACAATTACGACAGCTTCACCTGGAACCTCGTCCATTATCTTCAGGAATTGGGCAGTGAGGTGGAGGTGGTCCGCAACGACGCGATCTCGGCGGGCCAAGCGCTCTCGTCGGGGGCGCAAGCCTTTCTTATCTCTCCGGGCCCGTGCACCCCGACCGAAGCCGGCGTCAGCCTGGATCTGGTCGCAGCCGCTGCCGAGGCCGGGCGCCCGCTGCTCGGCGTATGCCTGGGCCATCAGGCCATCGGCCAGCATTTCGGCGGGCTGGTCGAGCGCGGCGGGCTGATGCATGGCAAGACGTCGCCGGTGCTGCATGACGGGACCGGGCTGTTCCGCGGCCTGCCCTCGCCCTTCACCGCGACCCGCTATCACTCGCTGATCGTCAACGACGTGCCCGACAGCCTGGTCGTCAATGCGCGCGCCGAGGACGGCACGGTGATGGGCTTCCGCCACGCGACGCTTCCCATCCACGGCGTCCAGTTCCACCCGGAGAGCATCGCCACCGAATACGGCCACGCCATGCTCGCCAATTTCCTGCGCGAAGCGGGTGTGGCGCATGAGCTGCCCGCGCGACTGCGCCCGCCGGTCGAGACCGCCGCGTGACCACCATCGCGCTGCTGCCCGATCCCGTCAGCCCGTTGTCGCGCGAGACCGCCTATGCGGCCTTTGCCGACATCCTCGACGGCCGGGCCGATGACGAAAGCATCGCGGCCTTCCTGATCGCTCTCTCCGATCGCGGCGAAACCTCGATCGAGATCGCGGAAGCGGCCCGGGCGATGCGCGAGCGACTGATCCCGATCGAAGCGCCGCAGGGCACGGTGGATGTCTGCGGCACCGGCGGCGACGGGCATCATACCCTCAATGTTTCCACCGCCGTATCGCTGGTCGTCGCGGCGCTGGGCGTCCCGGTCGCCAAGCATGGCAACCGCGCCGCCTCGTCCAAGGCGGGCGCGGCGGATACGCTGGAAGTCCTTGGCCTCGATATGGAACGCGCCGGGGCCGTCGCGCAGGCGAGCTTGAGCGATATCGGCATCGCCTTCCTGTTCGCCGCCAACCACCACCCCGCCATGGCGCGCATCACGCCGATCCGCCGCAAGATCGGGCGGCGGACGATCTTCAACCTGATGGGTCCGCTCGCCAATCCGGCGCATGTCGGGCGCCAGCTGATCGGTATCGCCCGCCCGGATTATGCAAGCGTCTATGCCGAGGCGCTGGAGCAGCTCGGCGCGACGGCCGCGCTCGTGGTGTCCGGTGAAGAGGGGCTGGACGAACTGTCGGGTGCGGGGCCCAGCATCGCGGTTTCGGTCGGCGATGTCCGCGCGCCCGCGACGATCACGCCCGAGGATGCCGGACTGGCCCGCCATCCCATCACCGCCATTCGCGGCGGCGACGCCCGGCACAATGCCGAGGCGCTGCGCCGCCTTCTCGCCGGAGAGACGGGCGCGTATCGCGACGCCGTCCTCCTCAACGCCGCCGCCGCCTTGCTCGTCGCCGGGCACAGCGCCGACCTCGCCCAGGGCGCGGTTGCCGCCGCCCGTGCGATCGACACCGGCGAGGCCGCGGCGCTTCTCGATCGATGGATTGCCTACCGATGACGATGCTCGACCGCATCCTGGAAACCAAGCGCGCCGATGTCGCCGCGCGCAAGGCGACCATGTCGCACGCCGATCTCGACGCCAAGATCGCGACCGTCTCCGCCCCGCGTGGCTTTCGCGCCGCACTGGATGCCAAGACCGGCCACGCGCTGATCGCCGAGGTCAAGAAGGCCAGCCCGTCCAAGGGCCTGATCCGCGAGGATTTCGATCCCCCCGCCCATGCCCGCGCCTATGAAGCCGGGGGTGCCGCCTGCCTGTCGGTGCTGACCGACGAGCGCTGGTTCCAGGGCGCGGACGTGTTTCTGGAACAGGCGCGCGCCGCCGTATCGATCCCGGTCCTGCGCAAGGACTTCATGGTCGATCCCTGGCAGGTCCATGAATCGCGTGCGCTGGGGGCCGACGCAATCCTGATCATCGTCGCCGCGCTGGACGACACCCAGATGCAGGAGATCGAGGCCGCCGCGATCGAATGCGGGATGGACGCGCTGGTCGAGGTGCACGACGCCGCCGAGATGGAGCGCGCCGCCCGGCTGACATCGCGGCTGATCGGTGTGAACAACCGCGACCTGAGGGACTTCTCGGTCGATTTTCAGCGGACCTATGAACTAGTCGGTCGTGCGCCGGCAGGCTGCACCTTCGTCGCCGAAAGCGGGCTGACGACGCGCGAGGATCTGGACGCGATGGCCGCGCATGGCATCCACTGCTTCCTGGTCGGCGAAGCGCTGATGCGCCAGAAGGATGTCGAGGCGGCCACCCGCGCGCTGATCGGATGAGCGGGCTGACCCATTTGGATGACGAAGGCTCGGCCCGGATGGTCGATGTCGGTGCCAAGGCGATAACCGCGCGACAGGCCATCGCGTCGGGCCGCATCACCATGTCGGCGGATGCCGCCGCCGCGATCCGGGCGGGCAGCGTCCAGAAGGGCGATGTCCTGGCGGTCGCGCGTGTCGCCGGGATCATGGCCGCCAAAAAGACCAGTGACCTCATTCCACTCTGCCACCCCCTGCCGTTGAGCAAGGTGGAGATCGACCTGGCGCTCGACGCCACCGGCGTGACCGCCACCGCGACCGCCGCCACGGCCGGGCAGACCGGGGTCGAGATGGAGGCGCTGACCGCCGTGTCGGTCACGCTGCTGACCGTCTACGACATGGCCAAGGCGCTCGATAAGCGTATGGCGATCGGCGATATTCGCTTGATCGCCAAGACCGGGGGCAAGTCGGGCGACTGGCACGCCTGACGGAACGCCGCGACTGCCGAAGCGTCCTCAAGGCCAACAGGAGCGACCGTCATTCTCTTACCCGTCCCCGAAGCCCAGGCGCGCCTGCTCGCGCTGACCACCGAACGCCCCGTGGTCGAGGTGCCGTTGCGCGAGGCGGCAGGACGCTGGGCGGCTCAGAACGTCACCGCGCGCAGGACCCAGCCCGCCAGCGATCTGTCGGCGATGGACGGCTATGCAATCTGCTTTGCCGATATGCCGGGGCCATGGACGGTCATCGGCGAAAGCGCGGCGGGACGTCCCTTTGCTGGTCAGGTCGGGCGCGCGCAAGCGACGCGCATCTTCACCGGCGCCGCCCTGCCACCCGGCACCGACACCGTTCTGATCCAGGAAGAAGCCGGGCGCGACGGCGACCAGCTGCTGCTGACTGGCGAAGGCCCGGGCCATGTCGGTCGCAATGTCCGGCGGCGCGGACTGGATTTCGAGCAGGGCGCGTCGCTGATCGTGGCCGGACAGCGCCTGACCCCGGCGCGGATCGCGGTCGCCGCGACCGGTGGTCACGACCATCTGCCGGTCCGCCCCCGCGTCCGCGTCGCCATCGCGGCGACGGGCGACGAACTGGTGCCGCCGGGATCGGACGATGGCGCCGCCCTCCCCGAATCGAATGGCGTCATGCTCGCGGCCATGCTGGCCGACCTGCCGGTCGACATTATCGACCTGGGTATATTGCCCGATAACCTGGAGGCGTTGCGCGACGCCTTTGCCGGTGTGGAGGCCGATCTGCTGGTCACGACCGGCGGCGCCTCGGTCGGTGACCACGATCTCGTCCAGCCCGCGCTGAAGGCGGCGGGCGGCAGCGTCGATTTCTGGCGCATTGCACTGCGCCCCGGCAAGCCGATGATGGCGGGCCGCCTGGGCGAAACGGTGGTGCTCAGCCTGCCGGGCAATCCCGTCTCCGCTTTCGTTACCGCGACCCTGTTCGTCCGCCCCCTGATCGCGCATCTGGCAGGCGCGGCCGATCCCTTCCCCACGCCGATCCCGGCGATCCTGGGTGAGGACTTGCCCGCCAATGGGCCGCGTATCGACTATCTGCGCGCCGCGATGATCGATGGCCGGGTCCATGCGGCGGCCATTCAGGACAGCTCGATGCTGCTCACTTTGGCGCGGTCCACCTGCTTGGTCATCCGTCCGCCGCATGCTGCCGCAGCATGTGCAGGCGACTCGGCGGAAATCCTGATGCTCGCTTGACGCAAGCCAAAACGTTCCATATAAGTTCCACGTCTGTTCTGGACGGAGGATCGCGATGCTCACCGCAAAGCAGCATGAGCTTGTCTGCTTCATCAATGACCGTTTGAAGGAAACCGGCGTGTCGCCGTCCTTCGAGGAGATGAAGGAGGCGCTGGACCTCAAGTCCAAGTCGGGTGTCCACCGCCTGATCTCCGCATTGGAGGAACGCCACTTCATCCGCCGCCTGCCCAATCGCGCCCGCGCGCTGGAAGTGCTGCGGATGCCCGACCGCCCCGAAAAGCCGGTGTCCGCCTCGGCCGACGTGAATGTTCGCACTCCGGCGGCCAAGCCGCTCGCCGAGCCCGCGAACGACGTGGTCGAGATTCCGCTGCACGGCCGGATCGCCGCCGGTGTGCCGATCGAGGCGTTCGAGAGCAGCTCGACGCTGGCCGTCCCGGCCGCGCTGCTCGGCTCGGGCGAGCATTATGCACTGGAGGTATCCGGCGACTCGATGGTTGAGGCCGGTATCCTCGACGGCGACTATGCGCTGATCCGTCGCACCGATGTGGCGCGCGACGGCCAGATCGTCGTGGCCCTGATCGACGACAGCGAGGCGACGCTCAAATATTTCCGCCGCGAGGGCTCGATGGTCCGGCTCGACCCCGCCAACCGGGCCTATGATCCGCAACGCTATGCCCCCGCACAGGTACGGGTGCAGGGCAAGCTGTCGGGCATTCTCCGCCGCTACGACTGATCCGGGCAAGGTCCGGCCATAATCCCTCTCCCACCGGGAGAGGGAGGGACGCGCAAAGCGTCAAAAGGGCGAGGGTGAGGCGGTAAAAGCGCCCACCGCCAATCCTCAACGGCCCCTCCCCTCCGCTCCCGCGACCCAAGGATGCCGGTCGCCCGGTTCGCGCGCCGTCCGCACCATCGGCGGATCGAGCCGGATCGAAACCCCACCCGTGCGGCGCAAGGCAGGCGCATCCAATTTCAGCCAGCGCGGTTTGCAAGCCTCGGGCAGCCGCCGATCGGCGATCACGATATCGACCCGCTCGCATAGGGTAACAAGCATGGCCCAGGGCACCGGATAACCACTCCGCGTCGCGGCGATCCGCCAAGTCCGCTCCCCCCGCTGCAACCGGGTCACGCACATATCCAGGCCGCAACGCGCCGTGGCTTGATCCGCCAGTGCCAGCGGCTCCGCACTGCTCCCACCCAGTTCGGACAAGGTGGTGCGCATATAGTCCCCCGCCCGGTCGCGCAGCAGAGCCAGCCCCTTATCCGTCGCGATGGCGGCATGGCGGCCGTCACCGGTGACGATCAGGTCGGACGCGGGGGCCACGAGCATGACCGCGACGCCCAGCGCCAGTGACGGCAACCCCAGCCATCGCCACCGCGTCCGCCACAAGGCGATCCACAGCCCCCCTCCCACCGCCACGCCGAAAGCCCAGGACGGCGCGACCGACAAGGCGACCACCGACCCCGGCATGGCCGAAACCCAGCGCGCCAGGCCGAGCAAGAGCCCCAGCGCCTTGCCCAGCAACCACCAGAACGGGCCACCCAGCCCGAACGGCTCCAGCAACAACGCGATCATCTCCAGCGGCATCGCGACGAAGGTCGTCCAAGGGATGGCGACGATATTGGCGAAGGCGCCGTACAGCCCGGCCTTGTGGAAATGATAGACCGCGATCGGCATCAGCGCCGCCTCCACCACCACGCCGGTCGCCAGCAGCGCGCCGAGATGGCGCAGCATTGCCCAGCGCCAGTCGGGATGCGGTCCCAGCCAGCGCCGCACGGCCGGATGCTCGTGCAGCGCGACGATGGCGGTGATCGCGGCGAAGGACAGCTGAAAGCTCGCGCCGACCAGCGCCTCGGGCCGGAAGAGTAGGACGATCAACGCGCCCGCCGCGACCAGCCGCAGGGTCATCGCCTCACGCCCCAGCGCCAGCGCCGCCAGGACCAGCATCGCGGCTACGCAGGACCGGATCGTCGGCACTTCCGCCCCCGTTAGCCAGGTATAGCCGATCGCCGCCAGCGCCCCCGCCGCCGCGCCGACCAGCGGCAGGCGCACCCGCAGCGCCAGCCACGGCCAGAGCGCCAAAAGCCGGATCGTCAGCACCATCACGATCCCGACCACGGCGGTGATATGCAGTCCGCTGACCGACAACAGATGCGCGAGCCCGGCGCGGCGCATCGCCTCGGCATCCTCCTGCCCGATCGCACCGACATCGCCGGTCGCCAGTGCCGCCGCAATGCCGCCCTCGCTACCCGCCACATGCATAGTGATCCGCCGCGACAGCCTCTGGCGAAGGCCATCGCCTCGTTCCGCGCCGCGCAGCACTGCGACCGGTGCGAAGCCCCGCCCGGTCGCCCCGATGCCCTGAAACCAGGCCGCCCGCGCGAAATCATAGCCGCCCGACGCGACCGGAGGGGCCGGTGGCATGAGCCGCGCCCGCAGCCGCACCCGCGCGCCCGGCCCCAGACCGGCCGGGGCGTCCTCTTGCGCCAGCGACACCCGGATGCGCGGCGGCAGGATGATGCGGGTGCCCCGCCCGTCTCGTGCGTCGACAGGATGGAGCATCAGCCGCACGATCTGCCGCGCCGCCAGCCGGTCGACCAGCTCGACCTCGGCCACCATGTCCGCCATGACCGGCCGTACTAGGACCGGTGACCGGACCGACTCGGCCCGCGCCCAGGCGACGAGCAGCCCGGCCAGCATCAGGCATGCACCCAGCGCCAACGCCCGCGTCACCCGCCCGCCGCCGAACCAGGTCAGCGCCGCCAGCGCCACCCCGGCGACCAGCAATGCCGCCGCGCACCACGTCACAGGATCGGGCAGCACGAACCAGGCCGCGATGCCGCCACCCAGCATGACCGGAACCCAAAGCGCCAGCTGGTCCCGCTCCGCATCCGCCCAATTCTCCAGCGAAATGAGGCACGACATTTGGCGGCGCGGACGCTTGATGCTAGGGGCTGCGGCGGCTGAATGGGCCATCGAAATTCATGATTGGGAGTATGCGCGGTTGAGCGCAACTAATGATATCGCCAACGGGTCGACCGCCACGCCAGTGGTAACCCGCTTCGCCCCCTCGCCGACCGGTTTCCTCCATATCGGCGGCGCGCGCACCGCGCTGTTCAACTGGTTGTTCGCGCGGGCGAATGGCGGCAAGTTCCTGCTGCGGATCGAGGATACCGATCGCGCCCGCTCGACCCAGCCCGCGATCGACGCGATCCTGGACGGCATGCGCTGGCTGGGCCTGGACTGGGACGGCGACGCCGTGTTCCAGTTCGCCCGTGCCGACCGCCATGCCGAGGTCGCCCGCGAGATGATGGAGCGGGGCCATGCCTATCGCTGCTACATGACGCAGGAAGAGATCGCCGCGCAGCGTGAAGCCGCACAGGCCGCCAAGCAGCCGCTGCGCATCCGCTCGCCCTGGCGCGACGCCGATCCCGCCACCGCGCCGGAGGGCCAGCCCTTCGTCGTTCGCCTGCGCGCGCCGCGCGAGGGGGCGGTGACGATCGAGGACCGGGTACAGGGCAGCGTCACCGTGCAGAATGCCGAGCTGGACGATCTGGTCCTCCTGCGGTCGGACGGCACGCCGACCTATATGCTGGCGGTGGTGGTCGACGACCATGACATGGGCGTGACCCATGTTATCCGGGGTGACGATCACCTGAACAACGCCTTCCGTCAGCTGCCGATCTACAAGGCGATGGACTGGGCCGAGCCGATCTATGCGCATATCCCGCTGATCCACGGATCGGACGGCGCCAAGCTCTCCAAGCGCCACGGCGCGGTGGGCATCGAGGCCTATCGCGACGAAATGGGCATCCTTCCGGAAGCGCTCGACAATTATCTGCTCCGCCTGGGCTGGGGTCATGGCGATGCCGAGATCATCGCGCGGGACGAGGCGGTGAAGTGGTTCGACCTCGCCGCCGTGGGCAAGGCCCCGTCGCGTTTCGACCTGAAGAAGCTCGAAAACCTCAACGGCCATTATATCCGCGAGGCCGATGACGCACGCCTGGCCGATCTGGTGGCCAAGCGGATGGGTGTCGAGGACGTCGCGCTGCTGACCGCCGCCATGCCGTCGCTGAAGCCCCGCGCGGCGAATTTGAACGAATTGGCCGAGGGCGCGCGGTTCCTTTTCGCGACCCGTCCGTTAAGCCTGGACGACGCTGCCACCGGCCTGCTCGATGAAAAGGCACGGGGCATTCTCTTTTCCGTTCACACTGCGCTTGACGCGGTGCACAACTGGGATACGGAGCTTTTGGAAGACGCGGTACGCAAGGTGGCCGAAGCCGAGGGGGTAAAACTCGGACAGGTCGCCCAGCCACTCCGTGCTGCCTTGACCGGACGCAAGACGTCTCCGGGGATCTTCGACGTGCTCGCTGTGTTGGGCCGTGAAGAAAGCCTGGGGCGGATCGCGGACCAGATGACCGCAGATAGGAAGGATCATTGAGTATGAGCGACACCGCGAAATTCGACATCGGCGGCAAGGGCTTTGACTATCCGGTCATGTCGGGCTCGATCGGCCCGGACGTGGTCGACATCCGCAAGCTCTATGCCCAGACGGGTGCCTTCACCTATGATCCCGGCTTCACCTCGACCGCCTCGTGCCGGTCGGAGCTGACCTATATCGACGGTGACGAAGGCGTTTTGCTGCACCGCGGCTATCCGATCGGCGAACTGGCCGAGAATAGCAGCTTCATGGAGGTCGCGTACCTCCTGCTGAACGGCGAACTGCCCAACCAGGGCGAGCTGTCGGAATTCACCACCACCATCACGCGCCACACCATGGTGCACGAGCAGCTGGCGGCGTTCTTCCGTGGCTTCCGCCGCGATGCGCATCCGATGGCGATCATGTGCGGCGTCGTCGGCGCGCTGTCGGCCTTCTATCATGACTCGACCGACATCCATGATCCGGTACAGCGCACCATCGCCTCGCACCGCCTGATCGCCAAGATCCCGACGATCGCGGCGATGGCGTATAAGTATAGCGTGGGCCAGCCCTTCCTGTACCCCGACAACTCGCTGTCCTACACCGGCAATTTCCTGCGCATGACCTTCGGCGTTCCGGCTGAGCCGTATGAGGTGAACCCGGCCGTCGAAAAGGCGATGGACCGCATCTTCATCCTGCACGCCGATCACGAGCAGAACGCGTCGACCTCGACCGTGCGTCTGGCGGGTTCGTCGGGTGCGAACCCGTTCGCGTGCATCGCGGCGGGCATCGCCTGCCTCTGGGGTCCGGCGCATGGCGGCGCGAACGAAGCCGCGCTCAACATGCTGCGCGAGATCGGTACGCCCGAGCGTATCCCCGAGTTCATCGCGCGCGCCAAGGACAAGAACGATCCGTTCCGCCTGATGGGCTTCGGTCACCGCGTCTATAAGAACTACGACCCGCGTGCGACCGTGATGCAGAAGACCGTGCGCGAAGTGTTCGACGCGCTGAAGGTTAACGATCCGCTGTTCGAGACGGCGCTGCGCCTCGAAGAGATCGCGCTGAACGACGAATATTTCGTCGAGAAGAAGCTGTTCCCGAACGTCGACTTTTATTCGGGCGTCATCCTGTCGGCGATCGGCTTCCCGACCGAGATGTTCACCGTGCTGTTCGCCCTCGCCCGCACCGTCGGCTGGGTCGCGCAGTGGAACGAGATGATCACCGATCCCGACCAGAAGATCGGCCGCCCGCGTCAGCTGTACACCGGCCCGACGCAGCGTTCGTACGTTCCGGTCGAGCAGCGCTAAGCCATGAACCGGGCCCGGCCGATCCTGATCGCCATCGGCGTCCTGCTGGCGCTTACGGGGGCTTTGTGGATCGGTCAGGGCCTGGGCTATATCCATTGGCCCGACGAGAGCTTCATGCTCGGTCGTGGCGAATGGGCCGATCGCGGCGCATTCGTCGCGGTCGGGGGATTGCTGCTGATCCTGATCGCCCGGCGATTGCCCAAAAGGCGGCGCTGAGCGTCCGTTCTCGGAAACGAAAAAGGGCTCCTTCGGGAGCCCTTTTTTTATGGCCGGGATGTTTCACAGGCCATAGTTGCGGATATTCGCGATCGACGTACGCTGTGCGCCTCTCCGATCCGGAGGATTAAAGCGATCGGACCTATCGCGACCGAAGGCGGAAAGTGAAGATCGCCCCCTCGCCCGGCGCGCTCTCGACGCTCAGCTCGCCGCCCATCGCACGAGCCAAGCGGCGGGCGATGTAGAGGCCCAGGCCGTTGCCGCCCGGCTCGCTCGGGTCGACGCGCTCGAACTTCTCGAAGATGCGCGCCTGATCCTCGGGTGCGATGCCCTTGCCGTGATCGGCGACGCCGACCAGCGCCCATTCGCCGTCGCGCTCGGCGGTGACCACCACCTCGCCGCCGCGCGGGGAATAGCGCACGGCATTGCCGATCAGGTTGATCATGATCTGCAGTGACCGGCCGAAATCGCCGATCGCGGGCAGCCCCTCCGACAGCGCGGGACGGCGGATCGTCACCCCGGCAGCGTCCGCGCGTACACCCAGCAGTCCGGCCGCGCGGCGCGCCACATCGGCCAGGTCGATCGGGGTCGCGGTCAGGCGGAAATCGGCCTGCTCGATCGCTTGCAACTCGACCAGATTGTCGACCAGCCCCATCAGATGCCGTCCGGCATGGGCGATGTCGTTCGCATAGTCGGCATATTCCGCCGCAATCGGCCCGTCTGCCCGCGCCGCGATGCTGTCGGCATTGGCGACGATCCGCGCCAAGGGCGTGCGCAACGCCTTGTCCAACCCCGCCGTAAACGTCTCGGTCAGCGGCGGACCGCCCGGCGGAATGAGCGCGTCGCTATCGTCCTCGCCGGGCTCGTCGATCAAGAAGGTGGCGCCGACCAGCCCCGCAATCCCGCCCATGCCATCATGGCGGATCGCGGCCGACAGCCGCACCGGCGCATCGGTCGGGCGCAGTCGGGCCCCGCGTCCGTCGAGCGGCGCGGCCTCGTCCAGCAGGCGGCTCGTGCCCGTCGCCTTGGGATCGAAGACAAACAGCGCGTTCAGCGGACGGCCCAGCATCGCCTCGGCATCGAAACCATGACGCAGGCCAGCCCCCGGCGACAGGAAGGTCAAGCGAAGCGCCGCATCGGTTTCCCAGCGGAAATCGGCACCGGCCGCGGCATAATCGGGCGGCGGTGCGCTCGGCCTCCACGCGCTGCGGTCGCGCCAGCCGCTCACGCTCAAGCGAATTTGCCCGGTCTCGGGCCGTGCCTGGACCCACAGGTCGAGATCGCCCTCGTCATCGGCGACCAGCACCTTGCGCGACACCGTAATGCCCAGCCGCCGGGCAAGCCGCGCCACCCGCGCGATCGGCGGCACCGCCATCCGGTCCCCCGCCCCGCCCCCGGCGCGCATATGCAGCAGCTCGATCGGGGGGTCGGCCGACAGGATATGGTCGCCCGCGTCCAGAATGGCACGCGCGACCATCGATTCGCCGGGGCTATCCATCGAGGTCATCGACGCGCGAAACCTTCCAACCGCTCCATCGCCTCACGGAACGCGCGAGGCAGCCTCAGGGACGCGATGGCCTGGCGGGAATCCTCCGGCGACACCGCCATGATCGCCTCGACCGCGTCGGCAAAGCCCTCGACGTCGCGGCGGCCATCAGCCTCGCACAGAGCCCAGCCGATCCGCGCGATCGTCGCCCGATCCATATCGAGCGCGCGCAGCACGAGCCAGAGGCGATCGCCCTCCGGCTCCAGTACGATCTCACGCACCAGGTCGACGTCGATGCCGCAGGCATGGGTCAGCAGCGCGATGAACAGGCCCAGCTGGCGATCGGACAGGCTCTCGACCAGCAATTCGGGCAATTCCGCCGCGCGTGCGTCGATCGCGGCGGCCAGCTTCAGCGTCGCGGCGAGCGGCCGATCCCCGGCCTCCTGCGCGGCGAGCACCCGCTCCGCCGCCTGGGCCAAAGCCCTGTCATGAGCCACATCGCCACCCTGGCGTAGCACCGCCGCGATCATCCAGACCAGTCGGTGATGCTGCTCGGCGGGCAGCGCCACCGCCTCGCCCTCCAGCCCGGCAGTGCGGACACGCCCCTCGGCCACCAGCACGCCGCGCGCCGCCGCCGCGACGATCCGGTCGGGCGCTTCGGTCAGTCGGACGAGCAGGCTGGGCGCATCCCCCGCCATGCTGTCGATCGGCAATCCTTCGGCCAGCAACGCCAGCCGGACCTGGGCCACCAATTCGGTCATGAGTTCAGCGTCACTCAGGCATCCGGCCTGTCGCAATCGCTCGAACACGGTGCCGGGGGGCGGCATCGGGCTAGCACTCTCTCCATCGCGGGTCAGGCGTTCCACCTGGCGCAGCAGGTCGCGCGCCACCGTTTCCACCAGCGTGCGCAGCCGGGTCGTCACCTCAAACCGGATTCGCTCGGTCAGCCGGACGTCATCGGCCAGACCCAGGTCCGCGAGCGCTCCGTCGCGCCGGGCGACCGCCCGCGCACGCGCCGCCGCGACGCGCGCGGACAATGCCGCGCCCTGCCATTCGGAAGCCTGAAATGGGTCCGGTTCGACCGCCATCCGGCACCGCTAACCCCTTTGATGTTAAAGCGACACTAAACTTGCGACCGCAATGTCTCGATTGCGGACGTCAAAGTGACGATCGCATAGACACTCGCCAGGGCCAGTCCCCACACGCCGGCGCCCAGCAGGGTCATGGGCCAAAGGACCATCAGATAGGCGGGCGGGCTGGCCCACCAGCGCCGACGGAAGCGATACAGCCCCGCCCGCTCCGCCAGGCTGCCCAGAATCACCAGCATCAGCGCCAGGACCGGGGCGACTTCATCACCGCCCATCCGATATTGCTGCCACCCCAGCGCCGCGATGGCGAGCGCAGCCAGACCGGCAATCGCCGCCGACTGAGCACGGGCCGCCCCCTGCTCGTCACGCAGGCCCGCCAGCGTCTCGCCCAGGCCGAGACCCAGCGTTCCCGCGATTGCCGCGAACAGGCCCAGCGCGGGGAAACCAAATAGGATCAGCACCAGCCCCAGCGCACCCAGACCGGCACCAGCCCCCCCGGCGACATGGGCGGGCACGGCGCGCTCGACCAGACGCGGCAGGGCGAGCCGTGCGACCGGTGCCAGGATGTAACGATCGAACCAGCTGCGTCGTCCCGACACCAGCCGGGCGACGACCGCACGGCCGCGAGCGTCCAGCGTCTCGGCGCGCTGCACGATGCCATGCCCCGCCTTCTCGGCATCGGCGGGCAGCGGGATATGCGTCGCGCGAGCCTGCGCCGCCATTCGCAATAGGGTAGATTGCAGGTCATAGTCGCGCGGCAATGCGGCGACCTCGGCCACGCGGCGAGGGTCGATCCGGGCTACCCCAGCCCAGGCCATGTGTCCGCCCACCCGCTCCAGCCCCGGCTCGGCCGCCGCCTCGGGCAGCACAATCAGCGCATCGTGCCCGGTGTCGCGCAGGACCATCGCGATGGTGTCCTCGGTGGTGATCAGGCCGTCGGCCAGTACCACCAGCCGCGATAGGGGATGCAGCTTCTCCGCCGCTTCGACCGCGCTGCGCACCGTATCGACCACGACCCCGCGCTGGGCGATGCGCGCAATGGCACCCAGTAGCTCAGGCGTCAGCCGGGCCACGACGATGATGATCTGCGCCGCCCCCGCCGCCATCAGCAGCCGCGCCTGATACTCGATCAGGGTGACGCCTGCGAACGGCAAGGTGGCCGTCAACCGCCCGGGGCGGTCGTCGGCGTCGTCAATCGCGAAAAGAAGACCGGACAGCATGGCGTGCTGTTAGGCGCTTGCCGCCCACCATGCCAGCCCCGAGCGTCCGAAGCGGTCGCCCGCCCCGGTCCCCCCACCGTTCAAAGCCGGGCAACGACCTCGGCGATCTTGTCCAGCAGCGCGGCGTCAGGGGTATCGCGATCCGCCGCCTGTCCCGCCAGGGTCATCAGCGGCAGCGCATTGACGCTGGCGGCCAAGCCCTTGAGTCGCAAGGATGCTTCGCGCCATTCCTGGCCGTCCTCGGCGAGGCGCATCGACTCCAGCGCGCGCGTCACGCCCTCGACGAACGCGCAGCGCAGATCCTGGATGACAGCCGGTTCATCACCGGCCACCGCCGCCAGGGCAGAGTCAATCGTACCGTGCTCATAAGTCATGCGCTCCCCCTAAACCGGGAGAGCCGCTGCACGGAATAGCGCAATTCGCTTTCTGCGACGAACAAACGTGATAAACCGACCCATTGTGACACGGGGGCTCAGATGATCGTGGATTTGCGCGCGGAGCGTCAGGACAGGTCGGACATGCCGGACGTGGATGCCGAGCAGGCGGCCTATCCCGCGCCATTCCCGGCCGAACACGCGGCGCCGTCGCCCCTCCCCGTCGCCGACAGCCCCTGGCTGGACGAAGGCCCCGAACCGGCCGAGCTGACGCCGCCCGCCCGCGCGCCGATGATCCTGGCCATCGCGGCGGCACTGGTCTGGGCCGGGGCGGTGTTGGGCTGGGGGCTGAGCCGCACGTCCGAGCTCTCGCCCGCGACGCTGGCACCGCTGGTCACCATGGCGCTGGCCGGGCCGATGCTGATCGCGATCCTCTGGCTGATCGTGCAGCGGACCAGCCGCGCGGAACAGCGCCGCTTCGCCATGACCGCGCACGACATGCGGGTCGAGGCGATGGCGCTGGAGCGTGCGGTCGAGGCGATCGGCCAGGCGCTGGCCGCGAACCGCTCCGAATTGTCGGCCCAGGCAATTGCCCTGTCCGAAATGGCCCAGGCGGCCGAAACCCGTTTCAACACCATCGCTCGCGATCTGGCCGACGATATCCAGATGGTCGAAGCGCACGGCCGGACGCTGGCCGAGATTGCCGGGACCAGCCAGGCGAGCCTGACCCAGCTGCTCGACGCCCTGCCCCGTGCGGCGGACGAGGTCGGCGAGGCGAGCGATCGGATGGCCGAGGCGGCACGCTCTGCGGAAAGCCATGCGGCGGCGCTCGATGCGCAATTCGTGGCGCTGGGCCGACGCGGGCAGGACGCCGACACGATCGCCAGCGGCGCGGCGCTTCGCCTCGCCAGCCATATCGAACAGATGGAGGCGACCAGCCGGACCGCCAGCGAGCATCTGGAAAACGTCACCGCCAATGTCGCGGTCACCATCGACGAACTGCTCGACCGCACGGCCGAGGCGATCGACCAGTCGCGCAAGGGCATCGCGGCGCAGGGCGAGGCGATGCTGGCGATGGTCAGCGCCAACCAGGCCGCGCTCGACAACGCCGCGCGCAACAGTGCCGACGCGCTGGCCGAACGGATCACCACGGTCGACGGTGCGGTGACGCGCCTGACCGGCGAGTTGGAGGCGCAGCGTATCGCGGGTGAGGCGATGATCGACACGCTCGACACCGCGCTCGACCGAGTGGAGGCACGGATCGCCGTGCTCCATTCCCAGGGGACCGAGAAGTCGCAGATGCTCGCAGCCTCGATCAGCGCGCTGGGCGGCTCGGCCGATGCGATGACCGGTGCGCTGGAGGCGGGCGAGACCATGGCCAACCGCGTCATCGGCACCACCGAAACGCTGCTGATCGCCCTCGATGCCGCCGCGCGCGAGATCGACGAGACGCTGCCCGAAGCGCTGGGCCGACTCGATCAGCGGATGCACGCCAGTCACGAGATCGTGGTGCAGACCAAGCCCGAACTGCTCGCGCTGGTCGCCGCGGCGGAGAGCACGCATGAGGCGATCGAGGCCATTGCCGATGTCATCGCCGAACAGCGCCAGACGCTGGAGACGCTGTCCGGCTCGCTGATCGAAACGCTGACGAGCGGGCGAGCCAAGGCCGATGCGCTGGGCATGATGGTCGACGAGACGATCGACCGCACCCACCGCTTCGCCGACGAGGCCGCGCCGAAGCTGGTCGACGCGCTGCTGCATGTGCGCGAAACCGCCGCGACCGCCGCCGAAAAGGCGCGCGAGACGCTGGCCGAGGTCATTCCCCAAGCCGCGCAGGCGCTGGAACAGGCGAGCGCCGAGGCAATGCGTCGCGCCACCGGCGACACGGTCGAGCGACAGGTCCACGCCATCATCGACGCGACCCAAAGCGCCGTCGAGGCCGCAACCCGCGCGACCGAGCGGCTGGCGCGCCAGGCCGACCTGATCGTCGAGAAGACGGGACTCGTCGAATCGCGGATCGAGGATGCCCGGACCGAACGCGAAGAGGCCGACCGCGACAATTTCGCGCGCCGGGCCTCTCTGCTGGTCGAATCGCTCAACTCGGCGTCGATCGACATCACCAAGATCTATGCGCCCGAGGTCACCGACAGCGCCTGGGCCGCCTATCTGAAGGGGGATCGCGGCGTCTTCACTCGGCGCGCGGTGCGCATCCTGGATTCGCATCAGGCGCGTGACATCGCCGACCTGTATGACGACGATGCCAAGTTCCGTGACCATGTGAACCGCTACATCCATGATTTCGAAGCGATGTTGCGCGGCGTACTCGCCCAGCGTGACGGATCGCCGCTGGGCGTGACGTTGCTCTCCTCCGACATGGGCAAGCTCTATGTCGCGCTGGCCCAAGCGATCGAACGGTTGCGGTAATGGAGTGCGGCGCTCAGCGGTTCAGCGCATAGACCCGCACCCGATGCCCATCGGGATCGAGCGCGACGAAGCTCCGCCCGAAGGGGCGGTCCATGGGCGGCATCAGCATCGTCACACCTTGCGCCACCCACTCCGCGAAACGGGCATCCACACCCTCGCGGCCGTTCTGCTTGAGCCCGATCTCGATGCCTCCCGTGGGGTTATCGGAGGGCGGATCGATCACGTCACGCTGCCAGAGTCCCAGCGCATGGCCGGGCGAAAGGGCGAACAGGGCAAAGGCGTCGCTGACATCCAGCGGCTCACGGCCTAGAATTGGGCGGTAGAATTCCACGCTGGCCGCCGGATCGGCGACGTGCTGCAGGATCGTCGTTTCAGGACAGGTCATGGCATAGCTCCTTGGTTCGAGAAGCCGTGCCTATTCGATACCTGCGTCAGTTTCCGTCAGCAGGAAGCGCTCCAGCGGAAGGTCGTTCGCCTCGCGCCATTCGCGTAGCAGCAGTGTACGGCGACGCGGATAGCGCCCTTCCAGAACGCGCGCCGCAACGATCCGGTCGATGCGAAACGTGCGATAATTGCTCCGCAACTCGCACCAGCCGAGCAGGACATCCGCCCTGTCGAACAAGGCGATCGCAAACGGCCAGACGATCCGTTCCGAAGGCCGCCCCTCCGCATCGCGGTATATCAGTGACAGGCGTCGCTCGCTGCGGATGGCCGCGCGCAAGGGAGCAGGATCGACCTTCGCCTCATAAGGTTCGGAGTGCGGACCGATGAACAAATGAGTACCGCGCATCGCCTCGGCCTGCTCCGGCGTCATCGCGCGCATGATCCATGCGGCGGCACTACGCGCCGCCTGCCCCATCGCGGGGTCCGCGCGCTCGGCGACCCAGCGCGCGCCGAGGACCAGCGCCTCCATCTCCTCGACCGGGAAGCTCATCGGCGGCAGCATGAAACCAGGCTTCAGGCGATAGCCCACCCCCGCCCCACCTTCGACATCCGCGCCCATCGCCTGAAGCGTCGCGATGTCGCGGTAGAGGGTACGCAGCGAGATACCGAGCTGCTCGGCTAGATGCCGCCCGGACACGACGCCGCTCTGGCGGTGCAGTAGGTGCAGCAGATCGAACAGGCGGGACGCACGCGCCATGTCAGACGCCCCGGCTCACCCCGCTCCAGTCGAGCATGTCGGCGGTGATCCAGCCATAGACATAGTTCAGGTAGAACAGCACGAACATCACCGTCGCGACGATCGTCGTGCGAACGAAGAAGCGCCCGATCAGAAAGACGTGCGGCGCGCTCTCGGCGGTGCCGGGGATATGCTCGGCACCGACCTCGTGCGTGGTCCTGACCCCGAAGGGCAGGACCAGGAACACGGCGAGGAACCAGAACAGGACGTAGATCGCAAGGGCCGACGTCCAGTGCATGGCTTATCCCTCGATCAGCAGGACATCGACGATCGGCTTTTTGCCGGTCCAGCGCGTCGCGACCTTGCGCACCGACAGGCGGATGTCCTCGCGCAGCTTGTCGGTGTTGCGGCGCGGACCGTCCACCGCCTTGGCGGCGGCGGCAATGGCCTCGGCGATGAACGCATCGCGCTCATCCTCGACCGGCACACCCTGGACACGAACCTGCGGGCTGCCGACCAGCCGCCCCTTGGCGACCGCGACACCGACCGAAATCTGGCCGTTGATCGCCAGCTTGCGCCGCTCGTTCATCGTCGAGCCGTCCGACGGCAGGATGACGTCGCCGTCCAGCACCAGTCGTCCGACCGGGACATTGCCGATCTTGGTCGCGTTGCCGGGCAGCAGGCGGACCATGTCGCCGTCCGACTGGACCAAGGTCTGCGGTACGCCCTGCGTCGTGGCGAAGCGGGCATGCTCCATCATGTGCCGCATTTCGCCATGCACGGGCATCAGCGTACGCGGGCGCAGCCACTTGTACATCTGCGCCAGTTCGGGCTGGCCGGGGTGGCCCGACACATGGACATGCGCCTGACGCTCGGTGACCATGCGGACGCCCTTGCCCGCCAGGATGTTCTGGATACGGCCGACCGCCGTCTCGTTACCTGGAATCTGGCGCGCCGAGAAGATGACGGTGTCGCCGGTGTCGAGCCGGATCGTATGGCTGCCCTCGGCGATACGCGACAGCGCCGCGCGCGGTTCGCCCTGGCCGCCCGTGGCGACGATCAGGACGCGGTCCTTGGGCAGGCGCATTGCGGTTTCGGGATCGACCGTCTCCGGGAAGCCCTTGAAGTACCCGCAGGCCTTGCCGACCTTCAAAATCCGGTCGAGCGAACGGCCGGTGACGCACAGCTTGCGCCCCGTCTCCTTGGCCACCTCACCCAACGTCACCAGACGCGCGGCGTTGGAGGCGAAGGTGGTGACGACGACACGTCCCTTGGCCTTGGCCACCGTCTCCGCGATGCCGGGACGAACGCTGGCTTCCGAACCCGAGGCTTCGGTGTTGAAGGCGTTGGTCGAGTCGCACACCAGCACGTCGACGCCCATGTCGCCGATCGACGACAGCTGCGCCGGGCTGGCGGGCTTGCCGATGACGGGGGTCTGGTCGAGCTTCCAGTCGCCAGTATGGAACACGCGGCCGACGGCGGTCTCGATCAGCAGCGCATTGGCTTCGGGGATCGAGTGCGACAGCGGCACGAAAGTGAAATCGAACGGACCGACCTCGAACGTCTTGCCCGTCTCCATCACGCGCAGCTTGACGCGGTTCGCGCTGCCCTCTTCCTCCAGCTTGCCGCGGACGAGCCCGGCGGTGAAGGCGGTGGCATAGATGGGCACGCCCAGATCTTCGGCCAGATAGGGCAGCGCGCCGATATGGTCCTCGTGACCATGGGTCAGCACGATGCCGACAAGATCGTCCAGCCGATCCTCGATGAAGCTCAGGTCGGGCAGGATTACGTCGATGCCGGGATAGGCAGGATCGGCAAAGGTGATGCCGCAATCGACCATCACCCACTTACCTTCGGTGCCGTACAGGTTCACGTTCATGCCGATTTCGCCCGAGCCACCGAGCGCGCAGAACAGCAATTCTTTCTTGGGAGTCATTCACTTCCTGACAATGGAACCCCTCCCCGCTGCAAGCGAGGTCCAGGGGCATTAGGTTTTGCGCCGGTCAGGGCGCGGTCATTCTCTCGCGGATGCGGGCGCCCTGCGGGTCTTCGCGGGCTGCCCGATCCGAAACTTCAGCCCTCAATATGGGCGCGTTCCCACAGGATCGCCAGCCCCTGAATGGTCAGGTCGGGCTCGATATGATCGAAAACGTCCGTATGCGGGCTCAGAAGCGCTGCCAGGCCACCGGTCGCGAGCACCTTCACGGGCCGCCCGACCTGCGCCTTCAGCCGCGCGACCAAGCCTTCGATCATCGCGACATAGCCCCAGAAGATGCCGATATGCATCTGGTCGACCGTGTTGCGGCCGATGACGCTGCGGCTCTCCGGCGCCTCGATGGCGATGCGCGGCAGCTTGGCGGCGGCGGTGACCAGCGCGTCGAGCGACAGGTTGATGCCGGGCGCGATGATCCCGCCCTTATAGGCACCCTGATAGTCGCTGATGTCGAAGGTCGTCGCCGTGCCGAAATCGATGGTGATCAGGTCGCCGGGATAAAGCTCATGCGCCGCGATCGTGTTGACCGCCCGGTCCGCGCCCAACGAGGCGGGTTCGTCCACATCGATGGCGATGCCCCATTCCACCGGCGCACGACCGGCGATCAGTGGATCGACCTTGAAATATTTCTGCGCCAGCACCTGAAGATTGTGCAGCGCGCGCGGCACGACCGTGGCGATGATGACGCCGGTCACATCCTCGCGCGCATAGCCCTCCAGCGCGAGCAACTGGCTGAGCCAGACCGCATATTCGTCACCTGTCCTGCGCGGATCGGTGGCGATGCGCCAGCGGCCCTTGATCGTCCGCCCTTCGAGCAGCGCGAAGACCACGTTCGTGTTCCCGGCATCGATCGCAAGCAGCATGAAAGTCCCTCAGACCAGGAAGATATCGCCAGCATGGATGACATGCGCAGAGCCGTCCGCCAAGCCGAGCCGCAACGCGCCGTCGCTCGCCAGCCCGTGGAATGAGCCGGTCAGCACCTGTCCGTCAGGGAGCCGTGCAGTAAGCGGCGTGCCGTGTGGATGCGCCCTCGCCTCCCAGCGCGCAATGATCGCGGACAGGCCCTGTTCGCGCCAGACAGCGATCCAGCGCGTCATCGCATCGGCGAGCCGCGCCTGCATCGCCTCGGGCGTGACAGAGACGCCATGATCGCCGAGCGCGGTCGTGGCGCGGTCGGGTAGGTTCGGGGCCGACGCCAGGTTGATCCCCATGCCGATGACGATCGCATCGCCCGTCCGCTCCAAAAGAATGCCCGACAGCTTGGCCCCGTCGATCAACAGATCGTTCGGCCATTTCAGCGCCAGTCGCACGCCGATATCGGGAAGGCAGGTCCGCACCGCGTCCTCGATAGCCACGGCGGCGGCCAGCGCCAGCGTCGCGGCCATCGGATCGCTGGGCTGCAACCGCACCAGCGTCGAACCATAGAAATTGCCCGAAGGCGAGGACCAATCCCGCCCCTGGCGTCCGCGCCCCGCCGTCTGGCGGTCGGCGCGGAGCCAAAGGCCGTCTTCGCCGCCCGCTTCGGCAAGCTGGCGAAGATCGGCATTGGTCGATCCCGTTTCCGGGACGTGCAGCAATCGGCTCAGAACAACGCCCGAGCGGCCGCCAGCGTCCAGGCGCCCAGCAGCGGGATCGCCAGATAGCCGACCGGCGACACGAACAGCGCCGACAGCGCGATCAGGCCGCTCTCGACCGGCTCGATTTCGGCATTCGCCCAGGCGCCAGCGGGTTCGTCGAAGAACATCGTCTTGATGATGCGCAGGTAATAATAGGCGCCGATCACTGAGGCGACGACACCGATCACCGCCAGCGGGAACAGGCCCGCGGCGACCGCCGCGTTGAACACCGCGAACTTGGCATAGAAGCCGAGCAGCGGCGGAATGCCCGCAACGGAGAACATGAAGAACGCCATCGCCCACGCCAGCGCCGGACGCGTGCGCGACAGACCCGACAGGCTGGCGATCGACTCCAGCGGATTGCCGTTCTCGTCGCGCATGCGAATGACGATCAGGAACGCACCCAGCGTCATGATGACGTAGATGGTCAGATAGGTCAGCACCGCCGCGACACCCTGTGCCGTACCGGCCGCCAGACCAATGAGCGCAAAGCCGACATTGTTGATCGACGAGTAGGCAAGCAGCCGCTTGATATTGGTCTGCCCGATGGCCGCGACCGCGCCGAGGATGATCGACGCGAGCGCCGCGAAGGTCACGATCTGCTGCCACTGCTGCGCGGCCGAGCCCATCGCCTCGACGGCGACGCGAACCGCCAGCGCCATTGCCGCGACCTTGGGGGCCGAGGCGAAGAAGGCCGTCACCGGGGTGGGCGCGCCTTCATAGACGTCCGGGGTCCACATGTGGAACGGCACTGCCGACATCTTGAACGCCAGACCCGCGAACACGAATACCAGGCCGAACATCAGACCCAGCGAGCGCGTGCCCATGGCCGCATCACGGCCATAGGCCGCTGCGATCTGGGCGAAGTCGGTCGAGCCCGAGAAGCCGTAGACCAGCGAGATGCCGTAGAGCAGGATGCCCGAGGCCAATGCGCCGAGGACGAAATACTTCAGGCCCGCTTCGGCCGAACGACCGTCGCGGCGCATGAAGCTCGCCAGCACATAGGCCGACAGGCTCTGCAGTTCGAGACCGACATAGAGGGTCAGCAGATCACCCGCCGACACCATCATGCCCATGCCGACCGAGGAGAGCAGCATGAGGATCGGATATTCGGGACGCAGATCCTCACCCGGCGAGCGGGCGAAGAAACGCGGCGCCATGATGATCGCCACCGCGGTCGCCAGATAGATCAGGACCTTGGCGAAACCGGCAAAGGCATCAGCGCGGTACAGACCACCAAAGGCGAGCCCGCCCGTGGTCGACGGACCGGCGAGTGCGACCATTGCGCCGGCCAGCACGAACACCGCCGCGATGGAGATGCCGCGCGTGGCGTTCGTCCCCCCCCAGGCGGCGACGAGCATCAGCGCGATCGCGCCGAGGGTCAGCACCAGCTCGGGCAGCACCATCAAAAGATTCAACGAATAGCTCATCAGTGCGCCTCCCCGTGCGCAGCTTGGTGCTCAGGGGTGTGGGCAGTCGCGAGTGCAGAATTACCGGCGGTCGGGCGGCTGTCCGAACCCGGATTGGCCCGGTCGATCCGCTGCAGCAGGACCTGCACATCCTTGCGCATCGGCGCGAGGAAGCTCTCCGGATAGACACCCATCCACAGCGTCACCGCCGCAATCGGGGCCAGCAGCCACAGCTCACGGCTCGACAGGTCGGGCATCGCCGCCACCTCGTCCGACTTGATTTCGCCATAAGCGACCCGCCGGTAGAGATAGAGCATATAGGCCGCACCCAGGATGATGCCGGTGGTGCAGAGCAGCGCGGTCCAGGTCGACACCTGATAGGTGCCCATCAGCGACAGGAACTCGGCGACGAAGCCACTGGTGCCCGGCAGACCGATCGATGCCATGGTAAAGAACAGGAACAGCACGGCATATTTGGGCATGTTGATCGACAGGCCGCCGTAACGCGCGATCTCACGGGTGTGCAGCCGGTCATAGATGACGCCGACGCACAGGAAGAGCGCACCCGACACCAGACCGTGGCTGAGCATCATGATCATCGCGCCTTCGATGCCCTGCTGGTTGAAGGCATAAAGGCCGATGGTCACGATCGCCATGTGCGCGACCGACGAATAGGCGATCAGCTTCTTCATGTCGGACTGCACCAGCGCGACCAGCGAGGCATAGATCACCGCCACCGCCGAGAGCGCGAAGATCAGCCAGGTCAGCTGCCCGCTCGCCTCCGGGAACATCGGCAGCAGGAAGCGCAGGAAGCCATAGCCGCCCAGCTTCAGCAGCACGCCCGCCAGGATGACCGAACCCGCCGTCGGTGCCTGCACGTGCGCGTCGGGAAGCCAGGTGTGGACCGGCCACATCGGCATCTTGACCGCGAACGAGGCGAAGAAGGCGATCCACAACCAGGTCTGGACCGAGGCCGGGAAGTCATAGGCGAGAAGCGCCGGGATCGAGGTCGTGCCCGCCGTGCGCGCCATATAGAGCATCGCGACGAACATGAGGAGCGAGCCGAGCAGCGTGTACAGGAAGAACTTGTACGACGCGTAGATGCGGTTCGCCCCGCCCCAGATACCGATGATCAGATACATCGGGATGAGGCCAGCCTCGAAGAAGACGTAGAAGAGGAACAGGTCCTGCGCCGCGAAGGTGCCGATCATCAGCACTTCGGTGAACAGGAACAGGCCCATATATTCCGGGACCCGCTTGTCGATCGCGCGCCAGCTAGCGCCGATGCAGATCGGCATCAGGAACACGCTGAGCATGATCAGCAGCAGCGCGAAGCCGTCGATGCCGAGCGACCAGCCGAACGGGCCGAAGATGCCGGGGGCATGTTCGACGAACTGCCACTGGGCGCCGCCCACATCGAACTGCGTCCAGAGCACGATGCCCAGGGCGAAGTCGATCAGCGTGGCGGCGAGCGCCAGCAGGCGCGCCCCCTGCGCGGTGAGGAAGAGGCAGGCGATCGCGGCAACAGCCGGGACCGCCAGCATGACGGAAAGGATCGGGAAGCCCTGCATCACGCGATCAACCCAAAATGGCCCAGGTGACGGCCGCGGTCAGGCCGATCAACATGACGAAGGCATAGCTGTAGAGGTATCCCGTCTGGAAGCGCGCCGCACCCTTGCTGCCGAGCTGGACGAGCCAAGCGACACCATTGGGGCCGAAGCGGTCGATCGTCTTCTCGTCGCCACGGTGCCACAGGAACCGGCCGATTGCGAAGGCGGGGCGCACGAAGAGGAGATGGTAGATCTCATCGAAATACCATTTGTTGAGGAGGAAGCGGTACAGGATGCGGAACTGGTCCGCGAACTTGGCCGGGAACTCCGGTGCACGGATATAGGTCAGATACGCGGTCAGCAGACCGAGCAGCATCACCACCGTCGCCGACAGCTTCACCCACACCGGCACACCGTGCATCGAGTGCATCAGATGCTCGTTGAAGGCGATCGCGCCCTTCCAATAATGCTCACCCGCGTCCGGCTCGATGAACCAGCCATGGAACACAAAGCCCGCCGCGATCGCGCCGATCGACAGGACGATCAGCGGGATCAGCATGACCAGCGGGCTTTCATGCGGATGATAACCACCGGTGCCTTCCGGCACGTCGGTATGACCGGCGTCGTGCGCATGCGGCTCGTGACCGGCATCTTCCGAATGCGCGTCGTTGTGATGCGCATCATGAGCGTGGCCGTGCGCCTGATCGTCATGGCCGTGGCCATGCGCGTCATGGATCGCGTGCTGGATATTCTCCGACCCGGTCCAGCGCGGCTTGCCCCAGAAGGTCAGGAACATCAGGCGCCACGAATAGAAGCTGGTCAGCAGCGCCGCGATCACGCCCGCCCAGAAGGCGAAGCCCGAACCACCGGCATAGGCGACTTCGATGATCGCATCCTTCGAGTGGAACCCTGCGAAACCGAACGCCATCGGATTGCCGAACAGAGCCGGGATACCGACGCCGGTGATCGCCAGCGTACCCATCATCATCGCCCAGAAGGTGAGCGGGATGTGGCGACGCAGACCGCCATAATAACGCATGTCCTGCTCATGGTGCATGGCATGAATGACCGAGCCCGCACCCAGGAACAGCAGCGCCTTGAAGAAGGCGTGCGTGAACAGGTGGAACATCGCCGCGCCGTACGCGCCGACACCGGCGGCGAAGAACATATAGCCGAGCTGCGAACAGGTCGAATAGGCGATGACGCGCTTGATGTCGGTCTGCACCGTGCCGACAGTCGCGGCGAAGAAGCAGGTGCAGGCCCCGATCACAGTGATGACGCCCAGAGCGGTCGGCGACGTCTCAAACATCGGCGACAGGCGGCACACCATGAACACGCCCGCGGTCACCATGGTCGCTGCGTGGATGAGCGCCGACACCGGGGTCGGGCCTTCCATCGCGTCCGGCAGCCAGGTGTGGAGCCCAAGCTGCGCCGACTTGCCCATCGCACCGACGAACAGCAGCAGGCAGAGCACGGTCATCGTGTCAAAGCGATAGCCGAGGAAGCCGATGGTCGAGCCCGCCATGCCGGGGGCCGCCGCCAGGATCGCCGGGATCGAGACGGTCCCGAACACCAGGAAGGTGCCGAAGATGCCGAGCATGAAACCGAGGTCGCCGACGCGGTTGACCACGAACGCCTTGATCGCGGCCGCATTGGCCGAGGGCTTACGGAACCAGAAGCCGATCAGCAGGTAGGACGCGAGACCCACGCCTTCCCAGCCGAAGAACATCTGAACCAGATTGTCCGCCGTCACGAGCATCAGCATCGCGAAGGTGAAGAGGCAGAGATAGGCGAAGAAGCGCGGCTGATCCGGCTCCTCGCTCATATAGCCCCAGCTATAGAGGTGGACGAGCGCCGAGACGCTGGTGATGACTACCAGCATGATCGCGGTCAGCGAGTCGACGCGCAGCGCCCAGTCGACCGACATGGTGCCGCTGGTGATCCAGTGGAGCACCGGCGTGACGGTCGCGACATTGGCGCCCGACAGATAGCCGATGAAGATCGGCCATGAGAGGGCACAGGAAATGAACAGCGCGCCGGTCGTGACAACCTTGGCGGGTACGTTCCCGATGGCCTTGTTGCCGAACCCCGCAATGGCGGCGGCCAGCAACGGCAGGAAGACGATAGCGAGGATCAACCCGATTACCCCTTCATCCGGTTGACATCGTCGACCGCGATGGTGCCGCGGCCACGGAAATAGATGACCAGGATCGCCAGACCGATCGCCGATTCACCGGCGGCCACGGTCAGCACGAACATGGCGAAGACCTGACCCACCAGATCCTGAAGCGCGGCCGAAAAGGCGACGAGGTTCAGGTTCACGGCGAGCAGGATGAGCTCGATCGCCATGAGGATGACGATCAGGTTCTTCCGGTTGAGGAAGATACCCAGCACCCCCATGGTGAACAGGATCGCTGCAACGACCAGATAATGGACGAGACCGATCGTCACAGTTCCACCCCCTGCCCGATGGGCTGATTGATGTTGCGGATCGCCTCGTGCGGCTGACGCGCATTCTGCTTGGCGATATTCTGCGGACGGACACCGCCGCGCTTGCGATGGGTGAGCACGATCGCGCCGATCATCGCGACGAGCAGGACGAGCCCTGCGCCCTCGAAGATGAACAGATAGCGCGTGTACAGCAGGTTGCCGATCGCCTGGATGTTGGACACCTCGGGCGCGATCGGGGCCGCACGGGCCGCCAACTGCACACCGCCGACGCTCCACGCCTGGAACGCGATGATGACCTCGGCCAGCAAGGCGACGGCGAGTGCCAGGCCCAGCGGCAGATAGCGCGCAAAGCCCGCCCGCATCGCCGCGACCTCGATATCGAGCATCATGACGACGAAGAGGAACAACACCGCAACCGCGCCCACATAGACGATGACGAGCAGCATCGCGATGAACTCGGCCCCGCACAGCACCATGAGGCCCGCGGCGTTGAAGAACGCCAGGATCAGCCACATGACCGAGTGCACCGGATTGCGCGACGCGATCGTGAGCCCTGCGGACACGATCACCACGGTCGCGAAAATATAGAAGGCGATAGCCTGTATCACTGCCTGTCAGGCCCCTTTTCTGTCCGCCCCGAACCGTTGGTCGCGGGCTTTAACGGTACGGCGCATCGGCGGCAAGGTTCGCCGCGATCGCGCTTTCCCAGCGGTCACCGTTATCGAGCAACTTCGACTTGTCGTAGATCAGCTCTTCGCGGGTCTCGGTCGAAAATTCGAAGTTCGGACCCTCGACGATGGCATCCACGGGGCAAGCCTCCTGGCACAGCCCGCAATAGATGCACTTGGTCATGTCGATGTCGTAGCGCGTCGTGCGGCGGCTGCCGTCGTCGCGGGGTTCCGCCTCGATCGTGATCGCCTGCGCGGGGCAAATCGCCTCGCACAGCTTGCACGCGATGCACCGCTCCTCGCCATTGGGATAGCGACGCAGCGCGTGCTCACCCCGGAAGCGCGGAGAGATCGGGTTCTTCTCGAACGGATAGTTGATCGTCGCCTTTGGCTTGAAGAAGTAGCGAAGGGTCAGCGCATGGCCCTTCACGAACTCCCACAGCGTAAAAGCCTTGACGTACTGAGCAACGCTCATGCCGGAACTCCCACGCGCGCATACATCAGCACGCCAGACACCAAGAATACCCAGAACAGCGACACCGGCAGGAACACTTTCCAGCCCAGCCGCATCAGCTGGTCGTACCGGTAACGCGGTACGGTCGCCTTCACCCAGGAAAAGACGAAGAAGAAGAAGCACATCTTCAGCAGCAACCAGACGATACCTGGCACGACATAAAGCGGCGCCCAGTTGATCGGAGGCAGATAGCCGCCCCAGAACAGGATCGCGTTCAGCGCGCACATCAGGATGACGTTGGCATATTCACCCAGCCAGAACAGCGCGAACGACATCGAGCTATATTCGGTCTGGTAGCCCGCGACGAGCTCCGACTCCGCTTCGGTCAAGTCGAACGGCGCGCGCTGCGTCTCGGCTAGGGCCGAGATGAAGAACATGATCGCCATCGGGAAGAGCAGCGGGTTCAGGAAGAAGCCGTTGACCCCCGTGTTCAGCACGCTCTTCTGAGCCTCGACGATGGCGGTCAGGTTGAAGCTGCCCGACCACATCACGACCGAAATCAGGATGAAGCCGATCGCGACTTCATAGGACACCATCTGCGCAGCGGCACGAAGCGCCGAATAGAAGGGGTATTTCGAGTTCGACGCCCAGCCCGACAGGATCACGCCATACACGCCCAGCGACGAGGCGGCGAGAACATAGAGCAGGCCGACATTAATGTTGGCGACGACCACGCCCGGTTGGAAGGGCACCACCGCCCAAACGATCAGCGCGACCGTGAACGTGATGATCGGTGCCAGCAGGAACAGCCCGCGATTGGCGGCGGCCGGAACGATGGTTTCCTGAAGGAAGACCTTCAGACCGTCGGCGAAGGACTGGAGCAGACCGAAGGGACCGACCACGTTCGGCCCCCGGCGCAGCGCCATCGCCGCCCAGATCTTGCGGTCGACATAGATGACCATCGCGACGGCCAGCATCAGCGGCAGCGCGATCGCCAGAATCCCGACCAGCGTCGCGATCGTCCAGGCCCAGCCATAGGGAAGGCCGAGCGTCGTGTTGAAAAACGCGGTCACTCCGCTGCCTCCGCATAGCTCTCACCATGGACCAGTTCGGCCGAGCAGCGCTGCATCGTCGGGCTGGCGCGGCAGATCGCGTTGGTGAGGTAGAAGTCCTTGATGGGGTAACCCTCGAGCGTGCCGGTCGCGGTCGCATTCAGCGACGGCGCGGCCCAGTCGAAGGTCGCTAGCCCGACCTGGCCCAGCGCCGGAACCTCTGCAACCATGGCGGCGCGCAGCTCTTCCAGCGTGTCGAACGGCAAGGTCTTGCCCAGCACTTCGGACAGCGCACGGAAGATCGTCCAGTCGTCGCGCGCGTCGCCCGGTGCGAACACCGCACGGTCGCCACGCTGCACCCGGCCTTCGAGGTTGACCCAGGTGCCCGACTTCTCGGCAAAGGTCGCGCCCGGCAGGATGACATCGGCGTGATGCGCACCCTTGTCGCCATGATGGCCGACGAACACCTTGAAGCTGCTGCCGAACTTGGCAAAGTCGACCTCGTCGGCACCCAGGAAGAAAGCGAGCTTCGGCGCGGCCGAAACCACGTCCGCGATGCCGCCCTTCTGCGCGTAACCGAGCATCAGGCCGCCCATGCGGGACGCCGCCATGTGAACGACGTTATAGCCGTTCCAGGCCGAACCGTCGTCCAGCGTCCGCACCAGATTGAACTGGTCGACCAGCTTCAGGCTCGCGCCATGCGCACCCTTCAGCGCCCCGCCGCCGACGATGACCATCGGACGCGCGGCCTTGCCGAACAGCTCGGTCACCGCCTCGGGCAGGTTGCCCAGCACCGACAGGTCGGCGCCCAGCCACTCGACCTTGTAGGTCAGGTCAGTTTCAGGGCCGATCGCGAAGACCTTAGCGCCCTTCTTGATCGCCTTGCGGATGCGGGTGTTCACCAGCGGCGCTTCCCAGCGCAGATTGGTGCCGATCAGCAGGATCGCATCGGCGCGCTCTACGCCCGCGATGGTCGTGTTGAAATTGACCGCGGCCAGGCTCGACGTGTCGTAATCCATGCCGGTCTGACGACCTTCGAGCAGGCTCGAACCCATCTTGGCCAGCAGCGCCTTGGCGGCGAACATCGTCTCGCAATCGACCAGATCACCGGCGATGGCGGCGACGCTCGAACCAGCGTTGACGTCACGGATCGCGGCGAAGGCCTCGTCCCAGGTGGCAGGGACCAGCTTGCCGTCGCGGCGGATGAACGGACGGTCGAGGCGACGACGGACCAGGCCGTCGATCGCGTGACGCGTCTTGTCGCTCGCCCACTCCTCGTTCACCTCGTCATTGATACGCGGCACGCAGCGCAGCACCTGACGACCCCGGCTGTCGAGGCGGATGTTCGTCCCCACCGCATCCATCACGTCGATGGCGAGCGTCTTCTTCAGCTCCCAGGGACGCGCCTCGAACGCATAGGGCTTGGACGTCAGCGCACCCACCGGGCACAGGTCGACGACATTGCCCGACAGCTCGCTCGACACGGCCTGTTCGAGGTACGAGGTGATCTGCATATTCTCGCCGCGATAGATCGCGCCGATTTCTTCCACGCCCGCAACCTCTTCGGCGAAGCGGACGCAGCGGGTGCACTGGATGCAGCGAGTCATGACCGTCTTGACGATCGGACCCATATACTTCTCGGTGACGGCCCGCTTGTTTTCGTCATAGCGGCTATGGCCCTTGCCATAGGCCATGGACTGGTCCTGCAGATCGCACTCGCCGCCCTGATCGCAGATCGGGCAGTCCAGCGGGTGGTTAATCAGAAGGAATTCCATCACGCCTTCGCGCGCGGCCTTCACCATCGGGGTGGTGGTGAAGATTTCCTGATTGTCCGCCGCCGGAAGCGCGCAGGACGCCTGCGGCTTGGGGGGCCCAGGCTTCACCTCGACCAGGCACATGCGGCAATTGCCCGCGATGGACAGCCGCTCATGATAGCAGAAGCGCGGGATTTCCTTGCCCGCAAGCTCACAGGCCTGCAGCACGGTGGCGCCCTGCGGCACCTCGATCTCGACGCCGTCGACTTTGACCTTAGGCATTATTCGGCAGCTTCCATCATCGGGGCGTTGCCGCCCGTCTCGCCTTTGCGTTCGCGAATGCGGCGTTCCATCTCCGGGCGGAAGTGGCGGATCAGGCCCTGGATCGGCCAGGCCGCCGCGTCGCCGAGCGCGCAGATGGTGTGGCCTTCGACCTGCTTCGTCACCTGGAACAGCGTGTCGATCTCGGCCACATCGGCATCGCCAGTGCGCATCCGCTCCATCACGCGCCACATCCAGCCGGTGCCTTCACGGCACGGCGTACACTGGCCGCAGCTCTCATGCTTGTAGAAATAGGACAGACGGCTGATCGCACGGACGATGTCGGTCGACTTGTCCATGACGATGACGGCCGCCGTGCCGAGACCCGACCCCACCGCCTTCAGGCCGTCGAAGTCCATCGGCGCGTCCATGATCTCGGCGGCGGGCACCAAAGGCACCGACGAACCGCCCGGGATCACCGCGAGCAGATTGTCCCAGCCGCCACGGATACCACCGCAATGCTTTTCGATCAGCTCACGGAAGCTGATCGACATGCTTTCCTCGACCACGCAGGGGCGATCGACATGGCCGGAAATCTGGAAGAGCTTGGTGCCCTTGTTGTTCTCGCGCCCGAAGGAGGAGAACCACTCGGCACCGCGACGCAGGATCGTCGGAGCGACCGCGATCGATTCGACATTGTTGACCGTGGTCGGGCAACCATAGAGACCCGCACCCGCCGGGAAAGGCGGCTTCAGGCGCGGCTGGCCCTTCTTGCCCTCCAGGCTTTCGATCATCGCGGTCTCTTCGCCGCAGATGTACGCGCCGGCACCACGGTGCACGAAGACGTCGAAGTCATAACCCGAGCCACAGGCATTCTTGCCCAGGAAACCCCGGTCATAGGCCTCGGCGACCGCCGCGAACAGCGTCTCGGCCTCACGGATATATTCGCCGCGGATGTAGATATAGGCCGCCCGCGCACGCATCGCGAAGCCCGCGACCAGCGCGCCCTCGATCAGCTTGTGCGGATCGTGGCGGATGATCTCGCGGTCCTTGCACGAACCCGGCTCGGACTCGTCGGCGTTGATGACCAGGAAGCTCGGCCGGTCGGGGCGCGGTTCCTTGGGCATGAAGCTCCACTTCATGCCAGTCGGGAAGCCCGCCCCGCCGCGCCCACGCAGACCCGACGCCTTGATGACGTCGATGATCTTGTCCTGGCCCAGTTCCAGCAGCGCCTTGGTATTGTCCCAATCGCCGCGCTTCATCGCCGCGTCGACGTTCCACGGCTGATAGCCGTAGAGATTGGTGAAAATGCGGTCCTTGTCAGCGAGCATTATGCGCCCCACTCCCCGCGATAGTCATGATTGTCGCCGACCATGGCGGTCAGCGTGGTCGGACCGCCGATCGGCTCGACCGTGTGGCGACCCGGCTCCTGCGTGCCGGTCTTGGGGCTCTCGCCCCGCGCCAGCGCTTCCAGGATCGTGACCGTGCGATCGTAATCCAGATCTTCGAAATTGTCGTCGTTGATCTGGACCATTGGGGCCGAGGCGCAATTGCCCATGCACTCGACCTCGGTCAGCGTGAACATCCCGTCGGGCGTGGTCTTGCCCTTGATGAGGCCCTTGTTCTTGCACGCCGCCAGCACATCGTCCGACCCGCGCAGCATGCACGGCGTCGTGCCGCACACCTGCACGTGATAGCGGCCGACCGGCGCGAGGTTGAACATCGTGTAGAAGGTCGCGACCTCATAGATGCGCATGTACGCGACACCCAGCTGGCGCGCGACGAACTCGATCACCGGAACCGGCAACCAGCCTTGCGTCTGCGTCTCCGCCCCTACCTGGCGCTGGGCCAGGTCGAGGAACGGGATCGAGCAGGACTGTTCGCGACCCTTGGGATAGCGCGCGAGAATCTCGTTCGCCTTCTTCTGGTTCTCGTCCGTCCAGGCGAAATTGCCCCAACGGGCGCGGACTTCGGCCTCGTCGGGGATGTTGGGAGCGTCAGCCATTAGCGGTCACATTCACCAAAAACGATATCCATCGCGCCCAGGATCGCGGTCGTGTCGGCCAGCATATGACCCTTGGACATGAATTCCATGGCCTGGAGATGGCTGAACGCGGTCGGGCGGATCTTGCAGCGATAGGGTTTGTTCGTGCCGTCGGAGACGAGGTACACGCCGAATTCGCCCTTGGGGCTTTCGGTCGCGACATACACTTCGCCAGCGGGGACGTGATAGCCTTCAGTATAGAGCTTAAAGTGGTGGATCAGCGCCTCCATCGAGCGCTTCATCTCACCGCGCTTGGGCGGCGTGACCTTGCGGTCGGTGGCGAGCACCGGACCTTCGGGCATCTGCGCCAGGCACTGCTTCATGATCCGGGCCGACTGGCGCACTTCCTCGACGCGCACCATGAACCGGTCATAGCAGTCGCCGCTGGTGCCCACCGGCACGTCGAAGTCCACCTTGTCATAGGCATCATAGGGCTGCGACTTGCGCAGGTCCCACGGAATGCCCGAGCCACGGATCATCGGGCCCGAGAAGCCCCACTTGATCGCGTCCTCGCGGTTCACCACCGCGATGTCGACATTGCGTTGCTTGAAAATGCGGTTGTTCGCCACCAGGCTGATCGCGTCCTCGAACAGGCGCGGCAGACGGGTGTCGAGCCAATCGGCGATATCGGTCAGCAGCTTGAGCGGCACATCCTGATGGACGCCGCCGACGCGGAAATAATTCGCATGCATGCGCGCGCCCGAGGCCCGCTCATAGAAGTTCATGCAGTCTTCGCGGATTTCGAACAGCCACAGGTTCGGCGTCATCGCGCCAACGTCCATGACGTGGCTGCCGATGTTGAGCATGTGGTTCGAGATACGCGTTAGCTCGGCGAAGAACGTCCGCAGATATTGCGCGCGCAGCGGCACTTCCAGATCGAGCAGCTTCTCGACCGCCAGCACGAAGCTATGCTCCATGCACATCGGCGAGCAGTAATCGAGCCGGTCGAAATACGGCAGCGCCTGCGAATAGGTCTTGTATTCGATCAGCTTCTCGGTGCCGCGATGCAGCAGGCCGACATGCGGATCGACGCGCTCGACGATCTCGCCGTCCAGCTCCATGACGAGGCGAAGCACCCCGTGCGCCGCCGGATGCTGCGGGCCGAAGTTGATCGTATAGTTCTGGATCGACACGTCGCCCGTGGTCGGGTCAACGGCGTCCGTCTTGTGGAGCAGTTCGTCGACGTAGTCGCTCACTGGTTCTGTCCTCCGCCCTTGCCCGGCACGACGTCCGGGTCCTGGGGCTTACCTTCGGCCTTGTTGCCCGGATGCGGTTCGCCCGCGCCCGTCTGCTTGGGGCTTTCGGTGGTCTTGGTCTCGGCCGTCTGCGAGGGCGCAACCTTGTCCGGCGCTGCGTCGGCCTTCTTCACCGCGTCCGCACTGGCCGGGGTCTGCGCCCCCTTGCCCTGCGCCTGCATGCCCTTCTCGTCGCCCGGAAGGACGTACTCGGCACCTTCCCACGGGCTCTGGAAGTCGAAGTTGCGGAAGTCCTGCGCCAGCTTCACCGGCTCATAGACGACGCGCTTTTCCTCTTCCGAATACCGCAGCTCGGTATAGCCGGTCAGCGGGAAGTCCTTGCGCAGCGGGTGGCCGCGGAAGCCATAGTCGGTCAGAATGCGACGCAGATCGCTATTGCCCGAGAACAGCACGCCGTACAGGTCATAGACCTCACGCTCCAGCCAGCCTGCGACCGGCCACAGCCCCGTCACCGACGGAACCGGCTTGTCCTCGTCGGTCGAGACATGGACGTGCAGGCGGTGGTTGCGGGTCAGCGAGAGCAGGCAGTAGACCACCTCGAAACGCTCGTCGCGCTCCGGATAGTCGACGCCCGCAATCTCCATCAGCTGCTGATATTCCAGCCCCTTGGTATCGCGCAGCGCGATCATCGCCGGAACCAGGTTCGCGCGGTCGACGACCAACGCAACCTCGCCGACATGCTCGCGCGCGTCGATCAGCCAGGGGCCGAGTGTGGCGCGGGCCGCATCGATCACGCCGTCATTGGCGGCATAACGGGGAGCTGGTGCCCTCACCGTTCGATGCTCCCGGCGCGGCGGATCTTCCGCTGCAGCTGCATCACGCCGTACAGCAGCGCTTCGGCAGTCGGCGGGCAACCGGGGACATAGATGTCCACGGGCACGATCCGGTCACAGCCGCGCACCACCGAATAGCTGTAGTGATAGTAGCCGCCGCCATTGGCGCAGCTGCCCATCGAGATGACATATTTCGGGTTCGACATCTGGTCGTACACACGACGCAGCGCCGGAGCCATCTTGTTGCACAGCGTGCCCGCCACGATCATCACGTCCGACTGGCGCGGAGACGCGCGCGGCGCGGCGCCGAAGCGCTCCAGATCGTAACGCGGCATGTTGACGTGGATCATCTCCACCGCGCAGCACGCCAGACCGAAGGTCATCCACCAGAGCGAGCCGGTGCGCGCCCACTGGAACAGCTCCTCGGTCGAGGTGACGAGGAAGCCCTTGTCGGTCAGCTCGCCGTTAAGCCCGTCGAAAAAGCCCTGATCGGGCTGAATGACGGCCTGGCCATCATGGGCGAGTCCGCCATGAGCCTGCGGCTTGAACTCAACCGGACCGGAGTGAAGATTTACTCCCAATCCAACGCTCCCTTCTTCCACGCATAGACGAGACCCAGCGCGAGCTCGCCGATGAAGATCATCATCGAAAACCAGGCGGTCCAGCCGAGACTGAAGACACTGACCGCCCAGGGGTACAGAAACGCCGCTTCCAGATCGAAGATGATGAACAGGATGGCGACGAGGTAGAACCGCACGTCGAACTGGCTGCGCGGGTCTTCGAACGCGGGGAAGCCGCACTCATATTCGGACAGCTTCTGCTCGTTGGGCTTATGGGCACCGGTCAGGCGCGCCACGAGCATCGGCAGAAACACGAAGGCCGTCGACAGAACCAGGGCAACGCCCAGGAACAGGAGGATCGGCAGATATTGCGACAGATCGACCAAGTTTTTCTCTCGCAGATGCGGAACTGGATGCGGATGGCTTTAGGCCGATGGGTCGGCCGGAGCAAGCCAGCGGAGGCATGAGAATGAATCGCAACTGAACGGTGCCATTCACCCCATTCGGGGAAATTTAAGATGGTATCTGAAGGAGTTGAGCGCAATAGCAGCACGCGATCGCGCTCAAAATCCCTTCAGCGCGTTAACGAAGTGCGTTCGCCAGCAGCTTGTGCAGCTTGGAATGCAGGCCTTCGTTCGCCGCCAGATACTCGCCGCGCTCGAGCGACTTGTCCGAACCCCGGAAATCGCTGACGAAACCGCCCGCTTCTCGCACCAGCAGCATGCCCGCCGCCGCGTCCCAGGGCTTCAGGCCCGACTCCCAGAAGCCGTCGTAACGACCCGCCGCGACCCAGGCGAGGTCGAGCGCGGCCGAGCCGAAGCGGCGGATGCCAGCGACCTGCGGCGCGATCGCACCGAAAATGCGGCTCCACTGGACGAAATCGCCATGACCAAGGAACGGAATGCCGGTAGCGATCAGGGCCTCCGACAGGTCGCGGCGCGACGAGACGCGCAGGCGGCCGTCCTGCAACCACGCCCCCCGGCCCTTCTCGGCCCAGAAACTCTCATCGGTTAGCGGCTGATAGATCAGGCCGGTCGTGACCTCACGCTTGCCATTCGCCAACGGCTCCTCGACCGCGATCGAGATGGCGAAGTGCGGAATGCCGTGCAGGAAGTTCGAGGTGCCGTCGAGCGGGTCGATGATGAAGCGCGGCTTGGACGGATCGCCCTTGATCTCGCCACCCTCCTCCATGAGGAAGTTCCAGTCGGGACGCGCCTTCTTCAGTTCCTCGAAGACGGTTTCCTCGGCGCGCTTGTCGGCCATCGACACGAAGTCGGCGGGCCCCTTGCGGCTGACCTGGAGGTGCTGGACCTCGTTGAAGTCGCGGCGGAGACGCGGGGCGGCCTTGCGCGCGGCGCGTTCCATGATGGTGAGAAGCCCGGAGTGCGAGGCCATGATCGTCCTTTCGATCGCGCCGCTGCATCGTCCCACGGCGCTGGAATGAAAAGGCCCGCCGCGAACGACGGGCCGGGACGGCGGATGACGGGGTCGCGCTCAGGTCGCGCCGGTCATCCGCCGATCGTGATTAGTCCGCGCGGCGGACGTAGGTCTGTTCGTACACGTCGACGACGATGCGCACGCCGCTGGCGATGTGCGGCGGCACCATCACGCGGACGCCATTGTCAAGGATGGCGGGCTTGTACGAGGACGAGGCGGTCTGCCCCTTCACCACGGCGTCGGCCTCGACGATGGTGGCTTCGATCGTGTCGGGGAGCTGGACCGAGATCGGACGCTCCTCGTGCAGTTCCATCACGACGTCCATGCCGTCCTGCAGGAAGGCGGCGGCATCGCCCAGCAGGTCGCGCGGCAGCGTGATCTGCTCATAGGTTTCCTTGTCCATGAAGGTCAGGTCGTCGCCTTCCGCGAACAGGAACTGGAAGTCCTTGGTATCCAGGCGGACGCGCTCGACCGTCTCGGCGGAGCGGAAGCGGACGTTGGTCTTGCGGCCGTCGATGAGGTTCTTCATCTCGACCTGCATATACGCACCGCCCTTGCCGGGCTGGGTGTGCTGAATCTTCACGGCGCGCCAGATGCCGCCTTCATACTCGATGATGTTGCCGGGACGAATGTCCACGCCGCTGATCTTCATGGGTCTTCAACCTGCTGGAAAGAGCGAAGGACACCGGCGCGAGAAACGCGGCCCGGCCTCCTGTGTCGGCCGCTTTAACGCGAAGCGGTCTTTCCGGCAAGCAGCGGATAGGGGTCGACCGGCTCACCCTGATACCAGCCGTCACCGGCCCGCATCCAGTGGACGGCGAAATGCAGATGCGTGTTGCCCGGCCCCGCATTGCCGCTGTCGCCGACATAGCCGACGACCTGGCCCTGACGAACCCGCTGCCCCTCCGCCAGCTCCGGCGCGTATCCCTGAAGATGCGCGTAATAGAGGCTCCAGCGCTGATCGGGCGAACGGATATAGAGCGTGTGGCCACCGCGCTCGCTCTCGAACAGCTTCTCTATGGTACCGCCAAAGGCCGCGACCACCGGGGTTCCCGCCGGGGCCATGATGTCCAGCCCCTGATGCTGCCGCTTGCCACCCTCGCGCGGGTCACCCCAGTCGCGGTGCAACTTCGCCATGGGATAGCCCGCCACCGGCATGACGAGAGCGGCGGAGCCCCCTGCGACGCCCGGCGTCTTGGGGGCCGGGGCCGCTGGCACGACGATGCCACCGGTCCCAAAGGACAGCATCGACACGAAGCCGCCGACCACCACGACGATCGCGCCCAGCATCACCCAGCCGAAACGCGACAATGGCCCCGCCCCCCTCGCCTTCCTCATTCCTGGAACACCGCCTGCGTGCCGGGCTTCACCATCAACGACAGGCGTGCCGCATCCCAGTTGGTCAGGCGGATGCAGCCATGGCTCTCGGCACGCCCGATCGTTTCGGGACTGGGGGTGCCGTGAATGCCGTAATGCGGCTTGGACAGGTCGATCCAGATCACCCCGACCGGGCCGTTGGGTCCCGGCGGCAGCATCGCCTTGCGATCCCCCTTGTCGGCATCCCAGAACAAGGCGGGGTTATAATGAAATTGCGGATTATAGTCCGCGCCATAGATTTTCCACGTACCGATGGGCAGCGGATCATGTTCCGACCCCATGGTCGCCTGGAACTGCGCGACCAGCTTGCCCTGTCCGTCCAGCACGCGCAGCACCGAATCCGACTTGTCGACGACGATCTTCTCACCGCGCGGCTGACGCGCATCCACGTTCAGGCTGTTCAGCGTCGCCTTCCAGTCCGCCGGGAACACATCCGGATAGGCGCGCGACGTAGGCAGCGAGTTGGGCACGACCAGCCGCTGGCCGACCTTCACCTGCGCACCCGGATTGAGCGCGGCGAGTATAGCGGGCGTGGTATGGAAACGCTCGCCCAGCGCTTCCCAGGCGTCACGATAACCCAGGCGCGGCAGCTTGGCCTGCGCCGGCGGGTCCTTGGGCAGCGGATTGGTATAGGGGCCGTCGACGGTCTTCTGGTCGATCACCACCGTCTTGGTCGGACGCCAGCCGCGATAGGGATACAGCGCCTTCAGCGTCGCGCTGTCCGGCTCGCCGGTCACCGGCAGGCCGCGCGCCTCCTGAAACCCCTTGAGCGCGGCGGTCAATGACATGCCGCGCCGCCCGTCGATCACCCCCGGCGAGAAGGCCAAATGGTCCAGAATGACCTGAACGTGCATCACGCTGGGGTCGATCTCGCTGCGATCGATCGGCTTGACCTCCTGCGCTGGGGCGGGCGTCGGGTGAGTGGCGACGGCCACCAGTGCCAGTGCCACTCCGCCGCCCATCACGATCGCCAGCTTCTTCATGCGCCCCGTCCTTTACGCCGTTCCTACCTGGTTGATAAACGCAGGCGACGGCGCTTGTTTCCGATGCGCAACGGGTTGGCGCCGCCGGCAACGGGATGGGGCAGCGGAAATCAGCTCTTCAGAATCTCGGCAAAGGCCTTCACCGCCGCAGCTTCATCGCCGTTCCACACGCCGCCCGACACCGCCAGGAAGTCCGCCCCCGCCTTCACCAGCGGCGCGGCATTGTCGGGCGTGATACCGCCGATCGCGACGCAGGGCAGCTCGAACAGGGTGGACCACCAGGACAGGATCACCGGCTCGGGCCGATGCTGGGTGTCCTTGGTCGTAGTCGGATAGAAGGCACCGAACGCCACATAGTCCGCGCCGCTTTCGCCCGCCTGCATGGCGAGGTGGCGGCTGTCGTGACAGGTCACGCCAATCTGCACCGTCGGACCGAGCACGTCGCGGGCCTCGCGCGCGTCGCCATCCTCCTGGCCCAGATGCACACCGTCCGCGCCCAGCCGCTTGGCCAGGCTGATGCTGTCATTGACGATGAACGCCACGTCTCGGTCGGCGCAGATACGCTGGAGCGGCTCGGCCAGCTTGGCGGCGGCATGCTGGTCCATGTCCTTGACGCGAAACTGGAAGGCCGCGACCGGCCCGGCATCCAGCGCGCGCGCCAGCCGGTCGGCAAAACCACCGGTCACGTCGAGCGGCGAGATTAGGTAAAGCTGGCAGGGGGGGCGCCGCATGTCGCGCACAAAGGCGTCGGCGAATTGCGGATCGAGGGGGCCCAGGGGATCGTCTTCAAGCGTCATGCCCCTCCCCTAGCGGCTGACGCGGCGTCCGTCACCTATGCGGTGCCGGTGCGGAATGGGCGTCCCGGTTCCCCAACCGGAACGCCCAACCCTAGCAAGAACTTATTCTTCGTTCTTGTAGATCGCGATCAGCTTATCGAGCATCGCCAGCGCTTCGTCACGCGGACGCTGGAAGGTGTTGCGGCCGATGATCGAGCCATTGCCGCCACCGTCGCGAATGTCGCGTGCGTCCTGATAGACGGCATCGGCGCCCTTGGCCGCGCCGCCCGAGAAGACGACGATCCGGCGGCCCGCGAAGCTCGACTGGACGACATGGCGCACGCGGTCGGCCTGGTTCGACCAGTCGGTGCCCTCATAGACCTTCTTGGCTTCGGCCTGCTCAATATGGTCGCTGGGCAGCTTCACCTTGATGATGTGCGCGCCGAGCAGGGCGGCCATGTGCGCCGCATAGGCGCCGACGTCGAGCGCCAGCTCGCCGTCCTTGGTCAGCTTGCCGCCGCGCGGATAACTCCAGATGACGGTGGCGAGGCCCGCCTCACGCGCTTCGGCCGACAGGATCGCGATCTGGTCCATCGCGTCGAAGATGCCGTCCGAACCCGGATAGATGGTAAAGCCGATCGCCGCGCAGCCCAGCCGTACCGCATCCTGCACGCTGCCCGTCACGGCCTGGGTGATCGAGGTGCCCCAGCTGTTCGAGCTGTTGATCTTCAGGATGGTCGGGATCTGGCCTGCGAAGGTGTCGGCACCGGCCTCCAGCATGCCCAGCGGCGCGGCATAGGCCGACAGCCCGGCGTCGATCGCCAGCTGGAAATGGTAATGCGGGTCATAGGCGGGCGGATTGACCGCGAAGCTGCGCGCCGGGCCATGCTCAAAGCCCTGATCGACCGGCAGGATGATGACCTTGCCGGTGCCGCCCAGCTTGCCCTGCATCAGGATGCGGGCCAGGTTCGCCTTCACCGCGGCGGGCGTGCCTTCATATTTGTCGAGAATGGCCTTTACGGTCGGGGTCATCATGTCTCTCCAGATTGGTGTAGGGCGATAAAGGGGTCAGAGCATCAGCCAGCGGCGCAGCGCCTGATCGACCTGCTCCATCCGGGTGGGGGAAGCATGGCCGATGACTTTGACGATATGGTTGCGGGGGATGGACAGGATCTTGTCCACCTGCACCTCGCACTCGACGGTCAGGCCGGTATGCTCGCGCGGAGAAAAGGCGACACGGAACAGCGCCTCGCCACCGACGACCGAGGTCATCGGGCAGACGGTGATTGTGTTGTGCGTCTCGTTATACAGGTCCGACTGGACCACAAGGAACGGGCGGTGGTCTCCCCCTTCCCCGGTCGTGGCCAGCACGATGGCGGCATGGGCGATCGTCATGCGTCACCCTCCTTGGCCAGCGCGTTCCAGAAGGCGAAATCCTCCGGCGTGTCGCGCTTTGACGCGCGGGTCGATTGGCGGCGTGCCTCACGACGATAGGCTTCGTCGTGCAGGTCGACATAGCGACGCACCGCTTCGCGCGCGATGTCGCTCTTGCTGCGCCCCTGCGTGCGCGCGACGGCGGCCAGCCGCTCTTCCAATTCGGTGTCGAGACGGACGCCGAGCATCACCACTTCCTTCGTTTAACGCGTTTAACCTAGCAAGTCCTGGGCGGCGGATCAAGCGGCTGTCTGACCAATTGCGACGCCCAAGAAAAAACCCCGCCGCCCGGGAAGGCGACGGGGTGATTGTCGTGCCGAGTGGCTCGACCGTCAGGCGGTGAGCGCCGCGACGCCGGGCAGGTCCTGCCCTTCCATCCACTCCAGGAACGCGCCGCCCGCCGTCGAGACGAAGGTGAACTGCGTGCCCACGCCCGCCTGGTTGAGCGCAGCGACGGTATCGCCGCCGCCCGCGACCGAAACGAGGCTGCCATCCTGGGTCAGCGCCGCCGCCGTCTTGGCGAGCGCAACGGTCGCCATGTCGAAGGGCGGCGTCTCGAACGCGCCGAGCGGGCCGTTCCACACCAGCGTACGGCAATTCTTCAGCACGTCGCCCAGCGCCTCAACTGCGTTGGGGCCCAGGTCGAGGATCATCTCGTCGGCGGCCACTTCGCGGACGTTGACGGTGCGCGTCTCGGGGTTCGGCTTGAACTCCTTGGCGACCACCACATCGTACGGCAGGTGGACCGTGCAGCCCGCCTTGTCAGCGGCGTCGAGGATCTCCTCGGCAGTGCCGGTCAGGTCATGCTCGCACAGCGACTTGCCCACATCGACGCCGCGCGCGGCGAGGAAGGTGTTGGCCATGCCGCCGCCGATGATCAGGTGATCGACCTTGCCCACCAGATGCTTGAGCACCGCGAGCTTGGTCGAGACCTTGGCCCCGCCGACCACGGCCGCGACCGGATGCTCAGGGTTGCCCAGCGCCTTTTCCAGCGCGTCGAGTTCGGCCTCCATCGCGCGGCCCGCAAAGGCCGGAAGCTGGCGGGCCAGACCTTCCGTCGAGACATGCGCGCGGTGCGCGGCCGAGAAGGCGTCGTTGACGTAGAGATCGCCCAGCTTGGCGATCTGTGCCGCCAGTTCAGGATCGTTCTTTTCTTCGCCCGTATGGAAGCGGGTGTTTTCCAGGATCGCGATATCGCCGGGATTCAGTGTGGCGACCGCCGCTTCCGCTGCCTCGCCCGCGACGTCATCGATGAAACGCACCGGACGGCCCAGCACGTCGCTATAGGGCTGGGTCAGCATCGCCAGCGAGAATTCGGGGTTACGCTGGCCCTTGGGACGACCAAAATGAGCGAGGATCAGCACGATCGCGCCCTTGTCGGCCAGTTCGGTCACGGTCGCGATCGTCGCGCGCAGGCGGGTGTCGTCGGTGACGCGGCCATCGGCCATCGGCACGTTCAGATCCTCGCGCACCAGCACGCGCTTGCCCTGGACATCGCCCATATCGTCGAGCGTCTTGAAGGCCTTGGTCATGATTCCTCGATCCTAATGTTATCGCCGATGCGGATCGTGCCGCCCTCGATCACGCGGGTGCATACGCCGCCGCGCCAGTCGGGCTTGAGGGCCGCCTGCAATCCGTCGGCGATCGCGTCCATGCGGTGGCACGGATCGCATTCGATGGTGATTTCCAGAAGGACGGGCCCGACGCGTAAGCGGGTGCCCGGAATTTGGGGAAGGTCGAAATCCTCGACCAGCAGGTTCGCTCGGCGCTCCTGCCAGGGGATGTCACGGCCGATCTCGGCCAGCGCGGCGTCCCAGTCGGCTCGCTCGATCAGCGTGACCTGCCGACGCCCGCGGCCGCCGGGCTTTACGCGCCCGCGCACATCGCCTTCCACCCCGCCGTCCAGGGTAACGATGGCGGTGTCGATCACCTCCATCGGCCCCTTGGGCACGGCGTGGCGGGCGATGCCGGCCAGACGCCCGGTCATCACCCGCCCCTCGCTCATCAGAGGAACTTCGCCATCGCGGTCGCGGTGTCGACCATGCGGTTCGAGAAGCCCCATTCATTGTCGTACCAGGACACGACGCGCACCAGCTTGCCGTCGATCACCGCCGTCTCCAGGCTGTCGACGGTCGAGGACTGCGGCGAGTGCATCAGGTCGATCGAGACCAGCGGCTCGTCGGTGTAGACGAGGACGCCCTTCAGCGCCTCGCTCTCCGACGCCGCCTTCAGGATCGCGTTGACCTCTTCCTTGGTCGTGTCGCGCGCGGGCGTGAAGGTCAGGTCGACCAGGCTGACGTCCGGCGTCGGCACGCGGATGGCCGAGCCGTCCAGCTTGCCCTTCAGCTCCGGCAGAACCTCGCCCACCGCGCGGGCAGCACCCGTGGTGGTCGGGATCATCGACATGGCGGCAGCGCGGGCGCGGCGCAGATCGGGGTGGATCTGGTCGAGGATCTTCTGGTCGTTGGTATAGGCGTGGACCGTGGTCATCAGGCCGCGCTCGATGCCGATCGCGTCGTTCAGCACCTTGGCGACCGGCGCCAGGCAGTTGGTGGTGCACGAGGCGTTCGACACGATCGTGTGGTCGGCGGTCAGCTTGTCATGGTTGACGCCGTACACGACAGTCAGATCGACATTCTTGCCGGGGGCCGAGATCAGCACCTTCTTGGCACCCGCCGCGATGTGCTTTTCGCACGACGCCTTGTCGGTGAAGAAGCCGGTGCACTCCAGCACCAGGTCGACGCCCAGCTCCTTGTGCGGCAGGTTCGCCGGATCGCGCTCGGCGGTGACGCGGATGCGCTTGCCGTCGATCACGATGTCGTTGCCATCGGCGGCGACTTCGCCCGGATAGCGGCCATGGATGCTGTCGCGGCTGAACAGCCAGGCGTTCGACTTGGCGTCGGCGAGATCGTTGATCGCGACCAGCTCCAGCGCGTCACCACCCCGCTCGAGGATCGCACGGGCGACCAGTCGACCGATGCGGCCGAAACCGTTGATTGCAACCTTGACCGTCATGCCAGCAAGCTCCTGTCTCATATCGGCCGTGCCTTGGACGACACCGCCCCGGTAGGATGGAAATCGCAGATTGTGATTCCATCGTCAGCGCCACGCCTTTCGGAGGCGATCGGTTCGCTGTCAACCGCCGCGACGCGCCGAACCGTCCAATTCCGGGTTGCCGCGATATGTCAGCCTGCTAAGCCCATTTCATGTCCGAACCCATTGCCGACGACGCCCTTTCCTCGGTCGAGCGGATCGACCGCGCCATCGCCCGGATCGAACGCGCGATCCGAACCCGCGCGGCGAAGGAAGACGCGCTCGCCCGCCGTCACGCCGCCCTGAAGGCGCGCATGGCGGAGGCGGTGACCGCGTTGGACGACGTCATCAGCCGGGGGAGCGCCGCCTGATGGCCGAGGTCACGATCATGGTCGGCGACCGCCCGCACCGCGTGGCGTGTCAGGACGGCGGCGAAGCGCGTGTGCGCATGCTGGGCCAGATGCTCGACCAGCGCTGGCCGGCGGCCCTGCGCGCCTCGGGCGGCCATAATGGCGAGCGGGCGCTGTTGTTCGTCGCGCTGATGCTCGCCGACGCATTGGAGGAGGCCGAGCGGCGGCCGCCCGCGGGCGCAGCGGTCAGCGAAGCCGCGCTGGCGCGCATCGCCGAGCAGCTGGAGGCGCTGGCCGATGCGCTGGATGAGGAAAGCCGCCCTTGAGTAACGCAGAGCCCTCGCCTACATGGGTTGGCGGCGGGCTCTGCCCGGTACGAGCCACGATAATCCCTGAGGCTATTCTTCATCCAAGGGGGCTGTCCCTGCCCGGACTCTGGTCCGACGCACATGGTCCCCACCTGACGTATTGGGCGTCAGTGGATATTACGGCACACGGCCACGGCGGTCCCGCCACCCGCCCCCTTCCGGTATGATCGACAAACGTGCCCTCCGCGCCCGGATGCGCGCCATACGGGATGCGCATGGCCCCGGCCTGTTGCCGGTCGCGCGGCCCTTTCTGGACCGCCTTCTGCCCGGCCAGATCGTGGCAGCCTATCGCCCGCTAGGGGCCGAGGCCGATCCCGCCTTGTGGGTGGAAGCGGCGCTCCATGCAGGTGCGATGATCGCCCTGCCCCATGTCGTCGACCGGGCAAGCCCCATCCGCTTCCTGCGCTGGTCGGATGGCCAGGACTTGAGCATCGGCGCGTTCGGACTGCACCAGCCCGACGCACACGCACCCGAATGCGTGCCAGACATCATCCTGACCCCGCTGGTCGGCTTTGACCGGCGCGGCAATCGGCTGGGCCAGGGCGCAGGCCATTATGACCGCGCCTTTGCCGCGCATCGCGACGCCTGGCGCGTCGGCATCGCCTGGAGCGTGCAGGAAGTCGTGGAGCTGAAACCCGATGACTGGGACGTGCCGCTCCACGCCATCGCCACCGAATCGGAATGGATCACCCCATGACCCCCAGTTGGCGCAAACCCGCCGGAATGCTGCTGATCGTCGCGATCATCATCGTCTGGGCGATGCTGGTGGTCAGCCTCTCCGGCACGGTCGGCCAGTGGCATTGGGTGCTACAGCTGGTGTTCTACATCGTTGCGGGGATCGTGTGGATCACGCCGATGAAGCCGCTGCTACGCTGGATGGAGGGCGGTCGACACTAAGGACCGCAGCATCGGGGGTGGACACGAGAGGCATTCTCGCGCGGGGGTAAACAAAAACGCCATCCCGAAGGATGGCGCGAGTGACGGGGCTCGAACCCGCGACCTCCGGCGTGACAGGCCGGCGCTCTAACCAACTGAGCTACACCCGC
>NZ_BCTY01000016.1 GCF_001591005.1 Sphingomonas sanguinis NBRC 13937
CCCGCCGATACAGGCCTGCGGCACTGAACGCATCGGCGGGTGTGCCAAGTGACTTGGGACCGCCGATACGAGAGAACCAGTCCGCCAGTTCGATCATGCCCCCCGTGTGCCCACGAAGCGCAAGATGCCATATGATCGGCGTCCAGCAGCCGGCCTGCCTACGCCATCGCTTATAGCGGATCGCCAATCCTCTCAGATAGAGCCGATTGCCAGCCGTCTCGCCCAAGATCACTTCCATGATGTCAGCTTCTCACACCGAGCGGCAAAACGACCAGTGGCGCCCCGCCCGGTAGGAACCAAAAGGCAATAGCTAAGGGATGCTAAGAGTTCACCGGACGCAGTAGGTCGATAAGCCCGTCTGACACCGTTGAAGTGGACATGCTACGACGACGGACCACAAGGATCGACGCAATTGCGACGGCCGTTCCACCAAACAGGTCAACGACATAATGGCCTCCAATCGGTACGGCCGAAACCCCCATGACCGCATTGGCCAGCACCATAGGCACGCGAGCAACTCGTACGGGCCATGCCGCCCAGGCGAAGATGACGGCCATAGAGGCGTGGAAGCTGGGAAAGGTCACGATTCCACCCAGATCGTACAGGTCGACCTCGTAAAATCTATTGCTTCTCAGCTCCGCGATGATCTTACCATAATGCTGCCCCAGATTTGGCACGTCCTGATATTCATAGAAGGCAAACGCCGCCTCGGCTGGAAAGAAAAAGGCGACGAAAACGGTCAGCGCCAGCGCGACTGCATAGACTGCAAGGAAGCGGTAAAGTCGCTCGGACCGCCCGGTCAAAGCCAGAAGCACGATCACCACAAGGGGAATACGGAAGCACAGGAAGTACGCGTTTTCCAAGGCCGCCAGCAATGTTGGACGTGCGTCGACAAAGGCCCTGATGGCGGGCCAGCGAAAGCCCATGAGCGCATCCATCCGGTCGAGCGCTTGATCCATCAATAGGCCTGAGTGGTGCATGGCGATATAGCTTGCCACGGCCCCCACCATGCCGATCACGGCAAACATGAGCGTCGCGTCCACGATCTGCACGACCGGTTGCAGGCGACCGAATCGATCAGGACGAATGCCGAGAGAAATGATCATGACGATGACGATGGAAGCGAGTTGCGTCGCCGACCCGGCGCTCAACCGAAATCCACTGATCATCGCTGCAAAGATACACAAACCAACTGCGCCTAGCGACGCCAGCCACAGATAATCCCGGAAAGCCTGTCGATCCATCAAAAGGCGCATGGACGTCTTGCTAATGCCCGCCGCTTAACGATCCCATAAAGCTGGGCAACGGGCTATGACGTCACCGACTATGGTAAAAGTCGTACACCTGCTGAGCGACCGCCTGGCTCACCCCCGGCGCTTTCTGTAAATCCTCCAAGCTGGCGTTCCTGACCGCCCGCCCCGTGCCGAAGTGCATCAGCAGCGCCTTCTTGCGCGCCGGGCCGATGCCGGGCACTTCGTCCAGCGGGCTCGCGCCCATTGCCTTGGCGCGTTTGTCGCGGTGCGCGCCGATCACGAAGCGGTGGACTTCGTCGCGTAGACGCTGGAGGTAGAAGAGCAGCGGCGCGTTGACCGGCAGCATCCGTTCGCTGCCGTCCATCATGTGGAAGACCTCGCGCCCCTCGCGGCCGTGATGCGGGCCCTTGGCGACGCCGACCAGGCAGACATCCTCGATGCCCAGATCCTCCAGCACCGCCTTGGCGGCATTAAGCTGGCCGCGTCCGCCGTCGATCAGCACCAGATCGGGCCAGGTTGCGTCGTCGCGATCCGGGTTCTCCTCCAGCTGGCGGGCGAAGCGGCGGCGGAAGACTTCGCGCATCATGCCGAAATCGTCGTCGGTCGCCGCCTCGTTCCCCTTGATGTTGAACTTGCGATACTGGCCCTTCTGGAACCCCTCCGGCCCCGCCACGACCATCGCGCCCAGCGCATTGGTGCCCTGGATATGGCTGTTGTCGTACACCTCGATCCGCTGCGGCGGGTCGGACAGGTCGAAGAAGTCGGCCACCTCGCGCAGCAGCTTAGCCTGAGTGGTCGATTCGGCCAGTCGCCGGTCGAGTGCCTCGACCGCGTTGCGCTTGGCCTGATCGAGCAGGCGGCGGCGGTCGCCGCGCTGTGGCACGGTCAGCTGGACCTTATACCCGGCCCGCTCGCCCAGCGCCTCGGTCAGCAGCTCGCCTTCGGGCAGGTCGCGGTCGAGCAGGATGGTCTTGGCCGGCGGCACTTCCTCGTAGAATTGGGTGAGGAAGCTGGTCAGCACCTCCTCCTCGGGCACGTCGTTGGTGTGCGCAGGGAAGAAGCTGCGATGCCCCCAATTCTGGCCGCCGCGGATGAAGAAGGCCTGGATGCCCATCACCCCCTCGCGATTGGCCAGCGCGAAGATGTCGGCGTCGCCCACCCCTTCGGCATTGATCGCCTGCGTGCCCTGGATGAAGGTCAGCGCCTTCAGCCGGTCGCGCAGGATCGCGGCCAGCTCGAAATCCATCGCCTCAGCCGCTGCCTGCATCTGCGTGCCGAGCTTGGCCTGGACCTGGGTCGACTTGCCACCCAGGAAGTTCTTCGCGTCGGCGACCAGTTCGGCATAGGCGGCCTCATCGATCCGGCCGACGCAGGGGGCTGAGCAGCGCTTGATCTGGTAGAGCAGGCACGGTCGGTCGCGCCCCTTGAAGAAGCTGTCGGTGCAGGAGCGGAGCAGGAACAGCTTTTGCAGCGCGTTCAGCGTGTTGTTGACGCTGCCCGCGCTGGCGAAGGGGCCGTAATAATTGCCGACCGCCCGCCTGGCCCCACGATGCTTCTGGATGCGCGGGAAGTCATGGTCGTTGCGTAGCAGGATGAAGGGAAAGCTCTTATCGTCGCGCAGCAGGACGTTGAAGGCCGGGCGATAGCGCTTGATCAGCTGCGCCTCGAGCAGCAGCGCCTCGGCCTCGTTATTGGTCGTGACGATGGTCATCGACCGGGTCTGCGACACCATGCGTTGCAGGCGCTTCGGCAGGCGGTCGACCTGGGTATAGTTGGCGACGCGGTTCTTCAGCGCCCGGGCCTTGCCGATATACAGCACGTCGCCGCGCGCATCCTGCATCCGGTACACGCCCGGCCGCAGCGGCAGCGTCGCCAGCACGTTGCGGATCGCCGCCACCCCCGCCTTCAGATCGGGCGCATCGGCCCCGCGCAGGGTGAAGGTGGATTTCTCTTCGTTGAAGCGGTCGACGGGAGGCTCAGACATTGGGTGCGATTTAGGAGCGACAAGGGCGGATCGCTACCCTGCCGGGAGGTTTGGTTCACGCGAAGCCGCGAGGACGCGAAGGTTTTTTGTTTGCGCAGAGGCGCGGAGGACGCAGAGAGCTTAGGAAGACATTCCTTCATCTCAGCGCTCTCTGCGCCTCTGCGCGAACCACCTTCTTCGTGTCTTCGCGGCTTCGCGCGAACCTTATTTCACCCTTGCGCGAATAGCTTGGTGCCCATCACGCCGATGACGGTCAGCACCATGAAGCCCGCCTGGATCGGCGCGATCTTGTCGCCGAACACGATGGCCCCGCCGATCACGACGCCGACCGCGCCTAGCCCGGTCCACACCGCATAGGCGGTCCCGGCCGGAAGCCCGCGCATCGCCAGCGCCAGCAGGCCCATATTCACGAAGCTGAGGATGATCGGCACGCTTGACGCCTGCCAGGTGGCGACGGTCGCCGCCCATTTCAGGCTGAGCGCCCAGCAAATCTCGGTAATCACGGCGATGCCCAGAATGACCCATGCCATCGGAAGTGTCTCCTTTGTCACGGGCTCGGAGAGCTGGGCATCGTCGCCGGAAACCCGGAAGAGACGGCGATGCGGCCCCGCATGTGCGGGGGTATGTGTTGCAGCGACTTGACCGTCGACGGCCGGGTGAGCCCGGCGGCTTTCTCCGTTCCATCCCGGTGACGTCGGGGCCCCCGGAAACGACCGAACCGCGCCTCGGGCCAACCCGAAGCGCGGTCCTGTCTCCGGCCCTGAAGCCGATCAGTTCGGGCGACCGAGCCCCGATATGGTGCGGTCGATCATCGCACGGTCCGCGTCGGCCGAGTGATGCTCGGCGATCAGCAGACCGGCGGCCTTGGCAGCAGCCTCGGCGGCGCGGGCGCGGACTTCGGCGATCGCGGTGCGCTCGGCAGCAGCGATCTTGTCCTCGGCCATCTTGGCGCGACGCTCCATCAGCGCCTCGGCATCGGCCTTGGCCTTGCTCAGAAGCTGACCCGCTTCATGCTGGGCCTGAGCGCGCATCGCTTCGGCATCGGCATGGGCGGCCTTCGCCTTGGCCTCATATTCGGCCTTCAGCGTTTCGGCTTCCTGACGCAGCTTGTTGGCTTCGTCGAGCTGGGCGCGGATACCGGCGATCTTCTGGTCGAGAGACCGACCAATCATCGACGGCACCTTTTTCACCAGCATGCCGATCAGCACGACCAGAGCGGCGAGCGCCACCCAGCCGGTCGAATCGAAACCCAGCGCGGTCGGGCTGGCGGCATGATGCTCCGCCTCAGCGGCTGCGACCGTGTTACCGGTCAGGCCGTCGCCTTCGCGGATCGGCTTCTGCGTCATGCCCTCGGCCGACGCGGCGTCGGCCAGGTTCTGCGCGACCAGCGCATCGGCACTGGCCGCGGCGCCGTTAGCGGAATGATTAGCCATGCGCGCTCACCTTTCGCACCGCGTCGGCCGCCGCATCCTCGCCCACCTGGACGCCGGACAGCTTGGCGACGAGATCGCGCGCGGCCTCGGCCGCCACGGTCTGAAGATTGGCCATGGCCTCGACCTTGGCATTGGCGATCGCCAGGTCATGATGACCCAGACGCTCGGCCAGGTCGGCATCGGCGGCCTTCACCTGCGCCTCGAAAGCGTGAGTGGCGCGTGCCTTGGCGGCATTGGTTTCGGCCATCGCGGCGACGCGCGCGGCGTCCATTTCGGCGCGCCATGCCGCCTCGACCCGGTCGGCCTCGGCACGCGCGGCCTCCGCCGCCGCCAGATCGCCGGCGATACGGCCTTCGCGAGCGTCCACCGTCGCCTGAATCTTGGGCACCATCCCACGACCGACCACAAAATACAGCAGGCCGAACGTGATCAGGAGCCAGAAGATCTGCGACGCATAGGTCGCACTGATCTGTGCTATCTGGGGCATGGAGTCCTCGTTGCCATATCAACCGGGCGCATCCTCAGCGACACGCCCGGCCGATCCGAATGATTAGGCGACGAACACCAGGATGATCATCGTCACGAAGGCGAGCAGGCCCAGAAGCTCGGCACCGGCGAAACCGATGAAGAGGCGGCCCTGCTGGCTGTCCGCCGCACCCGGATTGCGCAGCGCGCCTTCGAGGAACTTGGCGAACACGTTGCCCACGCCGAGCGAGGCGATGCCCATGCCGATAGCGGCCAGACCGGCACCGATCAGCTTCGCGGCTTCTGCGTCCATTTCAATCACTCCAGTTCAAAAAGGGTCGTTTGGGTATTCAAATCAGCGTCGAGGCGATCCGCCCGATCCGGCTTCCCGGATCAGTGCAGATTCACCGCGTCGTTCAGATAGACCGAGGTCAGCAGCGCGAAGACATAGGCCTGGATCGCGGCGACCAGCAGTTCGAGAAGGGTGATGCCGATCATCAGCAGGAAGCTCGGCAGGGTGATGAGCGCGGCATAGCCCGGGCCCATGTTGATGCCGTTGATGACGAAGGCGGCGAGAACCTTCAGCAGGATGTGCCCCGCGGTCATCGCAACGAACAGTCGCAGACCCAGCGAGAAGGGGCGCACCAGAAAGCTCATCAGCTCGACCACGAAGATCAGCGGAATCATCAGCTTGGGCGTGCCGTGCGGAACGAACAGCGCAAAGAAGTGGAAGCCGTGACGGCCGAAGCCGACGATCAGCACGATCGCGAACGAGATCACGGCGAGCACGCCGGTCACGGTCAGGTGGCTGGTCACGGTGAACGGATGGACACCCGGCACCACGCCGAAGGGCAGCAAGCCCAGCACGTTGGCGAACAGGATGAACATGAACAGCGAGAAGACGTAGGGCAGGAAACGCTTGCCCTCCGGCCCGATGTTCGACGTCAGCATCGAATTGACGAAGCCGGTGAAGCCCTCGACCGCCGCCTGCCAGCGCCCGGGGACCAGATCGCGCTTCATGCCGCCGATCATGAACACCCACAACGCGACCAGCGTCGCCACCATCCACAAAGCGGAATTGGTGAAGGAAAGGTCGTAGCCGCCGACCACCCAGTGCTGACCGAGCACCGGCTCGATCAGGAACTGGTGCATCGGATCAATCTTGCCGCCCGATTCTGCCGCCACGCTGCTTCGTTCCCACATATGACGAACGCCCGGTTACTCCGGGCGCTCACCAGAAATCCGAATGATCTGCCTGAACGCCACGCCGATCCCCAGGAACAGCATCACGATCAGGGCCCAGGGTGCGGTGCCGAACCAGCGGTCGAAGAGCCAGCCGATCAACGCACTGCCGACAAGACTTCCGATCAGCGCGGAGATCACGCGGCTGCCCTGGGAATAACCCCTGTCGGCGTCCACCTTCACCCCCTGCCGCGCTACGCCTTCCGCTTTCGCCTTAGCCAATCGCTGATCCAGCGCGGCCAGACGCGGGTCGTCCGCATCGCCAAAGTCCTGTCCGGGTTCCTTCTCCGCCACGCAGCCACCCTCACCTAATTTCGTCACCGAAGGGGAGAATGCGCGCGAACGGCGAGCGACCCCGCCAAGGCGAGGCCCGTTTAGAAAGCGTGTCTTCCCAAGTCAACCGCTTGGGGGTCAGCTTGTGACAGATGTGTTAAGGGTTGTGTCCAAGGAGTGACAGGCCCTTCCTTCTTCTCCCCTCCCGCAGGCGGAAGGGGTCGGGGGAGGGCTGGCGCTTTCGGCATGCACCGCTGCTTGTTGGTCGCCGGAGCTTAGTCCACTCCTCACACCGTCGGCCGGATCGCTACCGGACTCCCCTCCCCCAGCCCCTCCCGCCTGCGGGAGGGGAGTAAGAAGAAGGATTACACGCAGGCCGGGGCGCGTTCCGGGGCGGCAGCGGTGCGGGTCTTCCACACGCCTTCGGGCGTCTTGTACTTCTCGCCGCTCGCGGTCTGCGCGATCAGGTTGCAGCCGCTGGTGAAGGCCATCTGCTCCACCGTGGCGCCGCTCGCCTGCGCCTTCTGCGTATAGGCGGCCTTGCGCTGGATGTTGATGCTGTTGACCAGCGTGCGCAGCGCGGGCGTCGCGCTGCCGACGATGCCCAAATAGCCGTCGGGCTGCTCGCCCACGAGCCCCTCGGCGCGCGCCGCTGCATAGGCCGGATCGCGCTGCGCCATCGCCATGCCCGACACGCCCAGCAGCGCCACCGCGCCCAGCGTCAGGATGATCGTCTTCGTCTTCATCAGAATATCCCCGGATTCTGCTGGATCAGCGATTTGGCTTCGCCATCCAGGCGATATACCACTTCCTGCGTCACATTGATGTTCAGATTGATCTCGATCGGCTTTTCCGGCGCGGAGATGTTGACGCATCCTCCGCTCATCAGGGTCAGCGCGACCGGCATCCATCGTGTCGCATCCAAGATCGGCATCCTTACCAGCATTTTCAATCCTGTTACGGTCATGGCACGGTCTCGCTTGCGGCAGGCTGAATAGGAGTGGTGGCGGGTTTGGCGGGCGTATTGGCGGGCGGCGCGGCGCGCTTGTTCTGCTCGTCCAGCAGTGCGGGCAGGTTGCGCTGGATCAGGCGGCGCGGGTCGTAGAAGGACTGGGCCGAATCGAGCAGGCCGCGGAAGGGCGCCTTGATCCGCACGTTGAAGATGAAAGGCAGCTTCTGCAGCCGCCGGATCAGGAAGTTCGATTTGGCGCCCTTGCCCTGGCTGATCCCGGCGAAGCGGACATCGGTGACCATTTCGCCCGCCAGCGGTCCGTTCATGTCGATCCGCAAGGAGCGATAATTGAGCGAACGCAACGCGCCGAACGCCAGATTGCCCCAGATACCCAGATCCTTCTGACTCAGTTCGCCCAGATAGGCGATGCTGCCACCGCCCGGCCGCACGACCAGCCGACCGCCCTCGATCCGCCCGCCGCGTTCGTCGAAGATCATCGGCAGGGTGCCGTCGAAGACACCGGTGGCGTTCAGATTCTGGAAGTCGAACTGGAGCAGGAACTGGTCGGCGGCCGCTCCCTCGACATGGAAGGTCATGCGTCGTTCGACCGGCTGCGAGAAGTCGAGAAGCGTGGGGTCGAGCGTCAGCTGCCCGCCCGCGAACGGCCAGCGCCCGCTCTCCACCTTCACCCGCGCACCGGACAGCGTTTGATAGCGGATGACGCCATTCGTCACCTGGATGCCCGGATTGATCGTCTTGACCGTCGCCACCTGTCCGGGCGCGCTTTCCAGCGCCAGCAGGTCGGTGAAATGGATCGTCCCGGCAATCCCACTGACCGGACCGAGTGCGGCGGCAAGGTCGATCCCCTCGGTGCCGAATTGCCCGGTCGAGCGCACGCCGCTGGCATCCCAGACGATCCGTCCCGTGCCCGAAATCGGCCCGCGCACATCCTCGATCACGCCCTTGGTCACCGGGGTGAGCAATTCGGGCTGGAACTCCTTGGTAAAGGTGATGCCCGGCACGCTCAGATCGGCCTCGCCCGCGCCCTTGTCGAGCGCATGGGTGATGGTGACGTCGGCGACCTTCACCGATTTGGTCGGCTCGAACAGCGTGCCCTTGGCGTCGATGTTGCTGCCCGCCAGCGTCAGCGTGACGTCGCGCGCTGCCATGGGCAGGAAGCGCGGCGAGTCGGCGCGTGCGTCGCGCACCTGAAGCGCGCCGGTCAGGCTCAACACGCCCCCGGCGAGCCGCCAGTCGCCCGCCGCGTCGCCCAGCAAAAGGGGCACCTGCCCCACCTGCCCTGCGCCGCCGGTGAACTGCCCCGCGATCCCTTGCGGGGTGACCCGGCCGGTCAGCGTGGCCGCGTCGATCCGGGTCGGCGATTCGGGGCGGCCGATCAGGCTCTTCACCTCGGTCAGAGCAAAGCCGCGATCGGCCAGCGCGAAGCGGGTCGTCCCCGCCGACAGCCGCAACGGGCTGCTGCCGATCATGCCCGTAAGGCTCGTCGCACCCAGTTGCACGCCGCCGCCGATCCGCGTCCCGTCGAGCCGGACCAGCGCGCCGTCCAGCGGACAGGCCCGGACCGCCACCCGCGCCAGCCGTAGCCCCGACAGCGCCAGTCGGTCGATCGCCAGCGGCTGGCAGGTGGGATTGACCACCAGCCGCCGCCCGCCGTCCCAGCGTGCAGCGATGGGCAGGGCCAGCCCGTCGATTCTCCCGCCGCTGATCGGCCCGGACAGCGACAGCCGAGTGGTCACCGCTGTCGTGCCATTGCCCGCCGCCGAGAAGACGACGCGATCCAACGCCAGCGCCGCGCCACCCGCCGCATAGCGCGCCATCGTCGCCGTGCCGCGCATCGGCTCGCGCGGCCCCGCCTGTTTCAGGGTAGCGCGGATCGCGGGCAGGCCACCGCCGCCCATTGCCAGCGCGGTATCGATCCTGATCCCGCGCGAATCGTAAATCAGGCCATCGCCGCCGCCGAGCGCGACCCGGCCGCCGCTGTTCGAGGCCAGCATCAGGCTGGGCACACGGATGGAGAGCCCCTGAGCACGCGCGCCAGCCTCGCGATCCAGCGCCAGTTTCAGGTCGGCGGCAAAACCGCGCCCGCTCCGCTCCACCGCGCGTAGCACGGCGTCCGCCACGGGCCCCACCGGCGTACCTGCCACCGCCCGGCCCCAGCCACCCAACCGGGCGAGCATCGCGGGCGCGACCTGCGCGCCGCCCATGCGGACATGCCCGTCGAAGCGCATCGCCTGCCCGACCAGATAGCGCCCCGCGATCCCGACGCGATCGGCGCGCCCCTGCTGGGTCGTCACGCCCCGTGCGGTCAGGTCGAGCTGTCCGCTGGTCGCCGCTGCATTGCCGGTAAAATCGAGTCGACCGCCCAGCGCCGCCGTCGCCGCGACCGGATGTCGCAGCGCGCCGCCCTCCAGCACGGCCTGTCCACGCCACTGGTCGAGCGCGGGCTGTAGGGTGACGTCAACCCGCGCCGCCAGGTCGCGCGCGGTCACCGCGCCGCAGCGCAGGCCTGTCAGCCGCAACGGCCCGCTCAGGCTCGGCCGCTCGCGCACCACGCGTACCCGGAGCGGCGCGGCGAGCCCGGTCATGACGCAATTTCCGATGGCGAGCCGCGGCGCCACCGCCCCCAGCCGCCCGCTGAACCCGTCGCTCAGCACGCCCCGGCCGGTCAAGCTGAGCCCGACCACGCCATGCGGCGTCTCCAGCCGGATGCCGCCGTCGCGGACATCGACGTCGAGCGCGGGCAAGGCAAAGGGCTTGCCCGAGGATGGTCCCATCAGCTTGTCGAGGGTGCCCAGGCTGATCTGCCCTTCGATCAGCCGCCCATGCAGGCGAACCTTGCCCGCGCGCACGCCGGTGACCACCGGGCCGGACAGACCGATACGTGTGCGCGTCTCCAGCCAGTCGGCGACCAGATCGGGCTGGCGCGGATCGCCGATCACGACGTTGGTCAGCCGCTGTCGACCGAACCCCAGATCGCTGATCGTATAGCGGGCGGGGACACCACGCCGCGCCAGTTCGCGGTCGATCGCACCACCGGCTAGCGACTTGCGATCGATCCACAGCGCGACCAGGGCGACGAGCAGGATCAGCGCGACGGCGATCAGGATTCGCTGAAGCCGCCGGAACCGCCTGACGGGGCTCTTGCGCGTTTCGGCTTCCTCGTTCGCGCCTTCGACCCCGATCGTTCTTCTCCCATCCTTCCCCAGCGTCATAGCCTTGGGCCGACGCGCCACGCAATCGCATGAGCCCCGGCGACAGTTCCCGCCGCCTGCCCTATGCTGCCCTCACACGGGGGAAAGGGGCACGATGCGCGACATCAGCGACCAGCAGGCCGATCATAGCGGGCATCGCGGGCGCCTGCGGGAGCGATTACTGGCGGGCGGCGGATTGCTCGACCATGAACTGCTCGAATATCTCCTGACCACCGCCATTCCCCGGCGCGATACCAAGCCGATCGCCAAGGCCCTGCTGCGCGAATTCCACGATATCGGCGGGGTGCTGACCGCCGATCCGGTCGCGCTGCAACGCGTCGACGGGGTGGGCGAGACGGCGGCGGCGACGCTGAAGATCGCGCACGCCTGCGCGATCCGGCTGGTCCAGGCGGAGGCGGCGAAGCGCCCGGTCCTGTCCAACTGGCAGGCGCTGCTCGACTATCTCCACGCCGATATGGCGCATCACGGGGTGGAGCGGTTCCGGGTGCTGCACCTCAACACGCGCAACATGCTCATTCAGGACGAGCTGATGGGTCAGGGCTCGATCGACCAGGCCCCGGTCTATGTCCGCGAGGTGATCCGCCGCGCGCTGGAGTTCGGATCGGCGGCGGTCATCCTGGTCCACAACCATCCCAGCGGCGACCCCTCGCCCAGCCGCGCCGATATCGACGTCACCCGCGCCATCGCGGAGGCGGGCAAGCGGCTGGGCATCACGGTGCACGACCACCTGATCATCGGCACCTCGGGGCATGTCAGCCTTCGGGCGCAGGGTTTGATTTGAGGGCCCTGTGACGCACGTCAATGCGCCACGACGCGGCCTCCGCTCGGCATGAACTGCACCGCTTTGCTGGTCGAGATCGGCGCATCGTCATCGCATTCGCGGTTCGATAGCGTTCTGCCACCTCGCTGCACGATCAGACCGCTGCGCATATCCGGCATATTACGGCCATCCGCTCCGAATCCAGTACGCACGGTCTTGTCGAACAGGATGTAGCGATAGTCCTTGTTCGCGACTTGGATCTGAGTTTCGCCGCCGCCGGAATAGGCACGTTGCGCCAACGTCATCGCCCGAGCTGTCATCTCAATCCTGCCCGGACGACCATAGCGATACACCGCCTGTTTGCCGACACCGCATACCGCAACCAGCTTGCCGCCAATAGGACAAGCGAAAATCTTGGTTTCACCTGCCTGGCACAAGCCGCCGCCAGCGACGGGCCGAGACGAGGAAGCGGCTGCCGGATTGCCTCGCACGATGCCAAATCCGCCGGTCGCCAACAGCATCACTCCGAAGAAACTGGCTGCAATGCCCTTAACGCCCGCCGATACGCTGACCATCGCTCATCACTCCCATGATTGCCGCCATTGACGGTTTGCGAAACGGAATTGAATTGGGTTCGGTTGAGTTCCGCATTTGTCCGAGCGTTAAGGCCGTTCTGTGACCAGAAACGCCCCGCGCTATCCGCCGCCGTCTGCGGGTCGGAAAGCGCATCGGGGTTACTCTCAAATCCGGCGGCACGATAATTATCGCGTACTGTCGTCTGCATCAATCCGCGCCCTCGAAACCGATAACCATCTCCGCTTTCAACACCGCCATTGCCCAATCGATCAGCATAAACATAATTTGCCAGCGCTTCAGGATTATGCGCGTAATTGTCGGCAACCTCCTGGGTGCGGAATCTACGAGGCCAGACGGCCCGCAGACGAGATGCCGAGTAATTCAAATTTTCCTCAACATGGCGGAGTTCGCCGCTCTCTACGCTGATCTGCGCTAGAAAGGCGGCACGGCGTTCGTTGGTATTAATGTCATGCGCCCGCATCGCCGCGTTCAAGGGCCCTATGTACCGGGCAATTCGGGTCCCAGCATTGGGCATGATCGCTCGCATCTGCGCGTCGGTGACATCTCCTGCCACCGCTGTGGCGTGTCCCCCGCCGCGACTTGGTTCACGCTGAGGCATAGTGGGTCTCGGGGAAGAGCGCGGCTCGGCCACTCCATCACGCTTCAGGGGCAACTGCAAGGATTGGCCCACTCTGAGCCGGTCGGGATTGCGTAGGCCGTTGATACTGGCGACCTCCTGCCAAGAAAAACCGTATCGCCCTGCAATCGAAGAAAGACTTTCTCCCCGGCGCACGACATGCTGTTTCAATGCTGCCTCCACCGCCAAATAAGACGACGAATCAATTGAGACTGATCATGCAAAGGCCTGACGGTGCTTTCAAGCATCACGTTCATCCGGACAACTTTATGTCGGCTACATATCATTGAGCATGGCCGAGAAGCTCCCAAGCTGGCTGCCACCTGCGCCTTTTGCGTTGGGCCACCCCGATGCTAGGGGCCGTCACGATCACCAAGAAGGAATATCACATGCAGGTCTGGACCGGGCTGGGCAATCCGGGGCCGCAATATGCGATGCACCGCCACAATGTCGGCTTCATGGCCATGGACGCCATCGCCGAGGTGCACGATTTCGGCCCCGTCAAGAAGCAGTTCCAGGGCTGGACCCAGGAAGGGCGGATCGGCGGGCAGAAGATCCTGCTGCTGAAACCCGCGACCTTCATGAACGAGAGCGGCCGAAGCGTCGGCGACGCGCTGCGCTTCTACAAGCTGGGGGTCGAGGCGTTGACCGTCTTCCACGACGAACTCGACATCGCGCCCTTCCGGGTCAAGGTGAAGACCGGAGGCGGCACCGCCGGGCATAATGGCTTGCGTTCGATCGACCAGCATCTGGGCCCCGATTTCCGCCGCATCCGGCTGGGCATCGGCCATCCGGGGCATAAGGACCGGGTGACCGGCTATGTGCTGGGCAATTACGCCAAGGCGGAGATCGATCCGCTGTCCGACTTGCTCGGCGCGGTGGCGGCGGAGGCACATTGGCTGGCGGAGGGCGATGACGTGCGCTTCGTCAACGATGTCGCGCTGCGGCTAGGAGAGGCAGCATGAGCGTCCGCCGACTCTTCGCCTCACTCCTCTACGAAGGCCAGCTCGACGACGCCGACCTGCTCGAGGAGATCGAGCAGAGCTGCTGGGCGCTGGCCGAGGACGATCGCGCCGGGCGGCGCTGGTCGAAGGAGCATGGCTATCGCGGCTATACCAGCTACGCTTCGCTCAACGACCTGCCGATCCGCGATCCGGTCTTCGCCGACCTGCGCAAGAAGCTCGACCGCCATGTCGCGCGCTTCGCCGAGGAATGCGCCTTCGACCTGGGCGGGCGCAAGCTGAAGCTCGACAGCCTGTGGGTCAATGTCCTGAAGCCGGGCGGCCATCACTCGGCGCATATCCACCCGCATTCGGTCGTCTCCGGCACGCTCTATGTCGCGATGCCCAAGGGGTCGGGCGCGTTGAAGCTGGAGGACCCGCGCCTACCGATGCTGATGGCCGCGCCGCCGCGCCGCCCCGATGCGCCCGACGATCTGGCAACCTTCGCCACCGCCACGCCCGAGCCCGGCACCGTGCTGCTCTGGGAAAGCTGGCTGCGGCACGAGGTCGTGCCCAATGTCGCCAAGGGCGAGCGGATCAGCGTCAGCTTCAACTATCGATAGAAACGGACACGACGACGCGCCGCACACCCGCGACGAGCCGAAAAGTTCCAACATTCCGTCGATGATTAGGGGCGCTTCGTCGCGCCAATATCGAGTGATTAACCTGTTTAGGCTAGGGAGACAGGGATCGCAGCCCACCCAGCATCGGACGTTACACCCCATGGTCGAATTTTGTGTCTTCACCTTTGGCATGTTGGCGAGCTTCGTCCTGTCGGGTCTTGGCCGGAACAAGAAGGCGCAGCGGGCCAATCCACCGATGCTCCATTATATGGGCCTGGTCCTGATGGGCTTTTCCAGCGCGCTCGGTCTGCTGCTGCTCGGCTGGGCCGCCGCGATGATGGTCGGGGTTGCCTGACGCCATAGGCCGACGCGCCGCCATCGGTTGAGAAATACCGCCATCGCCGCTAGAGGGGCGCTTTCCCCTTGATCCACAGGATAAGCGACGCATGGGTTTCCGCTGCGGCATCGTCGGCCTGCCGAATGTCGGCAAGTCCACCCTCTTCAACGCGCTGACCGAAACGGCGGCGGCGCAGGCCGCCAATTATCCGTTCTGCACGATCGAGCCCAATGTCGGTAACGTCGCGGTCCCCGATCCGCGTTTGTACCAGCTGGCCGAGGTCGCGGGCTCGGCCAAGATCATCGAGACTCAGCTGGCGTTCGTCGACATTGCAGGCTTGGTGCGCGGCGCGTCCAAGGGCGAAGGGCTAGGCAACCAGTTCCTGGGTAATATCCGGGAGGTGGACGCGATCGTCCACGTCCTGCGCTGCTTCGAGGACGGCGACGTCACTCACGTCGAGGGTAAGGTCGATCCGATCGCCGATGCCGAGACGGTCGAGACCGAACTGATGCTGTCCGACCTGGAAAGCCTGGAAAAGCGGGTCCCCGCCTTTATCAAGAAGGGCCAGCAGGGGGACAAGGAAGCCAAGATCGCCGCCTCGGTCCTGGGCCAGACGCTGGAACTGCTGCGCGACGGCAAGCCTGCGCGGCTGACCAAGCCCAAGGACGAGGAGGAAGCCCGCATCTTTTCCCAGGCCCAGCTGCTGACCGCCAAGCCCGTCCTCTATGTCTGCAACGTCGAGGAATCGAACGCGGCGAACGGCAACGCGCATTCGGCGCGTGTGTTCGAGAAGGCCGCCGCCGAGGGCGCGCAGGCCGTCGTCGTATCGGCCGCGATCGAGGCCGAAATCGCGACCATGCCGCCCGAGGATCGCGGCGAGTTTCTGTCCGAGCTGGGCCTGTCCGAAACCGGTCTGGCCCGCGTGATCCGCGCCGGTTACGCGCTGCTCGACCTGCTCACCTTCTTCACTGTCGGGCCGAAGGAAGCGCGCGCCTGGACCGTCCATCGCGGCGCCAAGGCCCCCAATGCGGCGGGCGAGATCCATAGCGATTTCGAACGCGGCTTCATCCGAGCCGAAACCATCGCCTTCCCCGATTATATCGCGTTCAAGGGCGAAGCCGGAGCCCGCGATGCGGGCAAGCTGCGCGCGGAGGGCAAGGAATATGTCGTGCAGGACGGCGACGTGATGCTGTTCCGCTTCAACGTCTGACCCGATTTGTGCCGGTTCGGTCCTACCGACCGGCACATTCCCCCTTTGCACGGCGAAAGCGGATCGATACGCCTGGCGTCATGATCCATGTTAGCTCCTATCGTCGCATCATCTACAGCAGCCGCTCAGTCGGCGCGGATGGGCGCGCCGATCATCAGGCGATCTTGGCGACCTCGCGCCGGAACAACGGCATGGACGGGATTTCGGGCATCCTGTGGATCGGCGACGGCCAGTATCGCCAACTGCTCGAAGGTCCGGCGGACAGCGTCGGCGAGGTGTATGAGCGGATCGCGAAGGACCCGCGCCACACCGACATCGTCGTCCTGGACGACCGCACGATCGATTCGCCCGAATTTGGCGAATGGGCGATGGCGGGCCTGCCCGGCGATCGTCCTCAGGACGCCGCTGAACGCCTGCGTCTCCTGCTGCGCAACGCCGCCCCGGAAATCCGGCGCTTTTTTCCGGTCGACTGACCCGCATCGCGCGGACGACGGACTCTCATCGGCCCTCTCGCAACTGACATAAGTCGGCGCTATCGGGCGGTTTCGAAAGGAACCGCTCCCCGTGACCCGACTCCCCCTGACGGCTCTTGCGCTCGCCCTGCTGGCGGGTTGCGCCTATCCCCACACGCCCCCCGCCCTCTTCCCGGTCACCGCGCCCGCTCCCGCCCAGGCGGCGGCGACGGTCGCGCCGTTGGAAGACCGGGCACCGGTCACCATCCTGGTGTCGATCGACGGCTTCTGGGCGCCTTATCTCAAGCGCGGGCTGACGCCGAACCTGTCGCGGCTGGCCGCCGGGGGCGTCAGCGCATCGATGCGGCCGTCCTTTCCGTCCAAGACCTTTCCCAATCACTGGACGCTGGTGACCGGCGTCGTGCCGGACCGGCATGGCATCGTCGCCAACAGCTTCACCGACCCCGCGCATCCGGGGGAGAAGTTCACCATGTCCTCCGAACAGCCCTATTGGTGGGACGAGGCCGAGCCGGTCTGGGTCACCGCCGAGCGGGCGGGCATCCCGACCGCCACCATGTTCTGGCCCGGCTCCAACATCGCCTGGGGCGCAACCGCGCAGGACGACGAGGAACATGACGCGTCCACTGGCGGCACGCGCCCGCATGACTGGCAGCAGTTCAGCGCGAATGTAAATGACCGCCAGCGCGTCGATACGATCATCGATTGGCTGCGCCGTCCGGCCGCGACCCGGCCGCGCTTCCTGACCCTCTATTTCGACGAGGTCGACGGGGCAGGCCATAAGGGCGGGCCGGACTCGGTCGAGGTGAACAACGCACTGAAGGCGGTCGACCAGGCGATCGGGCGACTGGTCGCGGGACTGGACGCCCTGCACCAGCCCGCCAATCTGGTCATCGTCGCCGACCATGGCATGGCCGCCACGTCGAGCGACCGGATGATCGTCCTCAATCAATTCCTGGACCCAGCCGATTACGAGCTGTCCGAGGACGGCCCCTTCGCGATGATCCGCGCCAAGCCGGGGCATGAGGCCGCGCTGGAGGCACGCCTGCTCGGCCACCGCGACCATCTCGACTGCTGGCGCCGGCAGGATATCCCGGCGCGCTTCCATTATGGGCGCAATCCCCGCATCGCTCCCTATTTCTGCCTAGCCCAGGCGGGGTGGACGATCAGCGCCGAGCCGCCCAAGAAGCCGTTCCGCGGCGGCACCCACGGCTATGACAATCAGGACCCCAGCATGGCGGCGCTGTTCATCGCCAACGGCCCGGCTTTCCGATCGGGTGTGACGCTGGCGCCGTTCGACAATGTCGATATCGCCCCGCTGATCCGCGACCTGATCAGCCTGCCGCCGGGACAGGGACTGGACGGCAATGATGCACCGTTCCGCCGCACCTTCAAACGATAAGGATGAGAGGATGACTTTTCTGGAGGACATCGGGGTCGGCGACGTGGCCCGTTTCGGGTCGTACCGAGTCGAGCGGGAAGAGGTGCTGGCCTTCGCCAAGGCCTATGACCCGCAACCGTTCCACCTGTCCGAAGAAGCGGCGGCGGCCACCCATTTCGGGCGGCTGTCGGCCAGCGGATGGCACACCGCGTCGATGGCGATGGCGATGATCGTCGCCCATTTCCGCGAGACCGGCTTTCAGAGCATCGGCTCGCCCGGGGTGGACGAGCTTCGCTGGCTGAAGCCCGTTTATCCGGGCGATACGCTGCATTGCGAGACCGAGGTGCTGGAAACGCGGCGCTCGGCCAGCCGCCCGGAAATGGGCTTCGTGATCAGTCGCTGGACGGTCCTCAATCAGGACGATGTGGCGGTCATGACCATGCGCCCCACGGTCATGATCCGCACGCGCGGCGTCTGATCAGCGCCGTCCGCGTCCGCCCGGTCGGCCACCACGCCAGCCGCCGGGCGTTCCGCGATTGCCGCCGCGCCAGCCCTCGGCCCGCGGCGGCGGTGGTGGCGCTGGCCTGACCGCCCCATTGCCTCGCCAGCCGCCGGGCACGTCGCCCCGCCAGCCGCCTCGGCCCCATCCGCGCCACTGGTCGCGAATCGGCCCACCGCCCCACGACCCGCGCCGCCCTTCCCAATAGGCGCGCTGGCCATCGTTCCAGCGATAGGGCCGACGATACCGGTCGTAGACATAGACGCCGGTGCCCGGATAATAGAAATTGTCGTACCATCCGAAATAGGACGGCGCGTAGCCATAGCCCCCGCCATAATAGCCGGGCGCATAGCCGCCACCATATCCCGCGCCGACCGACACGCCGCTATAGCCATAGCCGTCGGTACAACCGCCCAGCGCCATCAGGCCGGCGAACATCGCCGCTGCCAAAGATTTCCGACCGAGGACCATCGTCCCTCTCCAAGCCCCTGGCCTGTCATCGCGGACCGCGGCAGGGGTCCGCAATCCCACGTCCCTCACCGGTCAACCCGGGCGCATGATCATGGTTCCTGCGCTCTGGCCGATGCATCGGCCATGAACGAGGGCCACGAAGGGGATGGGGGGGCGACGAAGGGGGATTGGCAAAGCGGCTCAAGCAAGGCTAACCTGAAGTACCGTTCATCATGGGCGGTGGAGTGAATGGGCGGCGCATGACCGGGATCAATCCGGCACGACCCCCGACAGCGTACCAGTGCGCACGCGAGCGAAGGTGGAGGGACAGGACGAATGGCGATGACGGAGAACACCGTACCCCCCGGCGAAGCGCCGGAGCCATTCCAGGAAGAGGTCCATGATCCCCGTCGCCGCGACTTCATCAACGTCGCCGCCGCTTCTTTCGCCGGCGTGGGCGCGCTGGCGATCGTCCTGCCGCTGATCAACCAGATGAACCCCTCGGCCGATGTCCTCGCGCAATCGACGACCGAGGTCGACCTGTCGAAGATCGAACCGGGCCAGGCGATCAAGACCAGCTTTCGCAAGCAGCCGCTGTTCGTGCGCAACCTGACGCCCAAGGAAATCGCCGAGGCCAATGCCGTGCCGCTGTCCGAGCTGCGCGATCCGCAGACGCTGGCGGAGCGGACCAAGCCCGGCAAGACCAACTGGCTCATCACCCTGGGCGTCTGCACCCATCTGGGCTGCGTGCCGCTGGGCGCGGGCGAGGGCGAGAACAAGGGTCCCTATGGCGGCTATTTCTGCCCCTGCCACGGCTCGGCTTATGACACCGCCGCGCGCATCCGCAAGGGTCCGGCCCCGAAGAACCTGTTCGTGCCCGATTATAAATTCGACAGCGACACGACCGTCACGGTCGGCGCGGCCGCTTGAAGGGGATTTGAGAGATGAGCTTTCCCTGGGCCAAGCATTACGAACCGAAACAGCCGCTCATGCGCTGGCTGGACGAGAAGCTGCCGGTGCCGCGCCTCGTCTACAACGCTGTGGGCGCGGGTTATCCGGTGCCGCGCAACCTGAATTATTTCTGGAATTTCGGCGTGCTGGCGGGGGCCGCCCTTGCCATCCAGATCATCACCGGCGTGGTGCTCGCGATGCACTATGCCGCCAATGCGGGCGTCGCCTTCGACTCGGTCGAAAGCATCATGCGCGACGTCAATGCAGGCTGGTTCCTGCGTTATGCCCACGCCAACGGCGCGTCGATGTTCTTCATCGTCGTCTACACCCATATCTTCCGCGGCCTGTACTACGGGTCCTACAAGGCCCCGCGCGAGATGGTCTGGCTGCTCGGCGTGGTCATCTTCCTGCTGATGATGGCGACCGCCTTCATGGGCTATGTGCTCCCCTGGGGGCAGATGAGCTTCTGGGGCGCGCAGGTCATCACCGGCTTCTTCTCGGCGATCCCGCTGGTCGGCGATACCATCCGCATCTGGCTGCTGGGCGGCTTCGCGCCGGACAATGCCGCGCTCAACCGCTTCTTCTCGCTCCACTATCTGCTGCCCTTCGTGATCGCGGGCGTCATCATCCTGCATATCTGGGCGCTGCATATCCCCGGCTCGAACAACCCGACCGGCGTGGACGTGAAGGGCGAGCAGGATACCGTGCCCTTCCACCCCTATTACACCGCCAAGGATGCGGTCGGGTTGGGCGTGTTCCTGCTGGTCTTTGCGGTGATGCTGTTCTTCTTCCCCAATTATCTGGGGCATCCGGACAACTATATCCCGGCAAACCCGCTCTCGACCCCGGCGCACATCGTGCCCGAATGGTATTTCTGGCCCTTCTATGCGATCCTACGCGCCTTCACGGCCGACTTCATCCTGCCCGCCAAGCTGTGGGGCGTGCTGGCGATGTTCGGGTCGATCCTGCTGCTGTTCTTCCTCCCCTGGCTGGACAGCTCGCCGGTGCGCTCGAACAATTTCCGGCCCAAGGCGCGGGTCGCCTTCTGGGTGCTGGTGGTCGACGTGCTGCTGCTCGGCTGGTGCGGGGGCTCGCCCGCGACGCCCTTCTTCATCATCCTCAGCCAGGTCACGGCGGCCTATTATTTCCTCCACTTCCTGGTGATCCTGCCCTGGATCGCCCGGACGGAGCGCCCCGCGCCGCTGCCCAACTCGATCACCGAGGCGGTGCTGGCCAAGCATGGCGGTACGGCCCCCACCAAGTCGGCCCTAACCCCTGCGGCCTCGGCCTGACCCGAACCGAGAGAGGATAAAAGAACATGGTTCGTGGCATCGCATTCCTGGTCGGGGCGGCCTTCACCTTTGTCCTTGCCATCGCGCTGTGGGGCAGCATCTCGGGACTTGTCTCCGAGCCGCCCGCCCCCACGGCCGAGGAGGAGTTCCACCTTCATCCCAAACAGGCGCATCTGGCCTCGGACGGCATCATGGGCCGTTTCGACCGCCGCCAGCTCCAGCGCGGGTTCCAAGTCTATAAGGAGGTTTGCGCGGCCTGCCACTCGCTGCGGCTGGTGGCGTTCCGTGACCTGAAGGATCTCGGCTATAACGACCCCGAGGTGAAGGCGATCGCCAACCAGTGGGTGATCGAACAGCCGAGCATCAACCCGGAAACGGGCGAGGCGACGACGCGCAAGAACGTGCCCGCCGACCACTTCCCCTCGCCCTTCGCCAACGAAGTCGCGGCGCGCGCGGCCAACAACAATGCGCTGCCGCCCGACCTGTCGCTGATGACCAAGGCGCGGCATGACGGCACGAACTACATCTATTCGCTGGTCGGCCCCGACGCCTATCGCAACCAGCCTGCCGAGCTGCTGCGCAAGTTCCCGGACATCAAGACGCCGACCGGCCTGCACTACAACCCCTATTTCGCGAACCTCAACATCGCGATGCCGCCGCCGCTGACCTCGGATGGCCAGGTGCAGTATACCGATGGCACGCTGGCGACCCGCGACCAGATGGCCAAGGACGTCGCCGCCTTCCTGACCTGGACCGCCGAGCCCAAGCTGGAGGCGCGCCATTCGGCCGGGATCGGGGCGGTCGTGTTCATCCTGATCTTCTGCTTCCTCGCCTGGGGCGCGTATCAGAATGTCTGGCGCGACGTGAAACACTGAGATCGGGCAAGCCCGTACGAGCGCCTGGGGCGGCTTCCGACACGGGAGCCGCCCTTTTTCTTTGGCCGCCCTCCGCCCCTGGTGCTTGCGGAGACCATGGCCATCCCCCCTTTACCCCTGCCCTCCATGGGCCCATGACGCGGCGCATGAGCGCGAATGACGACCTGAAAGCCCTGATCCGCACGATCCCGGACTTCCCCAAGCCCGGCATCCAGTTCCGCGACATCACGACCCTGTTGCTCGACCCGACCGGCGTCGCGCGCACCGTGGAGCGGATGGTCGCCGCGACACGGGGGCCCGTCGATCTGGTCGCGGGGATCGAGGCGCGCGGCTTTCTGTTCGCCGCCGCACTCGCCGTACCGCTGAACGCGGGCGTCCTCCTGATCCGCAAGGACGGCAAGCTGCCCGGCGCGACCATCGCGGAGGATTATGCGCTGGAATATGGTCAGGACCGCATCGCCATCCATGAGGATGCGCTGGTTCCCGGTGCCCGCGTCCTCTTGGTCGACGACCTGATCGCCACCGGCGGCACGGCGCGCGCCGCGGTCCGGCTGATCCGCAAGGCGGGCGGCGTGGTGAACCAGGCCCAGTTCCTGGTCGACCTGCCCGACCTGGGCGGTGCCGAGGCGCTGCGTGCCGAGGACATCGCAGTCGACGCGCTGGTATCCTTCCCAGGCCACTGATGCGCCTCGCGCTTCATGAGCCCGATATCGCGGGCAATGTCGGCACGCTGATCCGCACCGCGACCTGTTTCGGGGTCGCGGTCGACCTGATCGAGCCGATGGGCTTTCCCTATTCCGACCGCGCGCTGGCCCGCTCGGCGATGGACTATGCTGCGCTGGCCGAGGTGGTGCGCCATGCCGACTGGGACGCCTTTCGCGCCGCCACGCGCGGGCGGATCGTGCTGGCGACGACGCTGGGCGCAATTCCCCTGCCCGAGATGGCCTTCCGCCCCGACGACGTGATCCTGCTGGGTTCGGAAGGGGCGGGCGTGCCGGAGGCCGTCCACGACGCCGCCGATATCCGCGTGCGCGTGCCGATGCGCAGCGGGGTCCGCTCGCTCAACGTCGCCATCACCGGCGGCATATTGCTGGCCGAGGCGCGTCGTCAGACCGGCTGGGCGCAAATGCCGGGTTGACCCTGGCCCCCGCCCCCGCCCAGAACCCCCGCGTCATGACCAGCCGCACCCCCGATATCGCGCTCGATGCCGAGCAGGACGCCGCCCGCCTCTGGTTCGAGAGCTTGCGCGACCGGATCTGCGCCGCGTTCGAGGCGATCGAGCGTGAGGCGGGATCGGACGCCGCGTTCGACTATATTGCCTGGGACCGCGCCGATCCCAGCGGCGAGCCCGGCGGCGGCGGCGTGCGCGGGGTGATGAAGGGCTGCGTGTTCGAGAAGGTCGGCGTCAACGTCTCGACCGTCGGCGGCACCTTCGAGGGGCCATTCGCCAAGACCATTCACGGTGCCGGCGACGATCCGCGCTTCGTCGCGACCGGGATCAGCCTGGTCGCGCATATGGCAAATCCGCATGTACCCGCCGTGCACATGAACACCCGCTTCCTGAGCACGACCAAACGCTGGTTCGGCGGCGGGGCGGACCTGAACCCGCCGCTGCCCGTCGAGGAGGATACCGCCGACTTCCATGCCCGGCTGAAGGCGGCGTGCGACGCGCACGACCCGGAGCATTATCCCCGGTTCAAGGCCTGGGCCGACGATTATTTCTACATCCCGCATCGCCAGGTGCATCGCGGCGTCGGCGGCATCTTCTACGATCATCTCGAAGGGGATTTCGACACCAGTTTCGCCTTCACCCGCGATGTCGGCGAGGCGTTCCTCGACATCTTCCCGCGCATAGTCCGGCGCCGCATGGACACCCCCGCGACCGAGGCGGATCGCGCGCAGATGCTGGCGTGGCGCGGACGCTATGCCGAGTTCAACCTGGTCTATGACCGGGGCACGCTGTTCGGGCTGAAGACCGGCGGCAATATCGATGCGATCCTGATGAGCCTGCCGCCGCTGGCCACCTGGGAATAAAGCGATGGCGCTGATCCCCGTCGACGCGGCCGAGATCGCGACCATCGTCACCACGCTGGAGATGCGCGATCGACCGCGCCCGCGCCCCCTGCCCGCCTCGCCGCTGGGTCTGGTCGCCTGGAAGTGGCCCGATCCGGCCAAATACCGCACACTGTTCGCGCGGGTCGGCGCGCCCTGGTTGTGGTTCTCGCGGCTGGTGATGGATGATCCCACGCTGACCGCGATCATCCATGACCCGGCGGTCTCGGTCTTCGCGGTGGTCGACCGGGCGGGGATCGAGGTCGGGCTGCTCGAACTCGATCATCGGCGGCCGCGTGAGTGCGAGATCGGCTATTTCGGGCTGATCCCCGAATTGGCGGGGCAGGGGCATGGCCGCTGGCTGATGGCGCAGGCTTTGATGCGCGCCTGGATGCCCGGCGTGGAGCGGGTGTGGGTGCACACGTGCACACTCGACCACCCGTCCGCGCTCAACTTCTATCGCAAGCAGGGGTTCGTGCCTGTCTCGCGTGCGATCGAGACCTTTCCCGATCCGCGCACCCTCGGCCTGTTGCCGCCCGAGGCCGCGCCGCAAATCCCGCGTCTGGTTTAGGCGCGAACCAGGCGGCGATAGGCCGCAATCGAGATCAGCGCCTGCCCCAGCCCCGCCGCCATCGCCACCGCGGCGGCCCCCGCTTGCAGCAGCGCGATCGCGACCGGATTGCCGGACCCCATGCCGCCATCGCCCTGCACCATATCGATCAACGCCACGAAAGGCTGGGCCGCGACGATTCCGCCCAGATAGGTGCAGGAGGCCAACGCCGCCATCGACAGCCCCGCGCCGCGCGTCAGCATGACCGACCGCCCCATAGCCGCCAGCGCCGCCGTCCGCCGCTCGGCAAACAGTACCGGCCCGACCAGCATCAGCCGCCCCGCAATGTAGATGCCGGGAAGTATCCAGAGCAGCGTCCCCGCGCCCACCGGCACCGCAACCAGCACCATCGCCAGCACGAAGCGCGGCGCCATGGTCAGTGCGCGGCCCAGCGCCTCGCCGACGCTCTGCCGCCCGCCGCCCAGCTCCAGCGACAGGACCGCCGCCGTGCCGATCAGGCCGATCGCATAGGCGGCAAAATACCAGCCGCCATAATGGGTCGCCCATTCACCGACCGAATCGATCCAGGCCATGGCGCGCAGGCCCCCCTCGCCCACGCCTTCCTCGGGCTGGGGCGGCATGGGTACGAGCAGCCCGAGCGCCAAAGCGGGCCAGAACAGAAAGGGCGCGGCCAGCCGGACCAACAGCCCGCCGTCCCGGCGGAACAGGCCCCAGGCGTCCCGCAGGGTCGCGATTACATCCAGCTTCATCACAGGGCGGGCGCGCCGTCCTCGACCGGATAGGCCTTGTCCCCCGCCGTCGCGACATAGAGCCGCGCGACGAAGACATAGGCGAGCGTCAGGAAACCCGTGCTGACCACCGTGCCGATCAGCATGGCCAGCAGCAGCGCCAGCGGCGCGCGGTCCGCGCCCAGCACCAGGCGCAGGACCGCGCCCGACACGCCCTGCGCGGCGAGCGTGGCGACACCCAGCACGATCAGGAACAGGATGAAGACGCCGATCAGCCGCCAGGTCATTCCCCGGGTCAGCGCGATCGAGCGGCGGAACGCGCCGAGCCCACGCCGCTCGTTGAGCACCACCGCATAGACCGGCATCAACCGCGCGACGAGCCAGAGCGATAGCACCGCCACGACCAGCGTGTAGAGCGCGACGAACATCGCTGCGCCGCCCGGCATCGGCGGCAGCTTCGACGGATCGCCTTGAGCCGCCATGACGGCGGCGAAATCATAGCCCGACGCGCCGAGCACGACGATCGGCACCAGGATGATCAGGCCAAAGCCGATACCGATGACCGCACCGACGCCGATCACCGGCAGCAACCGGCCCAGCGCCGCGCGCGACGCATCCGCCGTGGTCGTCGCCGGATGGGTCGCGACCGCCATGATCGCCAACTGGGCCCAGACGCCCATGATCAGCGACAGCAGGGTGATAGCGAAACCCGTCACCCCCATCTGTCCGGGCGCGGCGCCGCGCGGCACCAGCAACAGCTGCAATACCGCCGGAAGGACGATGCCGATCGCGGCGATCGGCGCAAGCATCCCGGCCCTGCCCGACAACACCTGCTGCGTGCTGTCCCACACGGTTCCGATCCTGACGGTCATCATTCCTCCCTTGGCCGGGCCACCCCGCCCGGTCCGCTTTGCCTAGACGATTGCTCGGGCCAACGCCATCGGTGCGCAATGCTTGCAACCCCGGGGGCGGGGGCGCAGAGACGGGACATCGTGACTCACATACCCGACATGCCCGATATCGAATGGCGGATCAGCCCCGGCCTGACGCCCTATGACCAGTCGCTTGCCGAGATGGAGGCGCGCGCCGCCGCCGTGGCGGCGGGCGAGGCGCGCGAGCTGGTCTGGCTGCTCGAACATCCGCCCGTCTATACGGCGGGGACCAGCGCCGATCCGGTCGAGCTGGTCGACCCGCGTTTCCCGGTGTTCCAGACCGGCCGCGGCGGCAAATATACCTATCACGGCCCCGGCCAGCGGACCGGCTATCTGGTGCTGGACCTGACCAAGCGCGGGCGCGACGTGCGTCGCTTCGTCCACGGGCTGGAGGACTGGCTGATTGCCGCGCTCGCCCGGCTGGGCGTCCATGCCTTCAGCGTCGACGGGCGCGTCGGCATCTGGACCCGCGACGGCGGGCCGGAGGCGAAGATCGGGGCGATCGGCGTCCGCGTGCGCCGCTGGATCACGCTGCACGGCTTTGCGATCAATATCGCGCCCGACCTGTCCCATTTCGGGGGTATCGTGCCGTGCGGCCTGCCCGAATTCCCGGTGACCAGTCTTTTTGCGTTAAACGGCGTCAAGTCCTTGGAAACCTTTGACGAGGCACTTGCGTTCACATTTCCGGCTTTCCTCAACGCTCTCGACGCGCTGCGACAAAACGAGGCTTGAGGACCAGACGGTATCCGATTAATGTCCACCCCGATTTGGGTAATAGGGCCAGCAAGCCGTTCCAAATCCTTTATATCAAGGGAGCTTCCAATGCGTGCAATCATCTCCAAGGTCCTGACGGGCTCGATCATCGCCGGCGCGGCGCTCGCGGTTTCGGCTTGCGGCTCGAAGACCGAGAACACTGCCGATGCGAACATGACCATGAACGCTTCGGAAGGCATGGACACCGCCACCGACAACATGACCGCCGTCGACGGCGCCATGAACGGCGGCATGATGGCCAACGACACCATGGGCAACGACATGATGATGGCCAACGACACCATGTCGATGAACGCATCGAACGCGATGTAATCATCATCGGGGCAACCCGATAGGAAGGGGCCGTCCGGGCGACCGGACGGCCCTTTTTCATGCCCGCTGAAGTCCCACCGCAACCCCGTCGAAATACGGCACTTTCACTACCCTTCCGTAACGACCGACGATCCCCGGCAATCGTCCCGCCCACGCGATTTCCATTTGGGTTAACGGCCGAAAAGCGTTATGTTTCGGGACGCTCGAAGGCCCTACGGGGGAAGGATCGAAACATAATGAAGGTGGTGCGTACCGCGCTGGTCGCTGGCGTGGCGTTTTGGGGGATGGGTGCCGCGGCGCCTGCATCGGCACAATTCTTCCTGCAGCCCTACAACTTCCAGGGAAAGCCCGTTCAGGGCGACGAACCCGGCATCGGCCAACCGCTGCCCGGGGCGACTCCGGCCGAGTTGCGGGCAGGCTTGCTGTGGAACATGCGCGCCGCGCTGAACGTCGCCGCGCTGCAATGCCAGTTTGAGCCGATGCTGGCGACCGTCGCCAACTATAACGCGATCCTGAAGGACCATGATGCCGAGCTGAAGGGCGCGTTCGACACGCTGGGTGCCTATTTCAAGCGGAAGAACAAGACCCCGCGCGAAGGGCAGATGGCGCTCGACCAATATGGCACGCGCACCTATTCCAGCTTTGCGGCGGTCGCGGCGCAGCTGAACTTCTGCCAGACGGCGGGCTCGATCGCCCATGCGGCGGTGTTCACGCCGCGCGGCCATCTGGGCGAGCTGGCGGTCGAGCGGATGCGCGAGTTGCGCAACAGCCTGACCCCCTATGGCGAGCAGCGCTTCCCCCGCTATATCGGCCGCGAGCAACATATCGTCGCCACCATGCCGCGCCTGGATGCGCTGTGCTGGAACAAGAAGGCCGAATGGGTCGCCAAGAAGTGCGGTGCGCAGAACTGGCCGCCGGCCGGCGCGACCGCCATCGCCGCGCGCTGATCCAAAATCCTCCCCGATATGGGGAGGTGGCAGCGCGGAAGTGCTGACGGAGGGGGGGGCTTCCGCTGGGAGCGCCCTGTGTGGAACACCCCCTCCACCACCGCTTCGCGGCGATCCCCCTCCCCGTGCCGGGGAGGATGAAAGCGCCCCCTCCCCTTTCGCCGCAATATTTGCTAGGCGCGCGGCCATGCTCAATCTGAATGGCATCACCGTGCGCCTGGGCGGCCGCACGATCCTCGACGGCGCATCCGCGGCGCTCCCCCCCGGCAGCCGGGTCGGCCTGATCGGCCGCAACGGTGCAGGCAAGTCGACGCTTGTCCGCGTGATCGCGGGCCAGCTGGAGGCCGATGACGGCGCGTGCGAAATGCCCAAGGGCGCCAAGCTCGGCTATATCGCGCAGGAAGCGCCGGACGGCAGCGCCACCCCGTTCGAGACGGTGCTCGCCGCCGATATCGAGCGCGCGGAGCTGATGGAGCGCAGCGAGACCGAGAGCGATCCCGAAAAGCTGGGCGATATCTATGAGCGCCTGATCGCGATCGACGCTTATACAGCCCCTGCCCGCGCCTCCAGCATCCTGCAGGGCCTGGGCTTCGACGAGGCGATGCAGGGACGCCCGCTGTCCAGCTATTCGGGCGGGTGGAAGATGCGCGTCGCGCTCGCCGCGCTGCTGTTCTCCGCCCCCGACGTGCTGCTGCTCGACGAACCGTCGAACCACCTCGACCTCGAAGCGGTGATGTGGCTGGAGGATTTCCTCAAATCCTATCGCGCGACGATCCTGCTGGTCAGCCATGAGCGCGACTTCCTGAACAATGTCGTCGACCACATCCTGCACCTGCAGGGCGGCAAGGTGACGCTCTATCCGGGCGGTTACGATTCGTTCGAGCGCCAGCGCGCCGAGCGGATGGCGCAGCTCGCCGCCGCCAAGGCGAATCAGGACGCGCAGCGCGCCAAGCTGCAGGACTATATCGCCCGCAACTCGGCCCGTGCCTCGACCGCCAAGCAGGCGCAGAGCCGCGCCAAGATGCTGTCCAAAATGCAGCCGATCGCCGAGATGGCGAACGACCCGTCGCTGTCCTTCGACTTCCCCGATCCCGACCAGCTGCGCCCGCCGCTGATCACGCTGGACCTGGCGAGCGTCGGTTATGCGGAAACGCCGATCCTGAAGCGGCTGAACCTGCGTATCGATCCGGACGATCGGATTGCGCTGCTGGGCCGCAACGGCAACGGCAAGACGACGCTCGCCCGCCTGCTCGCCGCGCAGCTGGCACCGATGGAAGGCGAGATGAACGCCTCGGGCAAGATGCGCGTCGGGTACTTCACCCAGTATCAGGTCGAGGAGCTCGACACCGACGACACCGCGCTGGAGCATATGACCCGCATCATGCGCGGCGCGAGCCCGGCGGCGGTGCGCGCGCAACTGGGTCGGTTCGGCTTTTCGGGCGACAAGGCGACGACCAAGGTCGGCAAGCTGTCGGGCGGCGAACGTGCGCGTCTGGCGCTGGCGCTGATCACCCGCGATGCGCCGCACATGCTGATCCTCGACGAGCCGACCAACCACTTGGACGTCGACGCGCGCGAGGCGCTGGTCCAGGCGCTCAACATGTACAAGGGCACGGTCGTGCTGGTTAGCCATGATCGCCACATGCTGGAGATGACGGCGGACCGACTGGTCCTGGTCGACAACGGCACCGCGAAGGAATTCGACGGGTCGCTGGACGATTATATCGCCTTCGTCCTGAAGGGCGATGCGGGCCAGGGCGACGCCGCGTCCAAGGCGGACCGCGCGGCGAACAAAAAGGCCTCGGCCGAACAGCGCGAACGCTTCAACGCGATGAAGAAGACGCTGCGCGGCATCGAGGACGAAATGGCCAAGCTGACCCGCGAACGCGACGCGCTGGACAAGGCGATGAACGATCCCGCCGCCGCCGAGCCGCGCCATGCAAAGCTGTCGATGGGGGAGCTGAACAAGCGCCGCGCCGAGGTGGTCGACAAGCTGGCCGAGGCGGAAGTGCGCTGGATGGAAGCGGGCGAGGCGATGGAGGCGGCGTAAGCCGCCGTCTTTGCGGAGAAGTCGGAGCGGGGCGAGCTTATCCCCCAAAACCCACTTGTTCCCCGGCGAAGGCCGGGGTCCAGTTTCTATAACGCAGGTGGCGCGCCACCCACCGCGTGGGAGGCCATCGCCCGCACACCGCAACTGGACCCCGGCCTTCGCCGGGGTACGCGCGATACTTAGGCTTACGCTTCTTCCGAACCCTCGACGGCGTCTTCGCCATCGGCCGGATTCTCGATCCACGCCTCGACCTCGCCGGTCAGCTTCAGGGTCAGCGGGCGGCCATGGCGGTCGACCTTCTTGCCCAGCGCAACGCGAATCCAGCCTTCGGAAATGCAATATTCCTCGACGTCGCGGCGCTCGGCACCCTTGAAGCGGATGCCGACCCCACGCGAAAGGAGGTCCTGGTCGAAATAGGGGCTGTCCGGGTTAGTGGACAGGCGATCGGGAACGGTATCGGTCATGCTTCGGCCTTAACGCCGACTCGGGGTCGCTGCCAAGAAGGCCGCCCGAGAAAAAGCGGCGCCGGGATTGCTCCCGACGCCGCCAAAGGCCTTAGTTACAGACCCGCACCTGAACATTGCGGCCCCAATAAGGGTCCCAGCGCCAGTCGGTCCAGCAGCGCGGCGCATAGCTGCGATACTCATATTGGTACACCGGCGGCGGGGGCGGCGGTGCATAATAGGGGTCGTAACCCCGATCATAGTAATAGCGGCGATCGACATAGCGCGGCTGGTTGCTGCTCGCGATGGCCGCACCGATGCCCAGGCCAAGTATGCCGCCGATCAGCGCGCCTGCGGCCGCATCGCCGCGATCGCGGTGATAATAACCGCCATAGCCACCACCCCAGCCACGGCCCCAACGCTGCGCCTCGGCCGGAGCCGCCGCCGTCAACGCGGTGGCACCCAGGGCGAGGCCCAGTCCCAATTTCTTCCACATCCCATTCATACCGAACCTCCGATACTGATACGCCCGGTCCGCTGACGGCAAAACGCGCACGCGGCGTCCGTGTTGCCTGCTCTGCCACTATCGGGCTGAATGGACGCGGAATATGGTGTTTAGTCAGCGTTCAGGAGGGGGAGGAGGTGATGGCGTGTTGGCTGCTGAAATCGGAGCCGGACAGCTATGGCTGGGACGATCTGGTCCGCGAAGGATCGACCGAATGGGACGGCGTGCGCAATGCCGCCGCCGCGAAACATCTGCGCGCGATGCAGGTCGGTGACCGTGCGATCTTCTATCACAGCGGCAAGGACAAGGCGGCGGTCGGCATCGCAACGATCACGCGCGCGGCCCGGCCCGATGGCGAGAATGGCCGCTGGGTCTCGGTTCAAGTCGCCCCCGACAGACCGCTGTCCCGGCCGGTGACGCTGGCGGCGATGAAGGCGGATGCGCGACTGGCCGGACTGCCGATGCTCCGTCAGTCGCGGCTGTCGGTATCGCCGGTGGGTGAGGCCGAGTGGGGCGTGCTGATGGAATTGGCGGGCCTTTAAAACCTCCCCGTTCCGGGGAGGGTCAGCCCAGGCTCCGGGCGTAGTCGGCCGCCTCGCGCACCTGCTCCGGCGTCGGGCGCACGCCGGTGTAGAGCACGAACTGCTCCAGCGCCTGGATCGTCGCGACCTCGGTGCCGGTGATGACCCGCTTGCCCATCCCGCGCGCGACCGTCAGGAACTTGGTCTCGGGCGGATATTGCACCACGTCGAAGGCGATTTCGGCCTCGGCGATCATCGCCTCAGGGAAAGCCAGCTGGTCGTCATTGCCGCCGGTCATGCCGATCGGCGTGACGTTGATCAGCAGCGCGGCGCCCTCGTCCAGCTCGCTCGCCCAGCCGAAGCCGTAAAGATCGGCCAGCTCTCGCCCGACCGCTTCGTTGCGCGCGACAATGGTGCCGTCGGTAAAACCCGAATCGCGCAGGGCCGCCGCCACCGCCTTGGCCATGCCGCCGGAGCCGCGCAGCACGAAGGGCGTCGCGCGGTCGATATCGGCGATCAGTTCGACCACGGCGGCGTAATCGGTGTTGTAGCCGGTCAGTCGCCCGTCATCGTTGACGATGGTGTTCACGCTGTCGATCGCCGCCGCCGATCCAGCAAGCCCGTCGAGCATCGGGATCACCGCTTCCTTGAACGGCATCGAGATGGCGCAGCCGCGAATGTTCAGCGCCCGGATGCCGCCCACCGCCGCCGCCAGATCGGTGGTGCTGAACGACTTGTAGACATAATCGAGCCCGGTCAGTTCATAGAGCCGGTTGTGGAAGCGCGATCCGAAATTACCGGGCCGCGCCGACAGCGACATGCACAGCCGCGTGTCGCGGCCGATGGGGGGCTTGGTGGTCATCGGGCCTGTCTAGCGGAATGCGGGTGGGCGCGCATCCCTTGGCCCGCGCTCTGCCGATCACCGCAACAATTTCGGATCGATCACCACATGCCGGATATGCTGCCGGTTCCAGGTATAGCTCACATGCACCAGCCCGTCGCGGGTCTGGATCACCGCCGGATAGGCATAACCATCGGGCATGGGCTTGCTCTCCAGCGTCAGGACGTTGCGCCAGCGCACGCCATCGTCGGACAGCCCGATGTTGAGCGGCCAGCGCGGCCCGTCGCCCGGGGTGCCCGGCGCATGCGCGCTGTGATTGTAGACGATCAGCTGACGCCCGTCGGCCAGCGTCACTGCGTCGGTGCCCGCATTGGGATTGGGCAGATCGATCGCGGCGATCGGCGACCAGCTGACGCCGCCGTCACGCGACCAGCTCTGCGCCAGCGCACCCTGCCGCGTGCGGGCGATCAGTTCCAGCTTGCCGTCCTTGTGGAACAGGATGCTGGGCTGGATCGCCTCGATATGCATGGGCGAGGCGATGGGTGGGGTGACGGTCCAGCTGCGCCCCTGGTCCGTGCTCCGCTCGATACGCAGCGACCAGATATTGGCCTCAGCCGTGCCTTCCTCGCGGCTCGACGGCGACAGCCAGGCGCCATCGGGGGCGATGACCGGCTTGTTCTTGATCGGGCCCAACACGCCGCCCGGCAGGCGCTCGGGCTTGCTCCATGTCCGTCCGCCATCGCCGGAGCGGATGACCATGCCCCACCATTCGCGCGGGTTGGGCCCGACCTTGTAGAACAGGTGGAGCGGCTGACCCGGCGGCTGGAACAGCACCGGGTTCCAGGTGGGATAACGCTGGCCACCGGGCACGATACCGTCGGCGACGGGCACCGGCGCGGTCCAGCCCTTGGCCTCGCGGCGCGCGAACCAGATACGGACATCGGGGCGGCTCTCGCCCGAACCCGCGAACCAGGCGGCGGCCAGCATACCGTCGGGCAGCTGGACCAGGGTCGAGGCATGGGCCTGCGGATAGGGCGCGGCGGCATCGACGAACTCGGACAGCAGGATCGGCGAGCGTGGCTCCGCCGCGGGGAGGGCCGAGCCGACCACCGCCATCGGCACCAGCAAGGCTGCTATTGCGATCCGCATATTCCGTCCTTCGCCGCCCATGGAGAGCCGCGCCGATAGACGCTATCGCCGGATCTCGCCAGCGATCGTGGCGACCAGCGCGGCGGCGGGCATCGCCCGGGCGAGCGGCGCCCCCTGCCCCGCCCATTGCGCGCCATAGCCATATTCGCCCCGCCCCCGCGCCGCCGCGTTCAGCGCCTTTCCGGCGTCATAGGCGACCGGATAATCCGGGATCGGCGCGGCGAGCGCCTCGGCCAGCGTCGTGAAGCGATTGGGCAGGCACCGTGCCGGACGCCCCGAAATGGCGCGGGTCATCACCGTATGCGCCGCGCCCTCGCCCATCAGCGTCGCACGGTACGCCGCATCCGCCGCGCTTTCGGGACAGGCGATGAAGGCGGTGCCGAGCTGCGCCGCGACCGCGCCCAGCGCCAGCGCGGCGGAGACACCCGCCCCGTCCATGATCCCGCCCGCCGCGATCACCGGCAGGGTCGTTTGCGTTACCAGCAGCCGGGTCAGCGCCAGCGTGCCCAGCCAGTCGTCGGGGGCATCGGGATCGAAGACACCGCGATGGCCACCCGCCTCATAACCCTGCGCGATCACGGCATCCATGCCCGCCCGCTCGGCGGCCTGCGCTTCGGCCAGCGAGGTAACGCTGGCGAGCAGACGGCATCCCGCCTGTTTCAGCGCCGTCACCTGGGCGGGGGCGGGCAGGCCGAAGTGAAAGCTGACCCAGGCCGGTCGCGCCTCGACCAGCAGGGCCAGCATCGCATCGTCTTCGCGAAAGCTCGGATAAACGGGCCGCAAAGCCTCAGGCGGTTCGGCCCCGAAAGTGGCGAAGGTAGGACTTAAGGCCTCACACCATGCGGCCTCGCGCGCGCGGTCGATACGCGGCGGGGCATGGACAAAGAGATTGACGTTGAACGGCCGGTCGGTCCGCGCCCGCAACTCGGCCAGCATGTCTCCGGCCAAGGCAGGCGTGTTCGCCCCCAGCGCGATGCCGCCCAGTCCGCCTGCCGCATTGACCGCCGCCGCCATGGCGGGTGTCGATACACCCGCCATCGGCGCTTGCAGGATCGGAACCGCTGCGATCAGGGCGTCCGGCACCGTCAGCGCGGGGCCTTGGCCCCTTCGATAGCGGCCTGCGGATCGACCGAGGGCGCGCCTTTGGCAGGTGTGCCGGTATTGGCGATCGATCCGGTGTCGGCGCGCGGGTCCGCCTCGACCTTGTTGACCGCCGCGTCAGCCGCATTGGCGGGAGCCTCGCCCGCCGCGGGTTCCGCCTTGGCCGCCGGGGCGGCGGGCAGCGGCAGGTTCGATCCCTGCTGGTTGAGGTACAGGATCACGTTCGCGCGGTCCTGCGGGTTGGAAAGACCGGCAAAGGTCATCTTCGTGCCGGGCGCGAACTTGCGTGGGGACGTCAGCCACGCGTTCATCTTGTCCCAGTCCCATTTGCCGCCGACGGCCTTCAGCGCGTCGGAGAAGGCGAAGCCCGCTTTGCCTTGCGCGATACCCTCGCCCAGCGTGGCATAGAGGTTGGGACCGATGCCGTTCGCGCCGCCCTGGTTGATGGTGTGGCATGCCGCGCATTTCTTGAAGACTTCGGCACCCTTGGCCGCGTCGGCGGTGGGCAGGAGCGAGGCGATCGGCACCTCGGCGGCTCCGCCGCCCGCACCCTCGGCCTCCACGCCTTCGATGGCATAGCCCATCTTTTCGGGGCGTTCCTCGTGGAAGATCATGCCTCCGACGATCGAAAGGCCCAATGCTGCGCCTGCCGCGCCCAGCACCCATCCCGCGATCGTATTGGTCTTTAGGTCCATCGCTCTTCGCTGCCCCGCCAATATCTCTCCTGAACGGCGACCTTAGGTGCGGCTTTCGCGAACGGCAAGTTCTGCTTCCCTTGATCGCGCCGCCCCTGCGCTTTAGGCCGCACGCCCATGGAGAATTACGCCGCCCCCGCCCGCCCGATCGTCGAGGCGATGACCGCCGCCGCTCTCGCCGAGCCCGCGCGCGCGGTCGCGTTCCAGGGCGCGCCCGGCGCCAACAGCCATGTCGCGGCAATGGAGGTATTTCCCGACGGCCTGCCGCTGCCCTGTTTCGATTTCGCCGATGCGCTGGACGCGGTGAAGACCGGCAAGGTCGACCAGGCGATCATCCCCATCGAGAATTCGCTGCACGGCCGGGTCGCCGACATCCATTTCTTGCTGCCCGAATCCGGGCTGGCGATCGTGGCTGAGCATTTCCTGTCGATCCGCCACGCCCTGATGGCGACGGGCACCCGAGACGAACTGGCCGAGGCGATGAGCCATCCGCAGGCGCTGGGCCAGTGCCGCCACTGGCTTCGCGCCCATGGCATCCGTCCCATCGCCTATGCCGACACGGCGGGGGCGGCGGCACGGGTGGCGGAGATGGCCGATCCCCGTATCGCCGCGCTGGCCCCGCCGCGCGCCGCCGAACTCTACGGCCTGAAGCTGCTGGCCGAGGATATTTCGGACGCCGACAGCAACATGACCCGCTTCGTCGTGCTAGCGCGCGGCAACCAGCCGCCCGTCGGCGAGGGGCCGTGGATGACCAGCCTGATCTTCGAGGTGAAGAACATCCCCGCCGCCTTGTACAAGGCGATGGGCGGGTTCGCCACGAACGGCGTCAACATGACCAAGCTGGAAAGCTATCAGCGCGGCGGCAGCTTCGCCGCGACGGAGTTCTATTGCGACGTGGTTGGGCGGCCGGGTGAACCGGCCTTCGACCGGGCCATCGAGGAACTGGGCTTCCACAGCAAATGGGTGCGGATGCTGGGGACCTACCCGCAGGCGCGGGAGCGGGGGTAAACTGAAATTTCCTCCCCTGGAAGGGGAGGTGGCGCGCATAGCGCGACGGAGGGGTGTCGCCCTCTCGATAGCGGGACACCCCTCCACCAGCTTCGCTGGTCCCCCTCCCCTTACAGGGGAGGAATTACGAGTCAGCCCACGCCTCCAGCAACGTATGCGCGATCGCAAAGGCGGGCGGCACGCCGAACCGCGAACCATCGCCCGCCAGCGCCGCGCGAACCTCATCCCGCGACACCCAGATCGCGTCCTCCAGCTCGGTCGTGTCGATGGTCAGCCGGTCATCCAGCGCCTCGGCCACGCAGGCGATCATCAGCGACGACGGGAACGGCCAGGGCTGGCTGGCGATGTAGCGGACATTGGCCACCCGCACCCCCGCTTCCTCGAACAGCTCGCGCGCGACGGCCTCCTCGATCGACTCTCCCGGTTCCAGGAACCCCGCCAGCGCGGAATAACGCCCCGGCGGGAAAGTAGGCTGGCGACCGAGCAGCGCCCGGCCGCCATGCTCGGCGATCATGATGACGACCGGATCGACACGCGGGAAATGCTCGGTGCCGCAGGAGGGGCAATGCCGCCCCCAGCCCGCGCGGAACGGTTCGGTCGCCGCGCCGCATTTCGCACAAAAGCCGTGCCGCGCATGCCAGTCGAGCACCGAACGCGCCGCCGCATAGGTCGCCGCCTCCCCCGCCTCCAGCGCATGGAGTGCGGCGATCATCTCGAACGAGCGCCCGACCGCCGGTTCGCCGGTCAACCGCGCGAAATGGGGCACGCCATGCTCGATGCCGAGCAGCACATGATCCTCGACCCGCGCCCCCGCATCGATGCCGGTCCAGCCCAGCCGTCCATTCGCCATGACCGGCTGATAATCGTTCAGCACCAGCAACCGCGCCGCCGGATCGGCCAGCGCCGCCGCGAACCCCGCCGGATCGTGGCGCAGCGGATCGGCTCGATCCAGCCGTCCGCCGGTGAAACCCAGTGTTGTCACTTCGCCACCCGCCCCAAATCCTTGTAGAGCGCCGCCGCCAGATCGCGGCGCAGCGGATAGCGGTCGGCGGGGAAGTAATTGACCATCACGACTCCGCGCACATGCCGGGTCGGGTCGACATAGGCGATGGTCCCGGCCGCGCCGCCCCAGCCATAGGTGCCCTTGCCCGGTCCGCCCGGCGTGTCGGCCAACGTCACCGATCCACCTGCGCCGAAGCCCGTCGGCACCTCGCCCGAACCGCCCCCGCTCGCGCCCGTCACCGAGCCATAGGTGACACCGGCGGGCAGCAGGTTGGACATGGCGAGGCGCACCGTCTCCGGCTTCATCACGCGCACGCCGTCGACCTGCCCCTCATTCTGGAGCATCTGGAGGAAGCGATCATAATCGCGCGCCGACATGACCAGCCCCGCGCCGCCATAGGGAAAGCTGGGCGGCTGGCGGAAAACCGAGCTGGCCGCCGGATCGACTGGGACCATCGTATCGCCCAGGAAGGTATAGTTGCTCGCCAGCCGGTTCGCCGCCGCATCGGGCACCTGCCAATAGCTGGACTTCATCTTCAGCGGCGCGAACAGCCGGGTCTGGACGAACCGCTCGAACGGCATGCCCGACACCTTCTCGACCACCGCCGCCAGCACGTCGAGGCCCATCGAATAGCTCCACCGGGTCCCCGGCTCGGCGATCAGCGGCGCGGTCGCGGCGCGTTCGGCGAATTGCTGGAGGTTTGCGGGGCGAGTCGGGCGGACCTTGGCCTCGACCTGCGCATTGGCCGCATAGGGCATCAGGCCCAGCCGCTCATACTCCTTGAGCAGCGGGCCCTTGGCGGTGAAGCTGTAGCCCAGCCCCGCCGTGTGGGTCATCAGCTCGCGGATCGTGATCGGCTTGGTCGCCGGGCGGCTGTCGAGCGAGGCCTGCGGGTTGGTCAGTACCCGCATCTGCTTATAGGCCGGGTAGATGTCGGACAGCGGCTGGTCGAGCATCAGCTTGCCCTCCTCGATCAGGATCATCGCGGCCATGGCAGTGATCGGCTTGGTCATCGAATAGACGCGCCACAGGCTGTCGGGCGTGGCGGCGGAGGCGTTCGGCTCGATCCCGATCCGTCCGGCCGCGACGAACTGGGGCGGCTGGCCCTGCAGCCCGATCGCGGCGACGATGCCGGGCATCTTGCCCGCCTTCACATAGCCGTCGAACAGCGCCTGCGTCGCGGGCAGCGCCGCGTTCCGCTGTGCCTCGGCCCTGGTCTGCGCCACCTGCGCAAAGGCGGGTGTGCTCAGCAGGGCCAACACCGCCCCGCCCGTCATCATCACGCGACGCATCATGAATCCTCGTTCCTTTTCAAACGCTCGGCTGCCCGCGCGAACAGCGTGGGAAGCCCGGCGGTTCCCAATTCGGCGATCGGCCACCATTCGCCCGCCGCCGGATCTGCCGGTTCGCCTTCGCTCCTGGCGAGCGCCAGTTCCAGTTCGAAATGGGTGAAGCCATGCACGACCGTCTCGTTCAGCATGACCCAAGGCCCCTTCCCCGGCGCCTCGGCCAGCCCCGGCCGGTCATCGGCCCAGGGCCCGGTCGGCAGTGCGCGCATGCCGCCCAGCATTCCCTTGTCCGGGCGGCGGACCAGCCAGACCCGGCCTTCATGCTCGATCCAGAACACGGTTCCATGACGATAGGGGCGCGCCTTCTTGGGTGCCTTGGCGGGCAGCGTCTCGGCGATAGCCTCGGCCCGCGCGCGGCAGTCCACTGCGATCGGGCAGAGCAGGCATTGCGGCTTCTTCACTGTGCAGATGGAGGAGCCCAGGTCCATCATCGCCTGCGCGAAATCGCCCGCGCGCATGTCGGGGGTGATCCGGTCGGTCGCCTCGCGGATAGCGGGCCGCGCGGCGGGCAGCGGCGTTTGGATCGCGAACAGCCGGGCGACCACCCGCTCGACATTGGCGTCGACGACCACCGCCCGCTCGCCGAACGCGATGGCCGCTACCGCCGCCGCCGTATAGGCCCCCAGCCCCGGCAGGTCACGCAGGCTCGCCTCGGTTTCCGGAAAACGCCCGCCATGCTCAGTGACGACCGCGCGGGCAGCCTTCACCAGATTGCGGGCGCGGGCATAATAGCCCAGCCCCGCCCAAGCGGCCATGATGTCCTCGTCCGCCGCGGCCGCCAGGCTCGCCACATCGGGCCAGCGTGCGGTCCAGGCGGTGAAGCGCGGGGTGACCGCCGCCACCGTCGTCTGTTGTAGCATCACCTCGGACAGCCAGACGCGGTAGGGATCGGGCGTTTCCCCCGGCTTGGCTCGCCAGGGAAGCTCGCGGGCGTGCCGGTCATACCAGGCGAGCAGCCGGGCGGCGGGCGTATCGGGCGATGATGAATGCTTGGCGTCCACCCGCCCGCTATGGCATGGGGACGGATATGAGCAAGCGCGTCCGCGCCCCCCAGGAGCCGCCCCCCCGTTCCAACCGCCCCCGCGCGGTCTCCGAACTGCTGCCCGCCATCGGCGGCGCGGCCTTTCGCCGCTTCGGCTTCGTGCAGAGCGCCATCGTCAGCCGCTGGCCCGATATCGTCGGCCCGCGCCTGTCGACCGCCAGCGCGCCCGAATCGATTCGCTTTCCGCAGGGCGAGAAGCAGAATGGCGTGCTGACCCTGGTCGTGCGCGGCGCGCACGCGCCGATGATGCAGCATATCGCACCCGAGATCATCGAGCGGGTAAACCGCTTCTTCGGCTATCCGGCGGTCGCGCGGCTGCAGATCCGGCAGGGTGAACTGCCCATGGCCGCGCCCAAGCGCGCCGCGCCGCCCAAGCCGCAGCCGGTGCCGCCGGAAATGGGCGACGGCCTGCGCCAGATCGCCGACCCGGAGCTTCGCGCCGTGCTCGAATCGCTGGCCGCTGGCGTCGCTGCGACGCGCGGCATTCCCAAGGTGTCGTGATGCGTCTTTTCCTGTCGCTGGCCGCGCTCGGCCTCTCGCTCTCCGCCGCCGCTTCGGTCGACGCCGCCCAGGCGCAGGCCAAGGTCGACTGGACGACGCATATCACCCAGACCCCCGCCGGGGCCTATGTCATCGGCAACCCGAATGCGCGGGTGAAGCTGGTCGAATATGTCAGCTATACCTGCCCGCACTGCGCCGCTTTCGTCACCAGTTCGACGCCGGTGCTGAAGGGGCAGTTCGTCCGGTCGGGGTCGACCAGCATCGAGATACGCCATTATCTGCTCAACCGGATCGACCTGGCCGCCTCGCTCGTCGCCCGGTGCGGCGGAGCGGGCAAGTTCGTTGGCCTGACCGAGACGCTGTTCGCCCAGCAGAAGAGCTGGGCGGCGCGCGCCATGGAATATGAGCAGGCCAATGGCCAGCGCATCGGCATGTACCCGCCCGCCGCACAGATGCGGGCGATTGCCGACGGTTCCGGGCTGACCGCGATCGGCAAGAGCGCGGGGCTCAGCGATGCGCAGCTCGCCGCCTGCCTGTCCGACCGCGCCGCCACCGACCGCATCGTCGCGATGACCAGCTCGGCCCCGCAATCCATCGAGGGCACGCCCGGCTTCTTCATCAACGGCAAGCAGGCGATGGGCGTCTTCTCCTGGGACCGCCTGTTGCCGCTGTTGCGCGCGGCGGGCGCCCGCTAATTCCCGTTTTTTCCTCGGAGCATATGTCGATGAAGTCTCGTGTCCTCCTCCTCGCCCTGTCGGTATGCGCACCGCTGGCCTTCGCCGCTTGCGGCGGCAATGGCGACGCCAACGGGACGGCACCCGCCGCCTCGCCGTTGCCCGCGATCGCCGCTCCTGCGGGCAAGGACTGGACCCAGGTCGTCAGCAAGACCGCCGAGGGCTATGTGATGGGCAACCCCAACGCCCCCATCAAGCTGGTCGAATATGGCTCGCGCCTGTGCCCGGCCTGCGGCGCGTTCGCACGCGAAGGGTTCGAGCCGCTGACGAACAATTACGTCAAGTCGGGCAAGGTCAGCTGGGAATTCCGTGAGTTCCTGATCCACGGCGCGCCCGACCTGCCGCCCGCGCTGCTCGGCATCTGTGTCGGCGAACAGACCTTCTTCCCGATCCTGGAGCAGATGTACCAGGCGCAGACCGGCTTTAACGACAAGCTGCAGGCGATGAGCCCCGACCAGCAAAAGGCGTTGCAGAACGCCAAGCCGGTCGACGTCATCAAGGCGCTGGCCGAGCAGATGGACCTGATCAACTTCGTCAAGCAGCGCGGCCTGCCCGAAGCCAAAGCGCGTGAGTGCCTGGGCAACATGCTGGAGATCGACCGCCTGACCAAGCAGACCCAGGATCGCGGCGCGGACGGCACGGTGACCGGCACGCCGACCTTCATCCTGAACGGCAAGCCGCTCAAGGGCGCGATCACCTGGCCGGACGTCCAGGCGGCACTGAAGAACGCGGGCGCGTAAGGCGCGGCCTTACTGGTTACGCGAAAGGCGGTCGGGCGAAGGTCCGGCCGCCTTTTTCTATGCCCCCGGTCCCCGGCGAAGGCCGGGGCCCAGTCACCATGCGCTCCGAAGAGGTTGGGACATAGCGTGGGAGGCCTATGCCACTACCTCGCTATGGCCTCCCACGCTTTGTCCGGCGCACTATCGGCCGGGTAGTAACTGGGCCCCGGCCTTCGCCGGGGAACGGATTTTTCTGAGGGCTTTCTCGCCCCATCTCCCTTCGCTCAGGCTGAATCCCGTAAACGCAAAAAGGGCCCGGGGATCGCTCCCCAGGCCCTCTTCATGGTAAGCTGGAACTCCAGCCGGTCCGAGTCCCGGCGAGACGCAACGCCCCGCCGGGACCCGAAATCCGACTTAGAAGTCCATGCCGCCCATGCCACCCATGCCGCCACCGGCGGGCATGGCGGGCTTGTCTTCGGGCAGCTCGGCCACGGTGGCTTCCGTGGTGATCAGCAGGCCCGCGACCGACGCCGCATTCTGGAGCGCGGTGCGAACGACCTTGGTCGGGTCGATGACGCCAGCGGCGACCAGGTTCTCATAGGTATCGGTCGACGCGTTGAAGCCGAACGAGGTGTCGTCCTGGTCGAGCAGCTTGCCCGACACGACCGCACCGTCATGACCGGCGTTCTGAGCGATCTGGCGAACCAGCGCGGTCAGCGACTTGCGAACGATGTCGATGCCACGGGTCTGGTCGTCGTTGACGCCCTTGACGCCGTCCAGCGCCTTGGTCGCGTACAGCAGCGCCGTACCACCACCGGGGACGATGCCCTCTTCGACGGCCGCGCGGGTCGCGTGCAGCGCGTCGTCGACGCGGTCCTTGCGCTCCTTGACCTCGACCTCGGTCGCACCGCCGACCTTGATGACGGCCACGCCGCCAGCGAGCTTGGCCAGACGCTCCTGGAGCTTCTCGCGGTCGTAATCGCTGGTGGTGTTCTCGATCTGCGCACGGATCGCCTCGGTGCGGCCCTTGATCGCGTCGGCTTCACCCGCACCATCGACGATGGTGGTGTTGTCCTTGTCGATCGTGACGCGCTTGGCGGTGCCCAGCATGCCGACGGTGACGGTCTCGAGCTTGATGCCCAGGTCTTCCGAGATCAGCTCGCCCGCGGTCAGGATGGCGATGTCTTCCAGCATCGCCTTGCGACGATCGCCGAAGCCCGGTGCCTTGACCGCTGCGACCTTCAGGCCACCGCGCAGCTTGTTGACGACGAGCGTGGCCAGAGCCTCACCCTCGATGTCCTCGGCGATGATCAGGAGCGGACGGCCCGACTGGACGACGGCTTCCAGGATCGGGAGCATCGCCTGCAGGTTCGACAGCTTCTTCTCGTGGATCAGGATGTACGGGTCGTTCAGTTCGACCGTCATCTTTTCCGGGTTGGTGATGAAGTAGGGCGACAGATAGCCGCGGTCGAACTGCATGCCTTCGACGACGTCGAGCTCGAAATCGAGACCCTTCGCTTCCTCGACGGTGATCACGCCTTCCTTGCCGACCTTCTCCATGGCTTCGGCGATCTTCTCGCCGACTTCACGGTCGCCATTGGCCGAGATGATGCCGACCTGCGCCACTTCCGACGAACCCGACACGGGCTTCGAACGCGACTTGATGTCCTCGGTCACCTTGGCGACGGCGATGTCGATGCCGCGCTTCAGGTCCATCGGGTTCATGCCGGCCGCGACCGACTTCATGCCCTCGCGGACGATCGCCTGGGCCAGGACGGTCGCGGTGGTGGTGCCGTCACCGGCGATGTCGTTGGTCTTCGACGCCACTTCGCGCACCATCTGGGCGCCCATGTTCTCGAACTTGTCCTTGAGTTCGATTTCCTTGGCGACCGAAACGCCGTCCTTGGTGATGCGCGGGGCACCGAACGACTTGTCGATCACGACGTTGCGGCCCTTGGGGCCCAGCGTGACCTTAACGGCATCGGCGAGGATGTCGACGCCCTTCATGATGCGCTCACGCGCGTCGCGCGAAAACTTGACTTCCTTGGCTGCCATGGTGGCTACCCTTTCGATCTGGAATTGTCAGAAAAACGGGAGAAGGATCAGTCTCAGCCGATGATGCCGAGGATGTCCGATTCCTTCATGATGAGCAGGTCTTCACCGTTCACCTTGACCTCGGTGCCCGACCACTTGCCGAACAGAATGCGGTCGCCCGCCTTCACGTCGAGCGGCGTGACCTTGCCGTCTTCGGCCTTCGCGCCCGAACCGGCGGCGACGACTTCGCCCTCCTGGGGCTTTTCCTTGGCGGTATCCGGGATGATGATCCCGCCAGCCGTCTTTTCCTCGGCCTCGACGCGACGGACGAGAACGCGGTCGTGCAACGGACGAAAGTTCATTGCCATGTCCCTTTAATCTGGCGTGTTACACTTTTCTGGCACTCGAGCCATGCGAGTGCCAACGCCCCGGATATGTGAACGGCCATTCAGGCCGTCAACGCCCCTTCCCAAAAAATTTCGACCGGCCGCCCGATACGCGGGAACAAATTCGCGAAAAGCCGGGTGCGTATTGGCACCCTAATACGGGCCATTGCCCAGCCAGCGCGCCTGGAGTAGCGATAGCACATGACCGACGCCCGCGCCGACGCCCTTCCGCCCGCCTCCCCGCTCGACCAGGATTTCAGCCGGCCGGGGCGCAAGCCCGGCAAGCGCAGCGGCTGGCGGCTGGTGCGCGGCGCCTGGAAGCTGCTGGTCGGGATCAAGGACCTGCTGGTCCTGGCGGCGATGCTGCTGTTCTTCGGGTTGATCTTCGCCGCGCTCAACGCCCGGCCGGGAACCAAGGCGATCACCGACGGCGCGCTCCTCCTCAAGTTCGACGGCCCGATCGTCGAGCAGCCGGAGACGATTTCCCCCCTCGCCATGCTGTCCGGCGGCAAGACACCGCACCAATATCGCCTGCGCGACGTGGTCCGCGCGATCGATGCGGCCAAGGATGACGGCCGGGTCAAGACGCTGGTCCTCGACCTCGATTCGTTCGGCGGCGCCTATCCGGCGGCGCTCCAGGAAGTGGGCGACGCGCTGGCGCGCTTCCGCAAGGGCGGCAAGCCGGTGCTGGCCTATGCCACCGCCTATACCGACGGCGCCTATCGCCTGGCCGCCAATGCCAGCGAAATCTGGGTCAACCCGCTGGGCGGCACGATCTTCACCGGGCCGGGTGGCAACCAGCTTTACTATAAGGGACTGATCGACAAGCTGGGGGTGACGACCCATGTCTACCGCGTCGGCAAATTCAAGTCGTTCGTCGAGCCCTATATCCGCGCCGACCAGAGCCCCGATGCCCGCGCCGCGTCGCAGGCGCTGTACGGCACGCTGTTCGCCCAGTGGCGCGAGGCGGTGGCCAAGGCGCGGCCCAAGGCGCAGATCGACACCTTCCTGACCCAGCCGGACCGCGTGATCCTGGCCGCGAACGGCAACATCGCCGAGGCAAACCTGAAGGCCGGGCTGGTCGACAAGCTGGGCGACCGCCTGGCCTTCGGCAAGCGCGTCGCCGAGATTGCGGGCGCGGAGGCGAACAAGCCGGCGGGTACGTTCCGCACCATTTCCTACGCCTCCTGGGTCAAGGCCAATCCGCTGCCGACCAAGGGCGATGCGATCGGCGTGCTGACCATCGCGGGCGAGATCGTCGATGGCGAGGCGGGCCCCGGCACCGCGGCGGGCGAGACGATTTCCAAGGCGCTGCTCGACGGGCTGGCGAAGAAGAATCTGAAGGCGCTGGTCGTCCGTGTCTCCTCGCCGGGTGGCTCGGTGCTAGCGTCGGAACAGATTCGCCAGGCGATCCTGGAGGCCAAGCGCCAGAAGCTGCCCGTCATCGTCTCGATGGGCGGTCTTGCCGCCTCGGGCGGTTATTGGGTCTCGACGCCCGCCGATATGATCTTCGCCGAACCCGGCACGATCACCGGCTCGATCGGCATCTTCGGCATCATCCCGACCTTCGAGAACACGCTGGCGAAGATCGGCGTGACGACCGACGGGGTGAAGACCACGCCGCTGACCGGCCAGCCCGACGTGCTGGGCGGCACCACGCCGATGCTCGACACCATCCTGCAGGCGGGGATCGAGAATGGCTATCGCCAGTTCCTGACCCGCGTCGCCGAGTCGCGCCACATGACGCCCGAAAAGGTCGACACCATCGCGCAAGGCCGCGTCTGGGACGGCGGCACCGCGCGCCAGATCGGCTTGGTCGACCGCTTCGGCAATTTGTCCGACGCCATTGCGGAGGCGGCTCGCCGCGCCAAGCTGGACCCGACCAAGGTGCATGCCGAGTATCTGGAGAAGAAGCCGGGCTTCGCGGCCTTCCTGGCCGAGGGGTTCGAGAGCGACGATGACGGCCAGCAGGGCGGCGACGTCTTCGCCATCGCCGCCGCCGAGCGTCGCGCCGTCGTCGCCCGCGCGCTGGGCGACGTGACGCGGCTGGTCAAGGGCGGCTCGGTCCAGGCGCGTTGCCTGGAATGCGGCGGCCTGGGCCCGATGGCGAAGCCTGGCGATGCGCGCCTGCTCGACCTGCTGATCGCGAAGCTGGGCTTGTAAGGCGCGGGCGGCCGCGCTTCGTCCCGAGCGAAGTCGAAGGCCCGGGGGAAACGGGGCTTCCCGAACCGCCGCCCTGCGCGCTAGGCAGGTCTATCGCCTCTGGAGACCCCGCCGATCATGATCGCCATCCGTGCCGCCCGCCCCGATGACGCCGCCGCCATCGCCGCCATCTATGCCCCGCATGTGCTGGCCGGTGTCGTGTCGTTCGAGACCCAGGCGCCCGATGCCGAGACGATGCGCGCCCGGATGGAGGGCGCGGATGGCCTTTATCCCTGGATCGTCGCCACCTTGCGCAGCCAGGACGGCGCCGAGGACGAGGGGCAGGAGGAGGCCCTCATCGGCTATGCCTATGCCGCCCGGTTCCGCGAGCGCGAGGCCTATCGCTGGGTGGTGGAGACGACCATCTATGTCGCCGACGTGTCGCAGCGTTCGGGCATCGGACGGCTGCTCTACGAGGCGCTGGTCGACACGCTGACCGCGCAAGGCTTCACCCAGGCGATGGGCGTGATCGCGCTGCCCAATAACGGTTCGATCAAGCTGCACGAAGCGGTCGGCTTCCGCCGCGCCGGGGTCTTCCGCGAGGTCGGCCACAAGCACGGCCGCTGGATCGATGTCGGCTATTGGCAACGCGAACTCGCCGAACCCGCCCCCCACCCCGCCGAACCGAAACGCTTCGCCGATATCGGCGTGGTCCGCGATCCGGTGTCGGGGAAGCATCGGTAAGGCCGAAACAAGGGCAAGCGATTTATTGGCAAGACCTCACGGCCAAGTGTTCATAAGTCTTGCCAATACAGCGCCAATTCCCGCATCATGAATCCACGGCTGTAAGTGGGTGCAACCATGATCACGGGAAGCGTGGGACAATATGGTGATAACCGGCGTGATGACGTAGCGGTCATCCAGAAGCTTCTAAAACACGCCGGGATGGACCCTGGCCCAGTCGATCATATTGCCGGTCGACGAACCATTGCTGCCATTTTCGGATTTCAGCAGCGCTTCTTGACCAAGCCCGATGGCCGCGTCGATGTCGGGGGAATTACCCTGGCCCGTTTGCAAAGCGGAGCCGTCCGTGCCGCACCACACCAGATGACGCAGTCAGAACCAGCGCCTGCCAGTACACCATCGCCTGCCAGATTGACGGACAATCCGAACCGCGAGCCAAGGGACTGGACCGGCGACAGCAGCAAATGGGCGCAGGACAAAAAGCTGGCCAGCCTCGAGCCCGGATTTCGCCGAAAAATCGAGACCGTCCTCCAAACGCTTAGGGCGCAAGGCTTCCGCCCCAAGATCGTCTTCGGCTGGCGATCTGTTGCCGTACAACAGGAGTTGATGCGCCGAGGCGTCACCAAGGTTCGGTTCAGCTTCCACAATGCACAGACCCCGCAAGGACGCCCCAATGCCTGGGCGGTAGATATTGTGGATGAGCGCTGGAGTTGGAACGAACCCGATTGCCACATCTTTTTTCGTGCTCTCGGAAAAGCGGGAAAGGCGCAAGGCCTTGTATGGGGCGGTGACTGGACCGGGTTTCGCGACTGGGCCCATTTGCAAGGCCGCCAGAACTCGGAGCTTCGGCAGGTAAAACGGGAAAGTGGTCTATGAAGAATGTCGCAAGCTCTTTTCGCTGCGTTATTGCTATAGTGGCCGCAGGCACCGCCCTTCCCCTTGCTGCGGCGGAAATGAGGCCAGGCGGATCGACGTGGACGATCGTCCAAAGTGCACGAAACCCGTTGACGCTTGTCGGTATGGCGGCCGCGCGGCGTGCCCCGGGCGCACGCGTCTTGTCGGGTTCGGATTGCACCGAGTTTCGTGGCGGAATCTACGTTCTGGCGCGGCCCGGCAATACGCGTCCGGCGGGCAAACCCCTGACCGACAGCTATGTCAAACGCTGTACTCCCAAGACCGGGAGTGTTGCAGCCTTGGGTCTACCGGCAGTCGATCCTTCCTTTTCCGCCATGCGCGACACGCCGGTCAACTTTGACGGGGCGGATATCGTGACGACGATCCGCTCGAAGCTATTGCTCCGCCCCTGGTATTTGGCCACAGCCAATGATCCACGAGAAGGCCTTCGCATGGCGGTGGAAGATGTCTCCGGCCCGCGCCGTCTGATCGAGCGCGACTGCAGCCAAGCCGAAGTCGCACGCAATGGCCGCTACATAGCCATCGCCTGCGCGGTCGAGCAGGTGGGTGAGCAGCCTGTATATCGCACATCGGTCTACCGTGCCGGCGACCTTGCGCGCATCCACATCGAGCAACGCTGCCACAGACCGAAATTCGTCGCGGAGCGGATATTGGAATGCACCGCTCAACAGGTCGGTGCGGATGGACACATAACCGAGCGACAACGCAGGGTCACCGTCTAGACTGTTCGACGGAACTCTCAGGCACGAATTCCTTCGTCCCGCACCCCGTGGCCGGGTCTATATGTTGATCGATGCGGGTGCAGACGGAGCATCACCGATCATTTTAGGGGCGGTCCGGCGCGACCGGCCGCCCCATCGCGCGCTTAGCCGTTGAATACGAAGAGCGGCGTGCCCGGCTTCCAGTTGATCCGGCGAATCCAGACCGAGGCGATTGGCTGGCCATCGGCACCGATGGCGGGTTTGAACTTCGCGCGCGCGGTCGCTGCGCGACATGTGGCGTCCTGGAACACCTTGTCCCCGCCCGACTTGGCGACCGCGCAATTCTGGACGCTGCCGTCCGGGCCGACCAGCAGACGCACCACCACCGCGCCCGCCATGCCCATCTGCGACGCGCCAGCGGGATAATCGCCGGGCTTGAACCAGTTCGCTGGGTTCTCGACCGGCTCCGGTCCGTGACGCAACTGCTTCTGCTGGGCGGGATCGAGGCCCCAGGTCTTGATCAGGTCGTCCGAGCATTTGTCGAGCGCCGCGATCGCGCCCTTCATCGATCCCATGTCGAGCTGGATGGCATAGCGGCGGACGAAATTGACCCGCATCACCGTGGGGCGGCCCGCCGCGATATCACCGCGAAACGCCTTGGGCAGGTCGTCATCGGGCCGGAAGCGCAAAGTCGCGGGGATGCTGCCGGTGCTCGCAAACCCTTGCGCCTGCATGCCCGGCACCTCGGCCATGGTCGAGGTCGCGACCGATACCGGAACATTACGCTCGGTGGCCGGGATATGCGGCCCCGCCAACAGCATCTCCAGACGATCCGGCAGGTCGTAGCGGCTGATCTGGAGGATCGTCCGATCCTTGCCCTCGCCAAAGGTACGGATCAGGCGGCATTCGGTCGGCGCATAATCGACCTGCCATTTGGACGACGGAGCGATGGGGACCTGCGGATCGGCGGCCAGGACAATCTGTGACACCATTCCACCGAGAATCATCGTCAAGGCCATGCCCGTCCGTACACGCATCGTTTCTCTCCCTCTGATCCATCGCCCCGCTGGGTCGATAGCGAGCGAAGATGACATGGATATTCCGGCCGCCCAATGGGAAACATGCTGCTCCATCCCGCGTCACATGGCCGCGCTTCGTCGACACCATACCAATCTAAGGCTTGGCTTTGCGCCTCGGCTTTGTCTAACGCCGTGGAGGACGCCCCCCCGGGCACGGCAAGGAAGGAACAGGCATCATGGCTGCCGACTGGTCGACGATCGAATCGCTCCCGCAGACCCCGCTTCTCGATCTTTTCGCGAATGATCCCAACCGGCTGGCCTCGCTCAGTCTGGACGTGGCGGGTATCCATTTCGACTGGTCCAAGACCCATCTGACCGCCGAGGCCGTCGCCGCTTTCGCCGACCTCGCCAAGGCAAGCGGGCTGGCCGCCAAGCGTGACGCGCTGTTCGGCGGTGAGGTCGTCAACGTCACCGAAGGCCGCGCGGTCGAGCACACCGCCGAGCGTGGTGAGGGCAATCCCGAGAGCGTCGCCACCGCCCGCGCCTCGCACGCCCGGATGCGCGCGCTGATCGACGCGATCGAGGCCGAGGCACTGGGGCCGATTCGCCACGTCCTGCACATCGGCATCGGCGGCTCGGCGCTGGGCCCCGACCTGCTGGTCGACGCGCTGGGTCGTGACAGCGACCGGTACGATGTCGCCATCGTGTCGAACGTCGACGGCATGGCGCTGGAGGAAGTGTTCAAGCGCTTCGATCCCACCGCCACGCTGCTGGTCGTCGCGTCCAAGACCTTCACCACCACCGAGACGATGCTGAACGCCACCTCCGCGCTCCAGTGGATGACCGAGCATGGCGTCGAGGACCCCTATGGCCGCGTCATCGCGCTGACCGCCAACCCGGAAAAGGCGGTCGAATGGGGCGTGGACGAGACGCGCATCCTGCCCTTCGCCGAGTCGGTCGGCGGCCGCTATTCGCTCTGGTCGACCATCGGTTTCCCCGCCGCGCTGGGCCTGGGCTGGGACGCGTTCGAGGAATTGCTGGAAGGCGCGGCCGAGATGGACCGCCATTTCCGCCTGACCGACCTGTCGCAGAACGCCCCCGCCCTCGCTGCCTTCGCCGACCTGTATTACACCCAGGTCCGCCATGCCGAGACGCGCGCCCCCTTCGCCTATGACGAGCGGCTGCGCCTGCTCCCCTCCTATCTCCAGCAGTTGGAGATGGAATCCAACGGCAAGGGCGTGACTGTCGACGGACAGCCGGTCGGCCGGCCCACTGCCGCCATCACCTGGGGCGGCGTCGGCACCGATGCGCAGCATGCCGTGTTCCAGCTGCTCCACCAGGGCACGCATCTGGTGCCGGTCGAGTTCATCGCGGTCATCGAGCCGGGCGATGTGCTGAGCGACGATCATCACCGCCAGCTGCTGCTCAATGCGTTTGCGCAAGGAGCCGCGCTGATGAAGGGCAAGAAGGTCGACGACCCCGCGCGCAGCTATTCGGGCGATCGCCCGTCTTCGACCATCCTGCTCGACACGCTCGACCCGCGCACGCTGGGCGCACTGATCGCCTTTTACGAGCATCGCGTGTTCGTGAACGGCGTGCTGCTGGGCATCAACAGCTTCGACCAGTTCGGCGTCGAGCTGGGCAAGGAAATGGCCAAGGCTGCGGACCAGGGCGGGCAGGATTTCGATCCCTCGACCGAGGACCTGATCAAGCGGGCTTTCGGCGAGTAACGCTCCTCCCCGCTCGCGGGGAGGATTTGAATTTCCGATCACTGTCAGGGGGACGCTGAACTTGGCTCGGCGTCCCCCGTTATGCTTTTAGGCGGACCTGTCGTCCCAATCCCCCGGAGAAACCGTTCCCATGGCTGACTATGACTATGACCTGTTCGTCATCGGGGCGGGCTCGGGTGGCACGCGCGCCTCGCGTGTCGCGGCGGCGCATGGCGCGCGGGTCGCGGTGGCGGAGGAATATCGCGTCGGCGGCACCTGCGTCATTCGCGGCTGTGTCCCGAAGAAGCTGCTCGTCTATGGCGCGCATTTCGCCGAGGATTTGAAGGATGCCCGCCGCTTCGGCTGGCAGGTGCCGAGCGAATGTGAATTCTCGTGGGAAACGCTGCGCGACAATGTGCTGGCCGAGGTCGACCGGCTGAACGGCGCGTATAAGAAGACGCTCGAGAGCCATAATGTCGAGATCATCGACCAACGCGCCGTCGTTACCGGCCCGCACAGCGTCCGCCTGGCCGACGGGACCGAGAAGACCGCCGAGCGTATCCTGATCGCGGTCGGCGCGCACCCGGCCGTTCCCTCCTGCCCCGGTCACGAGCATGGCATCACCTCCAACGAGGCGTTCCATCTCGATGCGATCCCGAGCCGCGTGCTGATCGCGGGCGCGGGCTATATTGCCAACGAGTTTGCGGGCGTGTTCCACCAGTTCGGCGCACACGTCACGCTGATCAACCGCAGCAAGGATATCCTGCGCGGTTATGACCTGACGATCCGCGACCGGCTGCTCCAGATTTCGATGATGAAGGGCATTGAGTTCCGCTTCGACGCGACGTTCGAGGGGATCGAGAAGATGGACGATGGCTGCCTGAAGGTATCCATGTCCAACCATGAGCCGATGATCGTCGACCTCGTGATGTTCGCGACCGGCCGTCTGCCCAACACCCATGGCCTGGGGCTGGAGACGGCGGGCGTCGAGCTGGACGATCACGGCGCGATCAAGGTGGACGAGGACAATCGGTCGACCTGCCCCAGCATCTATGCGGTCGGCGACGTGACCAACCGGGTCCAGCTGACCCCCGTCGCCATCCGTGAGGGACAGGCCTTTGCCGACACGGTGTTCGGCGGCAAGCCGACCCGCGTCGATTATGACTGCATCCCGGCGGCCGTGTTCAGCCATCCGCCGATGGCGGGTGTCGGCATGACCGAAGCGCAAGCGCGCCAGACTTTGGGGTCGGTGCAGGTCTACACCTCCGATTTCCGGCCGATGAAGAACGTGCTGGCCGGCCGGGAAGAGCGGTCGCTCTACAAGATGGTGTGCGACGGTGATACCGGTCGAGTCGTGGGGCTGCACATGATCGGCCCCGACGTGCCCGAGATTCTCCAGGCCGCTGCCATCGCGGTGAAGGCCGGACTGACCAAGGCGCAGTTCGACGCGACCGTCGCGCTCCACCCCACCATGGCTGAAGAGCTGGTCCTGATGCGCTGACCCAAGCTGCCCCTACCCCTCGATCCTATCATCGGGGGGCCGGGGGTCAGTCTTTGGAACAATTCATGTATCGCGAAAAATATTATCGCGATTTACCATTGCTTCGGTAATGGGCCATAATGCCGTGACGGGCAAAAGGCCGGTTGAGTAAGGACGCCGTGATGCAGGACAAGGCCGTGACGTTGGAACAGATCATTTCCCATGCGCGCGCCGCCATGGAAGGTGCCGATGCGTTGAACCTGCCCCTGGCGGGCAATCACATTGCCGCGGGCCTGGACATGCTGCGCGCGGCCCAGGAAAAGTGCGGCGCGCATCCCCAGACCATCTGACGATGCGACAGCCAGCGGCCCGCCTTTAAAAGGCGTCGGTCTGGATCTCGTCGACGCCATCGTCCAGCGCGGTGGCACGGCGGTGCGCCGGGCGATCGTGCAGGCGACCGATATAGGCCATGATCGCGTCGGTCTTGGGGATCAGCCCGAACTGGGTAAACCACATCATCTGCGATCCGACATAGACATCGGCCGCCGTGAATCGGTCGCCCGCGATATAGCGTGAGTGCGCCACCGCGTCGCCGATGACGCCGATCGCTCGGTCGAAATCGCCATAACCCGCCATCCGCTGCTGATCCGGCGTAACCGTGACGCCGAACGCCTTGTTGGTGACGGCGGCCTCCAAGGGCCCTGCGGCGAAGAACAGCCAGCGATAATAGGCCGCGCGCTCGGACGGCAGCGGCGCCAGCTCGGCATCGGGAAAGACCTCGGCCAGATAGGCGCAGATTGCCGCCGTCTCGGTCACCACCCGTCCCCCGTGCACGATCGCGGGGACCTTCATCATCGGGTTGATCGCGCGATAGTCGTCGGCGACCATCGTCGTCCTATAGTCCAGCACGACCGCGTCATAGGCCGCGCCGGTTTCCTCCAGCATCCAGCGCGCGATGCGTCCCCGCGACTGGGGATTGGTATAGAGCGTCAGGTCGGCGGTCATTCCAGCGTCTCCCCAAGGTCGATGGGCGATCAGGCCCGATCGAGATAATGATGCAAGAAGCGCGTCGTCCGCTCCCAGGCCTGCCCCGCCGCCGCCGCATCATAGCGGGCGGCCGAACTATCATTGTTGAAGGCATGGTCGACACCGGGATAGGTAAAGGCCTCGACGGTGCGCCCGGCCGCCTTCAGCGCCGCGACCCAGGGCTCGCCGGTGGCATTCACCCGCGCATCCTTGCCGGCATAATGAAGCATCAGCGGGCTGCGCACCTTCACCGCTTCGGCCGGATCGGGGGCCGGTCCATAATAGGCGACACCGGCGGCGAGCGCCGGGCCCGCCGCCACCGCCAACCGGTTAACGAACGCCCCGCCCCAGCAAAAGCCGATCGCGCCGACCTTGCCGGTGCCCGTCCTGTCGGCGGCGGCATGGGCCATCATCGCCGATGCCTGTTTCAACGCCAGATCATAGTCGAGCGAGCCGATCAGCGTCCGCGCGCGGTCCTCGTCGGGTGGCGTCCCGCCCTGCGGCGCGAGCAGGTCGGGCGCGATGGCGTGAAATCCGGCCAGCGCCAACCGCCGCGCGACATCCTCGATATGCGGGGTCAGCCCGCGATTTTCGTGGATGACCAGCACCGAGCCGCGATGCGTCTTCGCGGCCTTGGGGCTGACGATATAGGCGGCGGAGCGTGCGCCGCCCTCCATGGCTTCGCGTCGGTCGATGCGCAGCCGTGCGTCATGCGCGTCCGTGATCACCGCCGCCGCCGGGCTGGCGGCCAGCCCCAGGATTAGCGCCTCGGCCGCCGCCGCCGATCCGGCCAGCGCGGTCATCTGGCGCAACAGCGTGCGGCGGTCGTGATGCTCATGGGTAAAGGCGTCATAGATACGCACGGCCTGGTCATGCAGCGCATCCGGTGTGGGGACATGGGTCATCGGCGGCCATCCTCCATCGGGCCGCCTGTCCGGTTTGGGACCGGATCACCTGCGGGGCGACCAACAGGTGCAGCATAGGCGCGGCGACCATGCCGGGCTAGGCTCGATCGAACCATCGGGAGAGGGAAAGTCATGATGTTCGTCGCATGGGTCCTGTTACAGGCCCAACCCGCGTTACCGCCCGCGCCGCCGCCCCCTCCCCCGCTGCACGGCGGCAATGGGCTGATGACCTGCCCGATCGGCGGTGAGGCGTTCGAGGGGTGGCAGATGGGCAGCTACTCCACCTATGGTGAGCGACCCGACGGGCGGCCCTATAGCTATATGCCCTTTCCCTTCCCTGTGCCCGAATGCCCGGGCAACCATCTGGTGGTGTTCGATGATTTTTCGGAGGCGGATAAGGCGGCGCTGGCCAAGCTGATCGTGACGCCCGCTTATGCCCGGCTGGTCGCGGACGGCGAGACGCCGCACTATCGCGCCTTCTGGCTGGCGACGCGGCTGGGGCGACCCGACTCGCAAGCGCTGGGATGGTTGCAGGCGGCTTTATGGGCGGAGACGCCGGGCCGGAATGAGGGCGCGGACCGGCCGGACACGGTGGCACGGCGGACGCGCTACGCTGCCGAGTTCATCGACCGGGTGCGCCATCTGCCCGCCGATACCAGCGCACGCGATCGGCTCTGGCTGACCGCCCGCGCGGCGAACCTGCTGCGGCAAAAAGGAGATTTTGCGGGTGCCGAGGCCCTGCGTCAGGATGCACTGTCGCTGGTGGGGCAGCCGGGGGTCGGCGATGGCTGGGAGGGCTATCTGGGGCAGATGGCAAAGATCATTGCCCGTCGCGATATATCGGTCGAGCCGATCGACATGATCCCCACGCGCGAGGCGGCCAGCTATTGCGCCGAGCCTGAGAAGATGGGGCTGAGCGAGCAGGATATCCGGCTATGCAAGGCACCCGATATCGTCAAGGATATCGCCGGGTCGTGAACATCTGTTGATGACCGGGCCCGGTCGCACGAAAAAGGCCGCCCCCTCGCGGGGACGGCCCATTCGTAACACTTAAGGTTGAGGATCAGGCGCCGAGCGGGCTGGGCGATCCGAAGGGCCCCGCGCCACGGCGGGTCTTCGGGATCGAAGTCCCCGCCTTGGCGATCGGCACCGCCTTCAGCTTCGGGTCGTTGCGACCGATATCGTCGCCCGCGATCAGCTTCTTGATATCGTCACCCGACAGCGTCTCATACTCCAGCAACGCGCCCGCCAGCAGGTGCAGCTGGTCGACATGATCGGTCAGCACATGCTTGGCGCGGTGCAGGCCGCCCTCGACGATCGATTTGATCTCGTCATCGATCAGCTGGGCGGTCTGGTTGGACATGCGCACCGGCTGGCTGGACGAATAACCCAGGAAGCTCTCGCCCTCGGGCTGGGCATATTCAACCGGCCCTACCTTGTCCGACATGCCCCATTTGGTCACCATGTCGCGCGCCAGGCCCGTGGCATATTGGATGTCGCCGCTCGCGCCGCTCGACACCTTCTCATAGCCGAAAATGATTTCCTCGGCCACGCGGCCACCCATGGCAACCGCCAGGTTCGCGTACATCTTGTCGCGGTGATAGCTGTACGAGTCGCGCTCCGGCAGGCGCATGACCATGCCCAGCGCCCGGCCGCGCGGGATGATCGTCGCCTTGTGGATCGGGTCCGACGCCGGTTCATGCAGCGCGACGATGGCATGGCCCGCCTCGTGATAGGCGGTCATCCGCTTCTCGTCCTCGGTCATCACCATGGAGCGGCGTTCCGCCCCCATCATGACCTTGTCCTTGGCTTCCTCGAACTCGGCGTTCGCAACCAGCCGCTTGCCCTTGCGCGCCGCCATCAGCGCGGCTTCGTTGACCAGATTGGCCAAGTCCGCACCCGAGAAGCCCGGCGTACCGCGCGCGATGACTCGCGAATCGACGTCAGGAGCCAGCGGCACCTTCTTCATATGAACTTCGAGGATTTTCACCCGGCCATCGATATCCGGGCGCGGCACCACGACCTGACGGTCGAAGCGGCCCGGACGCAGCAGCGCAGGGTCAAGCACATCGGGGCGGTTGGTCGCGGCGATGATGATGATGCCTTCATTGGCCTCGAAACCATCCATCTCGACCAGCAGCTGGTTCAGCGTCTGCTCGCGCTCGTCATTGCCATTGCCCAGGCCCGCGCCGCGATGACGGCCGACCGCGTCGATTTCGTCGATAAAGACGATGCACGGCGCCGACTTCTTGGCCTGCTCGAACATGTCGCGGACACGGCTCGCGCCGACGCCGACGAACATCTCGACGAAATCCGAACCCGAAATGGTGAAGAACGGCACACCCGCCTCACCCGCGATGGCGCGAGCCAACAACGTCTTGCCGGTGCCGGGCGAGCCGACCAGCAGCGCGCCCTTGGGGATCTTGCCGCCCAGGCGCGAAAATTTCGACGGGTCCTTCAGGAACTCGACGATTTCCTGCAGCTCTTCACGGGCTTCGTCGATGCCGGCCACATCGTCGAAGGTCACCTTGCCTTCCTTCTGGGTCAGCATCCGCGCACGGCTCTTGCCGAATCCCATCGCACCGCTGGCCCCGCCGCCCTTCTGCATCTGGCGCAGAACGAAGAAGGCGATGCCGATGAACAGCACGAACGGCAGCGAATTGTAGAGCATCAGCATCCAGATCGAGGGGCCTTCCTCGGTCTTGGCCGTAAAGGTCACGCCCTTTTGGCGCAGGCGCGGGATCAGCTGTGAATCGGGAACCGGCGTGGTGCGGAACTTCTCACCCGACGACAGCTGGCCCGTGATCGACTCGCGCGAGATGGTCGCGGTCTTCACCGTGCCCTCGTCCACCTTGTCGAGGAAGGTCGAATAGTCGATCTGGTTACCGCTCTGCGCCGACGACCCGGCACCCGACAGGCTGACGAACAGGGCAAGCGCCATCAGGATGCCTACCCAGATCAGCAGGCTCTTCATCCAGGGGTTGCCGCCCCCATTGGGATCGGGACTCTGCTGCTTGTCGTTGTCGTTCATCGGTGCCGGATACCTTTCAGCCTCCAAGATAGGCATGACGAGGTTAATGGCAATGGAACAAGACCGATCAAAGTAATCGGCCAGGGGGAACAAGACCGATCAATGGGATCGGCGGATCAGCCTGTCTTGCGCGGCGGGGCGGGACGGAAGCGCCAGACGCCGGAGCGGACGCTGGCGATCACCCCGGCCTGGGTCGCGCGACTGCCTGCGGCAAGCGACTCGAGCAGCTTCTCGATATTGCTTGCCTCGCTCCAGGCGGGCGTCTCGATCCCCGCCGCCGCGCGGACCGTGCCGATCGCCCGGCGCGCAAGCCGTCGCCCCAGTTCACGGGGCAGGTCGGCGGCCTGGATGCGGACATTGTCGTCATCGATCTGCGCCCGCTCGGCCCAGAGCCAGTCTACCGTCGCGCGCAGGTCGCCATCCGCCTCGGCCAGCTGCGCCGCCGCACGCGCCAGCTGCGCGACGCCCAGCCATTCATGCGCGTCGAGCAGCTGACGGAAGCGCGTGCGGTCATGACGCGGATCGTGATTGGCGGGATCGTCGACAAAGGGGGCCTCCGCCCGGCGTACGATCCGGCGCAACTCGGCCCGACGCCAGTCGAGCAGCGGGCGGAGCACGACTGCATCCGCAATCACCGTCCGCGCCCGCACGCCCGACAGGCCCGACAGCCCCGCCCCACGCGCCGCGCGCATCAGGAAGGTCTCGGCCTGGTCGTCGGCATGATGCGCGGTCAGGATTGCCGCCGCACCGATCGCCCGGGCATGGTTCGCGAGCAGGGCATAACGCGCCTCTCGCGCCTGGGACTGGATGCTCGCCCCCTCGATCGGGGTCGCGGGACGCAGGCCCTGATGCGGCACGCCCAGCTTCGCGCAATGTTCGGCGACCATGCGCACTTCGTCGGCGGCTTCGGGGCGAAGCCCGTGATCGATCGTCGCCACCGCGATCCGGCCCGGCAGGGCGGCGGCCGCCAGCGTCAGCATCGCCATGCTGTCCGGGCCGCCGGACACCGCCAGCAGCAACGGCGCGGGGGACGTTTGCGGATCGAAAAGAAGCGTCAGATCGGTCGTGAAACGCGCAATCTGATCGGCGGCCGTGGCATCGGTGGCCATGATGCTCTCAAAACTGGTCAGGGACGGCCGCGCTCTGGCCCTTCCCCCGCACCAGTGCAAGAGTTTTCCTTGCCACGGATCGCAGGATAGCCGCTCTTTCCCGCCCGTACAGGGAAGGAAAGACCGCCTGTCACTGGCACTTCGCCGCGCCGCGCCCACTGGCGATCTGCGCCTTCATCGACGCGGACAGCTTGGCACCATAGACGTCGCTGAGTTCGTCATAGACCTTGCAGGCATCGGCGGGCTTGTTGAGCCGGGTCAGCGCCTGACCGAGATAGAGAAGACTGTCGGGGGCGCGCTCGCCATCCGGGAATTTCTTGTAATTCTCGTAAAAGGCCATCGAGGCGAGGCTGGGTTTGCCCGAGTCCAGATAGGTGCGGCCCAGCAGGTTCTGCGCGAAGCTGGCGCGGCGGCTCTTGGGATAGTCGGCGACCACCTTCTTCAGCTGGGCCTCCGCCTCGGGATAGCGCTTGGCCTGCCATAGACGATAGCCATAGAGATAGGCGTCCTCGGCCGCGTCGCCGGTCGACGGCTTCTCGACCGCCGCACCACCCGCCGCCGGCGCGGTGGAGGCGGTGTCGCCGGTGACGACCGAGGCGGCAGCCGGGGTCTTGGTGGGACGGGTCGAGCCGGTCGCGGCGGGCGCGGGTGTGTCGAGCGGCGCGCTCTGTCCGGCGGGGGCAATCGGCGCGGGGCCCGCCTCCAACGCCTTCAGCCGCCCCTCGGTCGCGCGCTTATAGGCGTCGAACTGGTCCTGAAGCTGGCGGGTGCGATAGCCGTTCTGCTCGATCTGGCCGGTCAGAGTGGCCATCTGCTCTTCCAGCGAGGTGACGCGCGAGGTCAGATCGGTCAGCGCGCTCGACGCCGGAACGCCGGGAGCCTGCGCCTGGGTCTGCGGCGCGGTGATCTCGGGCTGGACATAGCCGCCTGCCCCGTTCGGGAAGACCTTGCGCTGCACGGCGCGCATTTCGCTTTCCAGCTTGCCGACGCGGCCTTCGACATTGGACTGGGCCATGGCGGCGGTCGGCAGGATCATCACGGCGGCGACGCCGGCCAGCAACAGGTTACGCATCGGTCTCACCCCCCGGTGGGCTGTGTGTGGTAGCGAAAGGCCATGGTTAATAGCCTGTCGCGGCTGTCTCCAGCCTTAAAATCCGTGACTTACAGGTCGGCGGGTGCCGTCGTCGGCGTCGACGTGGCGGCGGGCGCTGGAACGGTCGGCGCGGCACCGCTCGTCTCGCCGCCGCTGGCCGAACCGGTACGACGGGTCGCCCCCGTCCGCTCGCGCGAAGCCGGACGGGCCGCGGGCGTCGGCGAGGCAGTGGCCACCGGCGCGCCCGACAGCCGGGCGGCGATCGCCTGCGGGTCGAGGCGCACATCCTTGATCGCACGCGATCCGTCACCCAGCGGCGGGATCGCCTTGCCGTCCAGCGTCACGGTCAGCTTGTCGGGGCGGCCGACATTTAACAGCGGGCCCTTGGCATTGGCGGGCACCTCATAGCTTTCGCCGGGCTTCAGCGTGCCGATCTTCAGCGTGGCCTTGTCGGCGTCATAGACGCGCAGCCAGACTTCGCCATTGGCGGTCAGCACGACCTTGCCCGCCGCGACCGGAGTCGGGCTGGGCGCAGGGGCAGAGGCGGGCGCGGCACCGTTGGCGAGCGGTGTGGCGGCGGGCACTTCCTGCGCGGTGCGGTCACGGCGGAACAGATCGGTCCCATACCACAGCCCGGCGAGGACGAGCAGCGCCAGCGCGATGCCGACGCCGATGATCGCCATGCCCCGCGACGGCACGCGGGCGGGATCGGCGATGTCCTGCGGCACATATTCGGCGACGCGGCGGCCCATCCGATCCACATCGGCGCGCACCGCCTGCGCGATCGCCACCTCATCGGCACCGACCGCCCGGGCATAGGCCTTGGCGAAACCGACGGCATAGGTCGCCGAGGGCAGGCTCTGATAATCGGAGGCCTCGATCGCCGCGAGATGACGGCTGGGGATGCGCGTACGCGCCCCGATGTCGCCCAGCGACAGCCCCTGCGCCTCACGCGCGGTGCGCAGGACGTCACCGGCGCGGGCAGGTGCCGCCGGTGCGGCATCGTGGCCGGGATTGACCTCGTCCATTCTCAACTCCGAAGCGATCATGGCCCACCCCATGATCGCGGTCGTTCTTTCAGACGGCTGGGATCAAGTCAACGCGGACACCGGACCTGGATCAGGCCAATTCGACACCGTTCGTCGCAGCCCAGGCACCAAGCGCCCCACGCATGTCGCGAACGGGATGCGCCAGCAGCCGCGCCATCTCCTCGGTGATCGCCGCCCGGTCGAGCGAACGGATCATCGCCTTGACCGGACCGACCGCCGCCGGGGTGATCGACAGGCGGTCGATGCCCAGCCCGATCAGCGCCATCGCCTCCAGCGGCCGTCCGCCCATCTCGCCGCATACGCCGACCCGTACCCCCGCCTCACGCGCGGGCTCGACCACCCGGCGCAGGAAGCGCAGGATCGAGGGGCTCAGCCAGTCGTAGCGCTCGGCCAGCTTCGGGTTCGCACGGTCGGCGGCGAACAGGAACTGGGTCAGGTCGTTGGTGCCGATCGACAGGAAGTCGACATTGGGCAGGATCAGGTCGAGCTGCTCGGCGAGCGCCGGCACCTCCAGCATCGCGCCATACCGCACCTCCAGCGGCAGGCGACGCCCGCGCGAGCCCAGCCAAGCGCGCTGTGCCTCGAACAGGGCCTTGGCCTCGTCGAACTCCCACGCCTCGGACACCATCGGGAACATGACGTGGAGCGTGCGCCCCGCCCCTGCCTCGATCAGCGCGCGCGCCTGCGCCTTCATCAGGCCGTCGCGCTCCAGCGCCAGGCGTAGCGCGCGCCAGCCCATGGCCGGGTTCTCTTCGTCCCCCGCCTCGGTATTCAGATAGGGCAGCGCCTTGTCGCCGCCGATATCGATGGTGCGGAACACCACCGGCCGGTCGCCCGCCGCCTCCATCACGTCGCGGTACAGCCGCTGCTGGCGTTCGCGCTGCGGCAGGGTGGCCGACACCAGGAACTGGAATTCGGTGCGGAACAGGCCGATCCCGTCCGCGCCCGTGGTGTCGAGCGCGGCGGCATCGTCGCGAAGCCCCGCATTGACCATCAAGGTGACGCGGTGGCCGTCCTTCGTCACCGGCGGCACGTCGCGCAACGCCGCAAAGGCCGCGCGCCGCTTCTGGCGCAGCGCCAGCTTCGCCTCGAACGCTTCCTCCATCGCCGAGGTCGGGCGGACCAGCACGCTGCCCTCCGCCACGTCGAGCAGCAACTGGTCGCCGTCCGCGATCTGGCGGCGCACGTCGCTGACCCGGCCCAGCACCGGCACGCCCATGGCGCGCGCGACGATGATGACATGCGCGGTCAGCGATCCTTCCTCCAGGATCACGCCCTTCAGCCGCCGCCGGTCATATTCCAGCAGCTCGGCCGGACCCAGGTTGCGCGCGATCAGGATCGTATCCTGGCGCAGGCCCAGCTGCGCCGCCGTGCCCATCTGGCCCGACACGATGCGCAGCAGCCGGTTGGACAGGTCCTCCAAATCGTGCATCCGGTCGGCGAGCAGCGGATCGTCGATCTGGCGCATCCGCTGGCGCGTGCGTTGCTGCACCCGCTCGATCGCCGCCTCGGCGGTCAGGCCGCTGTCGATTGCCTCGTTGATGCGGCGCGCCCAGCCCTCGTCATAGGCGAACATCTTATAGGTCTCGATGACCTCGACATGCTCGCCCGCGACGCCGAACTCCGCCTCGCGCGCCATACGATCGATCTGTTCGCGCATCTTGTCGAACGCGGCATAGACGCGGCGGCGTTCGGCATCGATATCCTCGGCGACGGTATGCTCGATGAAGATACGCGGCTGGTGATAGACGGCAAAGCCGCTGCCCATGCCCTCAACCAGCTTCTGCCCCGACAGGCGGATCGTCGCGGTCATCTGCGGCCGCGTTCCCGCCGCCCCTGCCGCGTCGATCAACCCGGCATTGGCGATCAGCTCGGACAGGACCATCGCGACGGTCTGCAGCGCCTCGATCTCGACATCCGCATATTTGCGCGGTTCGCTATGCTGGACCGCCAGCACCCCCACCGCCCGCTCGCGCCGGATGATCGGCACGCCCGCAAAGCTGTGGAAACGATCCTCGCCCGTCTCAGGCTTGTAGGCGAAGTCGGGATGGCTGGCCGCTTCGTCCAGGTTCAGCACCTCGACGTCTTCGGCGATCGTGCCGACCAGCCCCTCGCCCAGCGCCAGCTTGGTGACGTGCACCGCCTCCTCGGCCAGGCCGCGCGTCGCGAACAGCTCCAGCACGCCTTCGCGCAGCAGATAGATCGAACAGACCTCACTGCCGATCGCCTCGCCGATGATCTGGACCACTTGGTTCAGCTTGGCTTGGGCAGGCGTGCGCGACGCCATCACGTCGTGCAGACGAACGAGGATCTCGCGGGCGGAGGCGGCGGCCGAAACGGGCATGACCACAGGGCTATCAGACCGGGTGCCGAGGTGTCATGCCCTAATATCGCAGCGCGGTGCCTTTTCCACCGGCATCGGCTTTGCCACCGGGCTGCCCGATCCGTCGCGCGGATCGATGATCGCAATTCCCTCGGGCGGGCAGCGGTCCCAGGCAGTCCGCACCGGGATCGCCGCTGCTGGCGACAGCGTATCACCCAAAACCTCGAGCACGCTCGCCTTCATGCGCATCGGCTTCTTTGCCTCGCTGCCAGCACTCAGGGCAGCGGGTTCGAGGATGCCATGTCGTTCGGCACCGACCCCATCGGCCCGATTGGCAGCCCTTCTCATAAATCGCATCAATATTGGCAGTTACTGCCCAGAGATGCACTTCCGCTGCATGACTTTGATCGGAAACGCTTTCGCATTGGCGCTATCATCCAGAAGAGACGGATCGAAGGCGAGACAAGATGGCCGAGCAGAAGAATAAAGGGATCGCGACGCGGGCCATTCATCATGGCTATGATCCTTCGGCCCATGACGGCGCGCTGTCGCCACCGCTTTTCATGACCTCCACCTTCGTTTTCGATTCGGTCGAGGCGGGCGCGGACATGTTCGCGGGGGCCGCGCCGGGCCATATCTATTCGCGCATCTCCAACCCGACGCTCGACCTGCTGGAGCGGCGCTGCGCCAGCCTGGAAAACGCCGAGGCGGGGGTGGCCCTCGCATCGGGCATGGGGGCGATCTGCGCGGTGATGTGGACCTTCCTGTCGCCGGGCGACGAAGTGCTGACCGACAAGACGCTCTATGGCTGCACCTTCGCCTTTCTGCGCGACGGGCTGGCCCGGTTCGGCATCACCATCACGCATGTCGACATGACCGATCCGCAGGCGGTCGCCGACGCGATCACCCCCGCGACCCGGATCATCTATTTCGAGACGCCCGCCAACCCGAACATGCGGCTGGTCGATATCGCCGCCATCGCGCGGGTCGCCGCCGCGGCCTCTGCCGCCACCTCGACCGACGTGAAGCTGGTCGTCGACAACACCTATGCCACCCCGATCCTGACCCGGCCGATCGAGCTGGGCGCGGATATCGTCGTCCATTCCGCGACCAAATATCTGGGCGGGCATGGCGACCTGGTCGGTGGTATCGCGGTCGGCCGGGCCGAGGATATGACGCGGGTGCGGATGCAGGGGCTGAAGGACCTGACCGGCGCGGTGATGTCGCCGTTCAACGCCATGCTGCTGCTGCGCGGGATCAAGACGCTGAAGCTGCGCATGACGGAGCATTGCGCCAATGCCATGGCCGTCGCCCGCTATCTGGAAGGGCATGCCGGGGTCGCCAAGGTCCATTATCCCGGGCTGGAGAGCTTTCCACAGCATGATCTCGCCGTGCGGCAGATGCCCGGTTTCGGCGCGATGATCGCGTTCGAGCTGGCGGACGGGCTGGAGGCGGGGCGGCGCATGATGAACCGCCTGGCGCTGATCCGCCGCGCGGTGTCGCTGGGCGATACGGAGTCGCTGATCCAGCATCCTGCGTCGATGACGCACTCGACCTACACGCCCGAGGAACGCGCCGCGCATGGCATTCCGGAAGGACTGATCCGCCTGTCGGTCGGGATCGAGGATGTCGCCGACATCATCGCCGATCTGGACCAGGCGCTGGTGGCCCCACAGGCGGAGAGCGCCCCGGCGCTCGCCGCCTAATTGGAGACTCTGCCGCTTTGCGCTAGGCGGCACGGTCCCAGACACGGAAAGGGCGGGCGTTGGACGACAAGGACCGGCAGATCATCGCGGCGTTGCAGGCCAATGGCCGCCTGACCAACCAGGAACTGTCCGAACAGGTCAATTTGTCGCCCTCCCCCTGTCTGCGGCGGCTGCGGATGCTGGAGGCTGCGGGGGTCATCCGCGGCTATACGGCGGTGATAGACGAGGAAGCCTACGGCCTGCCCGTCACCGCGCTGGTCCGCATCCGCCTGCAAAAGCATGACGACGCGACCGTCGCCGCGTTCGAGGCGGCGATCGCCGACATGGACGCAGTGCTCGACTGTTACGTGATGACCGGCAGCGACGACTACCTGCTGCGCGTGCTGGTCGCCAGCCTCAAGGACTATGAGGATTTCGTGCGGTCCAAACTGCACCCCATCGCCGGAATTGCGGCGATCGACACGAGCTTCGCCTATGGCATTGTCAAGCGCTCGACGGTTTTCCCGCAGGGCAAGCGCAGCGGTTGAGGATGCGCGCCATGGCGCACTTGGATACGCGTAGAGCTGGCTAGAAAACCCTTGGAGTCCGACCAAATTAAGTTGGATGAATTCAGCTCCGCCAGCGCTTGATGAGCGCCCGCGCCCCTCGAGTCTAAGCCAGGAAGAAACGCAAGAAGCCGCCGCGGGTGATTCCGGGGCGGTTGCGGCTGTGGTGTGGAATGGTTGCGGGGGCAGGATGATTTTGCACCCACGGCACACTTCAACGGATTAAAATTGCCCGTTATTTCCTAAGCCGGGTCGTAGGCACCCCCAGGAGTACCCCCACCCGAATGCTAACGCGTCAACGTGGTAGAAATGTGCGATGAGCCGTGCCAGCCCATCGCATATTGCGTGATAGTCGGCGGCCAGTTGCGATGCGAAAGACACATAATCGGTCATTGGGCGCGCCTCACCGGCTTCCCGTATTCTGCCATTCGTTCATATCAGAATCAGCGCATCTTCCGCCCTCGCGCTGGTTGGATGG
>NZ_BCTY01000017.1 GCF_001591005.1 Sphingomonas sanguinis NBRC 13937
TTAGGCACATCGGCCGCGCTGGCCTACAGCCGGTGGGAGATGTGGCCTCTTGCCGTTGTCGGCCTGCTCCTGTCCGTCTGCTGGCTTGTCGCCGACGGGATGGACGGGATGATTGCGCGGGCCACGGGCACAGCCAGTCCGCTGGGACGCGCGCTGGACGGGTTGTGCGACCATGGCGTTTTCGTCCTCATCTATGTTTCGCTGGCCGTCTCCATCGGCACGTTGGAAGCCTGGGCCTTGGCGGTCGCCGCAGGCATCGCACATATGGTCCAATCCAATATGTACGAGAGCGAGCGAGCCCGCTTTCACCGGCGCCGGAATGCGGTGGCGACGATCGCCAGCCCTGCACCCAGCCGCAATCCGCTTGTCCAGCTTTATGATCATTGCTGGGGATTATTGGACCGGGTTGCCGCGCGGTTCGACCACGCGCTGGCGCGGCACCAATCGCCCGCTGAGCTTGCGGCAAGATATGCCACCCTGGCCGTCAGGCCGATGCGGCTGATGAGCCTGCTGTCCGCCAATGTCCGGGTCTATGCCATTTTCCTTGCCTGCCTTTTCAGCAATCCACGCCTCTTTTGGTGGTTTGAGCTCATCCCGCTGAACATCATCCTCATCGTTGGACTTTTCCAGCATCGCACCGTCGAAAATCGTTTCACAGTGCCGGAAAATCATTTTCCATATAGAGAAGGAATCAAGAAGTAATGCCGGCCATCAATATTGCCATCGTAGGGGTGGGCAACTGTGCCAGCTCTCTCGTGCAGGGGCTTTCCTATTATCGCGAGGGCGCAAATGATACGGTCGGGCTCATGCATTGGGACTTGGGCGGGTATAAGCCGACCGATATCCATGTCGTAGCTGCTTGGGATATTGACCAGCGAAAAGTCGGCAAGGACGTAGCGGAAGCAATTTTCGCCAAGCCCAACTGCACCACCGTCTTTTGCGAAACCGTGCCTCTCACGGGGACCAAGGTGCAGATGGGGCATGTTCTTGACGGCGTCGCCGAACATATGTCGGAATATGACGACCATCGGACATTCCTGCTCGCGGGTGAGAAGGAGGCCTCCAAGGCGGAAGTGGTAGCCGCCCTGCGCGAGACCAAGACCGATGTGCTGATGAACTATCTGCCGGTGGGTTCGCAGGCCGCCAGTGAGTTCTACGCCGAATGCGCGCTCGAGGCGGGTGTGGCGTTCGTGAACAACATTCCCGTATTCATCGCCAGTGACCCCATATGGGCGGACCGCTTCACCAAGGCTGGTGTCCCGATCATCGGCGACGACATTAAGGCGCAGCTCGGCGCCACCATCGTTCACCGCGTGCTCACCGATCTATTCGCCAAGCGGGGCGTCAAGCTGGAGCGGACCTACCAGCTTAATACCGGCGGCAACACCGACTTCCTCAACATGTCCAATCATCGCCGCCTTGCCTCGAAGAAAATCTCGAAGACCGAGGCGGTGCAGTCGGTCGCTGCGGAGCGGCTGCACGACGACAATGTTCATATCGGCCCGTCCGACTATGTACCTTGGCAAAATGACAACAAGATCTGCTTCCTGCGGATGGAAGGGACGATGTTCGGCGGTGTACCGATGAACCTGGAGTTGCGCCTGTCCGTCGAGGACAGCCCGAACAGTGCGGGCGTCGCCATCGATATGATCCGGTGCGCCAAGCTGGCAAAGGATCGCGGCCTGGCCGGGCCGATCGACGCGGCGTCGGCGTATTTCTGCAAGCATCCGCGTATTCAGATGACCGATGACCTTGCGGCGCAGGCGGTCGACGAGTTCATTGCCGTAGCGGCCGAATGATCGAAACCGGTATCGTTCTCGCGGCAGGCGAAGGCTCACGCCTTCGCGCTGTCGCCCCGCTCAAGCCGCTCTGCTGCGTGGCCGGGCGGACGCTGCTTGCCCATGCCGTGTCCGGCATGGCGCAGGCGGGGCTGGCGCGAACAGTCGTGGTCGTCGGCTATGAGGCGGAGACGATCGAAGCCTATGTCGCGGCCGAAGACTGGCCGATCACAGTCGAAACCGTCCGGGTAGAAAATTATCGCTATCCCAACGGCTCTTCGTTGCTCGCAGCGGAACCATTGCTGTACGGTGAGGAGGCGATCCTCGCGATGTGCGACCATCTCGTCGAACCGGAATTTTATCGGCGAATGGCTCATGCCGATACGGGTGGCGGCGCATCGCTCGGGATCGACCGTCGGATCGATCACGATTGGATCGATCTTGACGATGTGACGTGTGCTCAGACGGATGGCGACCGCTTAATCAGCATAGGCAAGGGCCTCGCGGTATATGATTGCTTCGATACGGGTGTCTTCGCTGTTGGCAAGGGCCTGTTTGACGCACTCCGGGGATTGGAAAAGCCCTCTCTGACCGAAGGAATGCGGCGCCTGACATCCGACCGTACTGCTGGCATCCGCGATTGCAGCGATCTTGGATGGATTGATGTTGACGATGAGCGGGCATGGCGCATTGCAGAAACGTGGCTCACCACAAGTATTCTCAGCACAGGCGACACTTAAAATAAGTGCGAATAGCAGTCCCGCCAAGACGCCTTCCACATTATGCCTATAACAGAATAGCATTGAAGTATGAGCGCAGGATATTTGGATATTCTGCGCTAATCATCGAAGCTGGGATTGTCTATCTATTTGCAAAGCTTGGGGCTCTTATAATGCAGGGGTCAGGGGGAGTTCAGCTTGGCACCTTCCATTATATTTAGACGTTCGGCCCGGCATATGTGAGCGACATCATCTGGTTGTAAGCTGCCGTGCCTGAAATGCCGAAAGCATGACCCAGAAGCGGTCATCCAGAGCGTGCGAGGCTCACCTCGGAAGCGGACGCTTGTTCAGGTACCGAGTATCCGAGCTCCCCACGTGCTCCGCCTCACTTTTCCGCCCGAAAGCCCGCTGTCGAACTGCTGCGGCCCAAACAGGCGGGGCAGTAAGCGAGCTATGTTTCTGTCCCCACTCAAGTGCTCGACGAACGAGAGAGGCGCTTGATCGGGTGCCGTTAAACGAAGAGCTCACGCTTGAGCGTAGCGATCTGCTATCGTGCGCAGGCATGCATTGTCGGACGCTTTGACGGACGAGCGCCTGCTCCGATCACACGTGGTCGGCTGGCATGAAGCCACCTCACTAGGACGCTGCCATGGCAAACGGTTTGAGCGAATGGCGCTCTACAATAGCGGAATGCTGGCGCGATCCCGCTCGAATGTGGCAACTCGCTTTAAAGGGCTCCGGTACTGTCGAGAAGTTTGGACTGCTGCTTACACCGCTCTTCATGACACCGTCCGGATATCGAGGGCAGATCAAGTCCGGCGGAATAGCTGGACTCGTCCGACTTTGGACTGCGGCGGGGCTCTGGGTCGTGGCCATGAACATGATGATCTCGCCGACCGTGCAGAAAGTGGAAGCGGGCGTCGCCAAGCTGGGAACGGCGGCAGGCTACTGGGACCCCATGTTCAACGGCAAGGCTGCCAGCGGACTGCTGCTGGCGTCCTCGTTCGCGATATTCGGCATCGTTGCAGCGATGCGCTGGCTGGTCCCATGGGTCGCCCTTGCGCTTGAGACAGCCTTCGGAAGCTCGAGTACCAACCCGCCCCCGTTTGGCTATCACGTTACCCAGACCGCTGGCGAAATCTCCGCGCTTGCGGTACTGATCTCCGCGTTGATCTATTCCGTCAAGCCGCTCAATGCCCCCGTTTGGTCGTGGCTACGGAACGACGGCACGCTTCAGTGCATCGCTGTGCTGACGTTCTCGGTAATCTTCTTTTTATGCGTGCATTTGAAGAGCCGGACCCGCGCGGTTACCTCGAAGGAGATTTACGGAAAGGTCTGGAAGGCAGCCGCGTACGAACTTGGCATTTCTGCCGCTCTCCTCTTCGGGATGACGCTGGTGGCGTGCGCTTTGAGATGATCAAGCGCCCTCCTCCGTTGCCAGCCTCTCCAAGACGTTGAGCGAAACGCTGCCAAGGCGCGACGATGAGTCCGACTAGGCCGGCGCGGCGTAAGCGTGGTCAGCAGGCCGCCTTGCGGTAGCGCTGGCTGTCAGGATGCTTGTCGCCTTTGACGAGGGCGCGGGCGGTGCGGGAAGTTATCGGTTCTACGACTGGTCATACGAGCGCTCGTATGACCAGTCGTATGGAAGTCGTTGGCCGTATGTCTGGTCGACGGCGATGGTCGGACACGGAGAAGCTGGAGATCCTGGCGGAGGCGTTCCGGCCGGGGGTGCGGGTTTGCGACGTCATCGCGCATCGCGAGGTATCGAGCAGCCTGATCTACACGTGGCGCAAGCAATTGCGTGAAGGCAAGCTGGCGGGCGTCGTGCCTTCGTTGCCGGTGTTCGCCGAGGTACAGGTTGCTGAGCCAGCACCGCAGATGGCGGCATGTTCCCCGGGGCTCATCCATATCGAGCTGCCGGATGGCGTGCGGGTGAGCGTCGATGCGCATGTGGATGCAGGCGCACTGGCACGGGTGCTGTCGGTGCTGCGATGAGCCCGGTGCCGTTGCCGACGCGGGTGTTCCTGGCATGCGGCATGACCGATATGCGCAAGGGGTTCGATGGTTTGGCGGTGCTGGTGCAGCAGGTGCTGGTGCAGAACCCGCATTCCGGAGCGTTGTTCGCGTTCCGCGGCAAGCGCGGTCATCTGGTCAAGCTGCTGTGGTTCGATGGGCAAGGCCTGTGCCTGTTCTCGAAGCGGCTCGACCGGGGCCGCTTCGGCTGGCCGGTGACCGCGACCGGCACGGTGACGCTGACCCCAGCGCAATTGTCGATGCTGCTGGAGGGCATCGACTGGCGACGCCCCGAGCGGACGTTCACGCCGACGCTGGCGGGCTGAGAACGGCGGTTTTGCGCCACTTTCTCTCGCCCGTTGCCATGCAATCTGCTATGAAATCCGGGTGTCGGAAGCGCCCGTTTCCCCTGTTGATGCCACCGCGCGGATCGCCGCGCTGGAGGCTTCGCTCGCCCGGGCCAATGCCGCTCTGGCCGCCCGCGACCTGCTTATCGATACGCTGCGCGAACAGATCGCGCGGCTGCGGCGCATGCAATTCGGCGCCTCGTCCGAGAAGCTCGGCCGCGAGATCGAGCAACTCGAACTGGCGCTGGAAGAACTCGAGACGGAGCGCGACGCGCCTGTACCCGAGGCAAGCATCCCTGGCGTGGCGGTTCGGCCGGTGCCCGTCCGCAGTCTGCCCGGACATCTGCCGCGCGAGGAGGTCATCCATGAGCCGGCGTCGGGTACCTGCACCTGCCCGGACTGTGGCGGTGCATTGCGCGTGCTCGGCTCGGACACGCACGAGATGCTCGACATCGTGCCGGTGCGCTGGCGCGTCGTGCGCAACGTCCGCCCCAAATACAGTTGCCGGGTATGCGAGAGGATCATCCAGGCTCCCGCGCCGGTCAGCGCCGTCGCACGTGGCAAGGCGACCTTCGCGACACTGGCCCATATCGTCGTCTCCAAGTTCGACCACCATTTGCCGCTATACCGCCAGGCCGAGATGATGGCCGCGCAAGGGCTCGACATCGACCGCTCGACGCTGGTGGGCTGGACCGGACAGGCCGCAGTGCTCCTCGACCCTATCGTCACGCGCATCCGCGACGAAGTCCTCAAGGCCGACAAGATCCATGCCGACGACACGCCCGTGCCGGTGCTCGACCCCGGCCGGGGCAAGACCGCGACCGGGCGGTTGTGGGTGTACGCGGCCGACGACCAGGCGTCCGGCAGCACGGCGCCGCGCGCGATCTGGTATCGCTTCACGCCAGACCGAACCGCCGCGCACCCAACGTCCCATCTCGCCGGTTTCCGCGGCTTTCTACAGGCCGATGCCTATGCCGGTTATGACGGGCTGTATCGCAGCGGCGTCACCGAGGTCGCGTGCTGGGCACATTTCCGGCGCAAGGTCTTCGACCTGCACGAGCGGTCGCCCACGCCGCTGACCACCGACATACTCGAGCGTATCGGCACTCTTTACGCTGTCGAGGCCGAGGTTCGCGGCCAACCGCCCGACGTGCGATGTCGAGCCCGACAGGAGAAAAGTCGGCCGCTGGTCGACGCCTTGCGCGAGGTGCTCGACGCCAGCTTGTGCCGCCTGTCGTGCAGGTCCGACATGGCAAGGGCCATCGCCTATGGCACGAAGCGCTGGCCAGCGCTGTCGCGCTTCCTCGACGATGGCCGCTTGGAGATCGACAACAATATCGCGGAGCGTGCGCTGCGCGGTGTCGCGGTCGGACGCCGCAACTGGCTGTTCGCCGGTTCGCGCGCAGGCGGCGAGCGGGCCGCGGCCATCTACACCGTCATCCAGACCTGCAAGGCCAACGGCGTCGACCCGCAGGCCTATATCGCCGACGTCATCGCCAAAGTCGCGGGCGACTGGCCTGCCAGCCGCTGGGACGAACTCATGCCATGGAACTGGGCTCACGAACCTGTCAAACTGGCGGCATGAGCGCCGAGACCATCGCCCGCCTGCATATCGTCCTGGACGACATCGAACCCACCATCTGGCGCCGGGTTGACGTGCCGGTCACCGCCAGCCTTAAGATGCTCCACGACATCATCCAGGCCGCGATGGGTTGGGAAGACTACCACCTCTGGCATTTCGAGGCCGGCAATCGGCGATACGGCATCCCCGACCCGATGTGGCCGGAGAGCGGCATGACTGCTGCAAAGAACGTGAAGCTCGCGACGCTCATCGACCGGGGCGTGCGGGAGCTCGTCTACACCTACGACATGGGTGACGACTGGCGGCACACCATCACGCTCGAGACGGTCGGTCCCGGTGAACCCGACGTCAAATATCCGCGCTTCGTCGATGGCGCCCGGCGCTGCCCGCCCGAGGATGTCGGCGGCTTGCCCGGTTTCGAGATGTTCCTCGATGCCATGGCGGACCCCAGTCACGAGGAACACGACCGCTTACGTGAATGGTATGGCGGACCCTACAACGCCGACGACATCGACGAACGCTTCACTCGACGTGCCGTCGCCGCCATCGCCATCCGCCGACACGCCGGCAAACTCGCCTACCAGAAAAGCCGCGCTCAACAACAAGGCGGCCTACTGGCCACGCTTACGGCGCGGCCGTGATGTCGGCTCTCTCAAAAGGCTCATACGGATTAAGGACCCAAATTCCGCCCCTCGACGCCGCTGTGACAAACCTAAGATCCGCCGTCCGTTCAGGCGAGTTTGCCCAGCTCCCACAACCCAGCCGGTCGTACGAGCGCATCGAAGCTAGCAATCAGCCCTTTCCAATAGGCAGGCATCAGCAGCACCGCAGCTCGCTTCGTCGCAAGATGTTCCAAGGACGACAGAACAGAAATATTGAACCCGTACGAATATAACAATATTTTCATGAAATTGTCTACTTGTATGCGACCCGGGAGCGCTGCATTCATAAGCGATGTTTCGACAGGAAGCGCAGCTCGCACAGAAGGACAGGTTACATGGCGATGTATCATTGGCACTGCCTGTGTCCTGGCAGCTAATCGGTTACGGTTTTCTATCATTGCTTGTAACAGCTGTCGTTTTTTTATTTCTTGGTTCTTATGCACGGGTGGAGACGGTCGGGGGACAGGTCGAACCCGATCTCGGTGCGGCCCAGATCGTTCCGTCCCGTGCTGGCATCATAACCGGCATTGCAGTGAAAGAAGGCGAGCGAGTATCGTCCTCAGCCCCGTTGGTATCGATCCGCGTCGAGGAGATGGAGCGAACCGGCGGCACCGGTCCAGCACAAGTGCTGACCGCCTTGGGCGAACAGGATGCCCAGCTTGCGGCACAGGAACGATCGACACTGTCCAGTGCCAGGGCGACACGCCAGCGGCTGGCGGCGCAAATCGGCGGCCTTCATGCCGAAATCGCCGCGCTGGACGAGCAGATCGCCACGCAGCGGAGCCTGGTCAATGTCGCACAGGGAGATTACGATCGGTCGCAAACAATTGCGACCAAGGGATTCCTCAGTAGACGCGATCTTCAAGCGCGTGAGGAAACCCTGCTCGGTCGTCAGCAGCAACTCGCCAGTCTCGGCCAGGCGCGGGCCGACAAACAGGCCAGCCTCATGCAAGCGTCCCGCGCGATCGAGGAGGCGGGACGCACCGCACAGGCGACGGCGGCTGGTATCGCGGGCGACCGGGCCTCGGTCGCGCAGCGGCGGTTCGATGTGGAAGCCTCGCGTGGTTACACGCTGACCGCGCCGATCGCCGGCGTCGTCACTGCGGTGACGGCGCGTATCGGGCAGCCCGCGCAGGGCAATGCGCCGTTAATGACGATCGTGCCGGCTGGCGCGAAACTCCAAGCCCAACTCTATGTGCCGACCCAGGCGGCTGGCTTCCTATCTGTCGGACAGGGAGTCCGCCTGCAGGTCGATGCTTTTCCCTATGAACGGTTCGGTTCGGTGCTGGCCACGGTAGAGCGGATCAGCTCGGCCGCTATCAACCGTACTAACGCCAACGGTCAATCCGAACCCGTCTACTTGGTCATCGCTGCCATCAAGGACCCGCGAATCTATGCGTTCGGTCGCTTTCATCGCCTGCAACCCGACATGACATTGACCGCGCGCATTGTCACTGAGAGACGGTCATTGGCGGAATGGCTGTTTGAGCCGATCCTTGCGGTACGGCGCCGCTGACATGGCGAAGCTCGATCTTAGCCTGTTCGGTCGCCATTCGGTTCGCCACATTCGTCAGACCGAGGTTGCCGAATGCGGATTGGCATGCCTGGCGATGATTGCGAGCTTTCATGGCCTGGATACCGACCTTAACACGCTGCGACGCCGCCATGCACCGTCGTTACGCGGCGTATCGCTCAAGAGCCTGATTTCGGTCGCCGACCAGCTCGGGTTCGCCTGTCGTCCGGTGAAGCTCCCCCTTGAGGCAGCTGGGGATCTCCAACTGCCCGCGATCCTGCACTGGGATATGAATCATTATGTCGTGCTGGAGCGCATTGAGCGAGATCGTGCACTGATCCTCGACCCGGCTGCGGGCGCAGCGCGGCGGATGCCGCTGGCGGAGGTGTCGCGTCACTTTACTGGCGTGGCGATGGAACTGCGGCCGACAACCGGGTTTGAACCGGCCACCCAACGCCAGCGGCTGCACCTGCGTCAGCTCTGGGGACGGATGCGCGGCTGGAAGCGGGCAGCGGCACAGACGCTGGCGCTGACGATCGTGCTTCAGGCATTCACGCTGGCGCTGCCCTATTATATGCAGCTCGCGCTCGACAGCGTGGTGCCGGCGCTCGACAGCAACCTGCTGGCCGTTCTTGCACTCGGCTTCGGGTTGTTCACCTTGTTCAACGCAGGGGCATCCTTGCTGCGCGGCTTCGTTCTGCTCTCGGTCGGCACGAGGATGGGCTATGGGCTCGCGACTAACCTCGCCAGGCGCTTGTTCCGGTTGCCGATCGAATGGTTCGAGCGCCGGCATGTCGGCGATGTACTGTCCCGCTTTCAGTCGGTGCAGCCGATCCAGGATTCGCTAACACAAGGACTGGTTGGCTCGCTGGTGGACGGTGTCCTCGCTGTGCTGACGTTCGCGCTGATGGTCTGGTACAGCGGGGGACTGGCGCTGATCGCGCTGGGAGCTTTCGCGCTATATGCGCTGGTCCGGCTGATTTCCTTCGGATTCGAGCGCGACGCACGCGAGGCAGGCATCGTCAGTCTCGGCAAGGAGCAATCCACGCTTATCGAGACGGTGCGCGGGATCGTGACGCTGCGGCTATTCGGGCGTGAGGCCGAGCGGCATGTCTTGTGGCAGAACCGATTGGCGGATGCGACTAACGCCCAGATCGGAGTGGCGCGAATAGGCATCTGGCAGCAGGCTGCCAATACGCTAATTTTCGGTCTGGAGAATGTCGTCACCATTTGGCTGGCGATCAAGCTGGTGCTGTCGGGTGGGTTCTCGATTGGCATGGTGGTGGCCTACCTTGCCTACAAGCAACAGTTTCTTACCCGCGCAGCCTCGCTGATCGATCAGGGGATCGCGTTCCGAATGCTAGGTCTGCATCTGGAGCGGCTGGGCGACATCGCGCTGGAGGATGAGGATCGCGGGTTCGGGGCTGGTGCCAGCCACGATACGCCATTCACCGGTCATATCCAGATCAAGGGTATCGGCTACCGCTACTCGCCGACCGATCCATTGATCCTCAACGGCGTCGACCTGGATGTGCCAGCTGGCTCGCACATCGCGATCACGGGGCCGTCTGGAGGCGGCAAGTCAACGCTTGCGAAAATCATCCTGGGCTTGATTGAGCCTGACGCAGGCGAGGTGCTGATTGACGGTATGCCGCTGCATCGGTTCGGCTATCGTAATTATCGCTCACAAATTGCGGCAGTACTTCAAGACGATAGTTTATTCGCAGGCTCCATAGCAGAAAATATAGCTTTATTTGATGAAAATGCGGATTATGATAAAATAGTAGAATCAGCAAAGAATGCATTTATACATCACGAAATAGTGAAAATGCCAATGCAGTATGAGTCATTGGTAGGAGATATGGGATCATCTTTGTCTGGTGGGCAGAAGGCGCGTGTTTTATTGGCAAGGGCATTATATAAAAAACCAAAGCTCTTATTGCTCGATGAGGGTACGGCCAACCTAGACGTGTCAACAGAGAAAAATGTAAATGAAGCCATATCAAATTTGGGAATAACAAGAATCATAATAGCTCATAGGCCAGAGACAATAATGTCAGCAGATTCTATATTTATGCTGGGAGAAAGTTAGGCGCATATTCTATTTAAAGAGATAAGGTGGAGCTATGCATAAAGACTTATCGCCTTTTCCCTGTTTGGATAGAGACTCATATAAGTCGTTCTTGCTAGAAGCAATGTAGCCTTTTACGTCAGCCCCTATATTCCTGTACTGCTGATATGTAAGGGCTATGCCTACGACATCAGATTTACTGTTTGTGCAATTTAACAGATCGCTTTTTGAAAAAACTTTAGTGTTATAGTATTTTTCCAAAAAAGATCCATTAACCTTTGCGCGAGAAAATAGATCGTTTTGTTTATTGTAAAGCTCGTCCAAAGCCTTGTAGGCCAGTTTTTTCTGTTGCTTCGGAAGGTTTGATTTTGAAATGTCTTTCGCCATAGACTTTGCAGCCCCCCCATGGAACACGACCAAGGAATATGGCTTTATATACTTCTTGAAAGCCGGTAAAAAAATATAATTTGCACAAGATGACAAGCATATTTCATCTACAGCTACCAATGTACGCTGACCAAGCAAGGAATTTCCGAGTAAAATACCAAGATTGGCATCGCCGCCAGGGGATTTTACTACCAAAGTACGCCTATATTTGAGCGTGTCTGACTGCGACCATTTCAGCGCGGCGTCAACGTTTGCTTTATCTAAAGGTCCGTAATAGCAGGCTAAGCTAGCCGAGATTGGGGTAAAATAATTATCCACGCCTTGCGTAGAATGCGCGACTGCGGTTTGGCACTGTTTTATCTCATCCAATATCGCTACGTCATTGTTAGAAATGCTTGCTACTTTTCCCATATAGGAAGCGGCTAATAATGACAGCGGGATTAGCATGTTTGCCTCATTTAACGCAAAAGGGCCGTCCGACCATTAGGTCTGACGGCCCCTTTAGGAATGATGATCTCGTTACCAGGTGATGGAACACTTCACCGAAATGGTACCATCCGAACTGGCTGAAATTTCACACTTCTTGACAGCTTTTGCACCGCCGCTGACGATTTCAATCTCATCGTCCGCAAGCGTAACGATCTGGAGGTTATTGGTTTCGTTTTGCAACTTTTCCATAACGATTTACTCCTGATTCGGCCTTATGTTCCGGCCAAATAGATCTTCTATTCTCGCTGGAAAGGCTTCAAGTGAATTTTGTGTAATGCAAAATTGGAGTATCGATAATGCCAGCCTCTTTCGTGTAATTTTGGAGCGACGCGCGATCTCTTGTTTGCGCTAGAGTCGATCGCCGCCGCTGGCGCCATCTTCCACTCGCTAACCGAGGCGGTGGACACAGCAACACCGGCGGGTCGGCGGATTTCCATCAGCAGGAATTCGCCCGCCCTGCCCCGCCGCCTGAACAATCGTCCGCTTAAAGCCGACGGGCACTCAATAGCGGACGGGCCGTTCTCCACCAGTTTTTCATCGAAATGCTTGATCGAACGCCGGCCGTCAGAATTTCCGTCAATTCGGCGAATTGCGGGATCTGGCCACTTAGTGCCCGTTCGGCTGCGGTTCCGGATTGATCACGAATTTGCCGTCTTCGCCAGTATCGGCGCGTTCCGATCCAATGATCCTGGCTGCCATCCACTCAGGCACGTGCCAGCTCGCCGGTAGCGACCGGGCAAGCGCGCCCGGCAATATCGACCAGAGCAATATTGTCGCCAACGCGGTTGCTACGCAGCTTCGGCGCAGCAGACGAGACTGACCTTCCACCGACTGGCCGCGTTCCACGATGCCATCGATCCTCCCGATCGATCGCGCGATGGTGTCTCGTGCTTCGTCGAGCTTGCGGGCATCGTCGGCCCTGGCGTTTGCGGCCGCCTGCACGATCTCCTTGGTAAGTTCGACGGGCGTCAGTGCGAGGGCCGGACTGCGCTCGATGCGGTGCAGCGCCTCCTGCGTCGCCTTGAGCTGCGCCATCATCGATCCAAGCGTCGGCGTATAGTCCGGCATGCGTTCGCGGGCAGCGGTGAGGCCTTCCACGGCTCGCCGTAGAAGGCTGATCTCGGCGCGGAGATCTTCGAAGGCGAGCGTGGTCTCGCCGGTGGATTCATGGGTGGGCTGGGTCATGACCGCAGCCTACCGCCCCAGCCCGCGGCCCCGCGAGAGGCCGAGCCAGTTCTGGAGATCATGGGACAACGAAGCCCCACCGGAGGAACGGATTCCGAGCTCCTTGACGCGGTTTCGTAGCAGCGACTCGAGCTGTGGGTCGCGCTCGAGGCTCTTGGCCATGCCGGTCATCGCATCACGCACCTCATCGCCGCGCCAGCGCTCGCCGTTCCGGTCGAACGCCGCCGCACGCCTAGCGTGTCTCGTCCAGTCCTCGACGAACCGGTCAGCACGAAGAGCGCGATCGCTGCGCGTCTCTTCTTCCAGCGCCAATGCGCGAGCAGCGCGCTGGTCGCGCATCTCTGCTTCCATCATCATCGCGCGGACGACCTGCGTCGTCCTCCCCCTGGCGGCTTCCTCAATGAGCCTATGGTCGGCGTTGAAGACAGCGCGAATGTCGCGAACACCGTCGGGACGAACGGCCTTCAGCGCCGAGACCGCCGTATCGAGAGCGGCCTGCTGGTGGGGGAGAGGCTCGAAGCCCTGACGACGGCTTCGCATGATGTCGGCAACTGCTCGGCCCACCTTCTCAACCGCCTGGTCGAGCGGAGATCTCACGACCTCGTCGCGTGCGACCCGAGTGAGCCTGAGACCGGCAAACCGGTCGTGTGGCTTTGACACAGCGATCTCGGCCGATTTGTCCGCGGCCGGGTAGTCGGACGCCATGTCCTTGCCGCGCTCGCGCGACAGCGTCGCGGCAAGGCGGTCATGGTCAGTAAAGTCATCCCGGCCATAGTGGAGGTCAACACCGTCACGATGCCGCGACAGCGCGACATAGGCGGCGTGCCGATCAAGCCCCGGCGTCGCCAGCACATGCACCCGGTCGACGGTCATACCCTGCGCCTTGTGGATGGTGGCGGCATAGCCATGATCGACCGCGGCATAATCCTTGAGGTCGAAGGCGACCGCCGTGCCGTTGTCGAGCATCACCGCCATGCGGGTCGTAGTCACGCTTTCGATCCGACCGAGCGAGCCGTTCTTGACGCCAAAGCTGCGCTCGTTGCGGCCGAACATCACCCGGTCGCCGGCGGCAAAGTGACGCTTGCCCTTCTCGACCTGCAGAGTGATGTCATCGCCGAGTTCCTCTCGCGCCCGCAGTCGATTGCGCGCCGCCTGGTTGAGTAGCGCCACCTCGTCATTGGTATGGGTGAGGATGATGCGGCTGTTGCCGGGCTCAGCCTGGCGCTGTCGATCCCACCGGTCGATCAGATCAACACGCGCCGCCTCGCGAGTCTCGGCGACATGGATCGCGTCATGCTGCTGGTATGCCGACAGCGCTTCGCCGGTTCGCTCGGTAGCGAGCTGGCGCGTTGCCATGCGCTGCCAGTCTTCACGCTGGCGGCGAATGTCGGTGATCTCGATACTGCCGTGGCGCTCGGCGACACTGCGGAAGGCAGCGCCCGCTTCAATCGCCTGGAGTTGTTCGGGGTCGCCGACCAGCACGACCTTGGCGCCGCGCTTCTCGGCCTCGGCGATCACCCGCTCGAGCTGGCGCGTGCCGATCATGCCGGCCTCGTCGATGACGAGGATCGACTTGTCGGTCAGGAGCTCACGTCCCTGCCCCCATTGATGCTCGAGGCTGGCAATGGTGCGCGACGCAATGCCAGATCCGCCTTCGAGGTTCTCGGCGGCAATGCCCGAAAGCGCCAGACCCTGGACGTGATAGCCAGCACTCTCCCACGCCTCGCGCGCCACACCCAGCATCGCCGACTTGCCGGTCCCGGCATAGCCGACGACGACACCAAGCCCCCGGCCGCTGGTGACGTGATCGAAGGCACTGCGCTGCTCTGGCGACAAGGTCAGCCCGCGCATCTCGGCACGAACCAATGCCAGCTTGCGATGCCGATCATCCAGCCCGTGGCGACGACTAACTTCGAGCTTTACCGTGGCGCGCTGCAGCCGCGCCTCGGTGTCGATCATGTCGCGGCTGGTGAAGCGCTCTTGCCCCCTTCCATCTTTGCCGAGTTTGACCAGTTCCGGGGATGCGCGGACCGCCGCCATCACCTGGTCGAACTGCTCCTTTCCCTCGCTGTGACGATGGACAAATATCGCCAGGTCACGGGTGGTGAAGGTCGCCTGGGTGCGGGTGATCGCATCCAGGGCGATGGCGGGATTGGCGATGAGCTTCTCGCCATTGGCGCGGGCAATGGCATGGTGCTCGGTGAGCCGCTCGCTGGCGAGCCCCTGCTCCACCATGCGCGAGGCGGCCGGGCCGATCTTATGCTGGGGCTCGAGATCGATGCCCTGCGCTTCCAGGCTGCGGTGATCGACCCGTGCATCGATGTCGAGCTCGGCGAGCCTCGCATTCACATGGCCTGCCCAGCGCTCGCGCCAGGTCTCGAGCAGGTCGGTGCGGTTCCAGTCGCGGTTCTTCTTGCCAAAGCCCTCTTCGTTCACCTCGCGAAGGGTGAGCATGACATGGGCATGGGGCTTGGGCACACCATTGGCACCGACATCCCAATGCACATTGAGATCGGCGACCATGCCGCGGGCGACGAACTCGCGGGCAATGAAATCCCGCGCGAGCCGAATGCCCTCCGCCTGATCGAGCTCACGCGGGATCGCGAACTCGACCTCGCGGGCGAGCTGCGCGTCCTTTCTGACCTCCACCGCCTCGACCGCATTCCACAGCGCCTCCCGGTCGCGCCACGCCTCGGGCGCACCACCGGGCAGCAGCACTTCGGAATGGACGACGCCGGCCTTGTTCGAGAAGTCATGGTGGCGATCGAGGCGCTGATCGTGCAGCCGCGAGGCCGAGCGATAGGCGGCCGCCGCCAGCGCCGAGGAGCCGTTGGCTCGGCTAATGATCTTGGCGGAGAAATGGTAGATCGCCATGGCGGCCAACCATCTACATCAAACAAGCGAGGTCGGCACGACGTATAAGCGCGCCCTTCGAAGATTTCATCTGTCTCGGGACGCGGTCGTCCCAAGTCATCCCGGCGCATTGCAGCTGATCGAACGCCCCGATAACTGGACCATCCTACCCGCACAACGGAAGGATGATCGAATGCGCAAACCTCGTGACTATGACGCCGAGCTGAAAGCGCTCGATGATAAGGCCAGGCAGTTGAAGGCCCGCAAGCGTGAGCAGCTGGGCGAGCTGGTCATCGCGGCCGGTGCCGATGCGCTGCCGATCGAGCAAGTGGCGGGGGCGTTGTTGCTGGCGGTGGAGGCCGCAGACGAACGCACAAAGGAGGCGCAGGATGCGCGCGGGGCGGCGTTCTTTCGCGCGAAATCCGGCGTATGCCCAAGCGCTCGCCGTGACGACAGCACTCATGCGGCGGACAGCAGTTCTCCGCGCCCGGCTTCAGCTGAGCCGGGCGCGGCATGACACGCGCGAGTGGCAGGTGAAGCGTCGCGAACGCACACGCCAGTTGATCGAACTGGGCGGCCTTGTCGCCAAGGCTGGGCTGATCGAATTGACCGACGACGACCGTGCGCTGATCTATGGCGCGCTTATCGACGTGGCGAGCAGGCTGCGCGGGGAGGACAGCGACCGCTATCGGCTGATCTGGACACGGCGCGGGTGGCGTGCCTTTGCTGATGACGCGAGCGCCGGTTGACGAACGTCAGGCTTGCGCGAGCCGCTTTTCGCAGGCCTGCTTGACGATCTGCTGGAGCAGCTCGACGCGTTCGGCCAGCCATTCGAGTTCAGCCGGCGTCACCTTGTAATGCGGCGAATAGCGCGCGTTGACATAGGCCTGGCGGAGCAGCTCGAAGCAGCGCTGCGCGAACTTGGTGTCGCGAGGCCAGACGGCGATGAGCTCATGCACCAGCGGCTCGGCCTGGCTGCGCAGGAAGTTCAGCTTGTGCGACTTCGGGCTGTAGAGCGTCAAGGTCAACAGCAGACAATGGTAATAGCGTTCGGTTGCCTGGTGGAGGGAAAACGCTGCTTCACTCCGCCAGTCCTGCGTATCACCCTCAGCGCGCTGCAAATGGGAAGTACGAAGGGCGGCTTGAGCTTTAGGAAACCACTGTTCGAAATGCTTCCGAGCCTCAGTCAATGCGGCTTTTGGCTCAAGCGGCTGGGGCGTGACGAAGGGGTAGTCGTCAACCTCATACAGCGCGATGCCTTGGTCGATCGCGTCGATGAAGAAGGGGCGCCCCTGCGTCAGCTGGTTGTTCACATCGGCAAGGCTGTGGACGATGAAGCTGACCGGCGCCGATATGCGCTTCGAGATCGTCACTTCGCGCACAAACTGGTCGTCGGCCTTGGCCCAGAACTCGCCCGGCTCGGTCAGCCGCTCGTCGCTGACGACGACGAGAATGTCATAGTCCGACTGGTAGCCGCCGATCGGATCATCGACCCAATCACCGCGTGCGTAGGAGCCGTAGAGGATGACCTTGAGGATGCGGCCCTGCCGGCGCCACTTCTGTGTTGACAGGGATGTTGCCTGCTCGAATTCGGCGAACAGCACTTCCACGATCCGATCGAGATCGCGGCGCTTCTTGTCCGGCAGATGAGCAACGTCGTCGCGCATGATGCTATTCCTAGCGAACCGTTTCGGGTGCGTACATCCTTTGTACTCATGGAATGCCGGCGCTGGCCTCATGGCGGGGCATCATCCTCCGCTTCCATGAGGGCGATGAGGACCCGCACGATGACCTGCTCGACGTCCTGCGCGGTGCAGCCATGGCGACGCGCCGCTTCGTCGTAATCCAAACCGTCGATCCGCACGCTGGCGAAGATCGCACGATCGCGAAGCGGCAGTGCGTTCCAGGCGCGCAAGCGCGCCTGGAATTGGTGATCGCACGTCATGACGGCTGCCCCTCATGCCCCGCAAAGCCGAGCAGGTAGTCCGCCGCCTTGCTGGCAGCACTCGCGGCCCGGAAGATGGCCTTGTCGTCGTGGCGCAGCACCTCAAGCCACGACCCGATATAGTCGGCATGCCGCACCGTCGGTTTGATCGACAGCGACGCACAGGCAAAGGCACTCGCCATCTCGGCGACAAGCTCTTCACGGGCATAACTGGCGCTGCCGAATGCGCCGGTCTGATCGCGGTTCCAGCGCGTTGAATGCCCCGTCCAATGGCCGAGTTCGTGGAGCGCGGTGCGATACCAGTTGATCGGCTCATGAAAGGCCGCAACCGGTGGCACGGCGACATAGTCGGCGATGGCATGGTAATAAGCCCGGTCGCCGCCGATCCGCACATCCGCGCCGCTGGCCTCGATGAGCACAGTAACTTCGGGCAGGATCTCGATCTCGGGACGAACCTCCGGCGCTTGCGTCAGCGCTTCGGGCAGACCTTCGCACTGGTCGATGTTGAAGACGGTGAAGCGCTTGAGGAACGCGATCGTACGCGCCTCCCGCTTGTCGTCACCTGTGCTGTCATCCTCGCCCTTCGGCGTGAAGCGATCGGCATAGCAGACGGTGGTCCCGTGCTCGCCCTTGCGGACATTGCCACCCGCCGCTTGGGCTTGGGCGTACGTCAGCCAGCGTTGTGAGCTGTACCCGCCTTCGATGACCTTGGCCCACAGGATGAGCACGTTAATTCCGGAATAACGCCGCCCGGTCATGCCGTTTGCCGGCATGGTGCAGGCACAGGCCGCGCTGTCCCAAGGCTGCACCCAGGGCAGCCGCCCCTCCTCCAGCTCGGCAATCACACGCGCTGTCACCTCGGCATAGAGGGTCTGACGTTGGTCGATGGTCCTGGACATGATCCTCACTCCTTCCAAACCACCGCAGCCCGGCCGGAATGGCGGGGGTGGGCGGCAGGAGCGGACCGACAGTCCCGCCGAGAGGAGGCGGGCTGCACCCAACGGGCCGAAACGTACGTGGAGGACCGGCGCAGCCGGTTGCAGCACGCCGCGGCGGGACTACAGGGCCGTGACGCCCACCCCCGCCAGACGCGCCCGGCGCGTCACACCGGCGTGGGGGGCACCCCACGCTGTCCGCTGACGGTGCGGAGGCCGCACCGTCACCCGTCAGGGATCGCAACCCGCATGGGCCGAGACGGCACGGCTCGGCGCCGCGCCAGCGGCGTAGAGCCCGGTCCTGCGGCATCGCAGGAGACGGCAGCACTCTGCTGTCTGGATGTCCCTCGAAAATGCCGTGAGGACCCTAGCGAGGCCCTACTGCCGATCAGGCAAAAGCAGGACCTTGGCGGTTCCCCATCTCAGGAACTGCGAGGCAATGCCATGTCTACCAACCCCGACCGCATCCTGCGTTTGAAGGCCGTGCTCGACCAAACCGGGCTTTGCCGGTCCACCCTCTACCGCAAGATGGCGAACGGCACCTTTCCAAAGTACGTCCAGCTCAGCACGCGCTGCGTGGGATGGCGCGCCTCGGCCGTCGATGATTGGCTGCGCAATCCGATGTTCTACCACGTCGATGATCACCCTGACGGATGAGCGCGTTCGCGACCCATCGCAGCGTTCCCACTCGATTCCGGAAGCGACCTGGGAATCCGCCGCCCGGAAGCGCTTGGATTTCGAAGATGCGTTGTCATCCCAAATGGCGTGATGTGGGACTTTCCGGTCATTCCCAGTCAGATCTTCTAACGACTGCTTTCGTCGAGACCGGACATTACAAGCCGATCGCACTGCGCCCAGATATCAGAATAGCCGATTTCCAACCGGGAGGCTGGTGAAGGTCAATAGCAGGCGTCTTATGGGACTACACGCATACGGCTAGACAAAACAGCAACACAACGATATTGTTGTGTCCATGATACCGACTCTGGTCGATCTTGGCTCTCCAGCTCCATGGCCCGTGCTTCCCCCCGGGATCCACGATGCGTCGATCGATGAGATCGAAACGCGCTTCGCAAACACAACCCATCGCCGCTGGCTATTCGAAGGATTCCGCCGCCTCGCGCAAGCGCTGGCCGATGCCGGCTGTTCGACACTCTACCTCGATGGCAGCTTCGTCACCGCCAAACCGCATCCCGGTGATTATGATGGCTGCTGGGATCATCTCGGCGTCGATCTCGCCTTGCTCGACCCGGTCCTTTTGAGATTCGAAAACAAGCGCGCAGCGCAGAAGGCCAAATACCTTGGCGAGATGTTCATCGCCGGCTCGCCCGACGGGCTCGGGCATACCTTCCTCGATTTCTTCCAAGTCGAGAAATTTTCTGGCCTGCCCAAGGGCATTCTGCGCGTCTCGCTCGCGCCCCTGAAAGGAGCGACGCCATGATCACCAATGAAAAGCAATATCGGTCGACGCGAGCGTTGATCGAAAAGCTGACCGCGAGCGCGTCCGCTTTGTCGGCTGACCGAACCAACCTGCCGGCCATGCTGATCGAGGCCCAGCGTGCTGCCCTCAAGAGCCAGATCGACGAGCTCGAAGAGGACGCCAGCTTTTACGACAAGCTGCGCTCGGGGCAGATCAGTGCCTTCTCGGCCGAAAGCCTCCATGACCTGCCAGATATCCTCATCCAGGCGCGGATCGCGCGCGGGATGAGTCAGAAGGATCTTGGCACCTTTCTCGGGCTCAAGGAGCAGCAGATCCAGCGCTATGAAGCCGAGCGCTATCGGTCGGCCAGCCTCGACCGGCTAATCGAGATTGCTGACGCGCTGAGCGTGCGGATCAGCGAGCGCGCTGAATTGGTCGGCAATAATCAGCTGGAGGCCGTCACGCCCGAGGCTTGGCAAGCCTTTCCGATCGCCGAAATGTATAAGCGTGGCTGGTTCGAGGATTTCTCGGGCACTATGGCACAGGCGCGCAAGGCGGCCGGCGAACTCGTCCCGGCCTTCCTGCGCGGGGCGCACGCCCAATATGCGCCGATGGCCTTCCACCGGAAGTCCGTGCGGTCGAACGGTCAGGTGCATGAGGCGGCGATTGCTGCGTGGGAAGCCCGCATCCGAAGCGTTGCCGATCGCGATCCACCCGAAGCGACCTTTGATCGCAGTCGAATTTCCGATGCGTGGCTCGAAGGCCTGGTCAGGTTGAGCCTCGATCCCAATGGCCCCGCCGCGTCGGCAGACTATCTGCGCGCCGCCGGGATCTCGCTCATCGTGGAACGCCAGCTGCCAGGCACTCTGCTCGACGGCGCAGCGCTCTGCTCGCTCGATCGCCATGCGATCGTCGCGCTGACGCTGCGCCACGATCGGCTCGACAATTTCTGGTTCACCCTGCTGCACGAGATCGGTCATCTGAAACTGCATATCGGCGAGGGGGAGTTCGCCGCGATCTTCGACGACACCGACGCACCGGCCGGCGATCAGGTTGAACGCGATGCCGACCTGTTCGCGCAGGAGGTGCTCCTGTCGTCGGAAAAGTGGAAGCTCGGCGTATCGCGCTACACCCGAACCCAGAAAGCCGTCATGACCGACGCCAAGCGCTTCGGGGTCGGCCCGGCAATCATCGCCGGTCGTATCCGACGCGAAGCCGACGACTATACCTTGCTAAGAACGCTCGTCGGCAATGGCGAGGTTCGGCGCCAATTCGGGCTTTAGGGAGAGCGAGAGATGATCATGCCGACCGATTATGTCCCGCTGCTCCGCTGGCGCATGGGCGAATATCAAGCGCTCGAAAAGCTCGATCCTGGTCTCAAGGCCGGGGTCGTGCCGCTGATCGAGGTTTTGCCGCCCGATTACGACTTCGAGCTGCGCAAGCCGAAGAAGGAAATCGGCGAGCAACTCTCGCCATTCGCGAAACAACTCAAAAAGCGCTGGGGGGATGGTCCTGCGTTACTCGATGCGGGCCAACTGCCCGCCGCAACGCGGATGGACGACGGCCGTCATCCGCTCACTTTCCTGTTCGATGAAACCCGCGCGCAGGAAGCCGCACTGACGCCGGTCACCGCGCTCGACCGGGACGACGATTATCAGCAGGCCGTTTTCCTGATCGACGCCATCGACGGGCGCGGGGTGGCGCTGCGCTGCACGCTCGACGAGGCGCTCGATCCGGACTTCGACACTAATGTCGACACGCTGTTGACGCGCCTCGAGATCGAGGCCGACGCGCTCGACATCCTTCTCGACCTGCAATGCCCGGCATATGATCCGCAGGATGGTCTGATCGCCGTCGTGACCGCAGCCTTGAGCGGTGCGACGATTTTAGGCGATGCGCGGAGCGTCACCGTCATCGCCACCTCCTTCCCGGACTCTCTGGCCGACCTCAAACAGGCGATCCAATTTCTCCCGCGCCGCGAATGGCTCCTTTACAAAGCCCTCGTCGCGCAGCTTCCCCAAGGCGTCCGCCGCCCTGGCTTTGGTGACTATGCCGTCGCGGCCGTCACCTTCGCCCAAGGTGACATGCGCTTTATGCGCGGGTCGCCTAACATTCGCTATGCTGTGGATGACGGTTGGCTGGTGGCAAAAGCGAAGCGGGACAAGGGTGGCAGCAATCAGGCCTATCCCGGCCTCTGTTCCTATCTGACGGCATCGGGCCGCTTTCTCGGCCCGACCTTTTCAGCTGGCAGCGCCTATATCGATGGCTGCCGGACCGGCAGCGAAAAACGTGGTAATCAGACGACCTGGAAATGGGTCGCGACCAACCATCACATCACGAAAGTGGTGGACGATCTCGCCAGGCTGAACGGGCTTTGAGGGTCTCGCGGACCTTATAAGCCAAGATGCGCTTCGGCAGCTCCGCGACAAGGCGTTGATACAGAGCCTCGCGAGGCGCGCGTAGATCGCGTTCCGCAACGCCGACACCGCGCAGGATCGTGATCGCTTCGGGGCGCCAAAGCAGCCGAGCGAGCATCATTGAATCGACCATGCGGTTGACCCGTTCCTCCCGAATTCGGTGAAAGGTCACGCCGCTCCGCCGGCCGCGTTGCGCGACGACAACGCCCCACCAGTCAGGGATGATCGCGAGGGCGGCGTCGATATGGCGAGGTGCGGCGATCAGTGACGCCTTGTCGACGACCTCGCCATAGGCCGCAACCTGACGCGGCAGACGGTCCAGCGTGTCGGCGTCGGCCTTGATCTCGAGCCCGCGGATATGGCCGTTGATAACCGCGATATCGACGCGACAGGCGCCATGATTGAGCCCGAGTTCGTCGATCACCAGCGTGTCGGGACAGGCCTGGGCATGAACGAGCAGACGGCCATAGGCTGCCTTGCGTATATCGATATCTCTCAGTGCCCCCGACGCCATATGCGTCGAATAGCCTCCGATGTCCGATAAGCGCAAACGCTTTGCGATGGTCCCGCCCGTCTGCCGGGCGACCCGAGTCACCCCGCTAGGCGGTCCGCAGGTAACCGATCGTATCGGCGGCAGGCGTTCCCGTGGTAAGGTGGAGCATCAACGGGGGATGACGGATAAGCGTGCGATTCTTTGTCGGATACCAGCAACCTGCCTACCAAGGCATGCCGACTTTCCAATTGATCAAGGACAATTGGAACGACTGGTTCAAATGGTACACGCTCTATGCGATCCGCGCGATCCAGCCCGATGGGTCGATCGTCGAGCTTGGAAGCGCAAAAATTGCGCGCCAGGGTATGACGGAAGACCAAGGCAGCACGGAATTGCCGCCGGTCTTCGACGCGCTGGACGCGACCTACTTCTCGGTTGGCCAAGGCGAGAATTATTATGAGACGCTGATTTCGCTCGGCGAAGAGGTCCGCACCGGCTTCCTGACGGCTATGCGCGACTGCGCGTTCACGCCAGCCATTCTCGATGTCAACGCCAACGAGCCTGTCCTCCACAATTCGCTATTGCGCGATATCGAGATGTCGCGGGTTCGGGAGCGCTTCAACCGCCTCGCTCACGGCGAGGTCGCACTGTCGCCCTACAGCTTCGACTATCTGTTTCCGCCGGATCCACTCGCGCTGACACCGCCACCGATCCTCAGCTTCGCGGTCACGCCAAATTCGCTGCCGGCGACCAACATCCATGTGCTGATCGGCCGCAATGGCGTCGGTAAAACCCGCTGTTTTGACTTCCTTGCCCGCGCCTTTCTCGGCATGCCGGCCGACGATCCGCAACAGCCCGTCGGGCAGCTGCGCAATCGCGTCGCGAATCCTTGGGGGCTTGATGACATCGATGAGGATTCCGGCTTTGCGGGCCTTGTCACGGTGTCTTTCAGCGCCTTTGATTCCACCGGCCCGCTGGGCGGCGCCAGCAGTGGCGAAAAACGATACGCCTATGTTGGTCTGGTCACGCACGAGGCCCTACAGACTGGCGCGCCGATCGCGATGCCGCCCGGCCCGCGCGTCAAGGACGGGCACGAACTCGCTCACGAATTTGCCAAGAGCATGCTCGCCTGCCGCGAGGGCGTCCGCCGCCGCCGCTGGGAAAACGCTCTGCGGACGCTGGAGGCAGATCCGTTGTTCGCCGAGGCCAATGTGTCCGCGCTCGCGGATTACCAGGGACCGGACCTCGAACAGCGCGCGCGCAGCCTGTTTCGGCGGATGAGCTCGGGCCATGCGGTCGTGCTCCTCTCGATGACCCGCCTGGTCGAGTTGGTCGAAGAGAAATCGCTTGTCCTTATCGATGAGCCCGAGAGCCATCTCCACCCGCCTTTGCTTTCCGCGTTCGTGCGCGCGCTATCGGACCTGCTGATCAACCGCAACGGCGTCGCGATCATCGCCACTCATTCGCCGGTCGTGCTGCAGGAGGTTCCGCGGTCCTGCGCGTGGAAGCTGAGCCGCGTCGGTCGCGAAGCCCGCGCCGATCGCCCGGAGCATGAAACCTTTGGCGAGAATGCCGGCACGCTGACCCGCGAGGTTTTCGGACTCGAAGTGACGCAGACCGGCTTTCATAAGCTGATCGCCGATCAGGCAGAGGGCCGCACCTATGAACAGATATTGGCGCTGTTCGGCGGCCAGCTCGGTGCCGAGGGTCGGGCGCTGGCGCGAGCGCTCAGTCTCGTGCTGCCCGATCAGCTCCCGCCCCAGGGCGGCGGCGAATAGATGCGGACGCTGCCGATGCCGCCCCAGGCGGCGGCCGACGTGCTGGCCACCTGCGTTGGTGGCGTTGCCGATCCGGCGTTGCGCCTTCGACTTCAGGCGATCACACCTCAGCTCGTTGCCGCGGCCGCCAATTATGATCAGCTTGCTCGCATCCAAAGCCTGCATCAGGTCGTCCGCGCGCCCAACGTCGGCGCCGTGACCCGACCGGAGCTTGAAGGACTCTATTCACAGCAGATGAGTGCGGCGAACGGTGCAGCACGGTTGATCTACAGCGCCATCCGGAACGCCTCGCCAAACGGCAAATGCCCGCTCTGTGGCATCGGCACTGTCACCGTGCTCGACCATCATCTCCCAAAGGCGCGCTATCCCAATCTATCGGTCTGTCCCTTCAACCTCGTTCCGGCTTGCGACTTCTGCAACAACGCCAAGCGTGCGCGCTTCCCGACCTGCGCGGAAGAGCAGACGATCCATCCATATTATGACGATTTCACCCAACAGCAGTGGATTTTCGCCCAGCTCGACGTCGCGGGGCCGCCGGTCCTTGTCTTTCATGTCGATGCGCCGGCCCACTGGCCGCAAGTCGCGAGGCTCCGGGCCAAGAGGCACTTCGATGTCGTCAAGCTCGGCGTGAGCTACACGTCGAACGCAAATGACGATCTCATGCCACTGCGCGATCATCTCACCACGATTGCGGCGACCAAAGGCGCGGCTGGGGTCCAAGCCTATCTCGCCGAAGAGCAAGCTCGCTACGCACCTCGCCTCAATAGCTGGCAGCACGTTATGTTTCAGACGCTCGCAGCCAATCCGTGGTTCGTCGGCGGCGGGTATCTTCAAATCCCGCAATGACATCAGGTCGCGCCTACAAAGGCCGCTTTCGCGAGGTGATTAGGTGGCAGCGAGAGAACATTGTGAGGACCGGCAACACTCGAGCTGGCGGATTGCATGCGAATGGCCGGTCTCGGCCGGAGCAGACTTTCGAGCGCCGGCTGCGGAATAGCTTGAACTGGTCGAGAGCCGCTATCGCGGAAAACGGTGGGAAGCGGACACTCGCGCAATCGCAAAATCCGGGTCCGCTAGGGTAAAAAGCGAATCCGTGTTGGACAGATCATGCAGGAAAATGAATTCCGCATAATTTGTTGCCGTCTGGGTCGCGAAAATAGGCAAGTTCGACTGTTCCCAGCGATGCCGTATTGCGCGGGCCGGGCGGGGCTTCGATCGAGGTGCCGCCGTTGGCGACCGCGGTATCATGAAGCTGCTTCACTTGTTCAGGCGAGTTGCACGAAAAGGCGACGGTGCTGCCGTTGGCGACGCTTGCCGGTTCGTCGTTAATCGGCTGGCTGACGATGAAGTTGGTTCCGTTGCCATTATTATAGATCAGCCGCGTATGGCCGCTGTCGGCGATGTTCCGCGCCCCTTCGCCTGCCCCCAAAGTGGCGAGCACCGTGTCGTAGAAGCGCTTCGACCGTTCAATGTCGTTCGATCCGACCATGGTGTGAAAAAGCATCCGGGCTCTCCTTGGGGCTGATCGACTTCCGATCGCCACTAGCCTTTTAATCTAACCGGCCCATAGGACGCGGTCACCCCCGGGTCGTCGAATGTCCACAATTGGTCGGCATAGGCCCCCGAGCAATACGAGACCGTCATACCCGCAAGCGTTCTTCCGATGGCCGATCTGGCCATTGGAGAACGATCATGGAGATGCCTGAAACCGAGCGCACCGTCACAAAGCGGCAAGTCTGGAATGCCGGAAGAACCGTCGGTGCGAAGCGTGCCCTCAAACCGAAGCAGATTTGGGAAATTCGGTTCTATCTCAATCAACGTCGACGCCTGCGAGATCGGGCGCTGTTCGATCTGGCAATCGACAGCAAACTCCGAGGCTGCGACTTGGTGCAGATGAGGATCGGCGACCTTGTCAGCAGCGGGCAAGTCCGAACGCGAGCGATTGTCATGCAGCAGAAAACAGGCCGACCGGTTCAGTTCGAGCTACTTCCAGATGCTCGCGCCAGCCTGCTGGCTTGGCTGGAGCGGCGGGGCGGCACGGTGGACGACTACGTCTTCCCCAGTCGAGTCGATCGTGATGGGCATCTCAGCACTCGCCAGTACGCCAGGCTTGTCGATGAATGGGTGACAGGGGTCGGTCTGATGCGAAGTGAATACGGTACGCACTCGCTCCGCCGAACGAAGGCATCAATCATCTACAGGGCAACCGGCAATCTGCGAGCTGTCCAGATCCTGCTCGGCCATAGCAAGATCGAGAACACGGTCCGCTATCTCGGCATCGATGTGGAAGACGCACTTGCCCTCGCCGAGAACACCGAGATTTGACCTGTCGGCTCCTCGCTCGGGCGAGGGGCCGCCCTTACGGCGCATGGGACAAAACAGCCAAATACGGGGCCTCGCCGAACGGCGGGTTCAACTGTGAGCTGCCGTCCGCCGCTGTCCCGAAAACGATGGTGAAACGAGAAAATATTAGGTTTCTCGAAACGTCTGAGAGACGCGGTTTCGGGAAAGTCGGTGCCTTATATCAGCCTAGGGTCGCGCTCGCCATTCCGCCCAAAGTCTGCCCGCATTGCCTGTCACTTGCCCTCGTGGTCTGCATCTGCTGGACGGAAACCCGTTCCTTCCCTTCCGGAAGGTAACGAATGGTGCGCTTTGCACCCTGATCCTCGACCAGCAGACCATAGGGAACAAGGGCGTTGTCCGGTTCCCCTTCGGTTCGTTCAAGAATCTTCATGCCGTTACGCAGGCCCGCCGCATAGGCGGGATGGCCAGGATCAACTCCCATAACGACGTTGCCGGCAGCGGCGGTCGCTTCGGCATCGAACCCTCGTGAGAAAGAGGGGCGTTGTTCAGTGACGATCGTCGCGCATGATCCGAAGGTGTCGGCGGGCAACAGGATCGGTTCTCCGCGAGCCAGATGGCGTGCCTCGTCGTCATCGACACTCAGTCCACTGCGCGCGGCCAGACGGCGAAAGATGTCGGTCGCGTAGCCGTCGGACGTACGGGCCGCCGCTAATTGCGCAAGCATCACCGTATCGAGGTTTGTCCGTCCGCCGCTGGCCTCCAACAGTCGCCGGTTCCAGATCGCAGCAAGGAGCGCGCCTCGCTGATATGCAAGCTTCTGCGCTGCGTCATTGTCCCAGAAGGCAGATGCCGCCTGCGCGCCCGTCAAGGTCCGCACTGGCGATCCGGCATAGGCTGCCAGCATCTCGTTCCATTGGGCGGCGAACTCGGCCCGGGAAATCACGCCGGCACGAACCATCAGGGCTCGCGCATAATAGTCGGTGAAGCCCTCGCTGAACCAATAATGCGCCGGTCGCGCATCCCGATCTTCGGGCATCGTGCCGAGCCGCGCGGGGTTCCAGCTATGAAAATACTCATGGGCGAGCAGCCATTTCATGCGGTCCAGCGGTGCGCGGTGATCGACCCATAGCGCGAAGGCATCACCGCGGCCGGTGCCGCCAAAACTCATCACCGCCGGATTGCCCACGAGGGGAGCCGCCGTCACTAGAAAGGGCGCACCCCGATCCGTCCGCCAGAAATCCCGCTCAACGGCGACAACCCGCCGGGCAAGGCGATCCAACTGCTCCGGCGTGAAGGCATAACTACCAATCGTTGCCACGCGTACGCCGGACCCGTCCCGTGCCGGAAATGTCCTGAGGTCATGTCCGCCGATGACGATACTTTCCAGCGCGTCGGCCACGGTGCCGGGGCGAAGCGCCGCGCGGGTCCGGCCCGCGAGATGCTCGAGATCGGACGCGAAGCCGATCCCGGATGCGCCTGTCCAGTCGAAGGTCACGGGCGCTTTCTCGCGGCCGGCGGGGAAGCCGAACAGCGCGTTGCCCGCGGCATAGAACCAGCCCGGCCGGACAACTGGTCGCGCCTGTTCGCTGTCCTCGACGGTCGGATCGTGGTCATATGCCGATACGATGCGATAGGTCACGGTCAGGCTCGCGTCGGGGGCGGCACGGATGCGCCAATGCCCGTCATTGCTTTGCTCGACGCCCGTCGCACCTTGGACCTTCACATCGCGCGCCCATTGCCAAAGGTGGCGCTCGCCGCTCCAACCGTCATCCCATCGGAAGTCAGTGGTGCCCGAGGGGTCGGCGCGGAAGCGGACCTGAACCCGTAAGGCTGTGATATTGCCGCCGGACACCTCCGGCGCCAGCGTATATTGGACGGGCTGCTGTGCGACTGGTGGGGCGGCAGACACCAACGTCAGGGCGGCGATACTAAAAAGGAGGCGCATGTCACTATGGTAGCGATGGCGTGCGCTTCGACAATCAGGCTTTCCCAATTGGGAACCGCCAGCGGGACAGCCTCAGCCGTCTCGAATGGGATGGTCAAATGAGATTATGGCAGGCTTCTCAAAACTCGCCGTTCTGAGAAGCCTGCTAAGCGCCAGCAGCTTAGCGATGTGAATCAACCCGTCTTTGCTGGCGGAATTGGGGTGTACTGCGCCGAAACCAACAGCCATTTGCCGGCTGCTCGCTCGGCAACGTAACGGACACGAACCGATCGAACTGGTCCGCCTGGAATAGTGAATGACTTACGTGTTGTGATGATAGCGACGTCGCCGCGCGACCGAATAACCAGAGGTTCGCTGGTCATCGCTGGCGCAGTACGCTTCAGCTCGGGAGCGTAGAACCCCAGCACCTTCCCGCGATCATCGACTTCACCAACTGGCGAAATTTCCTCGTAATCGGACGCGAGAGTTTTCGAGAGTGCAGCCGGATCATGCTGAATACGAGCGGCGTCGAAACGGTCAATCAAAGACTTAATTTCTATATTCTGTGCGCTTGCAGTCGATGCTATCAACAAAGCCACCGGACCGATCGCCCAAATCATCAAACGCATATGTCCCCCTTCGTGAGATTCACGCCACTCCGATAATGACTTCAATCGCGATCACGAAACCAGAAAGTGCGCGTTGGGACATTCGCCGTGATGCGAGTGCATCCTGCCGGTTGCCACCGAACAGGAACTCACCATGCGAAGTCGATTCTGCGTCAGCGAGCGCGATCACATGACCACGGTCGCCATCAGTGATTCCGCCTGCTGTTGCGGTTGCTACGCACGCCAGCTTATGCATACGCAATGAACACTGATTTGTCGTTGGGCAATCGCCCCGATCTCGCCACTGAACGCCTATCCCTTCGGCGGCCTGACGATCGCGACATTGACGCTATAGTCGACGTTGTCGGAAATTGGGAAGTGGCACGCCGCCTGGCGCGTGTTCCGCATCCATATGGTCCGGCCGATGCCCGCTTTTTCCTAGATCATGTCGTTCCTGCCGAATGGGTGTGGGCCGTCACTCTGCGAGGATCCGACACACTTCTCGGCGCGATCGGTCTAACGCCGGAAGAAGGCGCTGACGCCGCTGAGTTGGGTTATTGGCTGTCCCCTGCCCATTGGGGGAGCGGCATAACGACCGAAGCCGCTCGGGCGGTCGTCGCCTTTGGTTTCGAGCGTCTCGGCCTTCCCATCATCACGTCTGGCTATTTCGAGGACAATCCTCCTTCGGGCCGGGTGCTTCGCAAGCTCGGCTTCGTGGAAACCGGGCATGTGATGCGACCTTGCCTAGCGGCAGGTAGCGAGGTGCCTTCAATAAGGATGGAGCTGGCGTACCCAGCACGAGGCCAACTACGGGGAGACTGCTGATTCAGCCTTCCCGATTGAGAACAACCAGCGAGACGGCCGGGGCTGTCTCGTTTCCGATGGTATTTTGGGAAACGCAGGCTGCTGATCGAGGCCAGGCGTCTCGATCATGCGCCCGCGACGGCGATGTGCCTCGCCTGTGCCAAGGAGGGTTAGGTCCGAAAGGAAGGCGTGATGCCGACCGGAACGATCAAATATCTCGACCGTGGTGGAGCCGTGGAGCCTGGGGCTTCATCTCGCGTGACGACAAACAGCCCAAAGTCTTTGTCCATATCCGAGCGGCAGAGCGCGCCGGCTTCACCGACCTGAGGCGCGGACAGCGCTGGCGCTTCACGCTGGTCGAGCGCCCTAAGGGCGGGTTTGAAACCGACGATCCGGAAATGCTCTTTGACGAACCACCGCCAGCCGGGCGCTAATGCTATCAGCCCTACGATTACCTAATTTGCGATAGGGTACGACCAGGTCATTTCAGCCTTGTGGCTTTCAGGATCATATTAACCACCTCCGTCATTGTCTCTTCGACGATTGACGGTTGCGGAACAGACTCCACAAGCAAAGGCGCATTGATGACGCGCGTTACCAGAGCGGCATTCCAACCGAACGACTGGGCGCCGATCGTGTCCCATGTGTGGGCTGCGACCAACCAGGTGGAAGATTTCGCGACGTCCATCGTGTCAGTGACCAGTTGATAGGTAGCAGGCGACGGCTTGAAACGCCGGGCCGGTTCCACCGTGAAGCGCCGCTCCAACAACGGCGCCAGGCCGGCCTTATCAAGCGGATCCGGCGCTGCGCCGGCGGGCGTGTTGGTGAGTGTAACGAGCCTGCATCCTGCATCCTTCAGGCGGCGCAACGCCATCGGCACATCGCGGTGCACCGGCAGGTTCCCAATCATCGTGCTCAGTTCGCGAATATGATCTTCGGTGATAGGCACATCATGGATTTTGCCGAGCATCCGCAGAACGCCCGCCCCCAGCTTTCCGAACGGGACATAGTCGCCCGTCAGCGACAAGGTCTGCGAGTATAGGATCAGCTGCGCGAACCATTCGCGCATTCGCCCCTTGGCGGCAAAAACGCGCTCGAAAAGAGGATCGAGTACGTCAATGTCCAACAGTGTTTCATTGACGTCGAACACGATCAGCGGAGCGGTCATAAGTGTCGGGTCCTTTTCTCGTGCAAAGGCGGGATCGATGATCGTCGACATCGCGACCATGCTACCCAAACCGACAACGGCACGGCGGGAATACTGCGGGTCGTGCATCGCTATTTAATCCTTGAATGCAATCGGCTCCGAGTGTTGGCGGCATTCGGAGCCTTCGAACAACGAGCAATGCTCCTTTTGGTATCGACCTGCTTCAAAAGCGCGTTGTCAGACGCACCAGCCAATCAGGCGACAGGTCCGTAAGTACGGCCTCCAACATCCGATCGAAGCCGGTGAGGATCGCCAGCCCGATTGCGATCAGGATCGCGCCCAGCATGGCCTTGCCGACCAGGCCGGTTGTCCGCATCCCGCCGCGTACCCGACGCATGGTCGACCCGGATAGCAGGCCAATCAGAACCAACGGGGTCGCGGCACCGATCCCGAACGCGGTCATGACGAGCGAGACTTCACCGAGGTTCCGGCCTTGCGCCGCCAATACGGAAGCAGCGCCCAGCGTCGGGCCGACACATGGTGCCCAGACGAGGCCGAGCAGGATACCGACCGCGGCCTGACCGGGCAGGCCGCTGCCCTGAACGCCACCCATCCGTTGCTCGGCCCACGCACTGATCGGTGCGAGCACTGCCGTGAAACGGGCCTGTACCGGCGGGATCGCCAGCATTAGCCCGAAGGCGATCAGAACGATGCCGCCCGCCATGCGGAACGCATCGGCATCCAGTCCGATCGAAAAGCCGATCGTTGCGACGAACAGGCCAACCAGTGTGAAGCTCGTCGCGAGACCGGCACCCAGTACGAGTGGGCCGAGCCGATGTCGGCTCTGCGCTGTTCCGAAAACGATCGGCACCAGCGGCAGAACACAGGGTGACAGGATGGACAGCACCCCCGCCAGATAAGCGAGCAGCGGATTGAGCGTCGTCACGCGATCGGCGAACGGATCAATGCCTCGATGCGCGCGGGATCGGTATCGCCGACGAGACGCCCGGTTTCACGCGGACCTCGAAAGGCGATGAGCGTGCTTTGCCGACGGACACCCAATTGCTTCCACGCAGCTTTCTGCGTGTCGAAATTCAGGCGGAAAACGATCATTTTCGACGCCCACGGCGACTTTGCGATGCGCTCGATGACCGGCGCCTGCGCCTTGCAGGTCGGGCACCAATCCGCAAAGACATCGACAAGGATCGGTCGTCCTTGTTTCTGTGCCTGAGCGAAGGCGCGTGCGTCGAAGGGACGGACCTCGGCTGCTTGCGCCGGTGCGATGGCCGCAATCGCGGATGTAGCCATGACGGCCAGCATGACTGGAAATTTCAACCTATCATCCTTTCGAACACATGAACAGGACCTGATGGACGGTCCTGTTCATGTGTTCGGATGACGAATGCGAAAGGTTACAGGCCGGGCCAGTTTCCCGCGCGCTGCCCCCTGCACATGCTGTTCGTCAGCGTGTCGTATCAAGATCGACGACGCGCAGGGTCGACGCAACCTGGGGCACCGCGACACGGAAGGCGATGAAAAAGAACAGCGGATTGGGGAGCCAGTAACGCCAGCCCAGCATCCGATCGCGCGTGCCGTCCGCTGCGACGAAATCCAGCCAGACATAAAGGAATTTGTAAATGCACAGACCGGGAAGCCAGGTCGTGCGGAAACCCTTCGTCTTCAGGCACCGCCGGGAGATATAGTAATTTCCCTCGAACGGAGTGATGCCCCACAAACCGACTTCGCCTTCGGCGATCGTCTCACCATCGGGCTCGTGAATAATGCGGATAAGCCTGGCCACGGCCGTCACCAGCGTAGCAGCCGGGAGCCGAACACCGCCCCGAGCAGCGCCGACACCAACATTCCGCCGGTGTACCAGACGAGCATGAATGATGCCGCCTGTTCGGGGCAGTAGAGCGCATAGACGACGCAACCCATTGCCCCGGACGTCATGCCGGCCAACAGACCGGTCAACATGACCTGTGTCGCCGCCAGACGTCGAAACGCCCACAGCAAGGCCATGAACACCGGCACGCTGAGCCCGATCGTCGCCGTGAGGCAGGTTGCCCATGTCGATCCGAGGACAAGACCGATACGCGCCTGCGGGGTGATGCTGGTCATTTCCATCGAGGCGGCAGCCAGGACGATCATGAACGGTGCCAGCAGCCACGCCCATCGCAAGCCGATCCGATGTCCGGGTCGACCCAGCGTGAGAAGAAGTCCCGCGGCGATCGCCGTCATCGCGATCGCGTAGGAAAGCTTGACCGAGAAAACCATGATCCCGGTCGTCGCGACTGCGCGCAAGGGAGCACCCAGAATCATATCGAGCACGATCAGCGACACAAAACCGCCTGCGAGCAGCGCGCCGGCAATCCGCCAGGCAGCCGTTCCCGGGCGCACGGGCCGGGTGTCGGCCGCCAGCTCGGCGATGAGATCGTCGGTGTTCACAAGCGTCTGCCCTTTATCGCCACGCTCAGCGCTTTAAGCCCGCGATGTACCCCGACCTTGATCGACGCCTCGCTTTGTCCGCTACGGTCGGCAGCCTCGGTCACGGCAAAGCCATCGATGCGAGTCAAGCGGATCGCTGCTGCCTGTTTGGCGGGAAGTGTCGCCAACATGCGGTCGATATCGATCCGCGCCAGAACGGTATCGCCATCATCTTCGATAGCCGCCTCGGGAATATCGTCGATCGGTACGGTCGCACGAATGCCGTTCCGCCGGAAATGATCGATCAGCTTGTAGCGCGCTATGCCATAGAGCCATGCGGTCAGCGGCAATGCGGGATCATAGCTCTCGCGCCGGGTATGAATCGCGATTAGCGTATCCTGCACGAGATCCTCCACATCATGATCGCGCCCTGCCAGTCTTCGGGCGAAATAGGCGCGTAAACGGACGGCGCAGCTCGACAGCAACGCGCTCTGTGCGCGCCCATCGCCCGCCATACCGGCGACCATCAAGAGCTTCAGATCTGCCTCTGTCATGTCCACCGGGCCGTTACGCATCCCTCTTCGCGCGAAAACACCCAAAGGTTACATCGAAATTCGTTCGCCGAACTTCTCAGCCTGTAACTTTTGCACGGCTTCGTTCGGATTGGCTGTCGTGCCCTCGCGGCACGCCAATCTCGCTTCGGAGCAAATCCATGAAAACGATCAATCTCAGCGTCGCCGCTCTTGCGCTGTCGAGCCTCGCTTCGGGGGCCGCGCTCGCCCAGTCCCAGCCAATGGGCGGGAAGATGGGCATGAAGGGTATGGAGAAATGCTACGGCGTCGCTCTCGCCGGAAAGAATGACTGCAAGGCTGGCGCCGGCACGACGTGCGCCGGGACTTCCAAGGTCAATTATCAGGGCAATGCCTGGAAGATGGTCAAGGCCGGCACCTGCACCAAGATCTCGACGCCCAAAGGTCCTGGCTCGCTGACCCCGAAGGCGGCCTGATCCATGCACCCGACCGCCGGAATCGGCTTCAAGCCCGAGCATCTCGATGGCGTGTTGCGATCGCCGGCGGTCGGACTGTGGTGCGAGGTTCATCCAGAGAACTACATGGTCGCGGGCGGCATCCGGAAGCGAATGCTGGCAGCGATCAGCGAGGCTCATCCCCTGTCCATGCACGGTGTCGGCCTCTCGCTCGCGAGTGACGAAGCGCCCGATGTCGATCATCTTGCCCGACTGAAGGCACTTGTCGGCACCTACCAGCCTTTCCTTGTTTCCGAGCACCTCGCTTGGTCGCGTAGCGGCGCGACCTGCTTTCCCGACCTGTTGCCCTTTCCACGCACGACTCAGGCGCTGTACCGGATCGTCGACAATATCGATCGAATGCAGGCCACGCTCGGCCGATCGGTGCTGATCGAGAACCCGTCGCTGTATCTGCACCTCGACGGGCACGAATGGAGCGAAACCGACTTTCTTGCCGAACTTGTCGTCCGATCCGGGTGCGGCCTGCTGGTAGACGTCAACAACGTCCATGTGTCGTCGAATAATCTCGGCTACGATCCGCATGTCTATCTCGACGCGCTGCCATCGGACGCCATCGGTGAGATTCACCTTGCCGGACATACGCCCGATCCGGGATTGGGGGATGCCCTGCTGATTGATAGCCACGACGCTCCCGTAGTCGAGGCGGTATGGTCGCTGTACCGGCACCTGATCGACAGGATCGGCGCGAGGCCGACGCTGATCGAGCGCGACGGCAATATTCCACCCTTCGAAGAGCTCATGGCCGAACGAGACCGGGCGGCGAAAATCCTTGCCGCGGCGCGGGAGCGCCATCATGCCTGAACTCGGCGCTTTCCAACGGTGGTTCGCCGACTCCTTGATCGTTGATCCGACGAACCCGGAGCTGGCCGCTCTGCCGGGATTTGCAGTCTATCGGAACACGTCACTGTCGGCGGCTATCGACGCCCTGGCCGCGAATTATCCACGGATCGAGGCGTTGCTTGGGGCGGCGGCATTTGCGGGCATCGCGCTGGATTACGCGAGAACGCACCGCCCCGAGACGCCGGTCATGGCGACCTACGGAGCATCGTTCCCAACCTATCTGGCCGGACATCCGATACGGGCGGAATTGCCATATCTGGCCGATGTCGCGCGCATCGATCTGTTGTGGACCGAGGCGTTCTTTGCGCCCGATGTCGAGCCGCTTTCCGCCAAAACCTTTTCGACAATCGATCTCACCGAGAATGCCGCGTATATTCAGCCGCTGCATCCGGCATCCCGCCATGCCTGGTTCGAGGGTCCCGCAGCAGCCATCTGGCTTGCCCATCAGACAGACCTTGTCGAGCCGTTCGACGTCGCCTGGCAGCCGGGTGGCATTCACCTGACTCGCGGCGACGCCTTCGTCACGGCCGACGCGGTGCCATGGGCAGACATTCTGTTCCTCGATCTTCTTGTATCGGGCCTGCCCCTTGTCGAATGCGCAGAGCGGACGCTGACCGCGTGTCCGGACGCAGATCTCGCCTCGATCGTCGCGCGCCTCCTGTCGAAAGGTGCCCTCCAAACACCTGTTTCCTGAGGATGATACCATCATGACGTCGAACGTCGTTGATACGCCCGCGCGGCACCGGCCCTTCGCCCGTGCGGCATTACTAGCAGGCCGTCTCCTGCCTCCATCGTTCCTGCTGCTGGTGCAACGCCTTGGTATCGCGAGCGTGTTCTTCCTGTCCGGACGGACCAAGGTCGATGGCATTCTCACCATGAAGCCGGAAACCATCGCACTGTTTCAGACTGAATATGCCCTCCCGCTGATCCCGCCGGTCACGGCGGCCTATCTCGCGGCGACGGCCGAGCTCGTATTCCCGATCCTGCTCGTCCTTGGTCTTTTTACCCGACTGTCTGCCGCTGCCTTGCTGGGGATGACCCTGGTGATCGAGATCTTCGTCTATCCGGATGCGTGGCCGACCCATCTGAGCTGGGCAGGATTGATGCTGCCGCTGATCGCATGGGGCGGTGGCCGGCTTTCCTTGGATCGACTGTTCCGCATTTCCTGACGGGATGGGCTGTAACTTCCCGCGCTCTTCCGACGAATACAGAATCAAACAATCCAAGGAGACGATCGGTGGCAAATGTCGGCAAATCCATGGGCGCGGCCTTCGTCGCAACACTCGTTCTTTCCATGATGATGGTGATGAAGGGTATGATGGGGATCATGCCCCAGCTCGATATCGCATCGATGCTGGCCGCAATGATGGGCGCGCCGGGCAACACCTCACTTGGCTGGCTCGGCCATTTCATGATCGGTACAATTGGCTACGGCGTCGTCTTTGCTCTGCTCGTCGGCCGGTTGCCTGGCAGCACAGTGGTGCAAGGGATCATTCTAGGCCTGATCGGTTGGCTGGTGATGATGGTTGTCATCATGCCGATGGCGGGAGCTGGTCTCTTCGCCCTTAATCTCGGTATCATGGCACCAATCATGACAGCCACGCTGCACGTCATTTTCGGCGCGGCTCTGGGTTACGTTTTCAGCCTGCTGATTGGCAGGACGCGCACTGCCGGCTGAACCTTTGTGAAGAGGCACGCGCACGCTGCGCACGCGATCGGGAAAGTTGTGAAGGCGCAGGGACGCACAGGCTCGTTGATCCATTATGATTGCAGGGCGGCGGCTAAACCGACTCCGATTGTCGTACCCTAAATCAACATCGTTGGTCGCCAGCTATCCTCGGGAACCGGATCGAAGTCAGCGACGTCTCCCAACGACGGTAACTCTAAAGGACAAGACATGAGCATCGCCAAGAAATTTGAAGCTGGAGCACCGTTTCCCCAGTTCGAGTGGCGGAGCGTCACCGGTGATACGATCGCTCCGGCATCCGCCGAAGGATGGCGCCTCTTGGTCATCTACCGTGGGAAGCACTGCCCCCTGTGCAAACAGTATCTGACCACGCTGAACGGGATGCAAAGTGACTTCACCGATGCGGGGATCACAGTATGGGCGCTCTCATCTGATCCGCTGGAGCGCGCCCAGAGCGAGATTTCGGAGAATGGCTGGTCGCTACCGGTCCTGACAGACCTTCGAGAGCAGGAAATGCGGGAACTGGGCCTTTATGTCTCATCGCCGCGATCATCCGATGAAACGGATCGTAATTTTGCTGAACCGGCGACGTTCGTTATCAATCCGCAAGGCAATGTCCAAATCGTTGACGTATCGAACGCACCGTTCTCCCGCCCCGATCTGAAGGGGCTACTGGACGGCATCCGGTTCGTGAAGGCAAAGGACTATCCAGTAAGGGGCATCGTCGACTGACGTATCGCAAAGCGATTGCACGATATCATCATGTTGCATGCGTGGCACTTCAACTGCTTTTTGGCGGCCACGCATCGGCATGACGGCAATAGCTAGCAGTAATTTGAATCGACCTACTATTGGCCTATGACAGCTCGGCGCCGACGATTATCGATTTGCAGCCAGGTCAGTGAGCGTTTCGAGCGACCCCAGCTACATTATTTTGATAGCAGGCCTTCCCGTAAACGAAGGTCGAACGGGACAAAACGAGCGGAGCGGCCTTTCCTATGCCTATAGGGGGCAGTTTTCCCGAAATCTGTTCCCGTTTGCTCTTTCCCGAAAATGTCCCGGAGAGACGGAAAAATGGGACTGCCAAATGGTGTGCCGCAGCAGCCAGTGTCACGGCGGGGGAGCGTGCAACGAATGACTTCTGATCGGGCGATGCTGCCCCTCGGTCGAGAACCGATGACTGGCCGTTCTTGGCGATAGCGGTCGTACCCGTGACCTGACCGGAACGGCAAAAAATGGTCGCAAACGGCCGCTCCACTTTCTTGATCGATGTCGCCGCGAGCGCCCCATAGCATAAGTAGGTCGTTGCGGCATTTGACCGCGCCCGCTGCCGGCTTAGCGCAATCGGTCAGAAGCGGGCGGGTCGACGAGGGCCAGAACGGGCCGCTCTCCCCTAGAAGCGCTTCGCGCACCTCGCACTCTACAACCCCTTCCCCTATTCGAGGCCAAGCTCAGGCCTTGGACTCGTCGTCCCGGTTCTCGTCCGACGCAGGGGGCGTCTTTTTGCAAAATACCGCCCATTCCCGCATGAGCAGCCGACGTTTGTCTAGAAAGTCGGTCCGGCGATAGGCCGCCTCGACCTTGTTCGAGACCGTGTGGGCGAGTGCCGCTTCCGCGATCTCTCCTGAATAGTCCGTCTGCTCCGCAACCCAGTCCCGGAATGCCGACCGAAACCCGTGCACCGTCACCGCGAGGTCCATGTCACGTAGGATCTTGAGGAGCGTCATATCCGACAGCGGCTTCTTCACGTTCTGGCCCGGGAACACCAAGTCGCTGGCGCCAACCTTGAACGCCTTGGCGCGCTCGAACACCGCCACCGCTTCGGGTGCGAGGGGCACGACATGCACTCGCCCCATCTTCATCCGCTCGGCGGGGATCGTCCACAACGCTGCTTCCAGATCGAGTTCAGACCAAGTCGCGACCCGAATTTCTCCTGACCGCGCCGCCGTCAGGATGAGCGCTTCCAGCGCTACGCGGCCCACCGATTCCCGCTCGCCTAGCTTCTCGAGGAAGTTCGGCACGGATGCATAAGGCAGGGCCGCGAAATGGTTCTCCTTTTTGGGCTGACGAGGCAGCCCCTTGGAAAGCGACCGCATTGGCGCTTCGGTCGCGCGAAACCCGCGCGCGTACGACCAGTCGAGAACGGTGCCGATGCGTTGCCGTACGCGGCGCGCCGTTTCCGGCTTCGTCAGCCAGATCGGAGCCAACACGTCCCGGATCAGGGGGCCTTCGATTTCGCTGACCAAGCGGTCACCCATCTTGGGGAAGGCGTAGCTCTTCAGCGTCGCGATCCACTGATCCTGATGCTTGCCGTTCTTCCACGCCTCCTTGTGTTCCTCATGGACCATCTCGGCGGCTTTGCGGAACGTCGGAATCACCTGCCGCTCCTGCTTCCGCTCCGCGACAGGGTCGATGCCTTGTGCGATCTTCTGGCGCGTGAGGAACGCGGCCTCTCTGGCATCCTTGAGAGAAACCACCTTGAGTGATCCCAGACCGATATCCTGGCGTTTTCCCTTATTCTGGATTCTAAGAACCCAGCTAGCTGCCCCTTTGCCGTTGATCTCGAGAAACAGGCCGTCCCCGTCCGAATACCGTCCGGGCTCGATCAGCGAACGGATCTTGAGCGCAGTGAGCTTTCCCATGCCACCTCACCTCAATTTTTCCCCACACTTTTCCCCACACTTTGCGTGGGATTGTGTCGGATCGAGTGAAACGCAGCGGCATCAAAAAACCGCTGATTTCCGGGCTTTTATAACAGATTTCAGGGTTTTTTGCCAGCCGCACAGGGGGCGTAAATGGCGGAGAGGGAGGGATTCGAACCCTCGGTACCGTTGCCGGTACGCCGCATTTCGAGTGCGGTGCATTCGACCACTCTGCCACCTCTCCGCGAGGACGTTTCCGAAGCGGTGTGAAACCGCATGGGGCCAGTCGATTGGAGGCGCGCTCCTAGATCAGCTTTTTACCTATTGCAAGCGCCTAAACTTGTGCGACGCGACAAACACATTAAATCAGTCCCATGGACCGTATCGACACCCTCCCCCTCACCTCGCGCCTGGATGTGCAGGCGCCGATCGTCGCTACCGCCCGGTTCGCGATCGGGGATATCGTGCGCCATCGGATGTTCGATATTCGCGGCGTGATCTTCGACGTCGATCCCGTCTTCGCCAATAGCGACGAATGGTACGACGCCATCCCGGAGGCGATCCGCCCCGCCCGGGACCAGCCCTTCTACCACCTGCTCGCCGAAAATGCAGAGTCGAGCTATGTCGCCTATGTCAGCCAGCAGAATCTGTTGCATGACGATAGCGACGAGCCCGTCGAGCATCCCGCCATCGCCGGACTGTTCACCGGCTATGTCGATGGTCGCTACCTGCTGAAGCGCGAACATCGCCACTGATTCGCATTTTTCCGACGCCGACTGACGCCCGCGCACAGGCGGGAACGCGCGAAAAACCGGATTCCCCGGTTGACAATCCGGCCACCTTTGCCTAGCTGGCCGTTCTTTCCCGACGGGCATTCCCGCGCGGGAGCCATGTATTTGGGAAGTGATAACAGCCATGTTCGCAGTCGTGCGCACGGGCGGCAAGCAGTATCGCGTCGCCGCCGGAGATAAGATCGTCGTCGAGAAGATCGAGGGCGAAGCCGGCGCGTCGGTGACGCTGGGTGACGTTCTGCTGGCGGGCGAAGGCTCGGAGCTGAAGGCCGTCGACGGCATCACGGTCGCCGCCGAGATCATCGCTCAGGCGAAGGCCGACAAGGTCATCGTCTTCAAGAAGCGCCGTCGCCACAACTATCGTCGTCGCAACGGCCATCGTCAGCAGCACACGATCCTGAAGATCGTGTCGGTCGGCGCCTGAATTTCAGCCGCGCCACCCCAACGAAATCCAGGAGTAGTTCGCAATGGCACATAAGAAAGCAGGCGGTTCGTCGCGTAACGGTCGTGATTCGGCCGGCCGTCGCCTTGGCGTGAAGAAGTTCGGTGGCCAGGAAGCCATCGCCGGCAACATCCTCGTGCGTCAGCGCGGGACGAAGTTCTATCCGGGTCGCAACGTGGGCATGGGCAAGGACCATACCCTGTTCGCGCTCGTCGATGGCCGCGTCGCGTTCCACGAAGGCAAGCTCGGCCGTAAATTCTGTTCGGTCGAACTGGCCGCAGCGGCCGAATAATCGGGCAACCGCGCCGGGTTGCCCACCAGGGTGACCCGGGTTCCGCGCAGGAACCAGCAAAAAAGGGAGACGGGTCACCCCGGCTCCCTTTTTTCATGCTCCCTCCACCGCTTGCGGTGCCTGTCTCCTTCCCGTCATGGGCGTGTGCAACAGGCGCCGGGCGTGACGAGGAGTTGTCGAGTGATGTTCGCGCGGACCCCCAGATTGTTGTTGCGGCCAGCTTGGCCGGAAGATGCCGCCGCCCTGGCGCAGGCTATCGGGTATGAAGAGATCGCCCGCATGGTCGCGCGTGTCCCCTACCCCTATGCGCAGGCCGATGCCGAACTGTGGCTGGCCCAGCCCTGCGGCCCGACCGAGCCGCGCTTCCTGATCACCGCGCTCGACCGGGGTGGTGCGCCCGAGCTGATCGGCGGCATCGCGATCATCGCGGGCGACACCGGCCATGAGCTGGGTTACTGGCTGACACCCGCCGCCTGGGGTCGCGGCTATGCCACCGAGGCGGGGCGCGCGGTCATCGCCATGGCGCGCCACGCACTGCCCATCGAGCGGCTGGGCGCGTGGCATTTCGCCGACAACCCTGCATCCGGCCATGTCCTGACCAAGCTCGGCTTCCGCGCCACGGGCCAGCGGATGGCGCGCGCCTCGGCCGGGCGGGCAGAGCTGTCGCCGAGCATCCATTATGCGCTCGACCTGGAAGGCGAGCGAAAGACGGCGATGCCGCTGGCCGCCTGATTCTCAAGGGCTGCGACCTGTCACGCAGCCCTTGGACCACCGTCGGGACAATCGCCAACCGCCCGTCGGACTTTGCGGCATTCGCGCGCAGAGCCTGTTCTGACGCGACCAGATTCGCCATCCGCCAAGCCGATCGAATCGCAATGCATGTCGCCATGACCTTTGCGACTCGCGAAATCGATCAATCCTAGCGACGTGATATATATTAATCACACTGACCAAATTGAGCATTTATTACAAAATCAATATTGGCGATATCGTCCAGTTTGAGCAGAGTCTCCGCTAAACTCTTCATAATTCAATCCGAATTCGAAATATTAACATCTTGATAAGCATTGCACCCGTTTTCTTCTGTCGTGCCCACAAGCCGCAGGGGATGATCCGGTGGCCTATTCGTTCGCCCGTCTCGCCACGTCGACGTCATTTCGCATCTTTCACCGCCGCGTGTGCTGCGCCGTAAACGGCTGTCGGCGCGCGGTCGCGGCGGTCGAACTGGCGCTGATCCTGCCATTCCTGCTCGCACTGCTGATGGGCATCGTCAGCTATGGCGATTATTTTCTGACCGCTCATCTCGTCCAGCAGGCCGCCAATGACGCGGCCCGTGCCTCGCTTGCCGGGCTCGACGCCAGCGAGCGCAAGGTCATCGCGGTCGACACCGCCAAGCGGGTGCTCGACTCGACCGGCGTGCTGCGCCGCGACCGCGGCCAGGTGGACACGGCCGAGGTCGACAATCTCATCACCGTCTCGATCCGCTACGATGCGTCCGCCGATCCGCTGCTCAACCTGCCCTTCGTCCCGACGCCGGGCCAGATCCTGATGGCCAAGGGGGTCGCCATGGTCGGCGGCCTGTGATGCGCGTGCCGGGAATACGGGCCCTGTGGCAGGACCGCCGCGGCGGCGTCAGCATCCTGACCGCGATCCTGTCGATGGCGATGATCGGCTTTGCGGCCTTCGGCATCGATGTCGGGATGATGACCCTGTCGCAGCGCCGCCTGCAGGGAATTGCGGACGAGGCGGCCCTCGCCGCCGCGGCTTCCAGCCCCGACCGACGCGGCGAAGCGGTCGCTCGCCTGATCACAGCCAACGGGCTGTCCGACGTAACGACCACCATCACCCCCGGCACCTACCGCGCCGACCCCAGCGTCACGCCCGCCAACCGGTTCACCCCCGGCACGGACGCAGGGGCATTGCGCGTGACGCTGACCAGGCCGGTCACGCTGTTTTTCGGCCGGGCCCTGACTGGCAGGAACACCACCCCCGTCGCCGCCAGCGCGACCGCCCGCCGGATCGACATGGCGGCCTTTTCGCTGGGCACGCGGCTGGCCAATGTGTCGGGCGGGCTGCCCGGTGCGCTCCTGAACGGCTTGGCGGGCAGCGATCTGGCGCTGTCGCTGGTCGATTACAACGCGCTGGTCAGCGGCAAGGTCGATTTGCTGCCCATGACCCAGGCGCTGGGCACCCGGATCGGCCTGACGGGAGCGAGTTTCGACACGATCCTGGCGGCCGACGTTACCCTGCCGACGCTGCTCAGCGCCATGGCCGACGCGACGAGCAATCCGGGCACGGCGTCGCTGCTGCGCAGCCTGTCCCTGAGGGTGCCGGGATCAAAGGTGCCGCTGACCCGGCTGATCGACCTGGGGCCTTTGGGCAAGACGACCAAGGCGACTTCGCGCGACCTGATCGCGATGGATGCCTATTCGATGCTGCGCGAGTCGCTGTCCATCGCCAATGGCCAGCGCCAAGTGACGCTCGACCTGGGCGCGTCGGTGCCGGGCCTGTTGTCGACCAAGGTGCTGCTCGCCATCGGCCAACGTCCGGTCAACTCGCCCTGGCTGGCGGTGGCGCAGGACGGATCGGCCATCGTCCGCACCGCCCAGCAACGACTGCTGGTCGATACCCAGATCGGCGTGCCGCTGCTCGCCAATATCCAGCTGCCGATCTTCGTCGAAACCGCCGCGGCCCAGGCGCGGCTGAACGGGATCAGTTGCGGCGGCGGGACGCAGCGGGTCGACCTGGACGTCCTGCCCTCGCCCGGCACCATCGCCATTGCGCAGATCGACCGCACCCGCTTCAACGACATGAGCCAGTCGCCGATCGGCGGCGAGGTCGCGCTGCTGCAAGTGCCGCTGGCGCGCGTGATGGGTTATGCCAAGATCAACTTGGCCAGCGACAGCGCGTGGCAGCGCGTCGGCTTCAACCAGAGCGACATATCCAACCTGACATCCAAGACCGTCACCGCCAATTCGGCGGTGCGCGGGATCGCCAGTTCGCTGATCGGCCAGGTCAATTTGCGGTTGGACGTGCTGGGGCTGGGCCTGGGCCTGTCAACGCTGACCGGGATCGTCGGTGCGGCGCTGACCCCGGTGGCGCCCGCGCTCGACCTGCTGATCGGCAATCTGACCGATTTGCTGGGCCTGCATGTCGGCCAGGCGGACGTGACGGTCAACGGCGTGCGATGCGGCGGAGCCACGCTGGTCGCCTGATCGGCAAGCGGCTCCAAGGGCGGGCTGGTCAGTCGGCGCTCTCAGAGGTAAAGGCGCGCCATGCATTTTCTCGATCAGGCCAAGATTTTCGTCCGTTCCGGCGCGGGTGGTCCCGGTGCCGTGTCCTTCCGCCGCGAAAAATACATTGAATATGGCGGCCCCGACGGCGGCAACGGCGGCAAGGGCGGCGACATCGTCTTCGAGGCGGTGGCGGGCCTGAACACCCTGATCGACTTCCGCTATACCCAGCATTTCCGGGCGCCGCGAGGCCATGGCGGTTCGGGATCGAACCGCACCGGCGGCGGCGGCGACGATCTGGTCATCAAGGTCCCGGTCGGCACCCAGGTCCTGTCCGAGGACAAGGAAGAGGTGCTGATGGACTTCACGCGCGTAGGCCAGCGTGAAGTGTTCCTGCGCGGCGGCGACGGCGGGCGCGGCAACGCCACCTACAAGACCTCGACCAACCGCGCCCCGCGCCAGCACGGCACCGGCTGGCCCAGCGAAGAGGCATGGGTGTGGCTGCGGCTGAAGCTGCTGGCCGATGCGGGTCTTGTCGGCCTGCCCAATGCGGGCAAGTCGACCTTCATCAACGCTGTGACCAACGCGCAGGCCAAGGTCGGCGCCTATGCCTTCACCACCACCCGGCCGCAGCTGGGCGTGGTGCGGCATCGCGAGCGCGAGTTCGTGGTCGCCGACATTCCTGGCCTGATCGAGGGGGCCGCGGACGGGGCCGGGATCGGCGACCGCTTCTTGGGGCATATCGAGCGCTGCCGCGTGTTGCTGCATCTCGTCGACGCCAATGACGCGGACGTGGCCGAAAGCTATCGCATCGTCCGCGACGAGCTCGAGGCTTATGGCGGCGGCCTGGTCGATAAGCCGCACATCATCGCGCTCAACAAGATCGACACGCTGGACGACGAGCTGATCGAGGCGCTGTCGGCCGAGCTGGCCGAGGCGAGCGGCGCGGACGTGATCCCGCTGTCGGGCGCGGCGGGCACCGGTGTCGACTGGGTGCTCGACAAGTTGCTGGAGCAGATGGGTCCGGGGGCGGACGCGGTGCCGGAGAATGACCAGGGCGAGGACGAGATTACGTGGTCGCCGCTGGGCTGATGCGTCGGGTGGCAGGCTCGGTGAGACACCCTGCCCTCCCCCATCCCCTCCCGCTTGCGGGAGGGGAGCGATACTTGGCGTGCCGTTTGGCACCAATCGCCATGGCCGCCCATAGCACAGCCGATCGATATCTGGTCCGCCACTCTCCCCAGACACGCCCCTCCCGCAAGCGGGAGGGGATGGGGGAGGGCCGCGTGCGGCTAGGCTCCACCTCACAATGATCTTCCCCCCCACCACCTGCCCCCGCCTGATCGTCAAGGTCGGCTCCGCCCTCCTCGTTACGCCCGAAGGCGAAGTCCGTCGCGACTGGCTGACCGGACTGGTCGCCGACATCGCCGCGCGCGTCCGCGCCGGGCAGCAGATCGCGATCGTCTCTTCCGGCGCGATCGCACTCGGCGCGCGTCGCCTGGGCCTGCCCAAGGGCGGTCGCGCCAGCTTGGAGGACGCGCAGGCCGCCGCCGCGACCGGTCAGATCGCGCTCAGCCAGGCCTGGGCGGAACTGCTGCACGCCGAAAGCCTCACCGCCGCGCAGATGCTGGTGACGCTCGACGATCTCGAGGACCGCCGCCGTTACCTGAACGCCGCCGCCACGCTCAACCGGTTGCTGGGGCTCGGCGTGGTGCCGGTCATCAACGAGAATGACAGCGTCGCGACCGAGGAAATCCGCTTCGGCGACAATGACCGGCTCGCCGCGCGGGTCGGCCAGGCGGCGAGCGCCAATGGCGTGCTGCTGCTCTCCGACGTGGACGGGCTCTACGACAGCAACCCGCACACCAACCCGAATGCGCGCCATATCGAGCGGGTCGAGCGGATCGATGCGGTCCACGGCATGGCCGATGGCGGCTCCGCCTCGGGCATGGGATCGGGCGGCATGGTGTCGAAGATCGCCGCTGCGCGCATCGCGGTGAGCGCGGGCGCACACCTCGCCATCGCATCGGGTCGGATCGACCACCCGCTGTCGACGCCTGCGCGCCACACGATCTTCGTTGCGGAAAAAAGCGCGCCTGCCCGCAAGGCGTGGCTGGCGGGCGGGCTGACCGCCCGGGGTGCGATCACGGTGGACGCGGGCGCGGCCAAGGCGCTGGCTGAGGGCAACAGCCTGCTCGCGGCAGGCGTCACGGCCGTGCAGGGCCATTTCGCGCGTGGCGACCTCGTCACCATCGAAGGGCCGAGCGGCACCATCGCGCGCGGCCTCAGCGAATATGATTCGACCGAGGCGCGCGCGCTGATCGGCACGCGTTCGGACCAGCAGGCCGAAATCTTGGGCCATGCGCCCCGCGCCGCGCTGATCCATCGCAATCATCTGGCCCTGCTATGATCGTCGCCGTCACGGGAGCGACCGGATTCGTCGGTCGCGCGGTGGTGGACCGTGCCGCCGGTTCGGGGCTGTCCTTGCGCGCCCTCACCCGCCGCGCCCAGCCGTCGCGCGCCGGGCTCACCTGGATCGCGGGTGCGCTCGACAAGCCCGACAGTCTCGCGACTCTGGTCGAGGGGGCCGACGTGGTGCTGCACATCGCGGGCGTGGTGAATGCGCCCGACCGCACGGGCTTCGTCGCGGGCAATATCGACGGCACCCGTGCGATGGTCGAGGCGGCGAAGGCGGCCGGAATCAAGCGCTTCGTCCATGTTTCCTCGCTGTCCGCGCGCGAGCCCGATCTGTCCGTCTATGGCTGGTCCAAGCGGCAGGCCGAGAATGTGGTGACGGACAGCGGTCTCGACTGGACCATCGTCCGACCGAGCGGCATTTATGGCCCGCATGATACCGAGTGGCTGGACGTTTTCCGCACCGCCAGGCTCGGCCTCGCCTTCATGCCGCCACCGGGCAAGCTGTCGCTGATCGCAGTCGAGGATTTCGCCCGGCTGCTGACCACGCTGGTCGCCACCGATGGCCCGCGCGCCGTGCTGGAGGTCGATGACGGGCAGGTCCTGACCCATGCCGAACTCGCCCAGGCCATGGGCGCGGCGGTGGGGCGGCGGGTAATGACGCTGCACCTGCCCAAGAGCCTGCTGAGCCTGGGCGCGACGATCGACCGCAAATTGCGCGGGCCGGGCGCCAAGCTGACCGCCGACCGGGTCGGCTATCTCTGCCACCCCGACTGGACCGCCGACCCCGTCCTGCGCCCCGACCCGGCGCTGTGGGAGCCCACCATACCACTCGCCAAGGGGCTGGCCGATACGGCACGGTGGTATCGCGCCAACGGCTTGCTATAGCAGCAAGACACGCGCGGTCGAAAAGCCGCCGCATTTGGGTGCCACTGGGCGCCCGACTGAAAGGATCATCATGAGCGACCGCCAAGCCATTTTCGATACCGTCGCGGCCCAGATCGCGCCCTTCAACAAGAAGGGCGTGGCGCTGACCGAGGCGACGACCTTCCAGGGCGACCTGGAGTGGGACAGCCTGACCGTGATGGATTTCGTCGCCGCGATCGAGGATGAGTTCGACATCATCATCACGATGAACATGCAGGCCGAGATCGAGAATGTCGGCCAGCTGGTCGACGCGGTCGAAAAGCTGAAGCAAGCCTGATCGCCTTCAAACGGACACCGACATGACCGAAGCCGCTGCCCAGCCCCACGCCCTTCCCGCCGATGCGCCGGAAATCGCGCCCGAGCGTGATCTGCTTTCCAAGTTCGACGGCCTGATCGCCGAGCGGCAGGCGCTGCTCGACTCCGGCGTCACCGATCCCTTCGCGATCGTGATGGAACAGGTGAAGTCGCCGACCGAGGCGGTGATCCGTGGCAAGGACACGATCCTGCTCGGCACCTATAATTATATGGGCATGACCTTCGACGCCGACGTCATTGCGGCGGGCAAGGACGCGCTGGAGAAGTTCGGCTCGGGCACCAACGGCAGCCGGATGCTCAACGGCACCTTCCATGACCATATGGAAGTCGAACAGGCGCTGCGCGACTTCTACGGCACGACCGGCGCGATCGTCTTTTCGACCGGGTACATGGCGAACCTGGGCATCATCTCGACCCTGGCGGGCAAGGGTGAATATGTCATCCTCGACGCCGACAGCCATGCGTCCATCTATGACGGTTGCCAGCAGGGCAATGCCGAGATCGTCCGCTTCCGCCACAATTCGGTCGAGGATCTCGACAAGCGGCTCGGCCGCCTGCCCAAGGAACCGGCCAAGCTGGTCGTGCTGGAGGGCGTCTATTCGATGCTGGGCGACATCGCCCCGCTGAAGGAAATGGTAGCCGTCGCCAAGAAGCATGGCGCGATGGTACTGGTCGACGAGGCGCATTCGATGGGCTTTTTCGGCCCCAACGGGCGCGGCGTGTACGAGGCGCAGGGGCTGGAAGGCCAGGTCGATTTCGTCGTCGGCACCTTCTCCAAGTCGGTCGGTACGGTCGGCGGCTTCGTGGTGTCCAACCATCCGAAGTTCGAGGCGGTCCGACTGGCGTGCCGCCCGTACATCTTCACCGCTTCGCTGCCGCCCTCGGTGGTGGCGACCGCCACCACCTCGATCCGCAAGCTGATGACCGCGCACGAGAAGCGCGAGCGGCTGTGGTCGAATGCGCGCGCTTTGCATGGCGGGCTGAAGGACATGGGCTTCCGCCTGGGCACCGAGAATTGCGACAGCGCCATCGTCGCGGTCATCCTGGACGACCAGGAGCAGGCGGTCATCATGTGGCAGGCGCTGCTCGACGGCGGTCTCTATGTGAACATGGCGCGGCCCCCCGCGACTCCGGCGGGCACCTTCCTGCTGCGCTGCTCGATCTGTGCCGAGCATACGCCCGCGCAGATCGAAACGGTGCTGGGCATGTTCCGCGCGGCAGGTCAGGCGGTGGGCGTCATCGGCTGATCCACCCCGCCCGCTTTGCAAAATCCGGGGCATGGGGATAGCGTGGCGACCGTGATCGAGCAGGATTATCAGCGAGAGGGGAGCCGGTGGCACACCCTTGCCCTGATCGCGGTGGCGCTGGCCGGTGCGATCACGCTGGTCATGCTCATCCTGACGCTGGGCCATGCCAATCGCGAGCGTGACATCGCGCTGGAGCGGCAACGGCACAGCTATGACGTGATGATCCTGGCCCGGACGCTGGCGGGCACCATCGCCCGGTCGGAGGCGTCGCTCGGCCGCTACGTCATCTCGGGCGACAGCAAGCTGGGCCAGATCTATTCGGACGAATGGACCCTGGCGGGCGCGCAGCTCGACCGGCTCGACATCCTTGTCGAGGATCGCGCGCAACAGCGGCTGATCGACCAGCTTCGCGCGGCGTACGGCGTGCGCGGCAAGGAATTGTCGACCATTGCACTGTCGACCACCTATCACCGCAATCGACAGGCCTATGCGCTCTATTACCAGGCGGGGCAGGCCAAGGCGCTATTGCGGATCGGCCGGACGCTCGATGCGCTGATCGACGGCGAGCGGGTGCTGCTCGACCAGCGGAGCGCCGCCGCGCGCGACTCGGTGCTCCACGCCAATCGGATCGCGGGCGCGCTGGCGCTGTTGGTGATCGGGCTGGTGCTCGGCGGCATCCTGCTCGGCTGGCTGATCCTGCGTGCAGTGGGCGAGCGGGCCGAGGCCCATGCCGAAGCCCGCGCCGAACGCGCCCGTGCCGAGGAACTGGCCGACGCGGTCGAGGCCGCCACCCAGGAGCTGAAGGTGCAGGAAGCCAAGCTCCGCCAGGCACAGAAGATGGATGCGCTAGGCCAGCTGACCGGCGGTATCGCGCATGATTTCAACAATATGCTGGCGGTCGTTCTGGGCGGGCTGGAACTCGCCCGCCGCTCCGGGAACGAGGAGGACGTCCACCGCCATCTGGAGAGCGCGACCGAGGGCGCGCACCGCGCCGCCGCGTTGACCCGCCGCCTGCTGATGTTCAGCCGCGAAGAGGCGCTGGCCCCGCAATGCCTGCCCCCGCGCCAGCTGGTCGCCGACATGCGCGACATGCTCGACCGGACGCTGGGGGACGGGGTGAAGGTGACGGTTGAGGATGCGACCAGCGACTGGATGCTGTTCGGTGACCGGACGCAGATGGAAAATGCCATCCTGAACCTGGCGGTCAATGCCCGCGATGCGATGGACGGGCGCGGCGAGCTGACCATCCGCACCGCCGAGGCGCAGGTCGGCGCGGACACGCTGCCGCGTGGCGGAGCGGGCGAGTATGTCGTGCTGTCGGTCACCGACACCGGCGAGGGTATGCCGCCCGAGATCGTCGAGCGGGTGTTCGAACCCTTCTTCACCACCAAACCCGCGGGCAAGGGCACGGGCCTCGGTCTCAGCCAGATCTTCGGGCTGGTCGGCCAGATGGGCGGCGACGTGACGATCCAGACCGCACCCGGCGAAGGCACCACCGTCAGCCTCTATTTCCCCCGCCATATCGCCCGCCCCGTGGCCGCCGCCGTCGAGCCGGATGCCCCCGCCCCCGACGTAGCGGAGGATATGGGCGCGCTGCGCATCCTGCTGGTCGAGGATGATCCCCGCGTGCTCGCCGCGACGATGGAGGCGCTGGGCGAGCTGGGCCATGATCCCATCGCCTGTGGCGATCCACGCGAGGCGGAGGGGCTGCTGGCACGGCATCCGGGCATCCGGTTGATCGTGTCGGACGTGCTCATGCCGCATCTGACCGGCCCCGAGCTGATCGCCGCGCTGCGCCCGCGCCACCCGGACGTCGCGGTGCTGTTCGTCACCGGCTTTGCGGGCGATGCGCAGGCAACCGGGTTCGAGGGGCATGAGGTGTTGCGCAAGCCCTTCACCCTCGCCGGGCTGGAGCGCGCCGTCGCGGCGGCGCTGAAGCGGACCGAGGGGCTGGTCTGCGCCGCAGCCTGAGCCAAGTCGGACGCCGGGATAATCCCGCACAAACAAGGGGTGACGCGCCCTGCCCGCCCCCGTATAGCCATGGCCGTTTTATCGCGCGAGTGATGGCCCCCGGATGAAGTCCCCCGCATGAAATCCATCGATCGCTACATGGCCCGGTTGATCGCGTTGCCGCTGTTCGCGACGCTGCTCATCTCGGCGATGCTGCTGGTGCTCGACCGCATCCGCCGCCTGTTCGAATTCGTCGCGACCGAGGGCGGGCCGATCAGCGTGGTGTGGCGGATGCTCGCCAACCTGCTGCCCGAATATCTGGGGCTGGGCATTCCGATCGGGCTGATGCTGGGCATCCTGCTCGCCTTTCGCCGCCTGGCCACCTCGTCCGAGCTGGACGTGATGCGCGGCGTGGGCATGAGCTATACCCGGCTGCTGCGCGTGCCGTACATGTACGCGATCGTGCTGGCGGCGCTGAACTTCGCGATCGTCGGCTATATCCAGCCGGTTGCGCGCTATTATTACGAAGGCCTGCGCTACGAGCTGCGCACTGGCGCACTGGGCGCCTCGATCAAGGTCGGCGAGTTCACCCATCTGGGTGATCGCATGACCCTGCGCATTGAGGAAAGCCGCGAGAATGGCCGCGATCTGTCGGGCATTTTCGTCCACGCCAATACGTCGAAGGGCGACTGGATCGGCGTCACGGCGCAGCGTGGGCGCTTCCTGGCGACCGACGACCCCAACGTCATCATCTTCCGCCTGACCAACGGCACGCTGATCCACAACCGGCCGGAGTTCAAGGCGCCGCGCGTGCTGACCTTCTCCAGCCATGACCTGCCGATCGACCTGCCCAAATTCGACAATTTCCGCCAGCGCGGCGGCCGCGACCTGGAGTTCACCCTGCCCGAGCTGGCCCGGCACGGTCAGGAGGCGCAGAGTGCCGAGGCACGCGCCGGCAGCCGGTCCGAGTTCCACTTCCGAGTGGTCGAGGTGGTGACAATGTTCCTGCTGCCCCTGCTCGCGGTGTCGCTGGGCATCCCGCCGAAGCGATCGACATCGGCGCTGGGTGTGTTCCTGTCGATCGTGATGCTGGTCACCTATTTCAAGGTGAACCAATATGCCGCCGATATCGGCGCGCTAGGGCGGGTGAACCCGATCCTGGCGCTATGGGGACCATTCGCGGTGTTCGCAGGGCTGGTCCTGTGGATGTATTATGTCACCGCCTATGTGCCCGGCGGCCAGCCGATCGGTGCGCTGGAGCGCGGGGTGGCGAAGCTGGCCAAGGCGATCGGTCGCTGGATACCCGGCCGCCGCCGTAAAAAGGCCTATACGGCATGAGCCTGTCCAACATTTTCCCGTCGAAGACGATCGCCATCTACATGGCGAAGATGTTCCTGGTCCGCACCTTCGCCATCCTGTTCGCTGTGGCGCTGGTGCTCCAGACGCTCGATGTGCTGAGCGAGTCCGGTGCGGTCCTGGCCGCGCCCGGCAACGGACAGGCCCAGGTGTGGCGCTATGTCTCGCTGCGCCTGCCGCAGATCGTGTCGTTCCTGCTGCCCTTCTCGGTGCTGCTCGGCACGATCCTGACCTTCTTCACGATGAATCAGAATTCGGAGGTCATCGCGCTGAAGGCGGCGGGCATGTCGGCGCATCAGGTGCTCGCCCCGCTGCTCATCGCCAGCGCGGGCGTGGCGGCGTTCAGCTTCGCCTTTAACGACCGGATCGTGCCGCGCGCCAGCGCGACGCTGTCGGCCTGGCAGAAGGTGCAATACGGCCCCCTGCCCATCGACAGCGGGGACCGGGCCAATGTCTGGGTGCGCGACGGCGACGACCTTCTCTCGGTCGATCTCATCCAGGGGCGCGGGGCCAAGACACAACTGGGCGGCGTGACGCTCTATGACCGCGCGGGCGGCAGCCTGCAGGCGATCGTGCGCGCCCCGCGCGGCGTGCGGGCGGGCGATGGCTGGCAGATCGGCCCGGCCACGCGCTTCGAGGTGAAGTCGGGCAAGCTGACCCAATACCCCTCACTGATCGTCGGGCGCGGCGTCACCCCGGAGCAGCTGACCCTGGCCAGCGTCAATGCCGACAGCCTGTCCTTCGGCGCGCTATCTAGCGCGATCACCGACCTGCAAGAGGCGGGACGGCCGACCAAGTCGCTGGAGGGTTCGCTCTGGCACAAGCTGTCCGCACCGATGTCGGCGATGCTGATGCCGCTGCTGGGCGCGGTCGCAGCGTTCGGCATCGCGCGCTCGGGCAAGCTGTTCGTCCGTGCCGTCATCGGCATGGCGCTGGGCTTCGCCTATTTCGTGGCGGACAATTTCTCAATGGCGATGGGCGATCTGGGGGCTTACCCACCCTTCCTCGCCGCCTGGGCCCCGATCCTGTTGTTCTTCCTCATCGGCGAGGCCGTGCTGTTCCGCACCGAGGAGTGAGGGCGTAAAGCCCTCACCATTTGCCCGGCGCGAAGGGGATCACTTGCCCCGGCGCATCGTGCTCAGGCCGATCTTGGCGACCAGGCCCGGCAGGCCCTTGTAGCTCGCCTTGTGATAGGGCGAATCCGGGGTCAGCGCCGCGCTGATCCGGCGGTGCGCCTCGCCCAGCGCATGATAGGGCAGCGACGGCAGCAGGTGATGCAGCGCATGATAGCGCAGGCCCACCGGCGCCCACAGGCCCGGAAGCAGCGCGGGCGGCGGCACATTGACCGAGTCGAGATACTGGGCGGTCACCGTCATCTGCTCGCCCTCATTCTCCCAGAGGTGCGCCACCAGCGTGCGCACTTGGTTCAGCACGGCGACCGCCGAGCCGATCGCAAAGCCGATCGCGAAGCCGCGCACGGGGATCACGCCCGTCGCGACCATCGCCACCAGCGCGATCGCCCAGATCGAGGCGGCGGCGTCGGTGCGGTTGAACCGGACCAGCGCCTCACCCTCGGGCATCCGGCGGCGGAACTGCGGGTTGATCGCCAGGGCCGAGTAACGCTCGACCACGATCTTGCGCAGGCCGGGGATTACCCAGGACAGCGGCGACAGGATCGCAAAGCGGATCAGCAGGCCCAGCGGCGCCAGCGCGGACACCAGGATGAACACCGGCAGCGTCCACGGCTTCATCAGCGCCAGCGGCAGATATTCGGGATCGTCCGCCGTGCCATAGCGCGTCTTGGCATGATGGAGATTGTGCACCCCCTCATACATGAAGGCAGGCGTCAGCAGCGGTACGCCGACCAGCGCGTTCCAGCCTTCTCGGAACCGCGGCAGCGCCGAGTGCTTCATATGGCTGACTTCGTGGATGAACAGCAACGCGCGGTAGAGCGCCAGCACCGCCACGACCGAAGCGACGACGATCACCCCCGTCGACGCCGCCGTCACGGCCACCGCCAGCGCGGCATAACCGAGCAGCGCGCTGCCCACCATGTCGGCCCAGTAGAGGCCCGGGCGCGGCGCGATCAGGTCGCGGGTCAGTTCGGCGGCGGCGCGCAGCATCGCCTTGTCGTCCGCGATCGGGACACGCGCGGGCGACGTCCCGACTGGCGAGGACTGAGGCGCGTGCGAGCCGCGATCGAAAGAAAGCGTCGATTCCATGGGTCTATCCTTTGCCCCCATATAGTGGCGACACGGTGGCATTCCCACGGCAGGCAATGACGATATCCTCACTCGCTATGATCGACCAAGCCGGTTAGGAACGAGCGCGAAATTATCTGCCGGACCTCACGCCCATGACCGTCACCATTCGCCCCATCTCGTCGAAAAGCGACCGCAAGGCGTTCGTCGACTTCCCCTTCACGCTGTACGCCGACGATCCGCACTGGGTTCCGCCGCTGAAGGGCGAGGCGCTGGGCCTGCTGACGCCGGAGAAGAATGGCTGGTACAGCCATGCCAAGGCGCAGCTGTTCCTGGCGGAGGAGAATGGGAAGGTCGTCGGGCGCATCTCGGCGCATCTCGACACGCTGGCGCTGGAGATGGACCCGTCCAAGGGCTTCGGGCCGGACGTCGGCTTCTGGGGCCTGATGGACGCGGTGAATCAGGACGTGTTCCAGGCGCTGCTCGCCGCTGCCGAGGGCTGGCTGCGCGACCAGGGCATGACGCGGGCGATCGGGCCCATCTCGCAATCGGTCTGGGAAGAGCCCGGCCTGCTGGTCCAGGGCTTCGACCAGGACCCCACCATCATGATGGGCCATGCGCGGCCGGAATATCAGGGCTGGATCGAGGGCGCGGGCTACGGCGTCATCAAGCAGCTCTTCACCTATGAGCTCGACATCACGCAAGAATTTCCGCCGATCGTCCAGCGGATCATCAAGTCGGGCGAGAAGAACGATCGCATCCGCGTGCGCGAGGTGAACAAGGCCAAGTTCGAGGAAGAGGCCGCGATCATCCTGAGCATCCTGAACGATGCGTGGTCGGATAACTGGGGCTTCATCCCGCTCACCCCGCCCGAGATCAAGGATGTCGGCGTCAAGCTGAAGCCGATCGTGTTCAACGACCTGATCCGCATTGCCGAGCTGGACGGCAAGCCGGTGGCGTTCATGATCACCCTCCCCGACCTCAACGAGGCGATCAAGCCGCTCAAGGGTAGTCTGCTGCCCTTCGGCTGGGCCAAGCTGCTCCTGTGGCTGCGTGCGCCGAAGGTGCGCACGATGCGCGTGCCGCTGATGGGCGTGGTCAAGGAACTCCAGTCGTCGCGCATGGCCAGCCAACTGGCTTTCATGATGATCGAATATATCCGCCGCGCCTCGGTCGAGCGTTATGGCGCGTCGCGCGGCGAGATCGGCTGGATTCTCGACGACAATCAAGGGATGCGCTCGATCGCCGAAACGATCAAAAGCGACGTCAACAAGACCTATAATGTCTATTCGCGCGATCTGACCTGACGCGCGGCGGGCGGGGCCGCCCCGTGGGTGCGGCCCCCACCCTTTTCCCTCACTTGTTGCGGCCGATATAGTTGAGCGGGTCGATACCCTGCCAGCGCCACTGCGCGCGCGTCTTGCAGACCTTGCCGCGCATGATGTGGTCTTCCTCGACGTTCAGGAAGCAGTAGCGGGTCGTCTTAGGATCGGGCGCGGTCGGCAGCGCGGACACCTCGGCAGAGGGCGCGGCGGGGGTGGCGGCGGGCTTGACGACCTCGTCACGCGGCAACGGCGTGGACAGGGCAGCAGCGGCGGCGAGCAGAGCGAACATCATGGCAATTCTCCGAAAGGCGTAAAAGGACGGGGGATCAGCGGCGCGTGATGCGGCCGGTCGGGACTTCACCTTCGCTGGCGATCCATTCGTCCGCCGTGTGGCAGACCTTGGTGCGGATGCGCGTCCCGGTCAGAGCCTCGACGATGCAGTAGCGGGTGGGGGTCGCGGCGGGGGCCGCGCCGGAGCGGGTGACGACCGCCACGGTATCGAGCGTAACGGTGGTCGGCGGTGCGTCCCGGACCGGCGAAGTGGCGGCTAAGGCCGATGTCAGCAGCAACGACAGCAACATGGTGGTAACTCCCTGGCGCCGGATCACCCCGGCATGTGAGTTACTGCATTACTCGTGCCACACACTGAATTCGTTTATTTTCAGCCATTTAGGAAAATGCACTGTCGCAGATTCTGCCGTATTATGGCATAGAGTGCCAACAGTCTGGGGAATTTTCACCACCCCAGCGCGCGACGCCTTGGCATCGCGCGCCCGCCCCGGACCCATGTGCACCGGCATCGGAACGCAAAACCTCATCGCCGTGCAATATGCGGTCCATCTGCAGAATCTTGAGGATCGGCAGACGCTTCTACAAGTTAATGGATTGGCGCATCTTACAAGTCATGCACCAATGCAGGCCGCCAAATCTCTTTCAGACAGCGATAGCCAGAGTAATTACTATCTCCAAGATACGACAAATTCATGCACGATCGATGACATATTGATGGCGCTATTGCGAAAATCTCGCACGTACCGCGTCATTTGTCGTGAAACTGTCACCGCCTGCTGCGAACAGGGGTCGCATCGTCGTTCAACGGGATGCCCCTTCGATGGCAACACAGATGAGTACAGCCAGCGTCACCAAGGCCTATGATCGCTGGTCGCCTGTCTATGATCTGGTCTTCGGCCCCGTTTTCAAAAAGGGTCGCTCCGCCGCCATCGTCGCCGCCGAACGCATCGGTGGCCGCATCATCGAGGTGGGGGTCGGCACCGGCATTTCGCTGCCCCAATATTCGCGGGCGAACCGCATCGTCGGCGTCGACCTGTCCGAGCCGATGCTCGACAAGGCGCGCGAGCGGGTGCGCAACGGCAAGCTGACCCATGTCGAGCAGATCGCGTATGGCGATGCCGAGGCGCTGCAATTCGCCGACAACAGCTTCGACGTGGTGGTCGCGCAATATGTCATCACCGCCGTGCCCAACCCGGAAAAGGCGCTGGACGAGTTCGCGCGTATCTGTCGTCCCGGCGGCGAGATCGTCATCACCACGCGCGTCGGCGCGGGCGACGGGCTTCGCGGTCGGATCGAAAAGACCCTGATGCCGATCACCAGCCGGCTGGGCTTCCGCACCGACTTCCCGTTCGAGCGCTATACCGACTGGGCGGCGACGCGCGGCGATGTCGAGCTGGTCGAAAGCCGCCCCCTGCCCCCGCTCGGCCATTTCTCGCTGGTCCGCTTCGCCAAGCGCCAGCCTTCCGCCCAAGGACATGTCCAATGACTGGTTTTCGCGCGCAGCTCGCCGAACAGCGGTGGGACGATCATCGCTATTATCACCACAGCCTGGTCAATCAGAGCCTGCACTTCGTCAGCGCCTGCACCTTCCTGACCGCCTATGTACTGCTGTTCATCGACCCGGCGGTCGCCAGCCTGCTCGCCTGGGGCGTGGCGATGACCAGCCGCCAGGCCGGGCACTTCTTCTTCGAGCCCAAGGGCTATGACCATGTGAACAAGGCCACGCATGAGCATAAGGAAGAGATCAAGGTCGGCTATAACCTCGCCCGCAAATATGTGCTGATGGGCATTTGGGGCGCGATCCCGGTGGTCCTGCTGGTCCAGCCGACGCTGTTCGGCACGCTGGAATATCCGGACGGCTTCATGGGCTATCTGCGCCATGTCGGCATCGGCTGGCTGGGCCTGGGCGTCAGCGCGATCTTTGTGCGCGTGATGCAGCTCTGGGCGCAGCGCGATTTGGAAACGGGTCTCGTCTGGGCGACGAAGATCGTCACCGACCCGTTCAACGACTTCAAGATGTACAAGAGCGCGCCCCGCCGCCTGATGAAGGGCGAGCGGATGGATCATCACGACGTCGATGATTTCGAGGATTTGAAGGCGGCGTAACGCGCGGTTTCGGTTTGACGGACAGGGCGGCGGTTCCAAAGGACCGCCGCCCATTTTTTGTGTCCCGACCTCTCGCCTGGTCGCTCCCCTCCCGCAAGCGGGAGGGGATGGGGGAGGGAAGGCCTCACGCGACAGTCTCGGTGAGACACCCTGCCCTCCCCCCGGCCCCCTCCCGCCTGCGGGAGGGGGAGCAGGAAAAGCGGGAAAGGCTTATCCTCCCCGTCCCAACCGCACCGCCAGCGACTCCTTCAAGATCCGCCGCCGAATCGCCTTATTGGCCAGCTTCAGGTCCTTTCGCGCCTCGGGCGACGTCCACCACCAGCCATCGTCACGCATCTGTTGTCCCGCTGCAACGAAGCGGTCGCAAATCTCGGCGAACAGGGTGTCGTCGATGTCGAGGCTGAAGATCAGCCGCCCGGTCCCGACCCAGCTCAACGCCAGACCTTCCGCCCGGAGATAATATTGCAGCATCCAGTTATAGGGCGAGGCGACCGAGTAGAGGATGGTCCAGATCGTCTGGACATGCGCGACCGACAGGGGCAGCCCGGCCTCCGCCATCCGCGCATTGAACATCGCGGCGCGCGCATTCCAGCGCTCGTCCAGCCCGTCATAGAGCGCCGCCACCTCGGGCGTCTCCAGCCGCTGGAGAAAGGCGTTCATCGCTCCCATCACCATGGGGTGCGAGTTGAACGTGCCGCGCGCAAAGCAGATGTCGACGGGCCGATCCTCGCGCCAGCGCTTCATCAGATGCGCCGGACCGCACAGCACGCCGACCGGCAACCCACCGCCCAACGTCTTGCCATAGGTGATGAGGTCGGGCTTCACCCCAAAATATTCGGGCATCCCCCCCTTAGCCAAGCGGAAGCCCATGAACACCTCGTCGAAGATCAGGACGATGCCATTCGCCCGGCAGGTCTCGGCCAGCTTGTGCAGCCATTCGCGATAGGCGGCCAGATCGGCCCCCGCCTTTCGCCCACCATCGACCAGCTGGCCATCCGATGGCGCCGAGCCATTGGGGTGCATGGCCTGGAGCGGGTTGACCAGCACGCAGGCAATGTCCTTGCGCGTCGCCAGCACCTTCAGCGTCCGGTCGGACATGTCGGCCAGCGTCAGCGTGCGATCGGCGGGCACCGGGTTACCGATGCCCGGCTGCACATCACCCCACCAACCATGATAGGCCCCGGCAAATCGTACCAGACGCGGACGCTTGGTGTGATAGCGGGCCAGGCGCACCGCCTGCATCACCGCCTCGGTGCCCGACATGTGGAACGACACCTCGTCCATGCCCGACAGCGTGGTCAGGCGGCGGACATTGTCCGCGACGACCGGGTGGAACGAGCCCAGCACGCCACCAAGATCAGCGACCATCGCCGCCCCCTGGGCCATGGTCTGCTTGTAGAAGTCGTTGCCGAACAGGTTGACGCCGTAGGAGCCGGTCAGGTCGATCAGCCGGTTGCCATCCAGGTCGACCAGGATCGGCCCTTCCGATCGCTGATAGAAGGCACCGGTCGCCAGCGTCGTGCGCACCTTCTCGCGGAACTGGAACGGCACGCGGTACGCGCCGGTGAATTGCAGGTCGGACAGGCCGCTGCGCGTTTCCTTGGTCAGCGCCAGCGTCTGCGCGAATCGCGTCGCGAACAGGCCGCCCAGCCGCTCGAACCCGGCGCGCCGCTGGTCGGCGATCGCGTCGGGCGCATCATCGACGCGAAAGAAGCGATCCTCGCCATAGGTGTAGAACGGGATCTGCCCGGCAATGCGCTTGGCCATGCGGACATGGCCGCCCAGCCCCGGATGCTTGGCGCGCGACAGGGTCAGGCGGCGATGCCCTTTTGTCAGGGCAACCGCACCAGCGGAAACGGCCAGCAGGCCAGTGAGAATCGGGTTCATGCGGCCTTTGACCGCGTACCCATGACGGAGGCATGACAATGCGTGGACCCATCATGCGGTTCTTCCTGAACGAGGATATCAATTTCCTCGTCACCAACCGCCTGCCGCGCCGCTTCGCGACGAAACTGGTCGGCCGGATCGCCCGGATCGAGCATCCTCTGATCGCCAGACCCAGCCTCGCGCTTTGGAAATTCTTTGCGGGCGTCGACCTGTCGGATGCGCGGACGACACGGTTCAAATCCCTGCGCGACGGCTTCGTCCGCGCGCTTCGCGACGGCGCGCGCGAGTTCGACGCCGATTCGGATAGCATTGCCTCCCCCTGCGACGCGCTGGTCGGCGCGCATGGCCGGATCGAGGAGGACCGGCTCTACCAAGTGAAGGGTTTTCCCTATCGGCTCGGCGACCTGATCCCCGACGCCGCGCTGGTCGAGCGCTATCGCGACGGCTCGTTTGTCACGCTACGTCTGACGGCGGGCATGTATCACCGCTTCCACGCCCCCACCGACTTGGTGGTGGAAGGCGTGACCTATGTCTCCGGCGACTGCTGGAACGTAAATCCGATCGCGCTAAAGCGGGTCGAACGGCTCTTCTGCCGCAACGAGCGCGCGGTGATCGAGGCGCGCGTGCTGATGTCGGGGCAGCCGATGCTGATCGTGCCCGTCGCCGCGATCCTGGTCGCGAGCATCCGCCTCCACTGCCTCGATACCGAGCGGACGTTGCGCGAACATGGCCCCGGCCGCACCGCCTGTTCGGCACGGATCGGCAAGGGTGAAGAGATGGGCTGGTTCGAGCACGGCTCGACGATCATCCTGTTCCTGCCCAAGGGGATGCGGCTGTCCGACACGCTGGTCGAGGGGCAAGCGATCCGCGCGGGCGCAGTGATCGGGCACGTCGGATAACGTCGCTATCCTGTATAGACTTAGCGGATTGGCGTGCGCCGGTAGGCACCGGAGGTCGATGCGATGGCCCCTTGAGCTCGGGACCGAACGGCACATCATCGCACCGGTCGAGCATGTCTGCCGCGTGAAGACCGACCGGTTCGAGCCATGGTTCTGCCCCGCCCCATGGCGTGGGATCACTGGGAAAATCCCGGTGAGTCTTGCGATCAGTCGGATCGCAAAGCGTTACA
>NZ_BCTY01000018.1 GCF_001591005.1 Sphingomonas sanguinis NBRC 13937
CCGCCATGGTCGCGCGGCTTTGGGCGGCGTGCGGCATTCCCGATTTCCGCAAGGTCGGCATCGACCCCCATGCCCGCTTCGTCTCGCGCGTGTTCGGCCATTTGTCCGAAGGGCTGGGCCATGTCCCGCACCAATGGTTCGCCGACGAGATCGCGCGGCTCGACACCATGGCGGGCGATGTCGAGACGCTGGCGGGCCGCCTCTCCGCGATCCGTAGCTGGGCCTATATCGCCCAGCGCGCCGACTGGCTGGCCGATCCGAAACACTGGGCGGAGCGGACGCGCGAGATCGAGGAGCGGCTGTCCGACGGCCTCCATGCCAGCCTGACCCAGCGTTTCGTCGACAAGCGGACGACCGCGCTGATCCGCCGCATCGGTGCGGATGCAGGCGCGCTGCCCGTCACCATCGGGCCGGAGGGTGAGGTGCTGGTCGAAGACCACCCGATCGGCCGGCTGGAAGGATTCCGCTTCACCGTCGAGTCGGGCGCGCGGGCCAATGACAAGCGCCTGCTGCTCGCCGCAGCCGAAAAGCGGCTGGGCACCGAACGCGCCCGCCGGGCTGAGGCACTGATCGCCGCTGCGCAGGAGGCGATCACGCTCCACGAGGACCGGCTGGTCTGGGACGGGCATGGCGTGGCCAGGCTGGTGGCGGGGCCCTCGCTGGGGCGGCCGGTCGTGCGGCTGGAGCGCGACCTCGACTGTCTGACCCCGCCGATGCGCGAGCGGGTGAAGGCGCGGCTGGAGACCTGGCTGGCGCGTTCGCTCGACCGGCAGGTGCCCGCGCTCGTCCGGCTGGCGGGACTGGCGCGCGAGGCCAAGGCGTCGCCTGCGATCCGCGCTGTCGCCGCCGCGCTGGAGGATGCGGGCGCCATCGCGCCGCGCCAGCCGCTGCGCCTGATGATCGACGCGCTGTCGCCTGAGGAGCGGCGGCGGTTGCGGGGCTTGGGCATCACCATCGGCACGCTCGATGTCTTCGATCCCCGGCTGCTCAAGCCCGGCGCGGCGGGTTGGCGGCGCACGCTGATGACGCTGTGGGGCCAGAGCCCGGCGCTGCCCCGGCCGGGCGCGACCATCCTGAAGCGCGACGAACCGGGACGGACCGTCGCCTCGGGCTTCCGCCCGCTGGGCGATCAGGCGGTGCGCATCGATCTGGTCGAGAGGATCGCGCGGGCGACGCATGATGCGCGGGGCGGGCGCGAGCCGTTCACCCCCGACGCGGCGCTCGCCACCTCGATCGGGCTGGAGGCGGCGACGCTCGACCGGCTGATGGGCGATCTCGGTTTCCGCAAGGTTCGTGCCGCAGAGGACGAGGCCCCGCGCTGGATCTGGCGCGGCCGTCCCCCCGCCCGCCCCGCTCCGCGTGTCGAGGCGCGACCGGGCAACGCCTTCGCCGCGCTCGCCGACTGGGGGCGGACATCGTGACGATAACTCACGGCCACCCCCATGAAGGCCGGGGTGATGGAAGATTGACGGATTTCTCCCATAGAAAGGAACGCTCCCGCCCATGACCACCCGCGCCTCTTCCCCTGAGTCGATGCGGCTCGACCGTTTCCTCTGGTGGGCGCGGATCGCCAAGTCGCGGGAGCGGGCGCAGGAAATGGCGCGCGACGGGCATTTCCGCATGGACGGCCGGGCGATCGACCGGGCCCATGCCCCGGTCAGGGTGGGCAGCATCCTGACCTTCGCACAAGCCGGAGATGTCCGCGTCCTGCGCGTGGAATCGCTGCCCCTCCGGCGCGGACCGCCCGCCGAAGGGCGCGCCTGTTACTGCGATCTGGTCACTTCTCCGGTTTCGGACGTTGACGGATCGCCATACGCGGCATAGCAGCACGCGTTCGTACCTTGGGAGTTGTCATGACCTACGTCGTCACCGATGCCTGCATTCGCTGCAAGTATATGGACTGTGTCGAGGTGTGTCCCGTCGACTGCTTCTATGAGGGCGAGAATATGCTCGTCATCAACCCGTCCGAATGCATCGACTGTGGCGTGTGCGAGCCGGAATGCCCGGCCGAGGCGATCCTGCCCGACACCGAAAGCGGTCTGGAGCAGTGGCTGGAGCTGAACAACACCTTCTCCGCCCAGTGGCCCAACGTCACCCGCAAGCTGGACCAGACGCCGCCCGACGCCGATGCGATGAAGGGCGTCGAGAACAAGTACGACCAGTTCTTCAGCCCGGAACCCGGCAAGGGGGACTGACCCCGATCATTCCTCCCCTTTAAGGGGAGGGAGACCAGCGAAGCTGGTGGAGGGGTGTCACCCCTCTCGATAGCGGGACACCCCTCCGTCGCGCTGCGCGCGCCACCTCCCCTACAAGGGGAGGAATAGGGGTCCACGCCGCGACGGCGCCGTCCTTCTCGCCCAATGGTTCCCGCAGCTTGCGGAGATGCTGGTAATTTTGTTGCGACCATGCTATATGGTTCCGCGACGGGCCTAGCTGTTTTTGCGACCGCCCGCCTTGATGTGTTCGACCCTTCCTTCCCGAGGCCGATGAGAACAGTGGACCCCATTCCGCTCGTCCGGCGCTCGCGCGAAGGCCTTTGACCCGGAAAGGCCCCCAATGGCTGCCAAGGCGCTCCACTTCGACGTCGGTGACTATGTCGTGTACCCCAAGCATGGCGTGGGCCGCGTTATCGAGCTGCAAAAGCAGGAAATCGCAGGGATGCAGCTCGAACTCTATGTGCTGCGGTTTGAAAAGGAGCGCATGACGCTCCGCGTTCCCACCAACAAGGCCGAGTCGGTCGGCATGCGCAAGCTGTCCTCGGACAAGACCATGCGCGAGGCGATGGAAACGCTGAAGGGCAAGCCCAAGGTCAAGCGCACCATGTGGTCGCGCCGGGCCCAGGAATATGAAGCCAAGATCAACTCGGGCGACCTGGTGTCGATCGCCGAGGTGGTCCGCGACCTGTTCCGTGCCGACGACCAGCCCGAGCAGAGCTATTCCGAGCGGCAGATCTTCGAGGCCGCGACCAGCCGCCTCGCCCGCGAACTCGCCGCGATGGAAGAGGTTGACGAGCCGCGCGCCCAGGAAAAGATCTTGGAAATCCTGCGCGCTGCTGCCGCCATCTATAACAAGGAAAAGCCCGCCGCCTGATCCGCGGTCGGTTCTCTCCGATACGAACAAGGGGTGGCTCCGATGGGGCCGCCCCTTTTCATTTGCAGGCGGATGACCCTGTAGTGTATTGATTGCACAATACACAGGAGAGTGTCCATGATCCGATCCTACCGCCTGCCCCTGATCGCTATCGCTGCCTTGGCTATCCCGACCGCCGCCTGTTCATTCAGTTGGTCCTCGGACGATGGCGATGCCGTGCCCGCGCAAGGATCGGGCAATGTCCGCACCTTCGCCGCGCGCGACTTCACCGGCGTCGACCTGCGCGGCAGCGATCCGGTCGAGGTCCGGGTCGGCGGCGGCTATTCGGTCCGGGCGGAGGGACCATCGGACACGCTCGACCAGTTGCAGATCACGCGCGACGGCGCGACCCTGCGCATCGGCCGCAAGAAGGGCACGCATTGGGGCTGGAGCAAGGGCAAGGGGGTCCGCATCCTCGTCACGCTGCCGCACCTGGCCGATGCGGGTGTCTCGGGTTCGGGCCGGATGACGATCGACCGGGTGGAAGGGCCGCGCTTCCATGGCGGCATCGCGGGGTCGGGCGATATGGTCATCGATGCGATGCGCGTCGGCCAGGCCGATATGGGCATCGCCGGATCGGGATCGATCACCGCCAAGGGCACGGCCGGGTCGCTGAAGGTGAGCGTTGCGGGATCGGGCGATTTCCAGGGTGCCGGGCTGCGCACGCGCCAGGCCAATGTCTCGATCGCGGGCTCGGGCAATGTCGCCGCGCGGGTCGAGGGCGCGGCCTCGGTCAGCCTGATGGGATCGGGCAGTGCCGATCTGGGCCCGCAATCGACCTGCACCGTCAGCAAGATGGGATCGGGTTCGGCGCGCTGCGGTCGCTGATCCGGGTTGCGGGGCGGGCGTGAGCGGGCGAGGATAGCGCCATGCTCCGTCCCGCCCTGTCGATCGTCCTCGCTACAATGCTTCCCCTCACCTCGGCACAGGCCGCCGAGCGCCGGGTCGACCTGAGCAGTTTCCAGAAATTGCGGGTCGAGGGGCCCTTTCTGGTGACGCTCACCACAGGACCGTCGCCGCGAGGGCTGCTGTCGGGCGAGACGGAGGCGTTGCGCGGGGTCGAGACGCGGCTGTCGGACGGCACGCTGGTCGTCCGGCGGATCGCTGGCGACGGCGCGTCGTCACGGGGCGGTGGCCCGGTCACCCTGACCCTCACCGCGCCGCCGCTGTCCGCGATCACCGTCATCGGCGGCGCGCAGGTGACGGCAGAGGAGATGCGGGGCACGGCGCTGAGCCTGTCGATCACCGGCGCGGGTGAGATTCGCGTCGACCGGACGGAGGGCGACCAGCTGAACGCGACGCTGCTCGGCCCCGCCAAGCTGACCATCGGCGGCGGGCGCGTGGCCAAGGTGCGGCTGCTCGCCAATGGCCCGGTCGCGCTGGCCGCCAATGGGCTGGAGGCGGGCGACCTGTTCGTCACGCTGGAGGGGCCGGGCGAGATCGGCGCGCGAGCGCGTTATACCGCGACGGTCACCAATGCCGGGCTCGGTCGCGTCACCGTCGAGGGCACGGCCAAATGCCGGATCATGGGTGGCGGGCCGGTGCGCTGCGGGGCGCCGTAACCACCCGCGCCAGAAAGGCATCGATCGCGGCGAACGCATTGGCGCGGATCGGATCGGCCTCGCGCAATATCTCATGCGCGCAGTCCTTGCCGAAGGCGACCAGCTCTCCCTTGGACAATCGCGCCGCCACCCGCCCCGCCGCGCGCGCGTCGACCAGCCGGTCCGCCAGCGCCACCAGCATCAGCACCGGCACCTCGATCCGCGCTAGCGCCGGATCGCCGCGCAAGGCCGCCGTCGCGCGAAACGCCTCCGCCACCCAGTGCCAGCTGGGTGATCCCAGGCACAAATCGGGCCAATGCCGCCGAAATTCCTGCTGATCCACGAAGCGCGCCAGATCATGGGTCAACCGCTTCTGCCGCGCCGCAGCCGCCGCCTCGGTCTCCAGCCTCCGCCAGGCGGGACGCAGCGGATCGCCGCGTCCGACCTGCCAGCGCGCGAACCGCGCCCCCGCCCATTGCCCGACCGGCGAGCGCAGCGCGATCATCGGCGCGGTCAGCACCACCGCATCGGGCGCGATCAGCTGCGCCGCCAGTGCGGACAGGGCGATAAAGCCCCCCATCGAATGGCCGAGCACGACATGCGGCCCTTCGCCTTCCGCAACCCAATCGGCATGAAAGGCGGCGAGATCGTCGGTCAGCCGCTCGAACCGGTCGATATGGCCGGTCCCGTCCCGGGTCAGCCGTCCCGACCCGCCCTGCCCGCGCCAGTCAAAGGCGGTGACGTCCCAGCCGCGCGCGCGAAAATCGTCGATCGCCTCGCGATATTTCTCGATCATGTCGGCACGGCCGGTCTGGAACAACAGGCGCCCGCGCCGAACCGTCCCCGGCTCACGCAGTCGATCGTACCGGCGATGCGTCCAGCCGTCGGGCGCGGTCCAGCGCGACAGGAAGGGCGCCAACGCCTTGCCAAGACCCTCCAGAGACCGTGTCGCCATGCCGTGTCCGCCTCCAGCCGCGGGAATAATAGCGTCGCGCGAACAGAAGAGCGAACCAAGCCCATCCTCACGCGTTCATCTGAGAGCAATATTTTGTTACAGTCATAGGGGGATCGCCCATGCGCGGTAGCGGCTCGGCGAAAAAATGGGGCGCGGCGATACTGGGCTGGGTGCTCGCCCTGCTTGGTGGGTTCTTCGCCGTCGCGGGCGGCTATCTCGCACTGCTGGGCGGATCGCCTTATTATGTCCTGACCGGGCTGGCGATGATCCTGTCGGGCGCGCTGATCGGGCGTGGCGATGCGCGGGGACGTTGGCTCTATGTCGCGATCTGGCTGGCGACGCTCGTCTGGGCAATCTGGGAAGTGGGGTTCGACCTGCTTCAGCTGGTGCCGCGTGTCGTCGCGCCGACCGTGCTCCTGATCCCGGTCATCCTGCCCTGGCTGATCGCCGCGATGCGCACGCCCAAGGCGCGAACTCGCGCCATGCCCGCCGCCCTGGGGATCATCGCGCTGATGCTGGCGGTGCCGGTGCTGAAAAGCCGTCCCGCCGAAGCGCAGGACCCGGTGCTCCCCGCCGCGCTGCCGGTCGCGGCCCAGGCGCCGGTCGGCGACTGGACCGATTATGGCGGCACTCTTTCGGGCCAGCGCTATTCCGCGTTGTCGCAGATCACGCCCGCCAATGTCGGCAAGCTGGAACTCGCCTGGACCCAGCGGACCGGCGACCTGCCCGACCGCGCGGAGTCGGTCGAGCATAAGCGCGAATATCATTCCGAGGCGACGCCGATTCATATCGGCGACACCCTCTATACCTGCACGCCGCATTCGATCGTCCAGGCGATCGACGCAACGACCGGCCGGACCAAGTGGAGCTGGAAGGATCAGGTCAGCCGCCAGGGCAACTCCTATCTCGTCTGCCGCGGCGTCGCCTTCTATCAGGCGCCCGAGGGCACGCCCTGCCCGCGCCGCATCTTCGCCCCCACCTTCGACGCGCGGATGATGGCGCTGGACGCCGATACGGGGAAGCCCTGCGCCGGCTTCGGCACCAACGGCGCGATCGACCTGCGCCAGAATATGGGCGTATCGGGCCCCGCCGACCAGATCAGCACTTCGCCCCCGGTGGTCGCGAACGGCCGGTTGATCGTCGGCGAGCGGATCGTCGACAACGTCAACCGCAACATCCCCAGCGGCGTGGTGCGCGCCTATGACCCAATCACGGGCGCGGGCATCTGGGCCTGGGACGTCGGGCGCTCTCAGGACGCGATCCCGCCGCTGCCGGCGGGTGAGACCTATACGCGCGGCACGCCCAATGTCTGGGGCGCGATGACCGCCGATCCGGCCAACGGCCTGGTCTATCTGGGCACCGGCAATGCCTCGCCGGATTACTGGATCGGCTGGCGGCGGCCGTTCGACGACCGGTTCGGCACCTCGATCGTCGCGCTGGAGATCTCCACCGGCAAGCTGCGCTGGGTGCGCCAACTGGTCCACCGCGATATGTGGGACATGGACATCCCCATCGGCCCGTCGCTGTTCGACTATCGGGCCCCGAACGGCCAGACGATCCCGGCGCTGATCCAGACGACGAAGATGGGCCAGGTCTATTTCCTCAACCGTCTGACCGGCGCGCCGATCACGCCCATCGTCGAGCGCCCCGCGCGACAGGATGGCGCAACGCCGGGGGTAAAGGTGTCGCCGACCCAGCCCTGGTCGGTCGGCCTGCCCTCCTTCACCCCGCCCGCCCCGACCGAAGTGTCGACCTGGGGCGCGACGCCGATCGACCAGCTCTTCTGCCGGATCGATATCCGCCGTGCGCAGGGGACGGGCATCTACCAGCCGACGGGGCTGAAGCCGATCATCGGTCATCCGGCGTTCGACGGCGTCACCGACTGGGGTGGGGCTGCACTCGATCCGGTGCGGCAGGTCTTCACCGTCAACACGATGGAGATGCCGTTCAAGATCTGGCTGATGCGCCGCGACGATCCGCGCGTGAAGAAATACATGGAGAAGAAGAAGGGCGGCGAGAATGCGCGCGAGCCCAATCTCCAGACCCAGTATAACACGCCCTATGTCGCGGTGGTCGCCGCTTGGATCGGGGTGTTCGGCGCACCGTGCAACGCGCCGCCCTGGGGCCATCTGACTGCGGTCGATCTCAACACGCGGCAGGTTGTGTGGAAAAAGGTGCTGGGCACCGCGCAGGACACCGGCCTGTTCGGCAGCCATCTGGGTGTGCCGATCAAGACCGGCGTGCCCAATCTGGGCGGCTCGATCATCACCGCCTCCGGGGTGGTGTTCATCGGGGCGACGACCGACCAGTATCTGCGGGCCTATGACCTGAAGAGCGGCAAGGTGCTGTGGCGCGCCCGACTGCCTGCCGGGGCGCAGGCGACGCCGATGACCTATCGCGGGCGGGACGGGCGGCAATATGTCGTCATCACCGCCGGGGGGCATGGCGCGCTGGGCACTAGGTATGGGGACTATACGATGGCGTTTGCCTTGCCGAAGGGGTGAGGCCTTTCGACTTCGCTCTGGCTGAACCGAGGTTAGGAGCCCCTTCCCTATCCTCGAGCCGCTCCCCTCCCGCAAGCGGGAGGGGATGGGGGAGGGAAAGGAGTCTCACCGAGACCAACGCTCGCGGCCTCGCCCTCCCCAAACCCCTCCCGCCTGCGGGAGGGGCTTAAAAATCAGAAGATCGACCATTCCAAGATCGCGGGCTCCCTCGCCTGCACCGTCATGCGCAGGAAGCGTGCCTTGCCCGGATGGCGCAGAGTGATCGGCGAACCGCTCACGCCCTTTTCCGCCGCGACCTGACGCCAGGTCTTGCCATCCACCGATGCTTCGATCCGCAAATCCTGTGGCTGGATCGCGAAGGCCGGGCGAATCTGGCTTTCGCGCAGGGTCCGCACCGCGCCCAGATCGGCGGTCAGCATCGGCGCCTGCCCCGGCTCGGGCCGCCAGGCGGTTGCGTAATTGTCGTCCGCCGCCAGCGCCACGGTGCCCTTCCCCGTCCAGCGCAGCCCGCGCGTCCGGTGCGCGGCAAAGGCCGGGATGACCGGATCATGGCTCGGCACCACCTTTTCCAGCGTGCCGTCGGCCTTCACGGTCAGCGGATCGATCGACACCTGTCGCAGCACCCGATCGCTGCCCATCACGAAGGGCAACGCCTGGCGGTGATAGAGGATGTACGACTTCCCCTTGTCGGCGAAGACCGCGTGATGACCGGGACTGATGATCTGCTTGGCCGCATCGGTTTCCAGGACCGGACTGTTCGCCGCCTCGGTAAAGGGCCCCATCGGCGAAGAGCCGACCGCATAGCGGACTTTGTACGTATCCTTGGTCGTGTTGCCGTCGCTGTACATCAGCAGATAGCGCCCCTTTTCCTTCACCATGAAGGGGCCTTCGAAATAATTGGCGGGCGTCACATTCTTGGGCTCGCCGTCGAAATGCACCATGTCGGGCTTCAGCTTCACGACGAAGCAATGCCCGTTGACCCAGTTCAGCCCCGATCCCCAATAAAGATAGGCCTGGCCGTCCTCATCAACGAACGCCTCGGCATCGATCATGTGATATTTCGGCGCGAAGTCGCGCGCGATCAGCGGCTTGCCGCCATTGGCATCGGCCCAGGGCCCCGCCGGTGAGGGCGCCGAGCCGACCCAGACCTCGCTGCCGACCGAGACATACATATACCAGCGGCCGTTCGCCGCCTTGACCACCGAGGGGGCCCAGACCTTCGCATCGCCCGAGGTCGGGCTGGTCGCGGCCTGCTTGGTCGGCCAGTTGGGCTGCGAGAAGGTCCAGTCGCGGCCATTGTCCGAGGTCCACAGGCCCAGGCGGTCATCGCCCCACGGATCGATCGTGGCGAAGATATACCAACGCCCCCCATCGCGCACGATGGAGGGGTCGGCGAAATAGCCCGGAAGCAGCGGATTGCCCGCCCCCGGACTGTTCCACGAAAGATCGCGCCGGGGCGCAGCGGACCCCGCCGCCCCGGTAAGAAGGACGGCGGCGAGCAGCGCTCCGGCGCGGGCCTTCATCAGCGCAGGTCCAGCATCACGACCGACTTGGCCGGGATCTGCACGGTCAGCGTGCCACCCGACAGCGCTGCGCCGTTGAACGGCTGCGGCGCGATCTGGTTGGGCGCGTCGAACGTGTTGTGCGCATCCATCGTCGCACCGGTCAGGATACGACCCGACACCTGGGCGGCATTCAGGCCGTCCAGCTTGACGGTGACGGTCGCGGGCTGGTTCGGATCGACATTGGTCAGGCCGACATGGACGACACCCGCCTTGTCGCGCACCGCCGAGGCGCTGACCGCCTTCATCACCCACTGGTCTTTATTGTACCAGCGCGACTGGACATCGACCGGCAGGACGGTGGCGTCCTGATAGTCCTTGTACATGTCGAACACCCAATAGGTGGGCGTCTTCACCATACGCGCGCCGTCGACCAGGATCATCGCCTGCAGCACGTTGACCATCTGCGCGATGTTCGCACCGCGCACGCGGTCGGCATGACGGGCGAAGATGTCGAGGTTCAGGCTGGCGACCATCGCATCGCGAAGCGAGTTCTGCTGATACAGGAAGCCCGGATTGGTGCCGGGTTCGACATCGTACCAGGTGCCCCATTCGTCGACGAGCAGCGCGACCCGCTTGCGCGGATCGTACTTGTCCATGATCGCCGAGTGCTTGGTCAGCAGCTCTTCCATCTTCAGCGTCTTGGACAGGGTGCGCGCCCAGGCTTCCTCGTCGAAGCCGGTGGCGGCGCCCTTCTTTTCCCAGGTGCCGGGGACGGTGTAATAATGGACGCCGATGCCGTCGAACGCGCTTCCGGCGTCGCGCATCATCACTTCGGTCCAGTTATAGTCCTCGCTATTGGCACCGCTGGCGATCTTCATCAGCTTTTCGCCAGCGGGGACCTTCAGGAAGGTCGAATAACGACGCGTCACGTCCGCCGCATATTCGGGGCGCATATTGCCACCGCAACCCCATAGCTCGTTGCCGATGCCGAACATGGCGAGCTTCCAAGGCTTGTCACGGCCGTTCTTGCGGCGCTCCTCGGCATAGGTCGATTTGGACGGGAAGGTCATATACTCGACCCACTCGGCCATCTCCGACGGTGCCGCCGAGCCGACATTGCCCGAGACATAGGCTTCCGCCCCGACCAGCTCGGTATAGTTCATGAACTCGTTGGTGCCGAAGCTGTTGTCCTCGGTCACGCCGCCCCAGTTGGTGTTGACCTTGGTCAGGCGCTTGGCCTGCGGACCGACACCTTCGCGCCAGTGATATTCGTCGGCGAAGCAGCCGCCCGGCCAGCGGATCACGGGAACGCGGATCGCCTTCAGCGCGTCGATCACGTCACGCCGATAGCCGTTGATGTTGGGGATCTTGCTGCCCTTGCCGACCCAGATGCCCGGATAGATGCCGGTGCCCAGATGCTCGGCGAACTGGCCGAAGATGTGACGGTCATAGGTCGCGCCGGGACGGTCGGCGTGCACCGCCACCGTGTCGCTGCTGCCCGCTGGTGCGACCTGCGCCGTCGCGGTCCCCGCGAACAGGGTGGCGACCGCCGCCGCGAACAGGAATTTCGTTGCCCTTTTCATGGATTCTCCTCTGCCTGATGCGGCATGATGGCTTATTGTCCGAGTAAAGAATAGCCCTATTGCGGCGCTGTCGCACGCGCAGGCGTCGCTTGGTCGGGGGTCGTGCCCTCGCCGGTGAAGGGTTCCAGGCGGAAGGCGACGCGGGTCGGCTCCAATGTCGTGCGATATTTCATGTGCGGCTGGCCGACATGGCTCCAGGTCGTATCGCCGCCGACGCCCCATTGCGCGGCATCGACGATCAGCGTCGTCTCACCATGCGGCACGATATCGGTCGACTTCCACGTCCCCGGCGCCCGGCGGTAAAGGTCGGTGTAGGGGAAGGCGAGCGCCTGCATCATCAGCGGCCGGGGGGCACGAACGCGGAGCCCCGCCCCCTCGCCCGACAGCTCCATCCAGCGTACATCGACCTTGTTGCCGGTATCCTGCGGCCGCATGTAATCATGGTTCTGCTCGGCGATGGCCCCGCGCCACAGCCCGATCGCGGCCGAGGTCTTGCGATCGACATAGCTTTCGTGCGGGCCACGGCCATACCATTCGACCGTCTTCATCGTGGTCGGCATGGTGTACCACAGGCCGATGCGGACGGGCGGCGGCAGGTCAGCCTTCAACGGAGTGAATTGCCCGTCGACATCGACCGCGCCATTGCCTGCCATTGTATAGCGCGTGACGAAGCGCGCCGCGCCCGCCCCCATCTCGTGATCGACGGTCACGCTCTGGTCCGGACCGATCGATACACTCCGGACCTGATAGCGGCCGTTCATCGTGAACCAGGGTGATTGCTGGGCGACAGTGCCGTTGGCAGTGTCGTTGTCGGTCTCGGCCCGTACGAAATTGGGCTGGCCGCCCTGCGCCAGCACCCGCCCGCCCGAGGCATAGCGCGTGATCAACCCGGTCTTGCGGTCGATGACCAGCTCCGCGCCACCCGCCGACAGGGTGACGCTTTCGGCGGTATCGCTGACCGCGACCTTGCCCTTGGCGGCGACCGGCATGGCGGGCGCATCACTCAGCGCGAACTGCTCCCAGCCGACGACATAATTGGCGGGCACCGCGCGGATGGTGCCCTGCTTGGCATGGGCGCGCACGGTCAGCAGATATTCCGCCCCCGGCTCCCGCGCGAATTTCGGGGCGAGCGCCACCGTCTGCACCTGCCCGGCGGCGGTGGTCAGCGCGGGCAGATCGCCCTTCGCCACCACGACGCCGTTCTTCTCCACCACCCAATCAAAGGTGAAGCCCGACAGGTCGATGAAATCATGCCGGTTGTGCAGGGTCAGGCGACCGGTCTTCGCATCATAACCGTCGAAGCGGATCGGCGACTGGACCTTCTGCACCTCATAAAGTTGCGGATTGGGCGTCCGGTCGGGCTGGTTCAGCCCGTCGCCGAACTCGATATCGCCGCCTGGATTGGGGCCGTACTCGCCACCGTCGCCCCAGTAACGCCGCCCGTCCTTGGTATAACGGTACATGGACTGGTCGACCCAGTCCCAAATGAAGCCGCCCTGCAGTTTGCGGTGCGCGTAGATGGTGTCCCAATAATCCTTGAAATTGCCGCCCGAATTGCCCTGCATATGGGCATATTCGCACTGGATCATCGGCTGGGTCCGCGTCGGGTCCTCGGCCCAGTCGACCATCTTCTCGATGTCGTCATACATGGGCGCATAGATATCGACATAATTGTTCGGCTGATGGCTCCAGTCGAGCGTTCCCCAGCCGAGATAGGAAATCAGCCGCGCCGGGTCGCGCCGCCGGATCGCCGCCGCCGCCTTCTCGAAATTGGGACCGATGCCCGCTTCGTTGCCCAGCGACCAGAAGATGATCGAGGGGTGATTCTTGTCCCGCTCAACCATGTTCATCACGCGGGAGACGTGTGCGCCCTCCCAGGCGGGGTCGAAGCCGATCTGGTACTTGTCGCGCTCGCCACCATGGCGGTTACCCTGCTCCATATAGGCGTGGCTCTCGATATTGGCCTCGTCCATCAGGTAGAAGCCGTACTCGTCGGCCAGCGCCAGGAAGCGCGGATCGTTGGGATAATGCGAGGTGCGGATGGCGTTGAAGTTGTTGCGCTTCATCAGCTCCAGGTCGCGGCGCATCGATTCTTCGGAGATGACGTGGAAGGTTACCGGGTCATGCTCGTGCCGGTTGACGCCGCGGATCACGATGCGGCGGCCATTGACCATGACCTGCCCGCCCTTGATCTCGACGGTGCGGAAGCCGATGCGTTGCGGCGTGGCCTGAACGACTTGGCCATTTGCATCCACCAGCTCGACCAGCAGCGTGTAGAGGTTGGGCGTCTCCGCCGACCAGCTGCGCACGCCGGGCACCGTCGCGTCGAGCATGGCCGAGGTCGCGCCCTTCGCCAGCGCCACCTCCCGCGTCACCACCGCCCGCTCGCCATCGAGCAACGTCATCCGCGCGGTCATCGCCTGGGGCAGCGCGGGCAGCGTCAGTTCGGTCGACAGCGTGCCATCGCGATAATTCTTGTCGAGGCCCGCATGGACGAACAGGTCGTCGATCCGCGCTTTCGGCACCGCGCGCAGGTAGACCGACCGCTCGATCCCCGAGACGCGCCAGAAATCCTGATCTTCCAGATAGCTGCCGTCCGACCAGCGATGGACGCGGATCGCCACGACGTTGCGGCCGGGTTTCAGGAACCGGGTGACGTCATATTCGGTGGGGAGCTTGGAGTCCTCGGAGTATCCAGCCTCCTGCCCGTTGATCCACACCCGGTAGGCCGACCCCGCCGCGCCGATCTGAAGGATCACGTCCTGCCCGCGCCACCCGTCCGGCAGGATGAAGTCGCGGCGGTACGATCCCGTCTCGTTGTCGTCATGCGGCACCAAGGGCCGGTTGGCCGGGAAGGGATAGGTGATGTTGTTGTACTTGGGCTGGCCATATCCTTCGGCCTGCCACATCGCGGGGACCTTGATGGTCTTCCACTGGGACACGTCGTAACCGGGCCGCTCGAACCCCTTGGGCGCGCCGTCGACCGAGGGGGAAAAGGCGAAGGACCAGTCGCCGTCGAGGCTCATATAACGGCTGGACTTGGCCCGGTCTCCGGCGAGCGCCAGCGCGCGGCTCTCATAGGGAAAGGCGGTGGCGCTGGCGGGGCGGGTGCCGCGCGCGTTGACCGCAGGATTTTCCCAATCGGGGCGGCTGGGATCGACCTGGACCGGGGCGACTTGCGGGCCGTCCTGCGCCATGACCGGGCTCGCCAGAGACACCACGGCCGCACCGGCCGCCAAACGCCACTTCATACCACTCCCCTTTGTTTTTTCCGCGCGTTACGCGCTGTCGGTCATGCTATAACCATGTTGTCGGAGAAATGCGTCATGATCCGGCATCAGCTCAAGTGATTTTCGCGTGACCAGCGCGATATGCGCCAATCGTGCCGCCGCCTCGTCGGCAGGCATGCCCAGCGCCACGGGGTCGAAACCGCGCGGGCTCAGCCCCTGCCCGTCCATCACCGCCAGCCAGCTCGTCTTGGTGAATAGCGCCTCGCCCTCGCGATAGATTCGCCCCGTCGCGCGGTAGATGGCGAGCCGGTCCTGCAGCGTTTCGGGCAATTCCATATCGCGAAGGCCGCGCCAATAGGGTGTGTCGTCGCGCTCGGTGGCGTGGAAGTGCAGGATGATAAAGTCCCGAATATCCTCATATTCTTCGGCCATCAGGCGGTTGTAACGCCGCCGGTCGGCCGCCTCGAACGCCCGCGTCGGCAGCATTTCGAGCAGCCGTGCGATGCCGACCTGAATCAGGTGGATGCTGGTCGATTCCAACGGCTCCAGAAAGCCCCCCGCCAGCCCCAGCGCGACGCAATTTCCTTCCCATAACCGCGTGCGTCGCCCGGTGCGGAAGCGGAGCATCCGCAGCTCGGCCAAGGCGACTCCGTCCAGACCGGAAAGCAGCCGCGCGGTCGCTTCATCGTCAGACAAATGCGCCGAGGCATAGACGATGCCGTTGCCGATGCGGTGCTGAAGCGGGATACGCCATTGCCATCCCGCACCATGCGCGGTCGAGCGGGTATAGGGCGTGAGCGGCTCGGTCCGCTGCGACGGCACCGCGATGGCGCGGTCATTGGGCAGCCAATGCCCCCAATCCTCAAACCCCACGCCCAGCGTTTCACCCAGCAACAGCGCGCGAAAGCCCGAACAATCGATGAAGAGGTCGCCCGCGATCCGCGTGCCGTCTTCCATCACGATAGCCTCGATCCGGCCTGGCTCGGCACTTCGCTCGACCTGGACCACACGGCCCTCGTGCCGGACGACGCCTTGCGCCTCGGCCCGGCCGCGCAGGAAACGAGCATAGAGCCCGGCATCGAAATGATAGGCATAGCCGATATGGCCCAGCGGCGTGTTGCCCGGACGCGGCGTGGTGAAACGGTTGGCCCGCGCCGCCAGCGTCGCCAGCGCATAGGCGTCGAGCGGCTCGGCTCGGCCCTGCTGCCTCATCCGCTGCCAGATCGCCTCGAACGGGATCGCCCCGAAATCATGGCCATAGGTGCCGAAGGGGTGGAAATAGCAATGGCCGGTCCGCCGCCAGTCGACGAACTCGATGCCCAGCTTGAAGGTGCCGTTGGTCGCCGCGACGAACGCCCGTTCGTCGATGCCCAGCAAGGCGTTGAAGGCCTGGATCGGCGGGATCGTCGCCTCGCCGACGCCGACGGTGCCGATCTCTTCGGACTCGATCAGCGTGATAGACGGGCCATCCCGGCCCAGCACCCGCGACAGCGCCGCCGCCGCCATCCAACCGGCGGTGCCACCGCCCAGGATCACGATCCGCCCGATCGCCGCAGGATCACCAGCCGAACCGCGAGGCTGAGAGGCGGTAGCGGTTCGTTCCATCACTCGTCCGATCGCACCGGTGTCACTAGAAAAGCGGCATGGGGACGGTGCAGCCCCCATGCCGAGTTGGGGACTTTAGTACAGGACCCGGATCGACGCACCAAAGCGCCGGTCGTTGAGCTGATATTGCAGCGGCGCGGAGGGCGTGCCGATATACAGCACGTTCATCCGGTTGTTGATGTTCACCGCGTCGATCGAAACCGCGAGATTCTTGGTCAGGTTGAGGTTCAGCGACGCGTCGAGCGAGGCGTACGGCTTGGCATATTGCGCCTCGCCATTGGCGCCGCTGCCCGTGGTCGCATCCAGATAGCTCGAGCGCCAGTTCCAGGCGACACGCGCGGTCACCGGTCCCTTTTCGTACAGGCCGATCAAATTGTAGCTGTGCTTGGACAGCTTCTCGAGCGGCAGCGACGAGGGGGCGTTGGGATTGTTGCCCGCGAACGGATTGGCGACGTTGGAGTCGACATAGGTGTAGTTCGCCTGAATCCCCAGACCGCTGAGCAGACCCGGCAGGAAGTCGAAGAACTGCTGATAGCCGATCTCCGCGCCCTTGACCGTGCCGCTGCCCGAATTGACGACGGTGTTCACGTCATAGGCCCGGCCGCCATAGGTGCCGACGATCCGGCCGCTGGCCAGGAAGCCATTGATCTTCTTGTAGAAGATACCGCCGGTCAGCGAGCCTGCGGGCGCGAAATACCATTCCGCCGTCAGGTCCAGATTGTCCGAATCGATCGGGCTGAGCCGCGGATTGCCCGAGCTGGCGCTGGGGCGGCCGGTCGCCGGATTGACTTGGTTCGGGTTGTTCAGCGTGATGTTGGTCGACAGCTGGTCGAAATTCGGACGCGCCAGCCCCTTGGAATAGGCGAAGCGCATCTGGAAATCGTCGGTCAGCCGGGCGCGCAAGTTCATGCTGGGCAGCACGCGAGTATAGCGGTTCTTCAGCGCCAGCGGCGCGTTGGTGCCGTCGGCATTGAACTGCGTGCCGTTGGACGTCAGGTCGGTGCGGATCAGGCGCGCTCCCGCACTGCCGTCGAAACGGACGCCGCCCGCCTCGAACGCGTAATCGGCCATGCCCCAGGCGGTATAGGTCTTTTCCGTCTGGTTGTTCAGGTCGCCGGGGGTGAAGGCATCCTTCGTCTTCGCGCCGAACAGCGCGTAGAGCGCCTTGGTCTGCGCCCAGACACCGTCACCCTGCGGGAAGGCCGGGTAGAGGATACCGCCCTTGACCGTGTTGCCGTCGAACCAGTTGGGCGACGGGCCCTTCATCGCCAGTTGCGGGAAGCGCGACAGCGGGATCAGCGCGGTACCGCTGGGCGCGTCCTGGCCCGGCGTCACGCCCTGATACAGGCCAACGCCGTTCCACGTCCCGCGCAGGTCGATGGTATTGCCCGCATAGCGCGCGCCGCCGCGTAGCTTCTGGAGCACGCCGCCCTCGAAATCATATTCGATGTCATAAGCGAGCGCGAGCGTATCGGCGTCGTTGCGCTGCAGCGAGTCGGCGATGAACGGCAGCGTATAATTGGCCGGATTGTTCAGTACCGTCGGATCGGTCACGTCCCAGCGCGGATATTTGCCGCGCAGGTCGAACACCACCGTCGACGGGTGCGGCGCGGTCAGCGCATTCTGGCCCGACCGGTTGTAAAGCGACAGGACGTGACCGTTGCGGTCGGCGTTATAATAGGACTTCAGATACTGGACGTCGAAGTTGACCTTCGCCCGCTCGGTCGCCTGCCAGCCGACATTGAAGGTGTAGTTCTGGCTGGCGCTCCACAGTTCTTGGTCGAAACGGCCGGTCTCGAAGGTCTGGGGCGAGAGCGCGCCGCTGGTCGCATAGCCATCCTTGTTGAAGGTGAAGGCCGCGCCCGGTGCCGCGCCAGTGCCATAGGAGGTGACCTGCCCGGCCGCATTGTACTGGTTCGAGCGGTTATTGAAATCGTAATAGTAGGCGCCGGTGCGGTTGAACCAGTATTTGGTGCCCTGATACTGCGCGGTCACCAGCACGTCGTCGCTGGCCCGCCACTGCACGGCGGCGGCGACGCCGAAGCGACGACGATCGCCGGTGTCGTCATAGATTTCAAAGCCATAGGGAATGCGCGCATTGGACGGCGCGTTGGCAATCGTACCCGGCTGCGCTTCCGCGAAGGGTCCGGCGAGCAGGCCGTCCTGGCGATACTGGCTCTTGGAATAGACCGCGTTGACCAGGATGCCGATCTCGCCGATCGAACTGTCGTACCGGTTGCTGTAGAGCCCGGAGATCGAGCCGCCGAACTTGTCGACCCGATCGTAATAATTGCCGCGCGCAGTTAGCGAGATGACTTGGCCCGCCGCATCGAACGGCTTGCGGGTGCGCAGGTTGACCGCGCCGCCGATACCGCCCTCGATGATGTTGGCGGGCGCGTTCTTGTAGACGTCGATGCCCGCGAGCAGTTCGGGGGGGATACCTTCCAAATCGAAGGCGCGACCGCCCGAGGCCGAATAGACCGCGCGGCCGTCGAGGAAATTCTGCACCTGGGTCAGGCCCCGTACGGTGACGGCGGGCTGGGTGCGATGGTCGAAGTCGGTCGCGCCCTCACCATAGCGGCGCTGGATCTGCACGCCGGTGATACGCTGCAACGCTTCGGTCGTGTTGGCGTCGGGCAGCTTGCCGATATCCTGCGCCTGCACCGAATCGACGATCTGGTCGGCGTTGCGCTTGATCGCCTGCGCCGAACGAAGGCTCTCGCGCACGCCGGTGACGACGATATCCTGATCGCTGGCCGAGGCCTGGGCGGCTTGGTCGGCGGTCAACGCCTGTGTGGATTGTGTGGCGGCCTGAACCTGGGCCATGGCCGGTGCGGCCCAAAGTGCGGCCATGGACGTGCCACACAGCAAAATAGTGCCGATCTTCATCGCGTTTCCCCCTCCTCTGATAGTCCACTCCGTCCCGCGGAATGCGATCGATTTATTGTCAGATAAATAGAAAAGGACCGGATCAGCCGCAACTAAAAAATGGCGCTTTCCTGTCATCACAGTGACTGGTCTGACAGGTTTTTTGCTTAGCTATTGAATTTTAACAGGCTTTTATCGACCTATTACAGGCATTGACGACCATGCACCGCCCTGTCTTATAGTCTGACGTAAAGGGGATAGGGTCATGGCGAAGGCATTGCATCGACGGCAGGGAAGAGCCCGCCGCCTGGCCGTTTTGCTGGCCATGGGCATGGCAGTGACGGGGGTGTCCGCTCAGGCACAGTCCCCATCGCCGCCACCGGCCGATCGTCCGGTGCCCGTGACCCTACGCCCCGCGATCGACCGCCCGTCGACCGTGTTCGAGGGCTGGGGCACAGCCCTCGCCTGGTTCGCGCATGTGACGGGCGGCTGGCCCGAGGCGGAGCGAACGCGGCTGGCCGATCTTTTCTATGGTTCTGACGGGCTGGGCTGGACGATCGCGCGCTACAATATCGGTGGCGGCAATGCGGCGGACACGCCCCCCTATATGAAGGTCGGGCGCGCGGTGCCCGGCTTCTGGCGGCAACCGGCGGGCGTGACGGGCAAGGACTGGTGGCGCGCCGACGATCCCGCCATGTGGGACTGGAGCCAGGACGCCAACCAGCGCTGGTGGCTCGACGCCATAACCGCCCGCGTAAAGCAGCCGATCTTCGAGGCCTTTTCCAACTCGCCGCCCTGGTTCATGACGGTCAGCGGGCGCGTGTCCGGCGCGGAAAAGGGCACCGACGATAATCTTCGCCCCGGTCAGGAACAGGCTTTCGCCACCTATCTGGTCCGGGTCACCGACGAGTTGCAACGGCGGCATCACCTGACCTTCCGCACCCTGTCGCCGGTCAACGAGCCCAACACCAACTACTGGTTCGCCACCAATACCCAGGAGGGTGCGCACTGGTCTCCCGCGCGTCAGGCGCAAATGATCGACGCAACCGCCGCCGCGCTGAAGGCCAAGGGGCTGTCCACGGTCGTCTCGGCCCCAGACGAAACCGCCTCGCATCTGTTCGTGGAGGACTGGGCCGCCTATCCGCCCGCCACCCGTGCGGTGATCGGGCAGCTCAACGTCCACAGCTATGGCACGGTCCACCAGACCGCCGTGCGCGACATTGCCCGCGCCTCTGGCATCAAATTGTGGATGAGCGAGAATGACTCGCCGCTGTCGGGCGACCCCGAGGACCTGACGGGCATGGCGACGCCGCTGGCCTTTGCGGAGCATGTCGTCGGCGACCTGAAACGACTGGAGCCCGCCGCCTGGGTCTTCTGGCAGGCGGTCGAGGATCTCAGCACCCGCAAGGGTGAGAAAGGGTCCAACTGGGGCATCGTCAAGGCCGACCTGATGGGCCCGGCGGACCAGCCCCATGCGATCCACGTCACGGGCAAATATTGGGCGATGGCGCAGTTCAGTCGCTATATCCGCCCGGGCGACCGGCTGGTGCCGGTGGACGACATGGACACGGTGGGCGCGCTGTCACCGGATGGACGGCGGCTGGTACTGGTACACGTCAATGCCGGACTATCGCCACGACCGCTGACCGTCACGGTGCCGGGGCGTTGGCAGCGGCGGATGATCGTGACCGATGCCGGGCACAAGGCAGCGGAAGTGGCAGGGAATGTCGCACCGCCGCAGTCGGTCGTGACGTTGGTTCTGACGCGGTAAGATAAAGGCGGGCGCGCGCCCTACCCCCATTCACATCCCCGCATCGGGATCGGTCAGCCCGATCATCCGCCGCCCGGCCCGCCTCGCGAAATTCAGCGTTGCCTTCTTCCGCACATGGGGAGGAAGCGGCACACTATGCGCCTCGCGCACGATTGCCGCGTCATAGCGGTCCGCAACGATGATCCCCGTCCGCTCGGGCAGGAACGCCGCGCTGTCGAGCGGCGACCAGTCGAACCCGGCGGGCACCGCCCAGTAGAAGCGGTCGCAATGCGCCAAATAATCCGGCCATTTGCCGTCGCCCAGCATATCGGCGCGCGACACCTTGATCTCGACGACGACGACTTGTCCCCGCGCGTCGAGCGCCATCAGGTCGGCGCGGCGGCCGCCTTCCAACGGGACTTCGGGGATGGTGATCAGGTCGTGGCGGAGCAGCATCCGGGTCACGCCCCGCGCGACATCGGCGGCGCAGAGTGGCGATAGCGGATCGTCGACACACGAAGCGGGCGGCATGTCCAACATGCCACCCGCTTAGAACATTTGACGAACATTTGCAAAGCCCTGCGGGGCTCAGGCAAAAAACAGGCCCCAAATCAGGGCCATGACCGTCAACGATAGAAGATGTGGTTACCGATCGCGGCGACCTTCTGCACCCGCACGCCCGGACGGTTGCCCGGCGTGTTGAAGTACAGCGCCTTGCCGGCGGTGCTGTCCCACGCCTGGGCCAGCGCGACCTTGGCGACCGCAACGGCGGTGCGATAGGCACTGCGCGATGGGCTGACCGACGGGATTTCGCCGCCACGCACGAAGCTGAACTGGCCGCGCTGCTTGATGACGTTGCAGACGTCGGTGGGGAAACGGCCCGACTTGGTGCGGTTCAGGATGACCTGGGCGACGGCAAGCTGACCCGCCAGCGGTTCACCGCGACCTTCGAAATAAATGGCACCGGCCAGACAGCGGAGCTCTTCGCTCGACGCGATCTCGTCCTGGTCGGCCACGGCGTCGGCCAGCGAATCATATTCGCTGTCGTCATCGCCTTCGGAAATCTGGGAAAAATCGGGGAGCGCGGACATGGTGGCCCGGGCGCTCTGGGGAACCATCGCAACATCGGCGACGTTGATCCCGGAAACAGTCATCGCACTGACTGGAGTGGCAGCAGCACCGGCAACGTTGGTCGCGAGGCTGGGGGTGCTGGTGGCGAGAAGACCCGCCAGAGATAGAGCCATGGCAGCGGACGCCGCGACTCGCTTGAAAACGGTCATTCACTCAAACAGACATGCGGTTGGATCACGGACCCGAGCATTGCCCAAAGGCGCTCGTCCGGGCTTCCCCCCGACTGCGTAACCCACCGGATCGCACCCGATAAGCACAACGCGAAATTACGATGGGGGGCTCGTGGCCGATCCGGCCGCGTTCGTCAATGTTGCAGGATCGTTTCAGCGGTGAACCGTTCCGCCGCAGCGCCATCCAGTTCGATCACCCACAGATCGGGATCGCGCGCCCGACGCCGCTGCCAATAGCTTAAAATATCGTTTGCAGGAGTCGAGTCGATCAGGGTGGTTCGACCGTCGGGACCGATGCCGCGTTCCATCACGCGCTCGCGCCGGTCGGCATCGACGATAATCACCAGGATGCCACCACCCTGTGGATCGCCCTTGGCCAGCACCATGCCCATGCCACCGCTGTCGTTCATCCGGCGGAGCAGAGCGGCAACCAGCATATGGCTGGGCAGGCGGTCGTCCATCGTATCAGGCGGTCCGATACCCTGGCAGTCCGGCGAGCGCGATCTGCGAGCGCATGAAGGTGCCGGTGCCGCGTGCGACTTCCTCGCCCTGCGCATCGATCAGCCGTGCGTCGGCGACGAACACCCGCCGCCGCCCGCTGACCCAGCGCCCCTCGGCCACCACCTCCCCCGCCTTCATCGGGCGGGTGAGCAGCAGGTTGAACTGCGTCGTCAGCAGAAAACGGTCGGTGACCAGGCTGTTGCAGGCATAAAAGGCGGCATCGTCGAGCATCTTGAAATAGCTCGTGCCATGCGCCGCCCCGGCCGCGTGATAATGACGCTCGTCGACGCGAAAGCGTATCCGCGCGATACCGGGTTCGGGAATGTCCAGCGTCGATTCAAACAGTCGGTTGATCGGGGCCTCGGCATAGAGCGTCTCGAGCGCCCGGAAATGCGCGGCCTCGCCCTCAGGCCGCGGCGTCACGCGCCTCGTCCTGGGTCAGCAGCGCCCAGATCGCATCGGGCGAGCCCGCCCCGCGCAACTTGGCGACGAAACCCTTGTCGCGCAGCCGCCGGGAAACACGCGCCAGCGCCTTCAGATGCGCGGACCCCGCATCGGCGGGCGAGAACATCGCAAAGACCAGATCGACCGGCATGTCGTCCACCGCCTGGAAATCGACCGGCTGGGCCAGCCGCGCAAAGACACCGACGATCTGCTCCAGCCCCGCCACCTTGCCGTGCGGAATGGCGATCCCCCCGCCGAAGCCGGTGGAGCCCAGCTTTTCGCGCTCGGTCAGGACATCGGCCAGCAGCTTGGCATCCTGTCCCGCCGGCCCCGCCGCAGCGGTGCCGAGAGTCTGGAACAGGCTCTTCTTGTTCGCGGCCGTGAGTCCGGCCAGCACCGTGTCGTGGCGCAACAGATCGCTGAAATCGTTCATGGTCTTTCCGAAGCGCCCCCGCGCGGCCCGGCTATTAGCGGCCCGCGCGGAAGAACGATAGAGCTTATCCGGCCGTGCCGCCCCGTTGCGGCTCGACCCAGCCGATGGTTCCATCACCCCGGCGATAGACCATATTATACGAACCGGTCCCCGAATTCTTGAACAACAGGGCCGCAGTATTGCGCAGGTCGAGCATCATGACCGCATCCGAGACACTGGCATCGGGAATATCGACGCGGGTTTCGGCGATGATCAGGGGCGCATCGCCCGCTTCGTCCTCATCGACCTGTTCGGCGAAGAGGGTATAGCCCGCGTCATAGGCCCCGGCCTCGGCCAGCTCGATCGCCTGACCCTGGTTACGATCCTTCAGGCGGCGCGAATAGCGGCGCAGCTGCTTTTCGATCTTGGTCGCAGCGCCGTCAAAGGCAAGATGCGCGTCCTGCGCATCATGACGGCCCTTCAGGACCAGACCACGGGTGACGTGCATCACGATATCGCATTTGAACCCGACATCATGCGGGCCCTTGCCGAACGTCACCTCGGACGAGATGGCGCGGGCGAAATATTTCTCGGCGATACCCTGAAGCCGGTCCGTCACATGGGTCCGCAGCGCGTCGCCCGTTTCGACCTGATGACCAGAAATCCGGATATCCATCGTCTTCTCCTTGATGCACTCTGATGGGACGGTCCTTTTGGCCTGTCCCGTGGCGTCAACCGGACGCCTCGGCCCCCCAAACCGGATCTTTTATATCCTTTAGAAACGCCGCATGGGCGGCAAGTTCCGCCTCGCTCGGCCGGAAAGTGCGCGGCGGGCGGACCTTGGCGGGCGCGCGGGCGACGATCACCGGCCCGCTTTCCTCGACGGAGTCGGCCAGCAGGCCCAGGCCGATCTGCCGCCCGCCCATCAGCTCGACATAGACCTGCGCCAGCAGCTGCGCGTCGAGCAACGCGCCGTGCAGCACACGGTGCGAACGGTCGATGCCATAGCGCGAGCAGAGCGCATCGAGCGTATGCTTGGCGCCCGGGTGCTTGCTGCGCGCGATCGCCAGCGTATCGACCATGCGCGTCTTTTCATCGACCGGCGGAAAGCCCAGCGCGCCCAGCTCGCCATTGATGAAGCCGAAGTCGAAGGTCGCGTTATGCGCGATCAGCGGCGCGTCGCCGATAAAGTCCAGGAACGCGGCCACGCCCTCGGCAAAGACCGGCTTGTCCTTCAGGAACGCATCCGACAATCCGTGGACCGCCTGCGCCTCGGCCGGCATCGACCGTTCGGGATTGAAATAGGCGTGATAGGTGCGACCGGTTTCGACCCGGTTGACCAGTTCGACACAGCCGATTTCGACCAGCCGGTCGCCTTCCGAAAATTTGAACCCTGTCGTTTCGGTGTCGAAAACGATCTCTCTCATGACCTGACTATCGGCCTTCGGAGTCCCGCATGCAAGTGATGAGCGCGCGGACTTTTTCGCGGGTTTCGCCCAGTGGAATGTCGGTCGCGATGACATGATCGGCACGCGCACGCTTTTCCACATCGGGCAGCTGACGCGCGAGAATCGCGGCAAATTTCTCTTTGGTCATGCCGGGTCTTGCCAACACCCTTGCCTCTTGCACCGCCGGTTCTGCCGAAACCACCAACACCTTATCCACAGCCTTATCACCACCGGTTTCCAACAAGAGCGGCACGTCCACCACCACCAGCGGAGCGTCGGCATGGACCGTCAGAAAGGCCGTGCGTTCGGCCTGGACGGCGGGGTGCACGATCGCCTCGAGTCGGCGCATCGCGGAGTCATCGCCCAGCACCGCCCGGCCCAGCGCCGCCCGATTCACGCCATCGGGACCAGTCGTGCCGGGAAAGGCCGACTCGATCGCCGCGACCAGTGCTCCACCGGGCCCCTGCAAGCGATGGACACAGGCATCGGCGTCGAACACCGGCACCCCCTCGTCGCGAAACATCTGCGCGACGGTCGACTTGCCCATGCCGATCGAGCCGGTCAGCCCCAGCACGATCATCCGAGCAGAATCTTGCGCAGTGCCGCATCCCGCTCGCGCGGCGGCGCGGCCCCGAAGAACCGCTCGAACGCCACCGCCGCCTGGCCGATCAGCATTTCCAGCCCGTCGATCGTCGCCAGTCCCCTCGCCCGCGCCGCCGCCAGCAAGCCGGTTTCCAGCGGCGCATAGACGATGTCATAGACCACGGCCTCAGGCGGAAGCTCCGACAGGTCCAGGTCGAGCGGCGGCTGGCCGGTCATCCCCAGGCTGGTCGCGTTGACCACCAGAAAACCGGGCGGGACAGCCTCCCCGATCGGCAAGGCCTGCCCCTCCAGTCCAAAGGACGACAACAGGCTCGCGCCCTTTTCCACATTGCGGTTGAACAGGGTCACCGGCCCCACACCGATCTCGGCCAGCGCGTACAGCACCGCGCGCGCCGCCCCCCCCGCCCCGATCACCGTCACCGGCTTGCCCGCCAGATCATAGGGCTTCAGTGGTGCCGCAAATCCCGCCGCATCGGTGTTGGTCCCGACCAAAGCGCCGTCCGCGTCGCGAAACGCGGTGTTGGTCGCCCCGATCGCGGTCCGCACATCCTCGCGATCCTCGACATGATCCAGTGCGGCGATCTTGTGCGGCACGGTGATGTTGCAGCCGCGCCAGTCCGGGTCATGCTTCCGCTCGGCGAAATAGGCAGGCAGCGCGTCCGGGGTGACGTGGGTGGCGCGATACTCCGCCTCGATCCCCAGCGCGTTCAGCCAGAAACCGTGGATTTTCGGGGACTTGCTATGGCTGATCGGGTCGCCGATCACCTCGGCATAGGGCTTGGCCATCAGGCCGCCATCCAGCCGCGCTCACGCAAATAGCCGAGCACCGGGAGCAGCGGCATGCCGAGGATGGTGAAGTGACTCCCCTCGATCCGCGAGAAGAGCTGCACCCCCGGCCCCTCGATCCGGAAACAGCCGACGCAGCCCGCGATTTCGGGCCATTCCTGATCCAGATAGCGGTCGATAAATGCGCCCGAGAGCGGGCGGACATGGAGTTTCGCACGCTCGACATGGCGCCAGACCGGGCGGCCATGTTCGGCAACCACCGCCGCGCTCCACAATTCATGGCTCCCGCCGCTCATCCGGGTGAGATGCTCGGCCGCCTGTTCGCGGCTCTCGGGCTTGTCGAGCAGGGTGCCGTCGGCGAGCGCCACGATCGAGTCCGATCCCAGCACCGGCACCGGCCCGGCATTCGCCGACACCTTCACCGCCTTCATCTCGGCCAGCGCGTCGGACAGGTCGCGCGGGGAAGCCCCCGCCATCGCTGCCTTGACGCCCGCTTCGTCGACCCGCGCGGGCAGCGCTTCGTAGGCGACCCCGGCGGCGTCGAGCATCGCCCGGCGCGAGGCGCTTTGCGAGGCCAGGATGATCATGCGGGCTTCCTTTGATTCACGAGCGAGATGATCGCGGCCGCCGTCTCCTCGATCGAACGGCGGGTGACGTCGATCACCGGCCAGTCATTGTCGGCGAACATCCGGCGCGCGAAGGTGAGTTCGCGGTTCACCGCCTCCTGCTCGACATAATCGGTGTCGGGCGCCTGGTTGAGCGAGAGCAGGCGATTGCGGCGAATGGCGATCAGCCGGTCGGCACTGGTGGTCAGCCCCACGACCAGCGGCTTCTTCAGCGTATAGAGCGAGGGGGGCGGGGGGCTTTCGACCACGATCGGGATGTTGGCGGTCTTGTACCCGCGATTGGCGAGATAGATGGAGGTCGGCGTCTTGGACGAGCGGCTGACCCCGGCCAGCACGATATCGGCCTCCTCCCATTCCTCCCAGGCGATGCCGTCGTCATGCGCGATGGTGAACTGGATCGCATCGACGCGGGCGAAATAGGCCGCGTCCAGGACATGCTGGCGACCGGGCCGCATCTTGGCCTGCACGCCCAGCAGCCCCGACAGCGCCGCATTGACCGGATCGAGCGGCGCGACCGTCGGCAGGCCCAGCGCGTGGCACCGGCTTTCCAGCACGCGCCGCGTCACCGGGTTCACCAGCGTATAGATGACCAGCCCCGGATTCTGCGCGATCTCCTGCAGGATGCGCTCCAGATGGCTTTCGGTGCGCACCATCGGCCAGAAGTGCCGGACGGTTTCCACATCGTCATATTGGGCCAGCGCCGCCTTGGCGATGTTCTCCAGCGTCTCGCCGGTGGAATCGGACAGCAGATGCAGGTGGAGGCGCGTCGTCATGGCCGGACTAATGACTCTGTGGATAACATGTCACGAATCGGTAGCGTAACTTTGCCGACCGGCCAAGCGGCGGACCGGCGGTGGATAACGACCGATTCGTCCACATCGAATCCCACAGGCCCGATTCTTTTCCACAGCCTGTGAGTTATGGGGGCGATGAATCCGAATCCCGTTGAATCGGCGATTCCCCATGAGTCAACGTGTTGGCATAACGGGGAGAGCCGCATAATCCCGACAACCAACGTGCCAACCACTTCAACAATCCATTCTTAGAATCTTCTTTAATAGAAGAAGGGGGGTCCCCTGACCGACGTTTCGATTCGAAAATCGCTGCTTTCCGTGTTGAAGGGTGAGCGGCTGGCGACACCCCCCATGTGGCTCATGCGACAAGCCGGACGCTATCTGCCCGAGTATCGCGAGCTGAGGGCGCAGAAGGGCGGGTTCCTGGCACTCGCCACTGATCCGGAAGCCGCGGCGGAAGTGACGTTGCAGCCGATCCGTCGCTTCGGCTTTGACGGGGCGATCCTGTTCTCGGACATCCTGATGGTCCCCTGGGCGCTGGGCCAGGATCTGAGCTTCGGAGCGGGGGAGGGGCCGCGTCTGGCACCCGCGCTGGTCGATCATGCGCTGAATGCCCTCACACGGGCCCCTGAGCGGCTCGAGCCCGTCTATGCCACCGTGGCGCGGGTGAAGGCCCAGTTGCCGCCCCAGACCAGCTTCCTGGGCTTTGCGGGCTCTCCCTGGACGGTCGCGACCTATATGGTGGCGGGGCAGGGGTCGAAGGACCAGGGCGAGACGCGGCGTTTCGCCTATGCCGACCAGGCGGGGTTCGGGGCGATCATCGATGCGATCGTGACCATGACCATCGACTATCTGGCGGGACAGGTCGAAAACGGGGTCGAGGCGGTGCAGCTGTTCGACAGCTGGGCGGGCTCGCTGTCGCCAGCGCAGTTCGAGCGCTGGGTGATCGCGCCCAATGCCGCCATCGTTCAGGGTTTCCGGGCGCGCTGTCCGGGCGTGCCGGTGATCGGCTTCCCCAAGGGCGCCGGGGGCAAGCTGCCCGCCTATGCGCGGGAGACGGGCGTGGACGCGGTCGGGCTGGACGAGACGGTCGATCCGGTCTGGGCCGATACCTCTCTGCCCGAAGGTCTGCCGGTGCAGGGCAATCTCGATCCGCTAGCGCTGATCGCCGGCGGCGAGGCGCTGGACGGCGCGGTGGATCGCATCCTGGCGGCCTTTGCCGAGCGGCCGCATATCTTCAACCTGGGCCATGGCATCCTGCCCGACACCCCGCTCGCGCATGTCGAGCGGCTGATCGCCCGTGTGAGGAACAACCGATGATCGGACTATTGGGGGCCGCCTATGAATGGGTGAAGGCGGCGCATATCATCTTCGTGATCTTCTGGATGGCCGGGCTGTTCATGATGCCGCGCTATCTGGTCTATCATCAGGAGGCACTGGTCGCGGGCGATGCGACGGACGCCGCGCGCTGGGTCGAGCGCGAGGGCAAGCTGCGCTCGATCATCCTGACACCCGCGATGATCGCGGTGTGGGTGCTGGGGTTGCTGCTGGCGGGCTCGCTCGGGCTGTTCTCGGGGGTGCCCGGGTTGGGCTGGCTGCACGCCAAGCTGGCCTTCGTGCTGCTGCTCAGCGGCTATCATGGCTGGATGGTCGGCTATGCGAAGAAGCTGGCGCGGGGTGAGATGAAGCTGACCGGCAAGCAGTTGCGCATGATCAACGAAGTCCCCGCGCTGGCCGCGACGGTGATCGTCGTGCTGGTGGTGATCAAGCCGTTCTGACCCCTTATCCCTTCTTTCTCCCCTCCCGCAGGCGGGAGGGGTTGGGGGAGGGGAAAGCCACAGGCAATAGTCTCGGTGAGACTCCTTGCCCTCCCCCATCTCCTCCCGTCTACGGGAGGGGCGTGAGTCTCATGGGGCGTTGGGTATTCCCCATTGACTTGGGGTTCCCCGAATCCTAACTCGCAAGATGTACGGCGCGGTCCTCGCGTCGGGTACGCTTCCTTATCGACAGCCTCGTTTCGCCGCGATCCTCGCCGACCGACGCCCTCCGACCATCCGGACCGATCATGCATCTGAAAGACCTCAAGAAGAAAACCCCCGCCGACCTCGTGCAGCTGGCCGAGGAATTGGGGGTCGAGAGCGCGTCCACGCTGCGCAAGCAGGACCTGCTGTTCGCCATCCTGAAGGAGCAGGCGGAGAAGGGCGACCAGATCATGGGTCTCGGCACGATCGAGGTGCTGCCCGACGGTTTCGGCTTCCTGCGCTCGCCGGAAGCCAATTACCTCGCTGGTCCGGACGATATCTATGTCTCGCCCAACCAGGTGCGCAAGCACGGCTTGCGCACCGGCGATACGGTCGAAGGTGAGATCCGCGCGCCCAAGGACGGCGAGCGCTATTTCGCGCTGACCAAGCTGACCAGCGTCAATTTCGACGATCCGGAAGCGGTCCGCCACCGCGTCAATTTCGACAATCTGACGCCGCTCTATCCCGAGCAGAAGCTGATCCTCGACCCCGCCGACCCGACCCAGAAGGACAAGTCGGCGCGCGTCATTGATATCGTCTCGCCGCAGGGCAAGGGCCAGCGCACGCTGATCGTGGCACCGCCGCGTGTGGGTAAGACGGTGATGTTGCAGAACATCGCCAAGGCGATCACCGACAACCACCCCGAAGTCTTCCTGATCGTCCTCCTCATCGACGAGCGTCCGGAAGAAGTCACCGACATGCAGCGCTCGGTGCGTGGCGAGGTCGTCTCCTCGACCTTCGACGAACCCGCGCAGCGCCACGTCCAGGTCGCCGAGATGGTGATCGAAAAGGCCAAGCGCCTGGTCGAGCATAAGAAGGATGTCGTCATCCTGCTCGACTCGATCACCCGTCTGGGCCGCGCTTACAACACGGTCGTGCCGTCCTCGGGCAAGGTGCTGACCGGCGGTGTCGACGCCAATGCGCTCCAGCGGCCCAAGCGCTTCTTCGGTGCGGCGCGCAACATCGAGGAGGGCGGTTCGCTCTCGATCATCGCCACCGCGCTGATCGATACGGGCAGCCGCATGGACGAAGTGATCTTCGAAGAGTTCAAGGGCACCGGCAACTCCGAAATCGTCCTCGATCGCAAGGTCGCCGACAAGCGCATCTTCCCGGCGATGGACGTCGGCAAGTCGGGCACACGCAAGGAAGAGCTGCTGGTCGAGAAGGACAAGCTGTCGAAGATGTGGGTGCTGCGCCGCATCCTCATGCAGATGGGCACGATCGACTCGATGGAGTTCCTGCTCGACAAGATGAAGAACTCGAAGACCAACGAGGATTTCTTCGACTCGATGAACCAGTAAGGGCGGGCAGGGGGCTCGGGCCCCCGACGCTACGGTTTGATGGGTTCGCCGGCGGCAAACAGGCCCGCTGGCGAACCCATTTTCGTTTTGGGGCGTTAGCAGGCCCGATCCCACCCCCTTTCGGGATCGTGCCGGTCCAAGCACGGCACGGCCGCGTCGTTGCTTAACACGCGACGCGGCCAAACGGGGTCTTTCTATCGTTAATGTCCATGGCCTTTCCCGCTCGGCGGGGCTCGGCGATGGGGAAGGGATCAGCCCTTACGGTCGGGTGCGTCCGCCGCCGCCCTGGCCGGGTGCGCCACCGGCGCCGGGGGCACCCACCGCGCCGATATTGCCGAACAGATCTTGGAAGAAGCCGCGCTGGCGGCCCAGGGTCGGCGTCGTCTTGCCATAGGGCGAGATGTCGGCGACCTGATCCAGACCGGCACGACGGATCGTCGTGACGTTGCCCGCCTGGTCGAAGCTGATCTGCAGCGTGATCTGCGACGAAGGCTGGGGCAGGGTGTAGCCCAGGTTGCGGCTGTCCCGCGCGACATAATACCAGTCGCCGCCGTTGAACTGGCTGGTGATCGTCGGCGTGCCCAGCGTCTGGAGCACCGACTGGCGGTTGTCGACGCCCGGCTGGATCGAGTTGACGAGATCGACATCGACCACATAACCCTGATGCGACCGCAGGGGCGTACAGGCGGACGCGGCCAGGGCCATCGCCAGGCCGAGCCCGAGGGCACGGGTGGTAGGAACGCTCATCATCATCTCCGGGCCGGGATCGCGGCCGCACAGGCGGGTATACAGGCGGTCGATCCGCTCGACCGTCACCCCCTCGATATGCCAAGGGAAAGGCGCACACAAGCAATTCGCGCTGGCATTGGTCGCGCGGGGAGAGAGGGAGGGGCGCATGGCCTTGGGCTGGCTGAAACAGGGTATCGCGCGCTATTTCGGTCGCGACGGGAACGAGGCGCTGCCGCTCTACAATGCGGTGGTGCTGCGCGCGCGCGAACCGCACTGGTATCTGGACGGCGCGGTGCCCGATACGGTCGATGGCCGGTTCGACATGATCGCTGCCGTGCTGTCGCTGGTCCTGATCCGATTGGAGGCCGAAGACGCGGGCGCTGGCCCAGCGGCGCGCATCACCGAACGCTTCGTCACCGACATGGATGGGCAGCTGCGCGAACTGGGCATCGGCGACATCGTGGTCGGCAAGCATATCGGCCGGATGATGGCGATGCTGGGCGGTCGCCTGACCGCCTATCGCGAGGGACTGGCCGGGGATGACGCCAGTTTCGACGCGGCCCTGGTCCGCAACCTCTATCGCGGCGAGGCGCCGGACGCGCCGAATGCGGTTTCCCATGTTCGCGGCGCGCTTCGCACCCTACATGAGCGGCTGGCGGACGTTTCGCTCGCCCGCCTCACCCTTGGAGAATTGCCGTGACCCCCGAATGGAGCCGCCCCGAAAAGATCGACACGATCGGCGAGCGCGAAAAGCCGGTGTCGATCGACACCACCCCCGACGAACGCCGGGCGCTGGCGAGACGGTTCGGGTTGCTTTCGGTGGACGCGCTGTCGGCGGAACTGGTCGTGCGGCGCGATGCGGCGGGTATCCTGGTCACCGGCAAAGTGCGCGGGTCGGTGGTCCAGCCCTGTTCGGTGACCGGCGATCCCGTGCCCGCCAAGGTCGACGAGCCGGTCGCGTTGCGCTTTGTCGAACCCTCTACTCATGGCGGCGACGAGGAAATCGAGCTGTCCGAGGATTCGCTCGACACGATCGAGATCGAGGGCGGCACGATCGACCTAGGCGAAGCGGCAGCCGAAACCATGGCCCTGTCGCTCGATCCCTTCCCGCGCAGCCCGAACGCGGCGACGGTGTTGAAGGAAGCGGGGGTTATCAGCGAGGACGAGGCTCGCCCGCTCGGCGCACTGGCTGGGCTGAAGGCGAAGCTGGAAGGCAAGGGATAAGCGCCATCCTTTTCTTCATTCCTTCCCTGCAAGGGGAGGAATAGGATGTGGGCAATCGGCAGGGCTTCACGGAGCATCCGGCCCCAGCGTCGGGTCGAGATCGCGCGGCCGGATGAACGCCACCAGCGTCGCGCTATGCGACCGTGCCTCGGTCCAGGCCGCGATGGGCAGCGTCATTTGCGCTACCGTCGCGGTCGGATATTTGTCCTCCACTCGCTCACGCAGCTCGCCGTCCAGGGTCAGGTCGAGGACCAGATCCTCCAGCCCCGGATTATGCCCAACCATCAACACATGCTCTGCGGTATCGGGCAGCGCATGGACCTGATCGAGCAGGCTGGCGGCGGAGGCGAGATACAGCGCCTTGTCCCATACCGGCTCCAGTCGGCGGCCGTAACCGCCCCATACTTCGTCCAATGTTTCCATCACCCGGATAGCGGGGGAGGCGAGGATATGGTCGAACGCGAACGCCAGCGATTTTAGCTCCCGCCCGATCATCGCCGCGGCGCGCCGCCCCTTGGCGTTGAGCGGCCGGTCGAAGTCACGCGCGACCGGATCGTCCCAACTTGATTTGGCATGGCGAAGGAGCGTCAGCGTCTTCATCGGATCGAAGTCTCCGGGGCGGCGGCTGGCAGGATGTCGCTCCCTCCATGCCCGATCCCCGCGTCGGAGGAAAGCCGCCCCGCCACCCGCGCGACGGCTTCGTCGAGTGTCACCCGTGAAATCGCGACACCGGGCGGAAAGGCGTCGAGCAGCCGAGACGGCATGGCAGCGGACAGCAGGACGAAGGCGCCGCGATCGTCGGCGCGCCGGATCAGTCGCCCGAACGCCTGGGCCAGCCGCGCGCGGACGATACGGTCGTCATAGGCGCTGCCGCCCCCCGCCAGCTTGCGCGCGGCGTGTAGCACGGTGGGCTTGGGCCAAGGCACACCCTCCATCACCACCAGCCGGAGGGACGAGCCCGGTACGTCCACTCCGTCGCGCAACGCATCGGTGCCGAGCAGCGAGGCGGAGGGATCGTCGCGAAAGATATCCACCAGCGTGCCGGTGTCGATCGGATCGACATGCTGTGCGTGCAGCGCCAGCCCGTCGCGCGCCAGCCGGTCGGCGATCCGGCCATGCACCCCGCGCAACCGGCGGATCGCGGTGAAGAGCCCCAGCGTCCCGCCCTTCGCCGCCGCGATCAGCCGGGCATAGGCATTGGCAAGTTGCGGAATGTCGCCACGCTTCACATCGGTGACGATCAGCACTTCCGCGCGCGTCGGATAATCGAACGGGCTCTCCGCGACGAAATGGGCGGGACCACGCGCCAGATGCGGCGCGCCCGTCCGCGCCTCCGCCACGTCCCAATCTCCCCCGGCCCGCAAGGTCGCCGAGGTAACGAGCGCCCCATGCGCAGGCTTCAGCACGATCTCGGCAAAGGGGCGGGTGGGGTCGAGCCAGTGGCGATGCAGGCCGATATCATATTCGCGCCCCTCGACCCGATCGACCGCGAGCCAATCGACGAAATCGGGATCGACCGGCCCACCGATCCGCGCGAGCAGCGACAGCCAGGCGGCGACCGTTTCCGCGCGCCATGCGATTGAGGCGATGGCGCCTTCCACCCGCGCGCGTGCCTGGCCGTCGAGCCAGTCGGGCGCTTCCTGCAACACCGCCTCCAACCGCTGGCCCAGCGTCACCAACGGCCGCAGCAGTGCATCGAGCGCATGGGCGGCAGGTCCGGCGGCTTCGATCAGCGCGGGGGAGGGATCGGCCAGCTCGGTCTCCAGGCCATAACCGGCATCGCCCGGTTGTTCGGCGCGGGCAAAGGCCAGGCCCCGTACCGCTGCGAGCAACGCCTCTATCGGACCGAAGGGCTGGCCCTCCGCCAATCGCCCCAGCCAGCCTTCGCTTGCCAGCGCGTGCGCCGCCTGCACCGCATCGCCGATCGCGCGGTTACCGCCTTCGTCATAGCTGGCGACATCGGACAGCCGCGCCGCGAGGCCCCGGCGACGACCCCGTGATCCGGCTTCGGGGCCGAGTATCCAGCGGCGCAGCTCGATCGTCTCCGAACCCGTCAGCGCGGTGGCGAACATCGAGTCCGCTGCATCGAACAGATGATGGCCCTCGTCGAAGACGTAGCGGGTCGGCCGCGTCTGAGTCTCGCGGCCACGTGCGGCGTTGACCATGACCAGCGCATGGTTGGCGATGACGATATCGGCCTGCACCGACGCCCGCGCCGCATGTTCGATGAAGCATTTCCGGTAATGCGGGCAGCCCGCATAGACACACTCGCCGCGCCGGTCGGTCAGCGCGGCCGACCCGTTGCGGCGGAACAAGGTGGTCAGCCAGCCGGGCAGGTCACCCCCGACCATGTCGCCATCGGTGGTATAGGCCGCCCAACGCGCAACCAGTTGCGCCAGCACCGCAGCGCGTCCGGCGAACCCGCCTTGCAGCGCATCCTCCAGATTGAGCAGGCACAGATAATTCTCACGGCCCTTGCGGGTGACGACACGTTCCTTGCGCAGCACGGCATCCGGGAAGATGCGCGCGGTTTCCCCGCTCAACTGGCGTTGCAGCGCCTTGGTATAGGTGGATATCCACACCGCGCCGCCCGCCCGCTCAGCCCAGAGACTGGCGGGGGCGAGATAGCCGAGCGTCTTGCCGATGCCGGTCCCCGCCTCGGCCAGCACCATGTTGGGCGTGTCGCGCACCGCGCGCGGGGCGAAGGCAGCGGTGACGGCGGCGGCATAGGCGCGCTGCCCCGGGCGTTCCTCGGCCCCGTCACCGGTCAGGCGTCGCAGCCGCTCCTCCGAGTCCTGCGGCGGCAGGTCGATCGTGCGTGGGGCGGGGCGGGGGGCGTCCTCCTCCCATTCCGGCAGAGCGCTGAACAGCCATCGCTCGTTGCGCTCGGGGCGGGTGAGGCGTGGGCCGATCAGCGGTGCCCAGGGCCAGCGGAGTCGAGCCAGGCTCTGCGCGGCGGTCCAGGCGCCTTCGCGTTCGGGCCATGCGCCGTCCGGCATGGCGAGAAGCTTTTCGGTTGCCCGAAGTAGAAAGACGGCCACGTCCGCATCGTTTTCCGGCGGCTCCAATCCACAGGCGCGGGCGAGGCCGTGCGGCGTTGGGACGGCGAATTGGGCGGGGCGCAGAAAGGAGAAGAGTTCGAGGATGTCGAGCCCGGACAGGTCGGCATAACCCAGCCGCTGGCCGATCAACGGCGCGTTGAGCAGGATGACCGGCGTTTCGGACGCCAGACCGATCGCTTCGCCGCGCGAGACGGCACGGGTCTGCCCCCCGGTAGAAATCCACACGCCGCTATGGCTGGCATGAAGGGCGGGGTGGGGGAGTGCGGTCACTGTCATGATATCGGGGAGTGGGAACAGGTTGGCAACGGGGGATGGGGGAATTGAAGCGACCTATTGAGCAAATAGCTCTCGGCGATGCCCTCCCCAAACCCCTCCCGCCTGCGGGAGGGGCTTACCGCGTGAGGCGCGCTTGTCCTTTCAACTAGGCACTCCCCTCCCGCAGGCGGGAGGGGATGGGGGAGGGAAGGACAAGCAATACCATCCTCTCTGTTCCACGTGGAACAACTCACCCTGTGGATAACTCTGTGCATGAGCAGCGAGCAGTCCGTGGAAATCGCAAAATGCATTGTGCATCACGCCCTGTCTTGCCACATGGCAACCCTATGACAGACGAACTCCGCTCCACCGCTTTCGAGTCCAAGGCCTGGCCCTATGAGGAGGCTCGCAAGCTCCTCAAACGCTATCCCGATGGCAAGCCGGGCGGTGCGCCGATCCTGTTTGAAACCGGCTATGGCCCATCGGGCCTGCCGCATATCGGCACGTTCAACGAAGTGCTGCGCACCACCATGGTCCGCAATGCCTTCCACGCGCTGTCGGATCAGAAGACCCGGTTGATCGCCTTTTCGGACGATATGGACGGCCTGCGCAAGGTGCCGGACAATGTGCCGAACCAGGAGCTGCTGCGCGCGCATCTCGGCAAGCCGCTGACCCAGGTGCCCGACCCGTTCGAGAAGTTCGACAGCTTCGCCGCGCACAACAACGCGATGCTGCGCCAGTTTCTCGACCGCTATGGCTTCGATTACGAGTTCGCCTCGTCGACGGAATACTACACGTCTGGCCGGTTCGACGATGCGCTGCGGTTGGTGCTCAAGCACTTCCAGGGCATTCAGGATGTAATGCTCCCGACGCTTCGCGCCGAGCGCCGTGCGACCTATTCGCCGGTCCTGCCGATCAGCCCCAAGTCGGGCATCGTATTGCAGGTCCCGATCGAAGTGGTCGATGCCGAGGCGGGCCTGATCGCTTTCGAGGATGAGGGCGAGCGGATCGTCCAGTCGGCGCTGGGCGGCCTGTCCAAGCTGCAATGGAAGGTCGACTGGGCGATGCGCTGGGTCGCGCTGGGCGTGGATTACGAGATGGCGGGCAAGGACCTGATCGACTCGGTCACCCAGTCGTCGAAGATCGCGCGGGTACTCGGCGGCCGTCCGCCCGAGGGCTTCAACTATGAGATGTTCCTCGACGAGCATGGCGAGAAGATCTCCAAGTCCAAGGGCAACGGCCTCAGCCTCGACCAATGGCTGACTTATGGGCCCGAGGAGAGCCTGGCCTTCTTCGCCTATCGCGAGCCGAAAAAGGCCAAGCAGCTGCACATTGGCGTCATCCCGCGCGCGGTGGACGAATATTGGCAGTTCCGCGTGAACTATCCCAACCAGTCGCTCAAGGAGCAGCTGGGCAATCCGGTCCACCATATCCATGACGGCAAGCTGCCCGAGGGCGAGTTGCCGGTGACGTTCGGGCTGCTGCTCAACCTAGTCGGCGTGATGGGCGAGGCGACCAAGGAGCAGGTCTGGGGCTATCTCGCCAATTATGTTCCGGAAGCGTCGGCGGAGAAATATCCCGAGCTTGACCGGCTGATCGACCATGCGCTGGCCTATGCCCGCGATTTCGTCGCGCCGACGCTCCAGCGCCGCGCGCCTGAGCCGCATGAGACCGACGCGCTGCGCCAGCTAGATGCACAACTCGCGGCGCTGCCCGAGGGCGCGACGGCCGAGGACATCCAGAACATCGTCTATGAGATCGGCAAGACCGACGCCTTCCCGTCGCTGCGCGACTGGTTCAAGGCGCTGTACGAGACGCTGCTGGGTTCGGCGCAAGGACCGCGCATGGGCAGCTTCATCGCGCTTTATGGTGTGGATAACAGCCGCAAACTGATCGCCGAGGCGCTGGCCAAGGCGGCGTAACAAACACCCTCACCCTTCCGGCGCTTCGCGCCTCCCTCCCTCTCCCAATGGGAGAGGGAAGGGGCCCGCCCGCAGCGCGGGTGGGAAGGGTGAGGGTGGTTTCTGTTTAGCGGAGATGTTCCGCGAAGAATGCCATGGTGCGTTCGTCCGCCAGCTTGGCGGACTCATCCGAGCGCCGCTGACCGAACTCGGTCGCAAAGCCGTGATCCTCACCGGCATAATCATACAGCGTGACCTTGGGGTGATCGTCCAGTCCCTCATGCATCCGCGCTTGCGCGTCCTTGTCGACGAAGTGATCCTCCTGCGGAATGTGGAGCAGGACCGGGTTGGCGATGGCGTGCTTCTCGTTCAGCAGGCCGTCGATGCCGACGCCATAATAGCCGACACTGGCATCCACATCGGTCCGCGCGGCGGTCATGAAGGCCAGGCGCCCGCCCAGGCAATAGCCGACGACGCCGACCTTGAAGTCCGCGCCATGCTCGTCGCGGATCGCCTTGATCGTCGCCTCGATATCGCGAATGCCGCCGTCCTGGTCGAACTTCTCCATCAGGTCGAGTGCCTGTTGCATCTCGTTGGGGATGTCGGGGTCCAGCTCGATGCCGGGGGCGATCTTGTGGAAAAGATCGGGGGCGACGGCGAGATAGCCCGCCTCGGCCAGCGTGTCGCACTTGCGGCGGATGCCCGCATTCACGCCGAAGATTTCCTGGATGACGATGATCGCGGCGGTCGGCTGACTCTCCGGCTCGGCATAATAGGCGTTGAATTGGCCTTCGCCGTGGGGGGCGGCGATGGTCTTGGTGGCAGTCATGCGGGTCTCCTGTGGTCGTCGCGACGATAACGCCTTATGCCTCACTTGGTCGCGTGAGGAGAATGGCACCGTGAAAGTGAATGTGGAAATCGACTGCACGCCCGAAGAGGCGCGTCGCGCCATGGGCCTGCCCGACCTGACGCCGATCCATGAACGCTATGTCCAGATGATGCTCGACACGATGCAGTCCGGCGTGAAGCCCGAGATGATCGAGGCGATGATGCGCAACTGGGCGCCGATGGGCGAGGCGAGCATGACCATGTGGCGCCGGATGTTCGAGGGGCAGAAGGGCTGACCTTGGGGATGACCGACACGATCTTCGCCGTCTCCAGTGGACAGCCGCCCGCCGCCATCGCGGTAATCCGGGTGAGCGGTCCGGCGGCGTTTGCGGCGGCCGAGCGGCTGGGTGGACGTTTGCCTGAGGCCCGTCGTGCGAGCCTGCGGACGTTGAAGGATGCAAGCGGCGCGGTGCTCGATTCGGCATTGCTGCTGTGCTTCCCTGGCCCGGCGACCGCAACCGGCGAGGATCTGGTCGAACTGCATTGCCATGGTGGTCGCGCAGTAGTCGCGGCGGTCGAGCGCGCCTTGGCCGAACGTCCGGGCGTTCGCCGAGCCGAGCCGGGCGAGTTCACCCGGCGCGCATTGCTCAACGGCCGGATCGATCTGGCCGAGGCGGAGGGGCTGGCCGATCTGCTGGAAGCGCAGACCGAGCGACAGCGCCGTGCTGCGATCGGGGCGGTCGAGGGGCGGGTGAGCCAGGCTGTGCGTGGCTGGATGGACCGGCTGGCGATGCTCTCGGCGATGGTCGAGGCGATGCTCGATTTCGCCGAAGAAGATGACGTGCCGCTCGATCCGGCGGCGGTGTCGCGGATCAAGAGCGACATGCACGAACTGGCCATCGTGATGCTGGAGGTGGTCGAGCGGCCGCCGGTCGACCGGCTTCACGACGGTATCCGGGTGGTGCTCGCCGGGCCGCCCAATAGCGGTAAGTCGACGCTTCTCAATCTGCTGGTCGAGCGTGAGGCGGCCATTGTGTCACCGATCGCGGGCACCACCCGCGACCGGATCGAGGCGAGTGTGCTGCGGGGCGGGGTGGCCTATGTGCTGACAGACACCGCCGGACTGGCCGAAGATACCGATGACGTGATCGAGGCGATCGGCGTCACCCGCGCGCAGGAGGCGATCCTTCAGGCGGACATCCTGTTATGGATGGCCGACACGCCTCCGCCGCGCGGCGATGCGATCTGGCTCCATTCGCGCGCCGATCTGCCGGGGAGAGGGGGGCTGCCCGAGGGGCGACGGTTGGCCGTGCGGCGTGATGAGGTTGCCAGTGTAGCCAGCGTCTGGGACGCGATTGCGGATACCGCGACCGCACTGTTACCGCGCGAAGACGCGATCGGGTTCAAGCGGCACCAGCAGGAGCAATGCCGCCGCGCCGCCAATGCGCTGATCGCTGCGCCGACCGACGACATCCTTTTGATGGCGGAGGAATTGCGGGTGGCACGACAGGCGCTGGCGGAAGTGCTGGGCGTCAGTGCGACCGAGACGATGCTCGATGCACTGTTCGGACGCTTTTGCCTCGGCAAGTAATTGTTCCACGTGGAACGTTAAGCATAGAATGTTGGTGGGGATCGCTTTGACGCTACCCGGTCCTTGCGATAGGGCGGGAGCATGTTTGATGTCGTAGTGATCGGTGGTGGTCACGCGGGAACCGAGGCCGCTGCGGCGGCTGCGCGCCGGGGTGCGCGGACGGCCCTTTTGTCCTTTGATCGTCATGGCCTGGGCGCCATGTCCTGCAATCCCGCCATTGGCGGATTGGGGAAGGGCCATATCGTGCGTGAGGTCGATGCCTTTGACGGGCTGATCGGTCGCGCGGCGGATATGGGCGCGATCCATTACCGCATGCTCAACCGCAGCAAGGGTACGGCGGTGCAGGGACCGCGCGTGCAGGCGGACCGGCGGCGTTATGCCGGGGCGATCCAGTCCATGTTGGCGGCGCAACCGAACCTCACCATCGTCGAGGGCGAGGCCGAGGCATTGGTCCTTGAAGCCGATCGGGTTGCGGGTGTGCAGCTGGCCGATGGCGCGATCCTGTCGACCCGTGCGGTGGTGCTGGCGACGGGGACGTTCCTGGGCGGGCGACTGTTCCGCGGCGAGGAGCGGCACCTGGGCGGCCGGATCGGCGAACGAGCGGCGACCCGGATGGCCGAACAACTCCGCGCGCTGGGCTTGCCGATGGCACGGATGAAGACCGGCACGCCGCCACGTCTCGACGGTCGCACCATCGACTGGGCCAAGCTGGACGAGCAGCCTTCCGACACCGATCCTTGGACCATGTCGCCGATGACGGCGGCCCGACCGCTGCCCCAGATCGCCTGCGCGATCACCCGGACGACCGAAGAAACCCATGCGATCATCGCGGCGGCCTTCCACCGCTCGCCACTGTTCACTGGCGCGATCGAGGCGAATGGCCCGCGTTACTGCCCGTCGATCGAAGACAAGATCAAGCGCTTCGCCGACCGTGACAGCCATCAGATATTCCTGGAGCCGGAGGGGCTGGACGATCCTTTGGTCTATCCCAACGGCCTGTCGACCTCGCTGCCGACCGATGTGCAGGAGGCGATGATCGCCTCCATGCCGGGGTTGGAACGCGCGGTCATCACGCTGCCGGGCTATGCGGTAGAGTATGATCATATCGACCCGCGCGCGCTCGACGCCCGGCTGGCTTTGGGCGCGCTTCCCGGCGTGTTCTGCGCCGGCCAGATCAACGGTACGACCGGTTATGAGGAAGCGGCGGGGCAGGGGCTGATTGCGGGGCTCAATGCTGCGGCGCATGCCTGTGATTTGTCGCCGGTCATTCTCGACCGAGCGTCGAGCTATCTGGGCGTGATGATCGACGATCTCGTGTTGCAGGGCGTGACCGAGCCTTATCGCATGCTCACCGCGCGGGCCGAGTATCGCCTGTCGCTGCGAGCCGACAATGCGGAAACGCGGTTGGGTGGGATCGCCGAAACTGCCGGGTGCCTGTCGGCGGAGCGGTTGGCACATCGTCGGCGGCGGCAGGAGCAGCAGCAGATGTTGCGGGAGCGACTGTCCGTGGTCCGCACCGCATCCGATCTCGCGCGCAGCGGGGCGGCGATCGCACAGGATGGCGCACGGCGGACGGCCTATGAATGGCTGCGCTTTGACGGCGTGACGCTGGCGCATGTCGCACCCGACGCGGCCGAGGGTTGCGATCCGGCAGTGGTGGCCGAGACGCTGGAGGATGCTCGCTACGCTCCCTATGTCGAACGCCAGGCCGAGGAGGTGGCGCGACTGCGCGCCGATGAGCAGATCCTGTTGTCGGCTTCGCTCGATTACGCCGCCATTCCTGGCTTGTCGCAGGAGATGATCGACAGGCTGAGCCTGGCGCGCCCCGCGACGCTGGCGGCCGCGTCGCGTATTCGTGGCATCACCCCGGCCGCTTTGTCGGCCGTCCTCCTTCACGCCCGAAAGGTGGCGGCATGACCGAAGAACAAGCGCGTGACTGGGTTGTCCAGCGATATGGCGAAGAGGCCGCAGAGCGGATCGACTATTTTCTGAACCTCGTGATCGTCGAGAATGACCAGCAGAATCTGATCGCGCCCTCGACGATCGCGACCATCTGGGCCCGCCACGCGCTCGATTCGGTTCAGCTGATCCCGCTGGCCGACCGCGCGGATGGGCAATGGGTGGATATCGGCACGGGGGGTGGGTTCCCCGGCATGGTCGTTGCGCTCGCCTGGCCCGGCCGCATGGCGCTGGTCGAACCACGCAAGCGCCGCGCCGACTTCCTACGCGAATGTGCCGAGCGGCTGGGGGTGGCGGACCGCGTGACGGTCTACGCGTCCAAGATCGAGGCGGTGGACGTGAAGGCCGATGTTATTTCGGCGCGTGCGGTGGCAACGGTCGAAAACCTTTTGCGCGCAGCCGCCCACTGCGGCAAACAGGATACACGGTGGCTGCTCCCGCGCGGCCGTCTGGACGAGCGCGAAATCAAGACCCTCAAGCGGCAATGGCGCTTCGTGTTTCACGTGGAACATAGCATCACCTCGGCGGAATCGTCGATCGTGATCCTCGACCGAGTAGGGGCCCGATGATCTGCGTTGCCATTGCGAACCAGAAGGGCGGGGTGGGTAAGACCACCAGCGCTATCAACCTTGCCACCGCTCTGGCGGCGACGGGTCTGAACGTGTTGCTGATCGATCTCGATCCGCAGGGCAACGCTTCGACGGGACTGGGCATTCCCAATAGCCAGCGTGTCTTCTCCAGCTATCATGTGCTGCTGGGCGAGGCGCGGATCGACGATGCGGTGGTGCATACCCAGGTGCCGCGCCTGGACGTGGTGCCCGCCACCGTCGATCTGTCCGGCGCTGAGCTGGAGCTGGTCGATTATGAGAATCGTACCCACCGGCTGGATCACGCATTGCGGCGGACGCAGGGGCATTGGGACATCGTGCTGGTTGATTGCCCGCCCTCGCTGGGGCTGTTGACGATCAACGCGATGGTCGCATCCGACTCGCTGTTCGTACCGCTGCAATGCGAGTTCTTCGCGCTGGAGGGGCTGTCGCAGCTGCTGACCACGGTCGAGCGGATTCGCGCGCGATTCAATCCGGGGCTCGCGATCCTGGGCGTGGCTTTGACGATGTACGACCGGCGCAACCGGCTGACCGATCAGGTGTCAGCCGATGTGCGCGCCGTTTTGGGAGGTGTGGTGTTCGATACGGTGATTCCGCGCAACGTCCGGCTGTCGGAGGCGCCCAGCCACGGTTTACCTGCGTTGATCTATGACCATCGCTGCGTCGGCAGCCAGGCCTATATCGCACTGGCGCGGGAGCTGATCGCGCGCCTGCCGCTCGGCACGCCCCAGCCCGGAGCAGCGGCGGCATGAGCGAGGAGACGACCACCAAGCGCCCGCGTCCGGGTCTGGGGCGCGGGCTGGGCGCTTTGCTCGGTGACATCGCGCGTGAAGCGCCGATCCGGCCGGGCGACCAGCCGACGCCCGGTGGCGTGCGGATGCTCCCCGTCGGCTCGCTGTCGCCGCACCCGGACCAGCCGCGCCGTCATTTCGAGGAAGCGGCGCTCGACGAACTCGCCGCCTCGATCGCGGCGCGCGGGCTGATCCAACCGATCGTCGTCCGCCCGCATGGCAAGGACTATCAAATCGTCGCGGGCGAACGCCGCTGGCGTGCGGCGCAGCGCGCACGGCTGCACGAAGTGCCGGTCGTGGTGCGTGACTTCGACGATGCGCAGACGCTCGAAGTCGCGCTGATCGAGAATATCCAGCGCCAGGACCTGAACGCCATCGAAGAGGCGCAGGCCTATCAGCGGCTGGCGGGAGAGTTCGGCCACACGCAGGAAGCGCTGGCCAAGATCGTCCACAAGTCGCGCAGCCATGTCGCCAATCTGCTCCGCCTGCTCGAACTGCCCGATACGGTGCAGGCCCAAGTGGTCACCGGTGCGCTCTCCATGGGCCATGCCCGCGCGCTGCTGGGCGCGGACGAGGTCGAATCGCTGGCCGATCAGGTCATTGCGCGCGGTTTGAGCGTTCGCGAGACCGAGAAGCTGACCCGCGAAGCCAAGGGCGGCGGACGCAAGGCGGCCGAAGAGCGTGGCGAGAAGGGGCCGCGGGCCTCGGGACAGGATGCGGCGGACGCCGATATCGCCGCGCTGGAGGGCCAGCTCGCCGATCTGCTCGGCCTGTCGGTGCGGATCGCGCATGGCGAGAAGGGAGGGACGCTGACCCTCAGCTACTCGACACTCGATCAGCTCGATATGGTGTGCCAGCGGCTGACCGGTGAGGGCATTTGAAAGCGGGACGCCGGTCTGTTTCGCAGACAGGCGCAGTTGGCGTTTGATTTTTGATAGGGCGGGGCGGGGGGCCTAAGAACAATCCCCTAGCCTCGCCGCGCAATTCCCTGCGCAATGATGGTCGCTTCCGATTCGGCCAGCACCGCCCCGGCATTGCCCGGTGCCATGACCGCTCGTTCGGCAGCGCGAATCCGGGCCATCGCCCGCGCCAGCATCGCTGGGGTCCAGCGGCGCAGGGCCCGGGCGGTCTTCGCTTCGTCGCGGAAGAAGACGCGGTGGCGTTTCATCACCGCTTCGACCGGTTCGCCCGCATCGATATCGGCGCGCATTTCCGCAAGCGCGACCAGACGGCGGGCTAGGGCGCGTAGCCAGGGGATGGGCGAGGCTCCGCCTTCGTCGAGCAGGGCGAGTTCACCGCCCAGATCGCCGACCCGGCCCTCGACCACAGCCTCCACCGCGTCGCCCATCTCGACCTCGCCCAGATCGGCGCCGATCGCGTCCATCGCGGCATGATCGACTTCGCGCGATCGGTCGGGTGCCGCGTCGAGATAAAGCGACAGCTTTTCCAGCTCGCGCGTCATCACCGATCGATCGGCGGCTGCCGCCTCGACCAGCCGCGCTGGGACGCCCGCCGCAAGCCGCAGGCCCATCTCGCCGCCAAGCGTGACCGCCAGCCGCTCGGCGTCTGCCGCTGTCGGCGCATAGCAGCCGAATGCCATGGCGCGGGGTGAATCGAGCGCGAGCTTGACGATCTTGGCGGTCGTCTTGACCGTGGGGGCGATGGCAACGACGGGATTGCCCGCCGACTCGGCTTCCAACAGCGCGGTGAAGGCCGCCAGACCCTCTTCGCCGACGCTGGCGATACGGATATGGCGCGGGCCGCCGAATAGCGACATGGACGCGGCCTCGTCGGTCAGGCGGGCCGGATCGCTCTTCAGCGTGGCCGAATCGAGGTCGATCCGTTCGGCATCCTGGCCCATCGCCTTGGCCAGGATTCGCGCCAGCTCGCTGGCCCCCGCTTCATCGGGACCGTGGAGCAGATAGAGGCGGATATCGGCGGAGGGACGCCCCAGCGCCTGGCGAATCTGGTTGGCGTTGGCTTTCACGGCTGGGGCGCCGTCACGGCCGTGCGGGCGCCATCGCCTCACCAGGCCGCGACCGGGCATAGGTGGCGAGTCGCGCGACGATTTCATCCGCGACGATCACCGACAGCCGCTCCAACGCGGTGTTTTCCGCCGCGATGGTCGCATATTCGGAGCGGACCACGTCGATTCCCGCGTCCGATCCGGCGGTGGCGTCGACCAGCACCGCGTTGCTCGTCTGATCGACCAGCTGATAGCGTGCGCGCAGGATACGGCGTTCGCGCACCACCGAGTCGTCGCGCCGCACGCCCAGGCCGCGAATCTGGTCGTCCAGCTTCACGTCGAGGCGGTAACGCGCATTGCCGGTCTTGCCGCCCAGCCGGTCGTTCAGCGCATTGGCCATCAGCCAGCCCGCCTTACCCTGAATCGGTGCGACCTCGATCTGCGACAGGGCATTGGCCACCGGGCCGGAGCCGCCGCCCGCATAAAGCGGATGCAGCCCACAGCCCGACAGACCCAGCGTCAGTGCCAGACCGGCAGCGATCAGGGGGAGGGCGCTCTTCATGCGACGATGTTCATCAGACGGTCGGGCACCACGATTACCTTTTTCGGGGTTGCACCGTCGAGCGCGCGGACGATCTTGTCCGACGCCAGCGCGGTCGCCTCCAACTGGTCCTTCGGCAACCCCTTGGCGACGGTCAGCGTGTCGCGCAGCTTGCCGTTGACCTGCACCGCGACGGTGACTTCGTCCTCGACCAGCAGGTTTTCGTCGACCACCGGCCAGGCGGCGTCGGCGATCAGGCCGTCCTGGCCCATGCCGGCCCAGGCTTCCTCGGCCATGTGCGGGACCATCGGTGCGACCAGCAGCATGGTGGTGCGGATCGCCTCGTTACGGGCGGCCGACGGCTTGGCCTTTTCGATGGCGTTGACCAGCTCGTACAGCTTGGCGACGGCCTTGTTGAAGGCCAGCGCCTCGATATCCGCCGCGACGCCCGCGATGGTCTGGTGCAGCTTGCGCGAGAGGGCCTTGTCCTCGCCGTCGGCGGCTTCCGAACCGTCGAACAGACGCCACAAGCGCTGGACGAAGCGCCACGAGCCCTCGATGCCCGATTCCGACCAGGGCAGGTCGCGCTCGGGCGGGCTGTCGGACAGCATGAACCAGCGTACCGCGTCCGCGCCGTACTGATCCACGATCGGCTCGGGATCGACGGTGTTCTTCTTGGACTTGGACATCTTCTCGACGCGGCCGACCGTGATTGGCTGGCCAGTCGCGATCTCGATACCGTCACGGATTTCGCCGGGGGCGAGCCAGCGGCCGTCCGAGGACTTGTAGCTCTCGTGCGTGACCATGCCCTGCGTGAACAGGCCCGCAAAGGGCTCCGCCACGTCGATCAGGCCGATATGCTTCAAGGCGCGGGTCCAGAAGCGGGCATAGAGCAGGTGCAGGATCGCATGCTCGACGCCGCCGATATACTGCCCGACCGGCAGCCACTGCTTCACCACCTCGGGATCGAACGGGCGATCCTTGGGCTGGCTGGCGAAACGGATGAAATACCAGGACGAATCGACGAAGGTGTCGAGCGTGTCGGTCTCGCGCCGGGCGGGCTTGCCGCAATTCGGGCAGTCGACATGCTTCCACGTCGCATGGCGGTCGAGCGGATTGCCGGGGACGTCGAAGGTCACATCCTCGGGCAGCGTGACCGGCAGCTGGTCCTTGGGCACCGGCACCGCGCCGCAATCCTCGCAATGGATGATCGGGATCGGCGTGCCCCAGTAACGCTGGCGGCTGACACCCCAGTCGCGCAGGCGGTACACGGTCTGGCCCTGGCCCCAGCCCTCGCTTTCGGCGCGGGCGATGACGGCGGCCTTGGCGGCCTCGACATCCATGCCGTCGAGCGGGCCGGAGTTCACCAGTTGCCCGGCACCGGTATAGGCGGTATTGCCCTCGAACACCGGTGCGGTGACCTCGCCATCGGCGACGACGCGGGTGACGCTCAGGCCGTATTTCCGCGCGAAATCCAGGTCGCGCTGGTCATGCGCGGGCACGCCCATGACGGCACCCGTGCCGTAATCCATCAGCACGAAGTTCGCGATGTAGACGGGCAGGGTGATGCTGCTGTCCATCGGATGCTGCATCCGATAGCCGGTCTCGAAGCCCAGCTTTTCCTGGGTTTCCAGCTCGGCCGCCGTCGTCCCGCCCGCCTTGCAGCGTTCGATGAACGCCGCCGCTTCGGCGTTCGTCTCGGCCAGTTCGCGCGCGATCGGATGGTCCGCCGCGATCGCGACAAAGCTCGCGCCGAAGATGGTGTCGGGCCGAGTCGAATATACCTCGATCGGCGTCGCGAAGGGCGCGACAGGGGCGAAACGGAACTGGAGGCCCTTGCTGCGGCCGATCCAGTTTTCCTGCATCAGCTTCACCTTGTCGGGCCAATGCTCAAGGGAGGTCAGGCCCTCCAGCAGCTCGTCGGCGAAGTCGGTGATCTTCAGGAACCACTGGTTCAGCTTGCGCTTCTCGACCAGCGCGCCCGAGCGCCAGCCGCGCCCGTCGATCACCTGCTCGTTGGCCAGCACGGTCATGTCGACCGGGTCCCAGTTAACCGCCGATTCCTTTCGATAAACCAGCCCGCCGGCATACAGGTCGAGGAACAGCGCCTGTTCATGGCCGTAATAATCGGGCTCGCAGGTCGCGATCTCGCGCGTCCAGTCGAGCGCGAAGCCCAGCCGCTTCAGCTGCGCCTTCATCGTCGCGATATTGTCGCGGGTCCAGCCGCCCGGATGGACGCCCTTTTCCATCGCGGCATTTTCGGCGGGCATGCCGAACGCGTCCCAGCCCATCGGGTGGAGCACTTCATGGCCGATCATCCGCCGATAGCGCGCCAGCACGTCGCCCATCGTATAGTTGCGGACATGGCCCATATGGATGCGCCCCGACGGATAGGGAAACATCTCAAGAACATAGGACCGCGGCTTGGCGCTGTGGTCGTCGGCGGCGAAGGTGCGCCGCTCCTCCCAGATCCGCTGCCAGGTCGAATCCGATTTCAGGGCATTGTAACGCGAGGCCATTCTGGTCGTCTTTTACTTCGTGGTGACCGAGGCACGGCGCAGGTCGCGCGCCTTGGTGAGGATGATGTCTTCCAGCTTCTGGATGGTGGCGGCCTGCACGGGCGCCTCCACCCACTGGCCACCGCGATTGACCTCGCGCAGGGCGGTCACGCGCAGCGCGTCGGCGCGCAGGTCCTGATCGAGGATGGTGACGGTCACCTTCATCCGCTCGGTCGGGATCTGCGGATTGACGTACCAGTCGGTGACGATGACGCCACCGTTGGAATCCGTCTCGGCGAGCGGCATGAAGCTGAGCGTGTCGAGGCTGGCGCGCCACAGATAGGAGTTCACGCCGATCGTCGTGATCTTCGAGGCGGCGAGATCGGCCTGGGGGCGATCCTTCTTGCCGGCACAGGCGCCGAGCGACAGGGCGGCGAGTACCGCGAACGCGGTGGCGGAACGGCGAAGCATCGGCATTGTCCTGACTGGGAATAAGGGTTGGCTATAGCCTCTACAGGGGCCCCGCCACCCCGGCAAGCGGTCCGGGTAATCCCGGGCGAATCGTCTGGGATCGGGGTGGGACGGCGTGATTCTGTGGAGGATGCGCAACAGTCGGACAAGATTCGCCATCGCGGCCGTAACAATGGGATCGCTCGCACCTGATTCCGTGTTAGGAGCGATCCCATAAAGGGGCCTTAAACAAGGGGTGTAGCGTGTCGTTCGGGCGTGTGGTGATCGGAATCGCAATCGGGGCGCTTGTCGCCGCGACGGCGATGGTCGCGCCCGCCATCGGCGCGGTCGAGCAGACCAGCCGCACCGCACCCAAGCGCTCCTCGCTCAGCCTGATGCGTGGTGGGTTCACGCCCGCCTCCGCCGATCCCCGGCTGGCGGCGATCTTCGCCAAGAGTGGGCTGGAGGCAGGCGATCTGCGCTTCACCCCGGCGGAAAGCCAGCGTGGGACCGGCCGTCCGGTCTCCGTTGCGGTGCGCGCACGAACCAGCCGTACCAACGAAGAGCGGATCGCGGCCAACACCGCGCCGACCGTCGGCTTGGCACCGATCTCCTATAATCTGGGCGTCGCGGTGGGTTGGAAGCGGGTGGCGCTGTCGGGTGATATCGCGCGGGTCGATCTGGCCGGGCTGCCGGGCAGCCGTGAAACCGCCGATGTCGCGGTCAGCTACACCGCCAATCGCTTCACCGGCCGTGTGAAGGCCTCGACCGATCGTCCGATTGATGGTGCGCCCAAGCTGGTCGACGTGCCAGCCAATTATTCGCTCGATATGGGCGGGTCCTATGCGCTGACTCGCAACCTCGATGTGACGGCGGGGGTCCGCTATCGCTCGGATCGCGACCGTCTGGCGCGGATGGACGACGATCGCCGCAACAGCCAGGCGGTCTATCTGGGCACCGCTTTCCGCTTCTAAGCGCCGTCGCCGGACGACAGCCGGTATTTCACTGCGATGGGCGTAATTTCTCGGCAGCGATGACGGTCCTGCCATGATCGAGCCCCTTTATCGGCTGGGCTGGCGCCATGCTGGGATTGGTGGGATAGGTTTGCCCGTTGAAGCGCAGCCGCGCGCGATAACCGGGCAGGATACCGCCACCGGCGACCAGCACGCTCAGATCATGCCAGCCATGCGACGCGCTGGAAAGGACCCGGATCGGCGGACGCGTGATGCTGATGGCCGAAATCCGACGATAGCCGTTTGGGCGAAGTGCCAAAACGTAAAGCCAGCATCCGCCGGAACCGCAAAAATCCGGCTGTCCTCTGCCATCCGTCGACGCGATGGCATAGACCAGCGCTTCCGGGCGGCCATCCCTGTTCAGATCCGCCAACGCATAGTCGTAGCGGGTCAGTTTCTTGTCCCGGATAAAGTCGGCAAGGCCTTCGGGGATCGGCGCATTTATTGCCATCGCCATCGTCAGGATCAACGCAAACATCGCCCTATTCCCCCCGATATGGTTGTGGGATCATCGGACGATTCGCATGACGAACCCCTGACCCGGTTAGACGAATGCTGCCCCCATGCATCGATCGCCGCCCAGCCGTGAAAGCGGCCGCGCAAGATGCGAAATCGAGCCGCATCCATTCCGCCCAGCGCGATTCGCGGTAGGCCCAGACCATGCCCGATTCGAGCTGCGCGCGCCAAACCCAATGCGGGAGCGCCGGGGTGCGACCGAGTGGGATAGAGGGGCGACACGAACAGCAGGTCTGCACCCGCCTTCCAGCCTTGGATCGCTTCTGCCCGATCATGCGCGGACCAGCTTCGCACACCGGTCGTCCGCCCGGCTTTGTGCACCCCGTCGCCGGGCAGGCCTCCTCCCGCCACCAGCAGCATCAGCCGCCGCGCCTTGGCGATTCGCCACACTCGCCGGTGAATCGCGCGCCGTTCGGCCGGGGGCGTTGCGTGATGGCGGAACACCACGCCCGATCCCGGCGGCAGCGCGCGGAGCGCGGCCCAGAGTCTATCGCCCAGCCGCTCGTCGGTCATCAGCCATGTCACGGGGTATCGGTCGGCCATCGCCCGGACTATAGCGCGGAGCATGACCGACGACAGCGTTTCCCGCCTCCATACCGTCTCTGCCGAACTTCAGCGCGCCGCGAAGCTGGGCGATCATGCCACCCCGACCCTGATCGCGGTGTCGAAGACGCATGACGCCGACACGATCCGCCCGCTGCTCGAGGCCGGGCACCGCGTGTTCGGCGAAAATCGCGTGCAGGAGGCGGCCGCCAAATGGCCCGCGCTGTGCGACGCGTATGCGGGCGTCGAACTCCACCTGATCGGCCAGCTCCAGTCGAACAAGGCCGCCGATGCGGTCGCCCTGTTCGACGTGATCCACACCGTCGACCGCCCCTCGCTGATCGCCGCGCTGGCCGAAGCGATGGACAAGAGCGGCAAGCGGCCCGCCTGTTTCCTGCAGGTGAATATCGGCGAGGAGGAGCAGAAGGGCGGCTGCGCCATCGCAGAGGCGCCCGCCATGCTGGCGGAGGCGCGCGCCGCCGGACTGCCGATCATCGGTTTGATGGCGATCCCTCCGCATGGGGTGGACGCTGCCCCCTATTTCGCGCTGCTCGCCAAGATGGCGCGCGAACTTGGTCTCGAAAAGCTGAGCATGGGCATGTCCGAGGATTATGAGGTCGCCGCCATGCTGGGGGCCAGCCATGTCCGCGTCGGCAGCGCGCTGTTCGGGGCGCGCGGATGAGCCGCTTTGCCGCACTGCTGTTCGATTTCGACGGCGTCCTGATCGACAGCGAATATGAGGGCAACCGCCATCTCGCCGAATGGCTGAGCGCCAACGGCCATCCGCATAGCCCGGAAGAGGCGATGCACCATTATATGGGGCTGGCGGGCAAGGACTTCATCGCCGCGATCGAAGGGCGGATTGGGCAGTCGCTGCCTGAAAGCTTCTACCAGGCGCGGCGCGATGAGGATGTGCGCGCGATGGAGGAGGGCATTGCGGCGATTGCCGGGGCAGTCGATTTCGTCCGCTCGCTGCCGGCCAATTTCCCCCGCGCGGTGGTGTCGTCCAGCCCGACCGTCTGGCTCGACCGGCATCTGCGCCATCTCGGCCTGCGTGAGGCGTTTGGCGAGCATGTCTATAGCGGGCGCGAGCATGTGACGCGCGGCAAGCCCGCGCCCGACCTCTATCTGTTCGCGGCCGATCGGCTGGGCGTCGACATCGCGGATTGCGCGATCCTGGAGGATTCGCCCGTTGGTGCGACCGGCGCGGTGGCGAGCGGGGGGCATGTCATCGGCATGTGCATGGGCACGCATTGTGCGGTCGGGCATGACCAGCGGCTGCGCGCGATCGGTGTGGCTGCCATCGCGCAGGACTATACGGACGTGCGGCGCGAACTGGGGCTCTAACGCGTCCGCACCGCCCAGTTCGGCGCGACCGGTCGGGTCAGAGCTGGTGGCCGGTCCGGTCGCGCTTGGTCGCCAGATAGCGTTCGTTATGCGGATTGGGCGGCAGGCTGTGCGCCACCCGCTCGATCACCCGCACCCCCGCCGCGTCCAGCCCGGCGACCTTGGCCGGATTGTTGGTTAGCAGCCGCACCTTGTCCTGTCCCAACAGGGTCAGCATCCGCGCCGCCACGCCGAAGTCGCGCGCATCGATGGCAAAGCCCAGCCGGGTATTGGCGTCGACGGTATCGAACCCCTGATCCTGTAGCTGATAGGCGCGCAGCTTGTTGACCAGGCCGATCCCGCGGCCCTCCTGGCGCAGATAGAGCAATATGCCCCAGCCCGATGTGGCAATGGCATGGATCGCGGCATGAAGCTGCGGCCCGCAATCGCATTTCAGGCTGCCGAGCACATCGCCGGTCAGGCATTCGCTGTGCAGCCGCACCAGCGGCGGCTGGCCGTTCGGCTGGCCGATCAGCAGCGCGACATGCTCGCCCGCTGCATGGGGCGAGCGGAAGGCGACGATCTCGGCATTTTCCGCGCCCGCGACGGGCAGGCGGGCACGGGTGGCGATGGCCAGCGCCTCGGCATTCTCATGCGCGGCGATGTCGGCCAGCGAAACCTCGGCCTCGACACCCGTGCCGCCGACGAAGAAGGCGGGCAGCATTCCGGCGATCCGCGCGAACCGGATCGCCGCCGCCGCGACCGCCGGATCGGGCAGGGGGAGGGCGCGAAACGGTCCTTTCAGCGGGGTCGCCAGGTCGAATTGCGGATCGGCTAGCGCGGTGGCGGCGGCGAAGTCGACCCAGGGCGCGCGCTCGACCAGCACGGCGGCGTCGGGATCGGCGGCCTCCAGCTGGTTGGTCAGCTTCAACGTCGCCGCGCGTCCCGCCGAGATGAGGACGGGCGCCAGGCCTTCGGGATCGAAGGCGGCGAGGCGCAGCGGATCGGCCGTCTCGACCGCCAGCAGGGACTGGCCCGCAATCGCGATCGGCCAACCCCGGCGCAGCGCATCGATCGCGCGCGCCGCTGCCTTGGAGTCGGGATGGCTCAAAAATCGAATTCCGTCATGATCGGGATATGGTCCGAGGGCTTCAGCCAGCTGCGGCACCCCTCGAACACCTGATGCGCCACCGCCTTGTCGGCCACGTCGCGCGTCGCCCACATATGGTCGAGTCGCCGCCCGCGATCCGATGCCGCCCAGTCCTTCGCGCGGTAGCTCCACCAGGTATAGAGCCGCTGCGGCGCGGGGATGAAGTGACGGCCCAGATCGACCCAGTCGTTCGACGCCTGCAACTTGCCCAGCGTCTCCACCTCGATGGGGGTATGGCTGACCACGTCGAGCAACTGCTTGTGGCTCCACACATCCGACTCGAGCGGGGCGATGTTAAAATCGCCGGTCAGGATCGTCGGGCAGTCCAGCTGACCTGACCAGTCGATCATGCGGCCGAGAAAATCGAGCTTCTGGCCGAATTTCGGATTCTTCTCGCGGTCGGGCACGTCGCCGCCCGCCGGGATATAGACATTCTCCAATCGTACGCCGTTTGGCAGGCGGATGCCGACATGCCGCGCCTCGGCATTGGCCTGCCAGTCGAGGCGGTCGTCCTCGGCGATGGGTACGCGCGCGACGATCGCGACGCCGTGATGCATCCGCTGGCCGTGGATAATGATGTGGTCGTAGCCCAACGCCCGGAACAGGTCGAAGGGGAAGTCGTCATCGACGACCTTCGTCTCCTGGAGGCACAGCACGTCGGGCGCGGCTTCCTTCAGGAATTGCTCGACGATGGCGGCACGGAAACGCACCGAATTGATGTTCCAGGACGCGATTTTCACGCGAAGCGATGTAGCGGGGGCAGGGGGGTGAGACAAGATTACGTGGGGCTCAGCAGCCACGCTGTATATTTCTTTGCACCCCGGCGGAGGCCGGGGCCCAGTTGCGGTGGATCATCGGGGGCGCGACGTCTTGGCCTCCCACGCCACGTGATGCGCGCCACCAACGACATGGCGACTGGGCCCCGGCCTTCGCCGGGGTCAAAAGATAGAAAAAGGAAAGGCCCTCGCTCCGGGGGCATGGAGCGAGGGCCGACCTAGCGTTCGTCACGCAGGCGGGATGAGGGTGCTCATTCGAGCAACAGGGGGGAATCTCGAAGGCCCCTCAACCGCAACGCCTTGATAGGCCAGCGAACCTGTCGCCCGGATGAATGAAACGGCCCGCGACCGTTCAGTTTCGGCCCGAACGCCTCTGCGGGTCGTTGAAACGGAACGCTTTATCGTCGACCGGTACGCCGAATCGCTGGTTCGACAAGCGGATCGTCGTGCGGTTGTTCTGGCTGTCGAGCGCGACCCAGCCCTGCATCATCAACCCGCCCGGCGCGGAGGCGTCGCGGGCGAAGACCAGGGTGATCTTGCCATATTCGGGGTGCTTGGGATCGTTCGCCTCGACCGAGACCAGGCGCGAATCGGCGCTGGGCACGACCTTGGCATAGCGGGAAATGTCGCGAGTCGGGTCGAGCAACACGCCTAGCGGTGAGTTCTTGATCGGCCAGCGCTGCTTCTGCCCGACCGAATAGTCGAGGAACCACAGACTGCCGCCATCCGCGACGATCAGCAGCGGTACGCCCTTTTCATATTGGAAGCGGATCTTGCCCGGCTTCTTCATGGTCAGCGTGCCGGTCAGCACCTTGCCCGCCCGGTCCTGCTGAGTGAAGTCGGCGGTCATCGTCTGCACCGATTGCAGGTGACGCTGCACCGCCGCCAGGTCGCCGCTCGCCTGGGCCATGACGGGGACGGGGGCGGCGACCATCGCCATGGCGGTCGGCGCCATCAGGGCGGTCGCCATCATCGAACGGATCATATCAAACTCCTTTGGCGCGCCTGTCCTTGCGCGCCGCCTATTGAACGGGTCGTGAATCGCGCATGTTACAGGGTGAAGGCGGCCTTCAGCCCGACGATGGTGACGTCCTCGGCCTCCGAATAGCCGCCGGGATGGTGGACGAACTGCACATTGGGTCGCATCTCCAGCCATTCGGCGGGGTGGATGCTGTAATAGACTTCCGCTGCATATTCGGAGCCCTGCACGGCGGGCCGCGTCGGATCGAGTCGCTGGCCGTCCGCCACCCGGTTGTTCACATGGGTGCGCGCCACGCCGAACCCCAGCACGTCGCCCGGCACGGCGGGGACTAGCCCCTTATAGAATAGGCCGGCGGCGACCTGGTTGTCGGTGACGCTGGTCGCGCGGTCGGCCTGGGTCGCGTTCAGGAAGACGCTGAGGCCGTTTTCAGCTTTGCCATCCTTTGTCTCGCCGGTCAGCTGCTGCTGGATGTTGACGTACACGCCGTAGCGGCTGCTGCGCTCCAGCGGGGCCAGGCCGGTGATCGCGATGGGACGGCGGTTGACGTCGAGGAACACGTCCGCCGCATCCGCCGTCGCGACCCAGCCGCCCAGCTTGTACGACCCGATCCGCCCGGCGCTGGCATTATTGATCCAGCCCACCTCGGCCGGGACCAGCACGCCTGTCGCGCCCTTGAAGTGGCCGATGAAGAAATCATTGTCGAGGTTGCGCGGGTTGATCTCGTACACCGCGCCCTGGACATACAGGTCGTCGCGCGGTTCGTAGCGCAGCCGTGCGCCCCACTGGCTGACCGGCCAGTTCTGCCAATAGTCGCCGACCAGATTGCCGGGCTGTGCGCCGCAGAAGCTGAGGTTCATGAAGTGGCAGGAGAAGATGGCGAAGTCCTCGCCCGGATTGGTGCGACCCAGCTTCAGCTCGAACCGCTCACCGATCCGCTGTTCGTACCAGAATTGGGTGAGGCGTAGCGTCTGGCCGCGGCCATAGACCTCCTGCACCTGTTGCAGCGTGCCCAGATTGGCATCGTCGCTGAGGTTGCGGCCCCGGCGATAGGTGAGGGTCGCCTGAAACGCGCCGCCCTTCAGCCCGAAGACTTTTTCCAGATCGAACAAGGCGCCCGCGTCGAACTGGCCGGTCTCGCGGAACAGGGTCTTGCGGCCACCGGTGATATTGGCGGCGCTTTCCGAGGCATAGCGCGCGGTGACGGTGATGCCGCGCTCGTTCAGGCGGGTGCGAATCTTGTGCCAGTCGCCGATGATGCCGGGCGGCGGCGTCCGCCGCGTATCGGCGGTGATCGCGGAGGGCGCGCTGTCCGACGGGCGGACGGGCAGGCGCCGTGTGGGTGGCCGCTGCGTATCGCCCTCCGCACTGGTCGGCGCGGCGCGGGCAGCGGTGGGGACGGGATCGGTCGTCTGTTGCGGGGAAAAGGGGGCCGCCAGCAGCAAGGGTGCCCAGCCCCAGATCATCGCCATCACACCAACCCCCTGTTTGCCCGAGACTTATCGTTGCGCAGGGCAAACGACCGGACGGGGAAAAGGTGCCGTAAACGTCAAGCGATCGTCATCGACCCGCCAGCGTGGCGGAAAGGCCCGATGCTTCAGGCCTTCTCCAACGTGCATTGAAGCGGATGCTGGTTCGCGCGGGCGAAGTCGATCACCTGCGCCACCTTGGTCTCGGCGACTTCGTAGGAGAAGACGCCGCACACGCCGACACCGCGCTGATGGACGTGCAGCATCACGCGGGTCGCATCGTCCATGCTCATGCGGAAGAAGCGTTGCAGGCACAGCACGACGAATTCCATCGGCGTGTAATCGTCGTTCAGCATCAGCACGCGATAGGGCGTCGGCTGCTTGGTACGGGCACGGGTCCGCGTCGCGACACCCAGGCCGGTGCCGTCCTCGTCCCCATGGTCGTGACCCGGCCCATTGCCGGCCATCCCCAGGGGATGGGTGAGTAGATCGCTGTTCAGGGCCATGATGATGTAAAATATGGCATGGCGGGGGGTGGGCACAAGCCCTTGGAGACAGAGGCGATCGGATAAATCGGGACGGGTCGGGGATGGACACCCGTTCCTCCCCTGCAAGGGGAGGTGGCAGGGCGAAGCCCTGACGGAGGGGTGTCCCGATTGGAAAGGTAAGGCTGTTCTCGCGAGTGGTGACACCCCTCCACCATGCTACGCATGGTCCCCCTCCCCTTGCAGGGGAGGAATGATCATATGGCATTGCCCTAATGGAAATCCCGCGACCGGGGCAGCAGGCGGACGTCGCGGGGGTGGACCCCGCGCTGGGCGACGGGCCCGCGCGGATCGTGCGAGCGGGTGGGCGCGGCGGGGACGTCCTCCAGCCGGGCCAGCATCGTGCTGCGATCCTCTACGCCCACCGTCATGACATGGACGACGCCCTCCTCGCTCCGCTGCACGACGCCGTGGATCAGCATCAGCCGCGCCGCCATGACGCTGCGCCGGTTCGCCTCGAAATCGCGCGCCCAGAGCAGCGCGTTGACGATGCCGGTCTCGTCCTCGATCGTCACGAAGATCGCATTGCCCTTGCCCGGCCGTTGGCGGACCAGCACCACCCCCGCCACCTTCACCCGCCGTCCGTCGCGCAAGCGCATCACATCGGCGGCGGACAGCACTCCCTCCGCCGCCAGTTCGGCGCGCAGGAACGCCATGGGATGGCCCTTCAGCGACAGGCGGGTGGCGCGGTAATCGGCGGTCACCTGTTCGGACGGCGACATGGGCGGCAGCGTCACCGGTGGCTCGGCGGCCATTTCGGGGGCCTCCATCGCGGCGAAGAGCGGCAGTTGCGCCGACTTCATCCGCCGCGCCTCCCACTGCCCCTCGCGCCGCCCGCGCCCCAGCGAGCGATAGGCGTCGCTCTGCGCCAGCAGGTCGAGTGCCCGGCGGGGAAGGTGGGCGCGAATCGCAACCGACTCGATGCTGTCATAGGGTGCGTGGTCGGCGATGGCCTTGCCCCACTCCTCGCGGAACCCGTCGACTTGGCGAAAGCCCAGCCGCAGCGCGAAGGCGCCGTCGCTACGGGCCTCCAGCCGGTTGTCCCAGCCGCTGTGATTCACATCGACCGGCCGCACCTCGACCTGGCCATTCTCGCGGGCGTCGCGGACGAGCTGGGCAGGGGCATAGAATCCCATCGGCTGGGCGTTCAGCAGTGCGCAGGTGAAGATCGCGGGCTGATGGCACTTCAGCCAGGCCGAGACATAGACCAGCCGCGCAAAGGACAGCGCATGGCTTTCGGGAAAGCCATAGGAGCCGAACCCCTCGATCTGCTTGAAGCAGCGTTCGGCGAACTCGGGTTCGTAACCGCGGCGGACCATGCCGCCGACCATCTTCTCACGAAAACCCTGGATGGTGCCGACATTGCGGAACGTCGCCATCGCGCGGCGCAGGCCATTGGCTTCGTCGGGGGTGAATTTGGCGGCGACGATGGCCAGTTTCATCGCCTGTTCCTGGAACAGGGGCACGCCATAGGTGTCCTTCAGGATGGTCTTCAACTCGTCCGCATCCCCCTCCGAGGGATGGGGAGAGGGATATTCGACCTTCTCCTTCTCCCCCCGGCGACGCAGATAGGGGTGCACCATGTCGCCCTCGATGGGCCCCGGCCGCACGATCGCGACCTGTACGACCAGATCATAGAATCGCTTCGGCTTCAGCCGGGGCAGCATGTTGATCTGCGCCCGGCTCTCCACCTGGAACACACCGATGCTGTCGCCCTTTTGCAGCATCTTGTAGACACGCTCGTCCTCGTCCTGCGCCAGCGTGTCGAGATCGGGGCGGGCCATGCCGTTCGCCGCCATCAGGTCGAACGCCTTGCGGATGCAGGTCAGCATTCCCAGCGCCAATATGTCGACCTTCATGATCTTCAGCTCGTCGATATCGTCCTTGTCCCATTCGATGAAGGTCCGCCCCTCCATCGCGCCGTTATGGATCGGCACGGTCTCGTCGAGCCGTCCTTGCGTCAGCACGAAGCCGCCGACATGCTGCGACAAGTGGCGCGGGGCGCCCAGCAGCCGGTCGACCAGGGTGCGTAGCCGCGCAATCTCGGGATTGTCGGGGGAAAAGCCGGTTTCGTGGAACCGCTTCTCCTCGAACTGCTTGGAAAAGCTGCCCCAGACGGTGCTGGTCAGCCGCTGGGTCACATCCTCGCTCAGCCCCAGGGCGCGGCCGACCTCGCGCACCGTGCTGCGCGGGCGATAATGGATGACGGTCGCGGCGATGGCGGCGCGGTGGCGGCCATAGCGGCCATAGATATACTGGATCACCTCTTCGCGCCGCTCATGCTCGAAGTCGATGTCGATATCGGGCGGCTCCTTGCGTTCGGTCGACACGAAGCGGGAAAAGAGCAGGTCGTGCTTGGTCGGATCGACCGAGGTCACACCTAATAGCCAGCAGACCGCCGAATTGGCCGCCGAGCCCCGACCCTGGCAGAGAATGGGCTGCGGCCGACTGCGCGCGAACCGCACCACGTCGTGTACGGTCAGGAAATAATGGGCATAGTCGCATTCGCGGATGAGGGTCAGTTCCTCGGCAAGCGTAGCCTGTAGCTTGCCGGGCACACCATCGGGAAAGCGCGCCGCCGCCTCCCGCCGCACCAGTTCCTCCAGCCAGTCCTGCGCCTCCCACCCCTCGGGCACCGGCTCATGCGGATAGTCATAGGACAGGTGGTCCAGCCGGAAGGTGATGCGGTCGAGAATCGCCACGCTCTCCTCCACCGCCCCCGGCCGGTCGGCGAACAGCCGCGCCATTTCGGCGGCGGGCTTCAGATGGCGTTCGGCATTGGCCGCCAACCGCCGCCCGCCGGTGCGGATGGTCAGCCCCTCGCGGATGCAGGTCAGTATATCCTGTACCGGTCGGTCTGCGGGCGCGGCGAACAGCGCGTCGGTGGTGGCGAGCAGCGGCACGCCCCGTGTCTCGGCCAGGGCGGCATGGGCCATCAGCCGCCGCCGGTCCGCCCCCGATCGCGGCATGGTCACGCCCAGCCAGACCCGCCCCGGCGCCACCGTCACCAGCCGGTCGAGCGTCGCCGCCAGTCCCGGATCGGCGCGCTGCGGCGGCAGCATCGCGTCCGTCATCGGCTCGCAGGGCCTTGCCGAGGATTCGGGTAACGCGATCAGCAGCAAGTCCTCGGCATGGCGGATCAGGTCGCCCAGCCCCAGGATGCAGCCACCTTTCCGCGCCCGCTTGTTGCCCAACGTCAGCAATCGGGTCAGCCGGCCCCAGCCGGTGCGATCAATCGGATAGGCGACGATGTCCGGCGTGCCATCGGCAAAGATGAGACGCGCGCCAACGACCAGCTCAAACGGCTGCATCCGGTCCCCGAGCTTTTCGCGGATTTCCCGCAACGCCCGGTAGGCCCGCACCACCCCCGCCACCGTGTTGCGGTCGGCAATGCCAATTCCGTCCAGCCCCAGAACGATCGCCTGCTGAACCATCGCTTCCGCCGAGCTTGCGCCGTCGAGGAAGGAATAATGCGTCGCCGCGACCAGTTCGGCGAAGTCGGACATTTACTCCTCCCCGGTACGGGGAGGGGGACCATGCGCAGCATGGTGGAGGGGGCGTGCCGCAAGGGACGTACCCAGAGGCAC
>NZ_BCTY01000019.1 GCF_001591005.1 Sphingomonas sanguinis NBRC 13937
TAACCGGTGGCGAACGCAGACCGCCCTCACCAACCGGAACACCCCTCCGTCAGGCCTTCGGCCTGCCACCTCCCCTGCAAGGGGAGGAATTTGCTCCCCCCATCACGACCGCCGCACCACCTCGCGAATCACGAAATGTGAGGCCAGCCGCGTCACGCCCGGCAAGCGGGCCAGCGTCTCGCGGTGGATGCGCTCGTAACTGTCGTCGCGGCGGACCTCGACTTGGATCATGTAGTCCGCCTCGCCGCTCATCAGGAAACACTCGACGATCTCGGGACAGCGCAGGATTTCGCGCTCGAACGCCGCCATGGTATCCTGCCGCTGGTCCTTCAGCGTGACGTTGACCATCACGGTCGAGGGCCGCCCGCGCGCCTCATGGCTCAGGATCGCACGGTATCCGGTGATGACGCCACTCTCGCGCAGTTGCGCCACGCGGCGATGCGCGGCGCTGGCGGACAGGCCGACCTTCTCGCCCAGCGCCGCGCTGGTCAGGTCGGAATCGCGGGCCAGCTGGGCCAGAATGCGGCGGTCGATCGCGTCGGACATTTCATCCCGATACACTTCCATATCACGCAAGAAAATCCTGTTAGCGTCAACTGCACGGGACCGCTTTGCACACCTCTCCCACCCTATCGGCGCTACTATCGGCGCAATATTCTAATGGAGAGTCCCATGCGCGTCGGTGTCCCCAAGGAAATCAAGAACCACGAATATCGCGTCGGCCTGACCCCGCCGTCGGTCGCCGAGCTGGTCGCCGCCGGTCATGAGGTGATCGTCGAGACCAAGGCCGGCACCGGCATCGATTTCGAGGACCAGGACTATATCGACGCGGGCGCGCGCATCGTCGCCACCGCCGCCGAGGTCTTCGACCAGGCCGAGATGATCGTGAAGGTCAAGGAGCCGCAGGCAGTCGAGGTCGCGATGCTGCGCCCCCACCATGTCCTGTTCACCTATCTCCACCTCGCCGCCGACAAGCCGCAGGCCGAGGGCCTGATGAAGTCGGGCGCAACCTGCATCGCCTATGAGACGGTCACCAGCCCCCGTGGCGGCGTGCCGCTCCTCAAGCCGATGTCGGAAGTCGCAGGTCGCATGGCGGTGCAGGTCGGTGCGCATTACCTCGAAAAGCAGCAGGGCGGCCGTGGCATCCTGCTCGGCGGCGTGCCCGGCGTGGCGCCTGCCAAGGTCGCGATCCTGGGCGGCGGCGTCTCGGGCGTGAACGCCGCGCAGATGGCGGTCGGCCTGCGCGCCGACGTCACCATCTATGACATCAACAACGACCGTCTGGCCGAGCTGGACATGTTCTTCTCCAGCCAGATCAAGACTGCCTATGCCTCGAAGGCGGCGATCGCGGCGGCGGTGAAGAACGCGCACCTCGTCATCGGTGCGGTGCTGGTCCCCGGTGCGGCGGCACCCAAGCTCGTGACCCGCGACATGCTGAAGACGATGAAGCGCGGCTCGGTGATGGTCGACATCGCGATCGACCAGGGCGGCTGCTTCGAGACCAGCCATGCCACCACCCACCAGGACCCGGTGTTCGAGATCGACGGCGTAATCCATTACTGCGTCGCCAACATGCCGGGCGCGGTCGCCCGCACCTCGACCTTCGCGCTGAACAACGCGACCCTGCCCTTCGCGGTCAAGCTGGCCAATATGGGGGCCGAAGCCGCGATGAAGGCCGATCCGCACCTGGCGAACGGCCTGAACGTCTCGGGCGGCAAGATTCGCCACGCGGCGGTCGCCGAAGCGCTCGACCTGCCGTTCGAGGCCTGGGCGGGCTAAGGCCGATCACAAGGAGCGAAGTCGTAAGGCCAACCCATAGCCTTCGACTTCGCTCAGGCTGGAATGGAGCTCAGGATTTTGGTTCGCGCGGAGGCGCGGAGATGGTGCATCCAGCCGCCAGGCTGACCCTTCATCGCGACGACGCGGCACCGCCTTCGGCATGACGGATACCGACGGCCGACCCCATTCCGAACCTCTTTGCGTCTCCGCGCCTCCGCGCGAACCAAAAAAGAAACAAAAATAGAACATGCGTGTTGATCCCGTCGAAAGGATCACGCCATGACCGACAATCCCAAGACCGAGCCCTTCTCCAATGCCGAGAAGGACCCCGATGACTGGACCACCGGCGATGAGCCGATGACCGGCGCGCAGGCCAGCTATCTCAAGACTCTGTCCGAAGAGGCGGGCGAAGCGTTCGACGACACGCTGACCAAGGCGGATGCCTCCAAGCGGATCGACGCGTTGCAGGACAAGACCGGCCGGGGCCAGTAATCCCTATTGCCCCATCATCCGAAGCGCCTGATCGAGCAGCATCACCCGTTGCTCGATCGCCGGGCGATAAGTGGCATCGGCGGGCGTCTTTTGTAGCGCGAGCCGCCACAGGATTTGCGCCTTCTTGAAGTCCCCGGCGCGCATCCACGCCAGCCCCTCGAAAAAGAAGGGCGTGGGATCGTTCGGCCCCAGCCTGCGCGCGCGGCGAAAGGCGAATTGCGCGGCGGGTGACATCTGATAGCCGTCATGCGCGAACAGGACATTGCCCAGCTCGGTCCAATAGGGAACGCTGCGCGGACTGCCGCCGACGGCGCCCAGCATGATCCTCACCGCCGTCCGCTTGTCGCCCGAACGGGACAAGGCGTCGGCCGCGACGAACATCTGCGCCTCTTCGCCGAACCGCCCGATCAGCTGGTTGCGCAGATCGGCGATCGCATCGTCATCATGCAGCGCGTCGGGACGCGGCGTAGGGGCGCTGGCCGCCAATGTCGGGCGCCCCTGCCACGCATAGCCGACCCCACCCAGCGCCAGCGCGGCACCCAGCATCGTCCAGAGCGGCCGGGGAAACCGCAGCCACAGCGACAGCGCCATGGCCGCCGCCGCCAGTACCAGCAGGATCAGCCAGCCCATCAGCGCCGCCTCCGAAAACTCGACCGGGCGATCCATGCGCCGATGGCGAGCAACAGGATCGGCGTCGCCCACAGCAGCGCCGTCGCTCCCGACAAGGGCGGATCATAGCTGACATAATCGCCGTACCGCTCGACCAGCCAGTGGCGGATCGCCTCTGGCTTTTCGCCCTTCGCGATCCGCTGGCGGACCAGCGCGCGCATGTCGGCGGCCATATCGGCATCGCTGTCGGCGATCGACTGGCCTTGGCATACGACGCAGCGCAGCTCGCCCATCAGCTCGCGTGCCTGTGCCTCGGTACGGGGATCGGGCAGCTGGGTATTGCCGTAATCGGGCGCAGGGGCGCCAGCCGCCAGCAGCAGGGCGAGGACCAGGCTCATCGCGCCGCCGCCACGTCGCGGACGATCTGGTCGACCTGATCGGCGCGGATATCGCCGATATATTGTCGCACGATGCGCCCGCGCCCGTCGACCAGAAACGTCTCCGGGACGCCCGACGAGCCGAGCGCCATCTGCACGCTGCTGCGCGCATCGTCGCCGATCGCGGTGTAGGGATCGCCGTTGCGGCGCAGGAAATCGGCGATGGCCGGACCCTTGTCGTGAATGGCGATGGCGTCGATCGTCACGCCCTTCGCCTTCAGCGCCATCAACTGCGGCGCTTCCGCAATGCAGGGGATGCACCAGCTGGCAAAGACGTTGAGCAGCCGTGGCTGGCCCTTGCCGAAATCGGCGCTTGCCAGGCCCGGCTTGCCCGGCACCATCGGGTCCAGGCGAAAATCGGGCAGCGGCTTGTCGACCAGCGTCGAATGGACGGCGGTGTCCGACGGCCGCATCAGCCCGCTTGCGACCACGACGAACAGCACCGCGAAGACCGCCAGCGGCGCCCAGATCAGCCAGCGCTTCATTCCCACAACCGCGCCCTTCGCCGCTGCTGCCAGCCCTTGAACCAGCGACCGAACAGCGCCAGCGCCCCACCCAGCGCGACCAGCGCACCGCCCAGCCAGATGAGCGTGACGAACGGTTTCCACCACAGCCGCAATTGCCAGCGGCCGGTCGCGGTATCCTGCTGCCCCAGCACCGTATAGAGCTGTCCGTCCCAATGCGTCGCGATGGCGCTCTCGCTGGTGGTGGTCGGCGGATCGGTGAAGAAGCGTTGTTGCGGGCGCAGCGTCTCGGCTGCACCGTCGCGGGCCACGGTCAGCTTGGCGGCCAAGGCCGACCAGTTGGGCCCGACATTGGGATAGATGCGGTCGAGCTGCACCCGCCACGGGCCCACGATCGTCGCTTGTCCGGGATACAGCGCCACCAAACGCTCGGCGGTAAAGGCGCTATCGCAGGCCATGCCGATCATGCTTACCCCGATCCCGGCGTGCGCGAGCACCATGCCCCAGATCGGCAGCGGCGTGCGCCGCCAGTTGCGCCGGGTGATCGGCAGCACGCTCGCCACGATCAGCCCGACGCCGAAGGACAGGCCGAGCAGCGGCAACACGCCCATGCCGCCGCTCAGGGTCACGACCAGCGCGAAGGTCCCCGCCGCCGCGACCATCGGCCAGAGCATGCGGACCAGAACCGCCTCCGCCTGATCCTGCCGCCAGCGAAGCATCGGCCCTACCGCCATGACGGCGACCAGCGCCAGCGCGATCGGCCCGGCGGCGGCGTGGAAGAAGGGCGGCCCGACCGACAGGCGCACACCGAACCCGGCGGCGACCAGCGGATAAAGGGTGCCGATCAGCACGATGCCCAAAATGACCGACAGCAGCAGATTGTTGACGACCAGCCCTCCCTCGCGGCTGACGAACGCAAAGCTCCGCCCCGCCCGCACCTGACCGATCCGCGCGCCGAACAGCGCCAGCGCACCACCGATATAGAGACCGAGCAGCGCCAGGATGAACGCCCCGCGCCGGGGATCGACGGCAAAGGCATGGACGCTGGTCAGGATGCCGGAGCGCACCAGGAAGGTGCCGATCATCGACATGGAAAAGGCGACGACCGCCAGCATCACGGTCCACGCCCGCAGTCCGTCCCGCGCCGCCAGCACGTTGACCGAATGGAGCAAGGCCGTCGCCGCCAGCCACGGCATCAGCGAGGCATTCTCGACCGGGTCCCAGAACCACCAGCCGCCCCAGCCCAGCTCATAATAGGCCCAATAGGAGCCAGCCGTGATGCCGATGGTCAGCAACACCCAGGCGCCCAGCACCCAGGGCCGCATTGCACGGGCAAAGGCCGGGCCGACCTGCCCCGTCACCAGCGCGCCGACCGCGAAGGAAAAGGCGACCGACAGCCCGACATAGCCCGCGTAAAGCGTCGGCGGGTGGAAGGCCAAACCGGGGTCCTGCAGCAGCGGGTTCAGCCCCTGCCCTTCGATCGGCGCCGGGTTCAGTCGCGCGAACGGGTTGGAGGCGAACAGCAGGAAGGCATAGAAACCCAGCGCGATCGCACCCTGCGCCGCCAGCGTCGCGACATGGGTCGCCCGGTCGAGCGTGCGCTCCTTCCACGCAACCAGCGCCCCACCCGCGCCCAGGATGGTGACCCAGAGCAGCATGGAGCCTTCGTGATTACCCCAGGCTCCGGCGAATTTGTAGATCCAGGGCTTGGCCGAATGGCTGTTTTCGGCGACCAGCTTGACCGACAGATCGGTGTTCAGGAACACCGCGATGAGGGCGGCCATGGCGATGGCGACCAGCGCGCCCTGCACGATCGCAACCGGCCCGATCGCCGCCATGGCCTGTTCGCCCGCCACGTCCTTGCGACGGAGCGCCAGAACGCCGAGCAAAAGTTGCAACCCTGCCAGCATCGCGGCGAACCAGAGCGCGGCGAGACCAGCCTCAGCCATCACGGCTCCAGGCTCCGACTCTCGTGCATCTTGCCCGCCATTTCGGGGGGCATGTATTTCTCGTCATGCTTGGCGAGCAGGTTGGTCGCGACGAAGCGGCCATCGGGCTGGAACTGCCCCTCGGCCACCACGCCCGATTTCTCGCGGAACAGGTCGGGGGTGATTCCGGCGAAGGTCACGGGCGTCGTCGCCTTACCGTCGGTGACGACGAAGCGGACCGTCACGCCGTCAGGCGCGCGGTGGACCGATCCTGCCTCGACCATGCCGCCCAGCCGCACCGCCTTGCCCAGCGGCAAGCCTTGCGCCTTCGCGTCGGAGGGGGTGTAGAAGAACGCCGCCTGGTCCTTCATCGCCGACATGGCCAGCAGGACCGCCGCGACGATCGCGGCCAGCGCCAGCAGGGCCAGCGTGAGGCGTTGGGATTTGGGCGTCATTTTTCGGCGCGCTTCATCGCCAGATAGCTGATCAGGGTCAGCACGCCCGCGCCCCCCAGCATGACCGCATAGGCCGCCGCCACGAACGCCATCTGGTTCATGCGCGCGCCATCCGCCGCATCCGCGCCTCGGCCTTGGCCTTGGCCAGCAGCGTGCGCATCCGCATCAATACGATGGCCGCGAACAGGAAGGTGAAACCGCCCAAGCCGATGGGCAGCGGCCAGAGCAGCGACTTGTCGATGCTGGAGCCGGTCAGCCCGATCGACTGGCCCTGGTGCAGCGTGTTCCACCAGACGACCGAGTAACGGATCACCGGCAGCAATGCCGTCCCCGCCAGCCCGTACAGCGCCGGAATTCGCCCATCCCCGCCGCGATCCGCATCGGCGCGGGCGAGTGCGATATAGCCCAGATAGACGAAGAGCAGCAGCAGCATCGAGGTCAGCCGTCCGTCCCACTGCCACCACGTCCCCCAGGTCGGCCGCCCCCAGATCGATCCGGTGGCAAGGCATAAGGCCGTAAACACCGCCCCCGGCCAGGCGATGGCGCGGCCCGCCACTTGGGCCAGCGGGTGCCGCCAAACGATCAGCGACAGGCTGGCGATGGCGATCCCGCTCCATCCCCCCATGCCCAGCCAGGCGGCGGGGACATGGATGTAGAGAATACGCACCGTCTCGCCCTGAAGATAATCGGGCGGTGTCTGGGTCAGCCCCGCCCAGACCGCGACCGCGATCAGCGCGACGCCAAGCCCGAGGAAAATCCCGGTCAGCGGACGAGCGATCTTCAGAAAACGCGCAGGGTTGGCAAGGGTATGCAGGGTGGCCACGATGACCGGACTGTAAGGCGGTTTTTCGGGCGCGTCATCCGCCTTCTCCTTCTTCATCAAGACCCATCCCCCCACTTTCTGAACTCCTTCCACCTTCTTTAAACCCCTCCCGTAAACGGGAGGGGTTTGGGGAGGGTATGGTGTCTCACCGAGACCGTCGCCCGTGGCCTACCCTCCCCCATCCCCTCCCGTTTACGGGAGGGGCGTGAGACTCATGGGCTGTAGGACCTGTTCCTGTCTTGATTCGTCTTCACCGCATGACATCCCTATCAGGGGAGCAAAGGGGACCCCCAAAAACCATGCCCGCACTCCACCGCCTGCCACTGCTCGCCCTCATTCTCGCGCCGGCCACCCTCTCCGCCCAAACCACCGAACCCGAAACCATCATCGTCACCGGCCGAGGCCTGGCGGACCAGCCCGGAGACCGCGCGCTGGACGTGGTGACGATCGACCGCGACCGGATCACGCAGAACGCCTCGCAGCGGCTGGAGAATGTCCTCGCCGACGTCGCCGGGCTCCAGCAGTTTCGCCGCTCGGACAGCCGCTCGGCGCATCCGACATCGCAGGGAGTCACGTTGCGTGGCCTGGGCGGCAATGCGTCCAGCCGCGCGCTGCTGGTGCTGGACGGTGTGCCGCAGGCCGATCCGTTCGGTGGCTGGGTGGTCTTTCCCGCTTATGCGACCGGACGGCTGGGGCGCATTCGGGTGACGCGCGGCGGTGGATCGGGTTTCTGGGGACCGGGCGCGCTGGCCGGCACGATCGAGATGGACAGTGCCACGCCCGACCAGCTGTCCCCGCTGGACATGGCCCTCTCCTATGGCAGCCGCCATTCGGTCGATGCGCAAGGGGCGGCCTCGCTGGTACGCGATGGCGGCTTCCTGACGGTGTCGGGTACCTATGCGCGCGGCGACGGATTCACGCCCATCGTCGAGGGGCAACGCGGCCCCGCCGACCGCCCTGCACCCTATGAACAATATTCGGGCGCGGCGCGCGGGGTCGTCGGGATCGCCCCCGCCACCGAGTTGCAGATGACCCTCGCCGCCTTTCACGACGCGCGCGACCGGGGGACCGACTTCACCGACAATCGCTCGGACGGCGCGGATGCAAGCATCCGGCTGGTCGGGCGCGGACGCTGGGGCTGGTCGGCGCTGGCCTATGTCCAGACGCGGCAATTCGCGTCGCGCTATGCCAGCGTGAATGCGGCGCGGACGGCGGCCACGCTGACGCTCGACCAGTATAACGTCCCCGCCACCGGGCTGGGTGGACGGATCGAGGTATCGCCGCCGCTCGGCGATGCGGTCAAGCTGCGGCTGGGCGGCGATATTCGCGATACCAGCGGGCGGACGCAGGAGCTCTACACCTATGTCGCGGGGCTCCCCACCCGGCGGCGCGAGGCGGGCGGCGCGACGCGCACCATGGGGCTGTTCGCCGATAGCAGTGTCGAGGCGGGCGCGCTGACCGTCACCGCCGCTGCGCGGGTGGATGACTGGCGCATTCGGAACGGGCGGCTCGATGAAGGCGTGCTGGCGACCGGCGCGGTACTGACCGACACCGACTTTCCGAACCGCTCAGGACAGAAATTCACCGGGCGGCTGGGCGCGGCGCTGCGGGTCGCGCAGCCACTGATCCTGCGGACAGCGGCCTATCGCGGCTGGCGGTTGCCGACGCTCAACGAGCTGTACCGACCGTTCCGCGCGGGCGCCGACGCGACCGCCGCCAACGCCGCGCTGAACCCCGAGCATGTCGAGGGGGTCGAGGGCGGGTTCGACCTGACCCCGGCAAAGGGCGTGCGGCTATCGGGCACGTACTTCGTCAACCGGCTGACCGATGCCATCGCCAATGTCACGATGGGTCGTGGACCGGGGACGTTCCCCGGCGTCGGCTTCGTCGCAGCGAATGGCGTGTACCGGATTCGGCAGAATCTCGATGCGATCCGCTCTCAGGGGTTCGAGCTGGAGGCGAACTGGCGCTATGGCCCACTCAGCACACGCGCGTCCTGGTCGCATGTCGATGCGCGGGTGGGAGCATCGGGCAATGCCGCCCCGCTCGACGGTCTGCGCCCCGCCCAAACACCGCGCGACCAGTTTTCGGGAACCCTGGCGGTCGAGCAGCGCGGGGCGGTGTTGAGCGGGACGCTGCGCCATGTCGGGCGACAATATGAGGACGACCAGAATATCCGCTCGCTGGCGCCCGCGACGACGGTCGATGCCTATGCGGCGGTGCCGGTGGTACGCGGCTGGCTGATCGAAGCGCGGGCGGAGAACCTCGCCGATGCGCGGGTCGAGGCGGCGTATAGCGGCACGGGGCTGATCGAGCGAGCGACGCCGCGGACGCTGTGGATCGGGGTGCGGACGCGGTTGTAATCTCTTGGCCTTCGACTTCGCTCAGGCTGAACGGAACGGGGTACTGAACCCCGTTCGCGATGAGTGAAGTCGAAGGGCACGCTACCCCCGCTTCTTGACCAACGCCGTCCTCAAGCACCGGCACACCACCTCGTGACGCTGGTTCAGCGCCTCATGCCGGAACGTCACCAACCCCGCCCCCGGCCGCGATTTGCTTTCGCGCAAGGCCGTCACCTCGCTCGTCGCGCGCAGCGTGTCGCCCAGGAAAACAGGCGCGGGCATGACCAGTTCGTCATAACCGAGATTGGCCACCAGCGTCCCCAGCGTCGTCTCCCCCACCGACAGCCCGACCATCAGCGAGAAGGTGAAGGTGCCGTTGACGAGGATCTGGCCGAACTCACTCGCCTTCGCCGCCTCCGCATCGATGTGGAGCGGCTGCGGATTGTGGGTCATGGTCGAGAACAGGAGATTGTCGGTCTCGGTCACGGTGCGGCGGATGGGGTGCTCGATCCGGTCGCCGATCATCCAGTCGTCGAAGAAACGCCCGCTCATGCCGCGTCCTCCGCGACGATACGGACCAGCGCGATGCCTTCCGCCACCTGCCCGCCGGTCTCGGCCTTCAGGTCGGTGACCACGCCGTCGAAGGGAGCGGTCAGGACATGCTCCATCTTCATCGCCTCCAGCGTGACGAGCGGCTGGCCTGCGATCACCGCCTGTCCCTCGGCCACCGCGACCACGATGATCCGGCCGGGCATGGGCGACAGGATCGCGCCGTCCCCCGCCCCGCCCGCCGCCAGCCCATCGGCGCGCCAGCGGGTGAAGGACCAGCTCTGCCCCCCTTCGGAAATCAGCACCTCGTCGGTTGGCGCCGGGGGCACATCGCCCGCCTCGCTGAAATCGACGGTGACCGGGCGTCCATCGAGCAGGAAGCGCGCAGTTTGCTTCGGCGCGGCGTTGAGGCGGAAACCGGAGAGGCCATCCTGCCCAATCAACGCGGCGGCGGCTTCGGCCAGCGCCTCTTCGGACGGCTCGGTCGGCGGCATCAGCGCCTCACCCTCGCGCGCGATCAGGCCGGTATCGACCTGGCCGCTCGCAAAATCGGGATGGTCGAGCGCCTGCACCAGAAAGCCCGCATTGGTGCGCACCGGCCAGATCACCGCTTCGTCCAGCGCATCGGCCAGCGCCTCGCGCGCTTCGTCACGGGTATCGCCATGGGCGATGACCTTGGCGATCATCGGGTCGTACCAGGGCGTGATTTCCGCGCCTTCCTCGACCCCGGTGTCGATGCGGATCGCAGGGTCGTCGCCGAGGTCGAACACCTCCAGCGTGCCGATCGCGGGGAGGAAACCCTTGGCCGGGTCCTCGGCATAGAGCCGCGCCTCGATCGCATGGCCGTGAATGGCAAGGTCCGCCTGCGCCATCGGCAAGGGCTCGCCCGCCGCGACGCGCAGCTGCCACTCGACCAGATCGACGCCGGTGATTGCCTCGGTGACGGGATGCTCAACTTGGAGGCGGGTGTTCATCTCCATGAACCACACCCGGTCGGCGCGCAGCCCTTCGGAGGCGTCGGCGATGAACTCGATGGTCCCTGCGCCGACATAGTCCACCGCCTGCGCGGCGCGGACGGCGGCACCGCACACCGCCTCGCGGGTCGCGTCGTCCATGCCCGGCGCAGGGGCTTCCTCGATCACCTTTTGATGGCGGCGTTGCAGCGAACAATCGCGCTCGAAGAGATGGACGACCTGCCCATGGCGGTCGCCAAAGACCTGCACTTCGATATGGCGCGGCGAGAGGATATATTTCTCGATCAGCACCCGGTCGTCGCCGAAGGAAGCCGCCGCCTCGCGACGACAGGAGGCCAGCGCCTCGGCGAAGGCGGCGGGGTCGTCGACGCGGCGCATCCCCTTGCCGCCGCCGCCCGCGACGGCCTTGATGAGTACGGGATAGCCGACCGCATCGGCCTCGGCGGCGAGGCGGTCGGGCGACTGGTCCTCGCCCAGATAGCCGGGCGTGACGGGCACCCCGGCGGCGATCATGCGCGCCTTGGCGGCGTCCTTCAGCCCCATGGCGCGGATGCTGTCGGAATTGGGGCCGACCCAGACCAGCCCGGCGGCGATCACGGCCTCGGCGAATTCTGCATTTTCGGACAGGAAGCCATAGCCGGGATGGATCGCCTCGGCCCCACTCTCATGCGCGGCGGCGAGGATGCGGGAGGCGTCCAGATAGCTTTCGCGCGCCGGAGCCGGACCGATCAGCACGGCTTCGTCGGCAAGCCGCACATGCAGCGCCTGCGCATCGGCCTCCGAATAGACCGCGATGGTGCGCAGGCCCAACTCGCGCGCGGTGCGGATGATGCGGCAGGCGATCTCGCCGCGATTGGCGATGAGGAGGCTCTTCATCATCAGGATTCCAACTTCAACGTGATGGCACCCGGTCGTTCGGCGATGGCATCGAAGATCACGGTCAGGATATGATCGAACCGCTCGCCGATCACCTTGCGCGCAGCGGCGGCGTTGGTGAGGGTCAGCGCAATCGGCGGCTCGACGACCGCGATCAGCAGGTCGAATAGCGCATCCAGGCTGCCACCATACCATTCGACGCCGGAGGCTTCGCGGATACGGGCATGGAAATCGGCCTCGTCGGTCACGGTTTCACCGTCGATGGTCAGGTCCATCGCCATTACATGCGGAACACCCCGAACCGGGGTGCCTCCGCGATCGGGGCATTGAGGCAGGCGTCCAACGCTAAACCCAGCACATCCCGCGTCTGCGCCGGATCGACGATGCCGTCGTCCCACAGTCGCGCGGTCGCGTACCAGGGATTGCCCTCGTCCTCGTAGCGCTGGCGGATGGGCGCCTTGAACGCCTCCGCCTCGTCCGGCGTCCAGCTGTCTGCGTCGCGGTGGACGGTCGCCAGCACGCTCGCCGCCTGCTCGCCACCCATTACGCTGATCCGCGCATTGGGCCAGGTGAACAGGAAGCGAGGGCCATAGGCGCGCCCGCACATGCCGTAATTGCCCGCCCCGAAGCTGCCGCCGATCAGCACCGTGATCTTGGGCACCTGCGCCGTCGCCACCGCCGTCACCAGCTTGGCGCCGTGCTTGGCGATCCCCTCGGCCTCGTAGCGGCCGCCGACCATGAAGCCGGAGATATTCTGAAGGAACAGAAGCGGGATGCGCCGCTGGCAGGCCAATTCGATGAAATGCGCGCCCTTCTGCGCGCTCTCCGAAAACAGCACGCCGTTATTGGCCAGGATCGCGACCGGCTTGCCATGGATATGCGCGAAGCCGCAGACCAACGACGAACCGTACAGCGCCTTGAACTCGTGGAAACGCGATCCGTCGACCAGCCGGGCGATGACCTCATGCACGTCATAGGGCGCGCGCACGTCCTGCGGGATCAGGCCGTAGAGTTCCTCGGCCGGATAGAGCGGTTCGTCCGCCTCGGCGAGGTTGACGTCGGGCATCATCTGCGGCGGCAGGGTCTCGACGATATCGCGGACGATCGACAGCGCATGATCGTCATTCTCGGCGACATGATCGACCACGCCCGACTTGCGGCCATGGGTATCCGCACCGCCCAGTTCCTCGGCCGAGATGACCTCGCCCGTCGCCGCCTTCACCAGGGGCGGCCCGGCGAGGAAGATCGTTCCCTGCCCGCGCACGATGACCGTTTCGTCGGACATGGCGGGCACATAGGCGCCGCCCGCCGTGCAGCTGCCCATCACGCAGGCGATCTGGGGAATGCCTGCCGCCGACATCTGCGCCTGGTTGAAGAAGATACGGCCGAAATGATCGCGGTCGGGAAAGACTTCGGCCTGATGCGGCAGGTTGGCGCCGCCGCTATCGACCAGATAGATGCAGGGCAACCGGTTCTCGAGCGCGATCTCCTGCGCGCGGAGATGCTTCTTCACGGTCAGAGGATAATAGGTGCCGCCCTTCACCGTCGCGTCATTGGCGAGGATCATCACCTGACGGCCATGCACCCGGCCGATGCCCGCGATCACCCCGGCACCGGGGACCGCATCGTCGTACAAACCATTCGCCGCCAACTGACCGATTTCGAGGAAAGGCGAACCGGCATCGAGCAACTGCTCCACCCGGTCACGGGGAAGCAGCTTGCCGCGCGACACATGGCGCTCGCGCGAAGCCTCGTTACCGCCGAGCCCGGCCTTGGCGACATCGGCGCGGAGCCGCTCGGCCAGAGCCTGGTTATGATCGGCGTTGGTGCGGAACGTCGCATCATCGCGCGCGATCCGCGTGGGAAGAACGGCACCCATCACTTCACCCCAAGGCTCATTGCGCCACCTTTTCGAGCTTGCCGATCAGCTCGCGACCGATCAGCATCCGGCGAATCTCGTTGGTCCCCGCCCCGATGTCGAGCAGCTTGGCATCGCGCGCGAAGCGTTCGACCGGCCAGTCCTTGGTATAGCCCGCCCCGCCTAGCGCCTGGATCGCCTCGAGCGAGACCTTCACCGCGTTCTCGCTGGCCAGCAGGATCGCGCCCGCCGCATCGAACCGCGTCGTCCGCCCCGCATCGCAACTCCGCGCCACCGCATAGACATAGGCGCGCGCCGAATTGAGCGCGACATACATGTCGGCGATCTTGGCCTGAATCAGCTGGAACTCGCCGATCGCACGACCGAACTGACGCCGCTCGCGGACGTAAGGCACCACCACATCGAGGCACGCCTGCATGATGCCGAGCTGGATACCCGCCAGCACCGCCCGCTCATAGTCGAGCCCGCTCATCAGCACGCCGACGCCGCCGTTCACCGGCCCCATCACCTGCGCGTCGCCGACGAAACAGTCGTTGAAGACCAGCTCGGCGGTCGGGCTGCCGCGCATGCCCATCTTGTCGATCTTTTGGCCGATGGCGAAGCCCGCCATGTCCTTCTCGATCAGGAAGGCGGTGATACCCCGGCTTCCCTCGCCCGTCTTAGCATAGACGACGAGCGTCTCGGCATAGGCCGCATTGGTGATCCAGAATTTGGTGCCGTTCAGCACCCAGCCGCCGTCCGCCTTCACCGCGCGCAGCTTCATCGACACGACGTCCGAGCCCGCCGACACCTCCGACATGGCCAGGCTGCCGACATGCTCGCCGGAGATCAGTCCGGGCAGATATTTCGCCTTCTGCTCCGCATTGCCCCAGCGGCTGATCTGGTTGACGCAAAGGTTGGAATGCGCGCCGTAAGACAGGCCCAGCGAGGCCGAAGCCCGCGACACTTCCTCGATCGCGACGACATGTTCCAGATAGCCGAGCCCCAGGCCACCATCGGCCTCGGCGACGGTGATGCCGTGCAGGCCCAGCGCGCCCATTTCGGGCCATATGTCACGGGGAAACCAGTCTTCCGCGTCCATTCGCGCGGCCAGCGGCGCGATCCGGTCGGTCGCGAAACGGCGGGTCGCTTCGCGGATCATGTCCGCACTTTCGCCCAGTGCGAAGTCGAAATCGTCGATCATGTCCTCTCCAGGCGGCTCTTTGAGTCCGTTGCCGCACTTTAAACGGAAATTACCCAAACGCGCAATCTTCGTTCCAATGCCGCCCCTTCTTCCCATTTTGGGCCAGAGCTTGGTTCCGTATCGGATCGATTGCCCCATTCGCGAATTTGCAACAGGGCATGAAACCCGGCATGTGGCGGGAAGAGAGGAATTTTTCGCCCGATGGCCACGCGCCCCCTCGCTACCGATCCCAACATGGACATCACCGCCTGCGATCGGGAGCCGATTCATATCCCCGGGGCGATCCAGCCCCATGGCCTGTTGCTCGTTGTCGATGCGGCCACGGGCGACGTCGTGGCGGGCGCGGGCGCGATCGAGGAGCGGCTGGCCCTGGAATGGCTGGGCCAGCCACTCGCCACGCTGCTGGGCGAGGAGGTGGCGCGCATGGTCGCCCATATGCCGATCGGGCCGGGCACAGTCGTTGCGGGCGTGCCGGTGGACGGCATCGCCGAGCGCTTCGCCGTCACCGCGCACCGGATCGGGGGCGAGCGGGTACTGGTAGAGCTGGAGGCCGGGATCGTCGATGCCCCCTGGGGCATAGGCAGTCCCATGGCCTGGCTCGACGCGGCGGTCACCAGTTTCGAGCGGACCGGCGACCTGCCGATGCTGTTCGAGCGCGCGGCCACCACCTTTCAGATGCTCACCGGGTTCGACCGGGTGATGCTCTATCGCTTTCTGGACGAGGATGCCGGGCGCGTGGTGGCCGAGGCGCGCGGCGCTGGCCTGCCGTCCTTCCTCCATCATCATTTCCCGGCCTCGGACATTCCGAAACAGGCGCGTGCTCTTTATGTCCGCAACCGGACGCGCTGCATTCCGGATGTCGATTACGTCCCCGCACCGATCCGGCCGGAGGGATTCGAGACGCTCGACCTGAGCGACGTCGCGCTGCGCAGCGTGTCGCCGATCCATGTCCGCTATTTGAAGAATATGGGGGTCGCGGCCTCGGCCTCCATCTCGATCGTCAAGGACGGCGTGTTGTGGGGCATGATCGCCTGCCACCATTACAGCCCGCGCCGCCTGTCGCCCGACCTGCGCGCCGCCGCCGCCGCGCTGGCGGGCGCGCTGGCGCGGCAGATCCGCGCCCGCGAAGAAGCCGAACTCTACCGCGAACGGCTTCGCCTGCGCGCCGCCGAGGACAGCCTGCTGCCGCGCATCATCGGCCTGGGCGATCTGGCCCCCGCCATCCGCCGCCTGATGCCCGAGATGATGGCGATGCTGGGCGCGACAGGCTTTGCCATCGTCGACCAGGGCCGGGTGCAGGCGCATGGCACATGCCCGCCCGATCTGGCCATTCTGGATATCGCCGGCTGGGCGGCGATCCAGGGTGGCGGCGAATTGTTCGTCACGCATGAACTGCCCTCCGTCATGCCCGACGCGGCGGCGATCGTCTCGACGGCGGCGGGCGTGCTGGCGCTGCCGATGGTCGATGGCGGCGTCACCCTTCTCTGGTTCCGCGCGGAGCAGGTCGAAGAGGTCGAATGGGCGGGCAATCCGCACAAGTCGGTCGCGCTAACGCCCGAGGCCACGCTCAATCCGCGCACCTCGTTCGAGAGCTGGCGTGAGACGGTGCGCGGACGCGCCCGCCGCTGGACGATGGAAGAGGTGGAGGCCGCCCACCGCCTGCGCCGCGCCTTGCATGACGCGGCGCAGAACCACCGCCTTCGCGGGCTGAACACCGCGCTGCAACGCACGCTCGACGACAAGGAGGCGCTGCTGCTGCAAAAGGACGTGTTGATGAAGGAGGTGGACCACCGGGTCCAGAATAGCCTTCAGCTCGTCTCGTCCTTCCTGTCTCTCCAGGCCAAGGCGGCGGACGATCCGCGTGTCCGTGAACAGCTGACCGAGGCGCAGGCCCGATTGTCGGCGGTGGCCCTGGTCCATCGCCGCCTCTACCGCGACGACCAGATCCAGACGGTCGACTTAGCCCGCTATCTGGAGGAGCTGGTCGGCGACATGAAGCAGTCGATGGGACGCGACTGGGCGACGATGATGCGCCTGGACCTCGCGCCCGTGCTGATGCCGACCGACCGGGCGATCAACCTGGGGCTGGTGACGACCGAGTTGATCATCAACGCCACCAAATACGCCTATGACGGCGCACCAGGTCCGGTGACGATCACGCTGGAGCAATATGGCAACCGCCTGCGTCTGGTCGTCGCGGATCAGGGGCGCGGTAGGGGCGATGAAGAGCCCGGCCACGGGCGCGGCTTTGGCAGCCGGATGATGGCGGCGATGATGCAGCGGCTGTCGGGTTCGATCGAATATGACGATAACCAGCCCGGATTGCGGGCCATCGTGATCGCGCCGATCGCCGATTGAGGCCCACCTCTTAGAAAACGGCTGGGACTAAGCGGCGCGACCGTAAAGGGCGAAGACCCGCTCCGCCGCCGTTACCGCGCGATCAATCCATGCCTCCCCATCGGCGGCCTTATCCAATGCTCCCCGAAAGTCGCGCCACTCGCCCGGCCCGAAGGCGGACTGCAGGTAAGCGCGAGGAAGCTTCTCGCCGACCTGCCGAGCGAGCATCGTCCCGCCCAGCCGCGATCCTTCGGTAACATAGAGCGCGCCCCAGCGGGCAGCGTGGTCGTCTTCGAGGTCGAAGGGCAAGGGCTCGGGCATCTCGCGCCCAAGCGCGGCCAGATCAGCCGCCAGCGCCTCGTGCCGCGAGCGCCAGGGAAAGCCGATCGCTCGCTCGCGCAACCGCGCCTCGACGGCGGGCAGCGCACGGGCATGGGCGATCAGGAACGCCGTATAGCTTTCCCGATCGTCCAGCCGATATCCGCCGTAAGTGGCATCCACCGCCTCATGCGCCGGGCCCGTGCGCGCCCGCAAGACGGCGGATGCGCTATCGCTCACTTCAGGCAGGCGACGATCCCGGCGATGACCGCCAGCGTCTCTTCCGGATCGCGTACGCGCACCGTATCGAGGCCCAGCTCCTTGGCGGGATAGTCGTTGCCGCCCGGGAAGATCGCGTCGCCAATGAACATCATCGCGTCGAGCGGGATGCCGCTGGCGTCGCGCAGCTTCTTCAGGCCGTACGCCTTGTCGACGCCCTCGCGGGTAATGTCGATCGAGGTCGCGCCACCCATGTTGATCGACAGGCCCGGCAAGCGCTGCTTGAGATCGGCCTGGATGACCTTGCGCTTCTCGAACTGGGGGTCCCAATGTTCCTTGGCGTCGATCGGCGCCTGCTGGCCGAGCGCAGAGAAGGTGATCTGGCTACCGCGATCCTCGATCCGCTCGCCCCAGGTCTGTTCGGGCACGAAGCCTGTGGCCTCCAGCGAGGCGTCGAACGCCTCCAGGATCTTCGCCTTGGTCGCGTCGTCGAACAGCTCGGCATAGACCGGGGTCCAGCTGCCATCCTGATAGGTGTAGAGCTTGGTGCCGGTGGTCGGCATCAGCCACAGCTTGTTGCGGTCGGCACGCGCAGGGAGGCGGCTGGCGACCTGCTTGTCGAACTGCGGCCAGTCACCGCCAGAGATCACCGCGACATGCGCCACGTCGAGCAGGTCGGCCAGCGCCTCCCCCATCGGCTCACCCAGGGGCTGCTTGCTTTCGGCCAGCGTACCATCGAGGTCGAACGCAACCAGTTGCTTCATGAAGGCACTCCGATTCTGGGCAGGATGATGGTGTCGATGGCATAGGCTACGCCATCCTCGGCATTGGAACGGGTGTGTACCGAGATCTGTTCCCTAACCGCATCCGGCGCATTCGCCATCACGATCGGCAGCCCGGCGCGTGTCAGCATGGGAAGGTCGTTGGCCTGGTCGCCCAGCACCGCCACTTCCTCCAGCGAGACGCCGAACGCCTCGGCCAGGGTCGCCACACCGTCCCCCTTGTTCGCCTTCAGCGCGGTCACGTCGAGATAGTAGGTCTGCGACTGGGCAATCGTGGCGGCCGAGCCATGTACAGCATTCGCCTTGTCATGCAGGCCATGCAGCAGATCGGCATCGTCGCTGACCAGGGTGATCTTGTCGACCTTGTCGACCAGCGCCGCGAAGTCCTGCGTTACCACCGGCTCCTGTGAGGAAGCCTTTCGCTCGTGATCGACATGGGTGCCCTCACCGCTGCTGGCGTACCAGCGCTCGTCGGCGAAGACCCAGACCGCAACCGGCTTGTCCGCCGCCATCGCCAGCACGTCGTTGACGACATCGACCGGCACCCGGAACTGCGCATCGACCGAGCCGTCGCGGCGGAACACGGTCCCGCCGTTGAACGCCCCGATCGGCGCGTCGATGGACAGCTCGTCCGCCAGCCAACCCAGCCCCGACCGCGGCCGAGCGCTGATGATGGTGAAACCGACGCCCGCCGCCTCCAGCCGCTTGACGGCGGCGATGGTGGCGGCGCGCAGCTTTTTATCGGGGTCGACGAGCGTGCCGTCGACGTCCGACACGACAAGCCGGATCGGCTTGCTCATTGCGGGATTTCGGTGTGGCCGCCAAAGCCGAAACGCATCGCCGACAGCACCTTGTCGCCATAGGTATGCTCGACCCGGCTGCGATAGCGCGCGAAGAGCGAGGCGGTCAGGACATTGGCGGGGACCTTTTCCTCCATCGCCGCGTCGATTGTCCACTGGCCCTCGCCGGAATCAGCGACATGGCCCGAGAACTGTTCGAGCATCTCGTCCTTGGCCAGCGCGATCGCGGTCAGGTCGAGCAGCCAGGAGGAGATCACGCTGCCGCGACGCCACACCTCAGCGATGTCGGTCAGGTTCAGGTCGAAGCGTTCGTCCTCGGGTAGCTTGTCGCTGTTCTTCGACTTCAGAATGTCGAAGCCCTCGGCATAGGCCTGCATCAGACCATATTCGATGCCGTTGTGGATCATCTTCACGAAGTGACCCGCACCCGCCGGTCCGGCATGGATATAGCCCTTCTCGGCCCGCTCATCGACCTTGTCGGCGACGCGACCCGGTGTGCGGACGATGGTCCCCAGGCCCGGTGCCAGCGCGTCGAAGATCGGATCGAGATGGTCAACCGTTTCCTTGTCGCCGCCGATCATCATGCAATAGCCGCGCTCCAGGCCCCAGACGCCGCCCGAGGTGCCGACATCGACATAATGAATGCCCTGCTCGGCCAGCATCTTGGCGCGGCGAATGTCGTCCTTGTAGAAGCTGTTGCCGCCGTCGATGATGACATCACCGTCCTTGGCGAGCTTGGCGATTTCCGCGATCGTGTCCTCGGTCGGGCCACCGGCGGGCAGCATGACCCACCAGATCGCCTTGTCGGCGAGCTTGGTGGCCATGTCCGACAAGCCCGTGGCGGCCTCCGCGCCGTCCTTGGCGAGCGTCTGCACCGCCTCGTCGCTGCGATCCCAGGCCACCACCTGATGCCCAGCCTGCATCAGGCGGCGTGCGATATTGCCACCCATGCGGCCAAGGCCGACCAGACCGATCTTCATGCGGAACTCCATTTGTTTTTGGTCAGGTAAAAGAGAAAGGCCCCCTCCCCGCTTCGGGGAGGGGGCCTGTCAGATCAGGCCTTGGCGGGCTGCTTCTGCCCGATCGCGCCGAGCAGATCGTCGAACGCCTTGACGAAGGAGGCGACCCCCTCGGCCACCAGCGTGTCGGTCACGCCGTTCAGGTCCAGACCCAGCCGCTCGGCTTCGGCCAGGACGTGCTTGGCGTCGTCGATATCGGCGGTCAGCGTCTCGGCCACCGTGCCATGATCGCGGAAGGCGTCCATGGTCTTGGGCGGCATGGTATTGACCGTGTCCGGCCCGATCAGCGTGTCGATATAGAGCGTGTCGGGGAAGGACGGGTCCTTGGTCCCCGTCGACGCCCAGAGCAGACGCTGCGGCTGCGCACCCTTGGCGGCCAGCGCCTGCCAGCGGTCGGACTTCAGGAAGTCCAGATACCATTGATACGCCATCTTGGCGTTGGCGATGGCGACCTTGCCACGGACGGCCTTGAGGGCGTCCGCTTCCGCATCACCGGCGGCGACGCGCTCGTCGATCTTCTTGTCGATCGCCGAGTCGATACGGCTGATGAAGAAGCTGGCGACGCTGGCGATCCGGTCGATCGGCTGCCCGGCCTTCACCCGCTCTTCCAGGCCCGCCGCATAAGCCTCGGCCACCTTGATATAGGCGTCGACCGAGAAGAGCAGCGTCACGTTGACGTTGATCCCCTTGGCGATGGTCGCCGAGATCGCCGGAGCGCCCGCGTCGGTGCCCGGAATCTTGATCATCAGGTTCGGGCGGTCGACCGCGTGCCACAGCTTTTCGGCCTCGGCGATGGTCGCGTCGGTGTCGTCGGCGATGTAGGGCGACACCTCCAGGCTGACATAGCCGTCCTTGGCGTCGAGCTTGTCATAGACCGGCTTCAGCGTTTCCGCCGCCGCCTTGATGTCCTGGATCGCCAGATGCTCGTAACGGTCGATGGTCGCCGCGCCGGGGTTCTCCTTGTCGAAGGCGGCGAGCGTGGCGTCATAGGCGTCGCCATGCCCCATCGCCTTTTCAAAGATCGACGGGTTGGAGGTGACGCCGGTCAGCCCGTCCTCGGTGACGAGCTTTTCCAAGCCCTTCGCCTCGAGAAACTTGCGATCGACGAAATCGAGCCAGGGGGCGCAGCCCTTGGCGCCCAGTTCCGACAGCTTGCTCATCACTTGGTCTCCAGCATTTCGCGGGCCACCTTCACGACATTGTCATGGGTGAAGCCATACTTGTCCTGCAACTTGGCGAGCGGAGCCGAGGCCCCGAAGGTCGACATGGTGATCGTGCGACCGTCGAAGCCGACATAGCGGTCCCAGCCGATCGACCCGGCCTGCTCGACCGCCAGACGCTTGGTCACGGTCTTCGGCAGCACGCTGTCCTTGTAGCCTGCGTCCTGCAGCTCGAAGCGATACCAGCTGGGCAGCGAGACGACGCGCGCCTTCACGCCATCTGCCTTCAGCGTCTCATACGCTTCCGTCACCAGCGACAGTTCCGACCCCGTTGCGATGAGGATGATGTCGGGTGTGCCGTCGCAATCCGCAAGGACGTAGCCGCCTTTCTTCACGCCCGATGCCGGTGCGTACTTGCTGCGATCCAGGGTCGGCAGCGCCTGACGCGAGAAGATCAGCGCGGTCGGGTGGCTGGCCGACTCGACGGCGCAGCGCCATGCCTCGGCCACTTCGTTCGCATCGCCGGGGCGGATGGTGTCGAGGCCCGGGATCGCACGCAGCGTCGCCAGATGCTCGATCGGCTGGTGGGTCGGGCCGTCTTCGCCGACGCCGATCGAGTCGTGCGTGAAGACGAAGGTCGCGCCCAGCTCCATGATCGCGGCGAGGCGGATCGGCGCGCGCATGTAATCCGAGAAGACCAGGAAGGTCGCGCCGTAGGAGCGCAGGTGCGACAGCGCCATGCCGTCGACGATCGCGCCCATCGAATGCTCACGCACGCCGAAGTGCATGTTGCGGCCTTCATAGCTGCCCGCTTGGAACGAACCGCCGTCCTTGATCAGCGTCTTGGTCGAGGGCGCGAGGTCGGCCGACCCGCCGATCAGCCACGGCACCTTGGCGGCGATGGCATTCTGCACCTTGCCGCCCGAGTCGCGGCTGGCGACGCCCTTGGCATCCGCCTCGAACACCGGAATGTCGGCATCCCAGCCCTCTGGCAGCTTATCGGCGAGCATCGCGTCCAGCTCGGCGGCGAGCTCGGGATATTCGGTGCGATAGCGGTCGGTCATCGCGACCCATTCGTCGCGCAGCGGCTTGCCGCGCGCTTCGATGGCACCCTGGAACGCCTTGCGCACGCCGTCGGGCACCAGGAACTTGGCATCCTCGGGCCAGCCATAGGCCTTCTTCGTGGCGCGGATCGCGTCCTCGCCCAGCGGCTCGCCATGCGCCTTCTCGCTGCCCGCTTTGGGGCTGCCATAGCCGATGACCGACTTCACGACGATGAAGGTCGGCTTGTCGGTGGTCGCCTTGAAAGTGTCGAGCGCGGCGGTCAGCGCGGCGACGTCGTTAGCATCGTCGACGTGCAGAACGTTCCAGCCATAGGCCTCGAACCGCTTGGCGACGTCTTCGTCGAACGCGATGTCGGTGCCACCCTCGATCGAAATCTGGTTCGAGTCGTAGATCCAGCACAGGTTCGACAGCTTGAGATGCCCGGCGGTCGAGGCGGCTTCCGACGCGACGCCTTCCATCATGTCGCCGTCGCCGCACACGACATAGACGTCATGGTCGAAGATCGGGAAACCCTCGCGGTTGAAGTGCGCGGCCAGCCAGCGCTCGGCGATCGCCATGCCGACCGAGTTGCCGCAACCCGCGCCCAGCGGACCGGTCGTCGTCTCGACGCCCGTCGTATGGCGATATTCCGGGTGGCCGGGGGTCTTCGAATTCAGTTGGCGGAAGCCCTTCAGGTCTTCGAGGCTGAGCGCAGGCTTGCCCGACTTTTTACCTTCCGCATCAATCTCTTCGATGCCCGCCAGATGGATCAGCGAATAGAGCAGCATCGAGGCGTGGCCGACCGACAGCACGAAGCGGTCGCGATTGGGCCAATCGGCATGGGCCGGATCGTAACGCAGGAATTTCGACCAGACGGTATGACCGACCGGGGCCAGCGCCATGGGGGTGCCGGGATGGCCCGAATTGGCCTGCTGCACCGCGTCCATCGACAGTGTACGGATGGTGTCGATGGTCAGGCGCTCGATCGACCCGTCTTCGTGGAGATGCGAGTCGGCGTTGATGGTGGCATCGGTCATGAAACTGGCCTTATCCTTACATTCTGCGACCGAGCGCTGCCGCGAACGGTCAGGGTTGCCATGCATGGGCCGCCTTAGCGCGGGTTCCGCCCCCGTTCCAGCCGGGTAACGATCCCGTCCTCGGCAATATAGGCGGCGTCGATTTCACTGAGGAACAGGCCGTGCCCGACGACGCCGGGGATGGCCATCAGGGCATTCGCCAAGCTATGCGGGGCGGCATCGTCCCAGCCATGACCATCGATCACGATATTGCCGTTGTCGGTCACATAATCGGGCCGTTCGACACAGTGTACGAACATCTGCGCAAGCCGCAGCGACGCATAGCCACGCGCGAAAGGCAGTATCTCGACCGGCAACGGCGTCGCGCCCAGTCGGGTCACGCGCTTGGAACCGTCAGCGATCACGATCATCCGGTCGGCGGCGGCGGCCACGACCTTTTCCCGTACCATCGCGCCGCCTGCACCCTTCACGGCGCGCAGCCGTGCATCGATCGCATCCGCGCCATCGATCACAAGGTCGACCCGCGCCACCGAGTCGAACGGCCGCACCTTCAACCCCAGGCGGGTCGCCAGCGCAGCGCTTGCCTCGGATGTCGCGACGGTTTCGATAGCCAGACGTCGCTCGGAAAGGGCGGCAATGGCATGGGCCGCGGTCGAACCCGTGCCTAGGCCGACGAGCATATTGTCGCACACCTCATCAACCGCTGCGGCAGCGGCCAGGCGTTTATCGGCGTCGCGGTCGGTCATGCCCTTTGAAAATGCGCCAGAAACCCAAAGGCTCCCGCGCCCTTCGCTTTTGTAGCCGCGCGACAAGTTGCGACAATTAAGGCGGGCGATTTAGGCCATCATCGCTTGCCTTTCGGAACCGCCCTCGTGCAATTTGACACGTGTCAGCAACGTTTCGCCGGTTCGCGCATTTAGGCGCGGGCCGTAACCGCGGCGAATCTCAGGCAGGTGAACGAATTGAACTTTGCAGGCTTTCGCGGGCACCGGGTGCTCGCCGGTACGGCCATGGCGCTCGCGCTGGTGAGCCTGTCGGCATGTGGTGGCAGCGAGAAGGGCGGCGCGTCCAAGGGCCGCGCCGGTGCCCAGCAGACCCCGACCGTCGGCTTCGTGACCGTGCAGCCGACCAACGCGCCGATCGTGACCGAACTGGCGGCGCGTACCAGCGCCTTTGAAAGCTCCGACGTCCGCCCGCAGGTGACCGGTGTCATCCGCCGCCGCCTGTTCACCGAGGGCACGCTCGTCAAGCGTGGCCAGCCGCTCTACGAAATCGATCCCCGCCTCTATCGCGCCGCCGCCAACCAGGCCGCCGCCAACCTGCAAAGCGCGCAGGCCAATGCCGAGGCGACGAAGACGCTCGCCGACCGCTATCGTCCGCTGGCGCAGATCGAGGCTATCTCGAAGCAGGACTATACCAACGCGCAGGCCAGCGCCCGGCAGGCCGCCGCCCAGGTCGCACAGACCCGCGCCGCGCTGGAAACCGCACGCGTCAACCTGCAATTCACCACCGTCCCCGCGCCGATTACCGGGCGCATCGGCCGTTCGCTGTTCACCGTCGGCGCGCTGGTGAGCGCGAACCAGACCGATCCGCTGGCACAGATCCAGCGGCTTGACCCGATCTTCGTCGATATCCAGCAATCGGCCAGCGACCTGCTCTCGCTGCGTCGCAGCCTGGGTGCACGTGACGGCCTGATCCCCGCCAGCGCGAACGTGAATCTGCGGCTGGAGGACGGCACCGATTACGGCCAGACCGGCAAGGTCGAATTTGCCGAGGCGGTCGTCGATCCGCAGACCGGCACCGTCACGCTGCGCGCCCGCTTCCCGAATCCCCAGGGGCTGCTGCTGCCCGGTATGTTCGTGCGCGCGCAGTTCGCGCAGGCGATCGACACCAGCGCCTATCTGGTCCCGCAACAGGCGATTTCGCGCGATCCGAAGGGCAATGCGACGTTGTTCGTCGTCGGCGCCGACGACAAGGTGCAGGAACGGAAGGTCAAGGCCGAGCGCACGCAGGGCGCCTATTGGGTGGTGACCGATGGCCTGAAGGCCGGCGACAAGGTGGTGACGCAGGGCCTGGCGAACCTTCGCCCAGGCCAGAGCGTCCGGGCGGTGCCCGCCAACAGCCCGCAAAAGGTTCAGCCCCCCTCGCCCGAGCAGTTGAAGAAGATGCAGGCGGCCAAGGGTAAGGCGGGCTGACCGGACCATGATGAGCCGCGTCTTTATCGATCGCCCCATCTTCGCCTGGGTCCTTGCCATCATCGTCATGCTGGCGGGCGTCGGCGCGATCATGGGCTTGCCCATCGCGCAATATCCCGACGTGGCCCCGCCCCAGGTTTCGATCCGCGCGACCTTCCCCGGTGCCTCCGCGCAGACGTTGCAGAATTCGGTGACCCAGGTCATCGAGCAGCAGCTGACCGGCATCGATGGCCTCCTGTATTTCCAGTCGTCCTCGTCCAGCCGTGGTTCGGTGACGATCACCGCGACCTTCGCCAAGGGCACCGATCCCGACATCGCGCAGGTCCAGGTCCAGAACCAGGTCCAGCAGTCGGTTGCGCGCCTGCCGCAGCAGGTGCAGCAACAGGGTCTGGTCGTCCGCAAGTCGAACCCCGACTTCCTGTTGATCGCGGGCGTCTATGACGAGACGAACCGGATGACGAACCAGGACGTCGCCGACTATCTCGTCTCCAATCTGCAAGACCCGCTGGGCCGTATCCAGGGCGTCGGCGATACCAACGTCTTCGGCTCGCAATATGCGATGCGCATCTGGCTAAACCCGGAGCGGCTGTCTTCCTATCAGTTGATGCCGTCCGACGTCGTCACCGCGATCCAGAACCAGAATACCGAAGTCGCGGCCGGTGAGGTCGGCGGCACGCCCTCGCCCACCACCCAGATGCTGAACGCGACCGTGACCTCCATGTCGCGGCTCCAGACGCCCGAACAGTTCCGCGAGATCATCGTCAAGACGCTGAACAACGGCGCGACGGTCAAGCTGTCCGACGTGGCCCGCATCGAGCTGGGCGCGGAGAGCTATGCCGCAGTCAGCCGGATCAACCAGCATCCCGGTGCCGGCATCGCCGTGCTGATGGCGCCGGGTGCCGACGCACTGAAGACCGCCGAGCTGGTCAAGGCCGAGGTCAACCGCGTCGCCAAGACCTTCCCGCCGGGCCTGAAGGTCGCCTATGCCAACGACACGACGGCCTTCATCAAGCTGTCGATCGACGAAGTGGTCAAGACGCTGATCGAGGCGATCATCCTCGTCGTCATCGTCATGTTCGTCTTCCTGCAAAGCTGGCGCGCGACGCTGATCCCGACGATCGCGGTGCCGGTCGTGCTGCTGGGCACCTTCGCCATCTTCTATCTGGCGGGCTTCTCGATCAACACCTTGACCCTGTTCGGGCTGGTGCTGGCGATCGGCCTCTTGGTCGATGACGCGATCGTGGTCGTGGAGAATGTCGAGCGCCTGCTCGAAGAAAATCCCGACATGACGCCGCGCGAGGCGACGATCGAGTCGATGAAAGAGATCAGCGTCGCGCTGATCGCCATCGCACTGGTCCTGTCGGCGGTGTTCCTGCCGATGGCGTTCTTCGGCGGGTCGACCGGCGTCATCTATCGCCAGTTCTCGATCACCATCGTGTCGGCCATGATCCTGTCGGTCGCGGTGGCGATCATCCTGTCCCCGGCGCTGACCGCCACGCTGCTGAAGCAGAAGGCCAAGGAGCATGAGGACGGCGCATGGCTCGACCGCAAGTTCCCGCGCGTGGCGCATGGGCTTCAGCGGGCCAAGGACGGGTTCAACTCACGCTTTGAGTGGACGGTCGAGAAATATACCTCGGCCGTTCGCGCGGTGGTCGACCGCAAATGGCTGTTCCTGCTGATCTATGCGGGCGTCGTCGCGCTGCTGGCCGTCCTTTTCCTGCGCCTGCCGACCGGCTTCCTGCCGACCGAGGACCAGGGATCGGCGATCGTCCAGTTCCGCCTGCCCGCTGGCGCAACGCAAGGCCGCACCATGGAGGTGCAGCGCCAGGTCGAGCAGTATTTCGCCCAGCATGAGGGCAAGAACGTCAAGGTCCTGTTCTCGGTCGCGGGCGGCGGCGGGGGCGGCACCAGCGGCCAGAATACCGGCCAGGGCTTCATCAACTTCGTCGACTGGTCGGATCGCAAGGGCAAGGAGAACAGCGCCGACGCCATTACCGGCCGCGCCTCCGCGGCCTTCCGCGGCCTTCGCGACGCGCAGGTCTTCGCGCTGGTGCCCCCCGCCATTCGCGGCCTGGGCCAGTCGGACGGCTTCACCATGGAATTGCAGAACATCTCGGGCATGCCGCTGGAGAAGTTCGAGGCGATCCGCGACCAGCTGCTGGCCAAGGCCAATGCCGACCCGATGCTCGCCTCGGTCCGCCTGACCGAGTTGCCCGATATCGCCACGCTGCGCGTCGACCTAGACCAGCAGAAGCTGGCGGCGCTGGGCCTGACGCAGCAACAGGTGAACTCGACCCTGTCGACCGCCTGGGGCGGGCAATATGTGAACGACTTCATCGACCGGGGCCGCGTGAAGCGCGTTTTCGTCCAGGGCGACGCACCGTACCGTGCCGAGCCCGAAGACCTGAAGCAGTGGTTCGTGCGCGGGTCGAGCGGCCAGATGGCCCCTTTTTCGTCCTTCTCGACGATCAACTGGGGCGTGGCGCCGACCACCCTGTCGCGGTTCAACGGCATCCCGTCCTATGAATTCCAGGGATCGGCCGCCCCCGGCTACAGCTCGGGCGATGCGATGAAGCGTATGAGCGAGCTGGCCGCCGAAATCCCCGGCACCTCGATCGCCTGGGCGGGCCTGTCCTATCAGGAACGGCTGTCGGGCGGACAAGCGCCGATCCTGTACGGCCTGTCGATCCTGGTCGTGTTCCTGTGCCTGGCCGCGCTCTATGAAAGCTGGTCGATCCCGTTCGCGGTGCTGCTGGTCATCCCGCTGGGCCTGATCGGGGCGGTCGCCTTCGTCACGCTGCGCGGTCTGACCAACGACGTGTATCTCCAGATCGGTCTGCTGACGACCATGGGGCTGGCGGCGAAGAACGCCATCCTGATGATCGAGTTCGCCGAACAGGCGGAGAAGCAGGGCAAGCGCGTCATCGACGCCGCGCTGGAAGCCGCCAAGATCCGTCTGCGGCCGATCCTGATGACCAGCTTCGCCTTCATCTTCGGCGTGCTGCCGCTCGCCATCTCGACCGGTGCGGGGGCGAACAGCCGGATCGCGATCGGCACCGCCGTGATCGGCGGGATGCTGACCGCGACGCTGCTGGCGATCTTCTACATCCCGTTGTTCTTCGTGCTGGTCCGCCGGTCGGTCCGCAACGGCCTGGCCCGGTTGCGGGGCAAGCCGATGAGCGAACATGGCGCGGGGCATCGCCCCGCCCCCGAAGGCGAGGCGGAGAAGGCCTGATGCGTATCCTGTCCCCCCTCCCTGCCCTGCTGCTCGCCGCCACCGCGCTGTCGGGCTGCTCGCTGGCCCCGAAATATGAGCGGCCCGCCACGCCTGTGCCGCCCTCCTGGCCAGTGGGCGACGCCTATCTCCGCCAGTCGGAGGCGGCGCTGCCGACGGTGCGCTATACCGACATCTTCCGCGATGCGCGGTTGCAGCAGCTGATCACCCAGGCGCTGGCCAACAACCGCGACCTGCGCGTGGCGGCGGCGAACATCGCCGCGACCCGGGCGCAATATCGCATCCAGCGCGGCAGCCTGTTCCCCGAAGTCGATGCCTCGGGCCGCTACAGCTATACCGAGCGCGGATCGAGCGGTGCAGGGTCGCAGGCCGTCGGCGGGACGGGCACCGGCGGCACGGGAACGGGAACGGGAACGGGCATCGGTACAGGTAACGGCACCGGTGGTGTCGGAACCGGCACGGGCGGGACCGGCGGCACGGTCGTGACCGGCGCGAACGGGTCGGGCAGTGCCTGGTCGGTCAATCTGGGCACCACCGCGTTCGAGCTGGACCTGTTCGGCCGCGTCCGCTCGCTGACCGGCGCGGCGCTCGACCGTTACTTCGCGACCGAGGCGGCGGCGCGCGCGACCCGGCTGACCCTGGTCGGCGACATTGCCGATGCCTGGCTCAATTACGCCGCCAACCAGAGCCTGCTCGCCATCGCGCAGCAGACCGCCGCCAGTGCCGAACGCAGCGTCACGCTGACCCGCGCCCGGCTTCAGGGCGGGATTTCGCCGCGCACCGACCTGCGCCAGGCGGAACAGGTGCTGGCAACCGCCCAGGCCGACCTCGCGCTCCAGAAGACGGCGGTGGCGCAGGATATCAACGCGCTGCAACTGCTGGTCGGCGCGCCCATCGATACCGCGCTCCTGCCTCGTTCGATCGAGGAAGCCTCGCCCACCATCGCGACGCTGCCCGCCGGGCTCGACTCAGGCATCCTGCTGCGTCGCCCGGACGTGGTGCAGGCCGAATATCTGCTACGCGCCGCCAATGGTCAGATCGGCGCGGCGCGCGCCGCGATGTTCCCCCGCATCTCGCTGACCGGGCTGGTCGGGTTCGCCAGCACCGCGCTGTCCTCACTCTTCTCGAGCGGCAGCTTCAACTATTCGGTCGCGCCCTCGGTCAGCTATCCGATCTTCCAGGCGGGGGCTGGCGTGGCCAATGTCCAATATTCCAGGGCGCAGCGCGACGCCGCGCTCGCGACCTATGAAAAGACGATCCAGACCGCATTCCAGGAAACCGCCGACGCACTGGCTCGGCAGGGCACGATCGATGACCAGCTGGGGGCCAATCGTCGCTTCCTGAATGCTGCGGCCGATACCTATCGATTGACCGAGGCCAGCTATCGCGGCGGGGTGACGCCGTTCCTGAATACGCTGGACGCGCAGCGATCGCTCTATTCGGCCCAGCGGACGGTGATCGCGACGCAACTGACCGCCGCGACCAACCGGGTGACGCTGTACCGCGTGCTGGGTGGCGACTCGCTGCTGGAGGCAACGACGAATGGCCCCGTGGCGCTGAGCCCGGGGCAGTAACGCTTATCCCCCACCCTTCCGGCGCTGGACCGGAAGGGTGAGGACAGCCGGATTTCAGTCCTGCTTCGTGCCCCGCGCCGCGCCGATCGCATCGCGGCCGAACTGCACGATCATCTCGCCGATTTCACGCGCCTGCGACATGGAGCGATTGCCCTGTTCGCGCATGAATTCGCCCTGGATGCGCATGACCTCGGACAGGTCGCGTGCCGAAGCGGCCTCGCGCATGGCGGCAAAGGCTTCGCGCGCGTTGGTTTCGGCCTGATCGAGCATCTTCAGAGTCACCGCCGAACCGCCCTCGGCCATTTTCTGGCCCGACGCCTGCATCGCCTCGCCCGCGCCCTTCATGCGGTCGGTAAAGGCGCCTGCGCCCATATCGCCGCCGATCGCACCCGCGCCGCCGCCATTTCCGATATCCTCGGCCATCCGTCTTCTCCTGTGGTTATGCCCGTCGCAATTGAACCCGCGGGGCTATCAAGAGTTGCACGGCATCCCGGCCGCGACCGATCGGATCAGGCCCGGGCGAAATAGCCCGACAGGATCGCGACCATCTTGTCGGTCGCCAGCAGATCGCCGTCGGCATTCCGTTCTATCCAGTCGCGCTGAATCAGAAGGCGAACCCAGCGCGCGCCCAAGGTGCCGGTCGGCGACAGACCCGCCGTCTCCAGCAGGGCCGCGTCACTCATCGGCGCCTCGGCCTGAAAAGCGGCCAGCGCAATCTGCCAGGCGGGGTCGCCGAACATGTCGACATCGGCCCCGAGGAAATCGCGCATGTCGCGGCGGTGACGGAGGACCATCGCGGCGCACTCGCGCGGGGTGGGCACCCGCGGCGGGCGTGGCACCGGCACACCGCCGCCATCGCCGGAGATCGCCTGGATGCGGGCCTGCACGTCTGCCATGACGCTGGTGAAATGCGCAAAGCTCGCCCGATCCTCGGCCGGCCAATGCAGCAGTTGAAGGTCCGACATCAGCGGGCGTCCTGCCATGGCAGTATCCAGTCAGGGTCCTGCCCGTAACGGGCCAACCGCTGGCGATGCCGCGTCACACCCATCGCCAACAACGCGATCATCGGATAGGCTAGCTTGCCGCCTGCCGCCGCATACATCCAAGGCATCAACGCGGCATCGAACCCGCGAACCCCGTGGATTCCGATCGCCAACACGTGCAGCGCCGCCAGCCAAAGCGGCCAGAACCTATTGGCCAGCAACGCCACCGTAATCAAACCGCCCATCAGGGCCAAGTCTATCATCAATTCAAAGCTTTCGACCGACTGGAAGCTGGTCGATGGATCGAACGGTAACAGCCAGGTCGCGATCGACGCGAGGAATAACATGATCGCGGTCACTCTTTCCGGCCGCCCCCCACACGCAAGTGCGTAAAGACACACTATGCCCTGCAGGATATGAAAAACATAAATATGCATCAGCGCGTGCACCGCAGAGGTCTGACCAGATGAGGCACGCGCCGAATCTCGACTCAGGCGGCTACGCGCAGTGGCACTGGCGTGACATCAGCCGTGATCGAAGGTGGCTTGGGACGCGTGTCGCCATATTCGTCGGCGTCAAAGCCGATCGTCTTACCGACCTTTTCCAAAACGCGGTGGCTTTGAACAGTGTGGCCTCGCGCTTGGCCTATCGCCATCAGTGCTTGGCTCAGCGATTCAAACGCGTGCTGGCCGACTACGGCCGACAACCGCGCCTGGGTCCGAGCCCGCGGCAATGCTATCGCAAGCGCGCCCGCCGTCGCGAAGGCCGCATCAAGCTCGTTTTCCAATTGCCACAACAGTCGGGTCACCTGAACCGCCGCTTCATTCTCTGACGTCATTTCCAGTGCTCCCATCCCGCCGCGCCTGTCAGGCCACGGCCCCGTGATCAACCAGCGAGGTGAGAGACGCGCCCGATCACGCGGGTCATCACGTCGAGCCCGGTCGCCAACATGCCAAAGCCGATGGCGAGCGCGATGGCGATCGTGGGAACCCAGAGCAGCCTTTCGGTTGCGGTCATGTCGTTGCGGGTTTGACCTCGCCGCCGGACCGGGAGGGACAAGCGGGGCGATGCGTGGACATGGCCGTCCTGCACCGCCCCACCGACCGTACTCCCATCCGGTGCCATTGGAGGTGCCATGACCGGCGGTTCGGAAACCAGCCCCGTAGAATCAGGTATGATTTTATTGGGGGTTACTTCTTCTTTTTCTTCAGTAACTTGGTTATTGGCCAACGCCTCGTGATCGGCCAATGCCATGGCCGCCTCGCGACGATTTCGGGCACCCAGAAGCCTGACCGCTTCTGCCAGATAGCTGTCGACAGTCGACTTTCCCAAGCCGAGTTCGGTCGCGATTTCCTTGGAGCCCTTGAGCGCTTTGACGCCACGAAGGCATTCGCGGTGGCGGCGGGTCAACAGGGCGAAGCGTTCGGGAGTCATTGCGTTTTCCGGCCGTGCCGGAGAATCCGTCCAGGCATGCATGACGCATGAGCCGGGACTTACCCCCGTCGCCAAGCGCTTCCATGTCCGATCCGGGCAGAAAGGAACCTCGTTAGATCATGCTTGATCGACAGCGACGATCAATCCCGCCGATTCGGCACATGGATAGCCTCGATCGAGTCCAGCGCCTGGAGCAGGTCGTCGAATGCCGTATCCTGGCTGACCGGAAAGGAGCGTCGAAAGCCGGAACCCAGCACATCAAGGTCACGTTGGGTCAACAGGCCGACCGCTACGATCTGATCCGGACGGCGCGGCGGTCGGGGAGCGTGCTGCGTCATCGCCACCCTCCTGTTAGGATGATGGCATCCATACCACATGGCACGGAACCGCGTCCCGCCGCCCCGTGACGGCCCGAAGCCGCAAAAGCGGAAGATCGCCTATCCTTCAACGCGCCCATGGTCGGAACTCCATTCATGACGTCTGAACCCGTCATTCGTCATGCCTGTTCCACGCTTTTTCCACGGTTGCGACGGGACACCGCTGCAACGCCGCAAATGCGCCGATCCCGCCCTCGATTTCCACCCTTGATGCCCTTCCCTGTCGAGCCACCCCTTGCTAAGGCCGCTCGCATCACCGGATTTATCCCCGGCGCGCCTTGCTCGCGGCTGCATGCTGCCGTGTCCCCCTGGGCGTGCCCGGCTCGACCAAGAAGGGACGCCCATGACTGCGATAGGCCAGGACAGCCTGAACACCCGCTCGACGCTCGACGTCGACGGCAAGACCTATGACTATTACAGCCTCGCCAAGGCTTCCGAGCAGCTCGGCGACATCAGCCGCCTGCCCTTCTCGATGAAGGTGCTGCTGGAGAACCTGCTGCGCTTCGAGGACGGCAAGACCGTCACGCGCGAGGACATCCAGGCCATCGTCGACTGGCAGAAGACCCAGCGTTCGGACCGCGAGATCCAGTATCGCCCGGCCCGCGTGCTGATGCAGGACTTCACTGGCGTCCCTTGCGTGGTCGACCTCGCCGCGATGCGCGACGCGATCACCAAGCTGGGCGGCGATGCAGCCAAGATCAATCCGCAGGTCCCCGTCCACCTCGTCATCGACCACTCGGTCATGGTCGACGAGTTCGGCACGCCGCAGGCCTTCGAGGATAACGTCGACCTCGAATATCAGCGCAACATGGAGCGTTACGAGTTCCTGAAGTGGGGCTCCAAGGCGCTCGACAATTTCTCGGTCGTTCCGCCGGGCACCGGCATCTGCCACCAGGTGAACCTGGAATATATCGGCCAGGCCATCTGGTCCTCGACCGAGAGCGGCGAGCACGCCAAGGGCGGCGCGACCATCGCGTACCCGGATACGCTGGTCGGCACCGACAGCCACACCACGATGATCAACGGCCTGGGTGTGCTCGGCTGGGGCGTCGGCGGGATCGAGGCGGAAGCCGCGATGCTGGGCCAGCCCGTGTCGATGCTGATCCCGGAAGTCGTCGGCTTCAAGCTGACCGGCAAGCTCCAGGAAGGCATCACCGCCACCGATCTGGTGCTGACCATCACCCAGATGCTGCGCGCCAAGGGCGTGGTCGGCCGCTTCGTCGAGTTCTATGGTCCTGGCCTGTCGTCGATGACGCTCGCCGACCGTGCGACGATCGCCAACATGGCGCCCGAGTACGGCGCGACCTGCGGCTTCTTCCCGATCGACGACAAGACGCTCGATTACATGCGCCTGACCGCGCGTTCGGACGACAATGTTGCTCTGGTCGAGGCGTATGCCAAGGCGAACGGCTTCTGGCGTCATGACGATGCCGCCGACCCCGTCTTTACCGACACGCTGGAACTCGACATGTCGACGGTCGTCCCGTCGCTGGCGGGTCCGAAGCGTCCGCAGGACAAGGTCGTGCTCACCGAGGTGGACGACGTGTTCAACGCCGACCTCGCCAAGGTGTACAAGAAGGACGCCGCCGTCCGTGTCGCGGTCGAGGATCGCGCCCATGACATCGGCGACGGCGACGTCGTGATCGCGGCGATCACCAGCTGCACCAACACCTCGAACCCGAGCGTGCTGGTCGCCGCCGGCCTGGTCGCCCGCAAGGCGAATGCGCTGGGCCTGAAGCCCAAGCCCTGGGTCAAGACCTCGCTCGCCCCCGGTAGCCAAGTCGTCACCGATTACCTCGACAAGGCGGGCCTGACCGCCGATCTCGACGCGATTGGCTTCAACCTGGTCGGCTATGGCTGCACCACCTGCATCGGCAATTCGGGTCCGCTCGCCGAGCCGATCTCGAAGGCGATCAACGGCAACGATATCGTCGCCGCCTCGGTCCTGTCGGGCAACCGCAACTTCGAGGGCCGCGTGTCGGCCGACGTCCGCGCCAACTTCCTCGCCTCGCCGCCGCTGGTCGTCGCCTATGCGCTGAAGGGCACGGTCACGCAGGACATGCGTGAAACGCCGATCGGCCAGGGCAAGGACGGCCAGGACGTCTACCTCAAGGACATCTGGCCCTCGAACGAGGAAGTCCGCAGCCTGATGGATGCGAACATCGACGACGAGATGTTCCGTTCGCGCTATGGCAACGTCTATGCGGGCGATGCCAAGTGGTCGGCGATCGAAGTCACCGGTTCGGACACCTATGCTTGGCCCGCCGCTTCGACCTATGTCGCCAACCCGCCCTATTTCGAGGGCATGGAGATGACGCCGAAGCCCGTCACCGACATCATCGAGGCCAAGCCGCTCGCCATCCTGGGCGACTCGATCACCACCGACCACATCAGCCCGGCCGGTTCGATCAAGGCCGACAGCCCCGCAGGCACCTTCCTGCAGGAGCATCAGGTCGCCAAGAAGGACTTCAATTCGTACGGCGCGCGTCGTGGCAACCATGACGTGATGATGCGCGGCACCTTCGCCAACATCCGCATCAAGAACGAGATGGTCCCCGGCGTCGAAGGCGGCATGACGAAGTACGAAGGCGAAGTGATGCCGATCTATGACGCCGCGATGCGTCACAAGGCCGACGGCACGCCGCTCGTCATCGTCGCGGGCAAGGAATATGGCACCGGTTCGTCGCGCGACTGGGCGGCGAAGGGCACCAACCTGCTCGGCGTGCGGGCGGTCATCACCGAGAGCTTCGAGCGTATCCACCGCTCGAACCTGGTCGGCATGGGCGTCCTGCCGCTGCAGTTCGCAGACGGCGTGACCCGCGAGACGCTGAAGCTGGACGGCTCCGAGAGCTTCACCATCCAGGGCGTGGCTGGCCTGCGTCCGCGTCAGGATGTCGAAGTGATCCTGACCCGCAAGGACGGCTCGACGGAGACCTTCCTGACCAAGTGCCGCATCGATACCGTCAACGAGCTGGAATATTTCCTGAACGGCGGCATCCTGCAGTACGTGCTGCGCAACCTGGCGGCGTAAGCCGTTCAAGGAGGGCGGGTCCGTCAGGCCCGCCCTCACGGTTATGCAAGAAGACCCGCTCGGAGCGATCCGGGCGGTTTTTTTATGTCACGCGAAGCCGCGACGCCGCGAAGAGAAGAATAGGTTCGCGCGGAGACGCGGAGAGTTTGACCTTGCCGCGCCAGCGGCCCTTCAGCCTCAATGATAGAGTCATAGGAGTGCGCTGCCGCGCGGGCTGTCTCTCCGCGCCTCCGCGTCTCCGCGCGAGCAAAAGCCTCTGCGCCTCTGCGCGAACCATCTTCGCGTCATCGCGGCTTCGCGCGAACTATCAGAGGGAGCAGGCGGAAAGCACCCCTACCACCCGCCAAGAGTAGGAACCCCATTGGACAACGGCAGGTAAGGACTTCTGACCGCCCGCAACTGGACCCCGGCCTTCGCCGGGGTGGAGCAGAAAAACGAGGAAGCGGCCTCAGTCCACCCGCTTCGATTTGCGCAGGGCGGTTTCGCGCTCCAGCCGGTCGAGCAGAGTCTCGATCGACTCGTTCGCCCGGTCGGGGAGCGGCAGGGCCGCGCCCTGTTCGACCGGGGCGGGTTCCCGCATCGGCGGCAGGGGCATGGGTTCGGGCGTCAGCGGTGCGACCGGACGGACCGGCGAGCGCGGGGCGGACAGGATCGCGTCGGGATCGAACGCCGCCAGCGGCTGATCGAGATCGGCGGGCAAGGTCCGCTCGACGATGTCGTCTTCTTCTACGGCGGGGGGCGGCGGCGCGCCGAGCTCGGCGGCATGGAGCGGGCGGCGCGGCGGCGCGTCGGGATGCCGGTCCGAACGGCGGACGCTCGGCACGTAATCATCGTCGTCCTCACGCTCGACGGGCACGCGCTTGGCAAGCAACCCGCCCGGTCCCCAGAGAAGATAGGCGATCGCCCAGCCGACCGCGCCCGCCCCGATGCCCGCCGCCACGGCAAGGATCAGCCGCGCCTTGGTGCCCAAGGGCGGCTGTGCAGCGGACAGGATATCGGGCAGGCCCAGCTGGCCGACCAGCGTCTCCAACCGCCAGTCGGGTGCGACCAGCACCAGAAAGGCCAGGAACACGCCGATGGCCCCGCCGATCCAGGCAGGGGCAAGGCGATAGGGAGAGGGCGTGGCGGTGAATGTCATGGCCGTTTCGTCGCCGCCTTCTCTAGCAAGCGCTGGTAAACAGGTTCGTAACGCCGAATGTTCGACGCCCAATTCCGTTCTTTTTCAACAAACGCCCGCCCCGCATCGCGCCGCCCCTCCCAGATCGACCGATCGGCCAGCAAGCCCGCCAGCGCGTCGGCCAGCGCCACCGGGTCGTCCGGGGGAAACAGCGTGCCGGTCCGTCCATCCTCGATCAGCTCGCGGTGCCCGCCGACATCGGACGCCGCCACCAGCCGCCGCTGCGCCATGGCCTCTAGCGGTTTCAACGGTGTGACCAGATCGGTCAGCCGCATCTTCTTGCGCGGATAGGCGAGCACATCGACCAGGCCGTAATAACGCTCGACCTCCTGATGCGGCACGCGTCCGACAAAGCGGATCGCATCGGCGACGGGCGACGCCTCGGCCTGGGCGCGTAGCGCCGCCTCCATCGGACCACCGCCGACCAGCAGCAGCCGCGCGCCGGGCCGGGCCGCGACCAGCCGAGGCATGGCGGCGATCAGGTCGTCCAGCCCCTCATAATCATAGAAACTGCCGATGAAGCCGATCACCTCGGCCCCCTCCAGCCCCCATTGCCGGGCGAGCGCCTCGTCGCGCGGGGCGGGCTGGCCGAACAGGGTCAGGTCGACGCCATTGGGCGACACCACGATCTTGTCGGCGGGCAGCCCACGCGCGATCAGGTCGCCGCGCAACCCCTCGCAAATGACCGCGACCGCATCGGCCCGGCCACAGGTCCAGCCCTCCAGCGCGCGGGTGGCGCGGTAGCGCGCGCTTCCCTCGACCCCGGTGCCGTTGCCGACCGCCGCATCCTCCCAAAAGGCGCGAATCTCATAGACGAGCGGCAGGCGGTGCCGCCGCGCGACCGCCAGCCCGGCCAACGCGTCGAGCACGGGGGAATGGGCATGGAGGATATCGGGGCGGAACGCCTGGACCGCCCGCTCGATGGCCCGGACATGCGCCGCCAGCCCGGCCAGCTCTCCCAGTGCCCCGCGCGGCCCGAACCGACCCGCCGCCGCCGTGCGATAGAAGGTCAGCCCGTCCAGCGTCTCGACCTCACCCGCCGCGCCACCCTGGCGCGGACCGGTCACCGCCGCGACCGCGTGCCCTTCGGCCCCTTGCGCTTTCAGGATGGCGCGGGTGCGAAAGGTGTAGCCGCTCTGGAGCGGCAGGCCATGGTCGAGGATGTGCAGGATGCGCATGACGATGCACCTGTCATGCCAGCCCTTAACGCCGCGTCAACCACCGGTTTATAAGCATCGCCGACAGCGACCGGCGTCAGCAGGAAAGGACGGGCGATGATCGACAGCTTTGCCCTTCTCCTGACCCATGGCCTGATGCTGATCGCGGCTTGGCGCCTGTTGGGACGGCGCGACCTGGACCAGGAGGGAGACGCGCGCCCGACCGACGGCAAGCGGCTGCGCGGGAAAGGGGCGCGCCCCGATGCGTGACCTGTTCCTGATCGGGTTCCTGTTCAGCCTGTTCGCCATGGGGCTGCGGCGGCCGTTCCTGCTCGTCCTCGCCTATATCTATATCGATATCGTCTCGCCCCAGCGGCTGACCTATTATCTGCTCAACACCGTGCCGATCTCGCTGATCGCGGTGGTGGCGGCGGTGGGTGCCTGGGCGCTGGTCGACGACAAGCGGGACAGTCGTTTCACCCTGCGGCAGGGCGCGATCCTACTGCTGCTCGGCTATTGCGCCACGACCACCTTTTTCGGCGCGGACTTCCCCGTCGAGGCCAGGGACAAGTGGGACTGGGTATGGAAGGCGCTGGCCTTTGCGGTCTTCCTGCCGCTGACGCTGCGCACCCGGCTCAGGATCGAGGCGCTGCTGCTATTCATGATGCTGTCGCTCGCCTCGATCGTCATCGTCGGCGGGATCAAGACGCTGTTCAGCGGCGGCGGCTATGGCGAACTGAACCTGATGGTGACCAACAATACCGGTCTCTATGAGGGCAGCATCATCTCGGCGGTCGCAATTGCGGCGATCCCGGTTATCCTGTGGCTGATGAAGCACGGCACCATCTTTCCGCCCGATCGGCGGGTGCAGCTGTTCGGGTCGGGGCTGATCTTCGCCTGCCTGCTGATCCCGGTCGGCACCTCGGCACGCACGGGGCTGCTCTGCATCGGCCTGCTCGCCATCCTGATGCTGCGCGAGGTCAAGCGGCGGGTCCTGTATATCAGCGTGCTGGCGGTGGCGGGGCTGGCGGTCGTGCCGCTCCTCCCCTCTTCCTATACCCAGCGGATGAACACCATCCGCACCTATCAAGGCGACGAGTCCGCCTCGACCCGGCTGGCGGTATGGAAATGGACCTTGGACTATGCGACGTCCAACCCGTTCGGCGGCGGGTTCAATGCCTATCTGCAGAATAGCCTGCGTTATGACCTGACCAAGGTCGAGGGCACCGCGCACAATGCCACCATCGAGAAACAGGTCACCACCGACCGCGCCCGCGCCTATCACTCCAGCTATTTCGAGATGCTGGGCGAACAGGGCTGGCCGGGCCTGTTCCTGTGGCTGGGCATCAATGTCGCGGGGCTGCTCAGGATGGAGGCGCTGCGGCGACGTTATCGCAAGGCCGACGATCCGCTCTATTGGGGCGGGCGGCTGGCGGGCGCGCTCCAACATGCTCACCTGATCTATCTGCTGGGCGGAGCGTTTGTCGGGATCGCGTTCAATCCCTTTCTCTACCAGCTGATGGCCGCGCAGATCGGGCTGGACACCTATCTCGCCCGACGAACCCGCGAGGCGCGGTTGAAGCCACCGCCGGGTCGCCGTCCTTTGCGGCCAATAGAAGAGCCGACCGCCATTCCTCCGCTATAAGGACATCGTTGCAGAACGTGCCGCACCATCCCGGCGAAGGCCGGGACCCAGTTGGGGAATCGTCAGTATGTCGCTCGGATTATGCCGCAACTGGACCCCGGCCTTCGCCGGGGTGGAGTGTGAGAGGAGTGGTAGCCCACTTTTACAGCGATCCTCCGTAAGGGGAGGAAAGCAGGACCATCTTAGAACTTCCGCGCCGTCGGTGTGATGCCCGGCCCCAGGATATTGCCCCGGATCACCAGCGGCTCGCCCGACCAGTTGCCGACGAAGACCGGCTTATAGTCCGCCCCCGGTGCCAGTCGCGCTCGGTTGTTTTCGACCACCAGCCCGGAGGAATCATTCTTCGCCCCCTCCGGTCCGACGGTGATCAGGGTCGAGTGATTGTCCTTGTCGCGGCCGTCGACAAACTCGTTGCCCGCAATCCGCCCCTTCGCGCCATTGGACAGATCGATCATATAGTTGGTCATATGGCCGTGGCTGTCGTCGAAGCTGCTGTCGAGCACCTCGACATAAGGAGCACGCGTCTTGACGTAATGACCGCCCTGCCCGCGCTCGAACCGGCAGTTGGTGACCTTCAGGCTCTTGTAGCGGCCCATATAGATGCTGTGTGCGCCGTAACCGGTCGGATCGTGGCCCAGCCCCGAAAAGGTCGAGTGATCGACGACGACCGTGCCGTTCGGGTCCTCGGCCGACAGGATGCCCGACTGGCTGTCGAGGAACATCGCATTGCTGACGACCAGCGGCCCCTTTTCGATGCGGATGCCCGCGCCGTTGCCGTCGCCCACCTCGATATGGCTGAAGACGATACCCTCCACCTGTGCGCCGCGCCCGCGCAGGACCAGCGCCGCCTTCCCCTCGCAGGCGATGCGAGTGAAGATCACCTTGCCCGGCTCGGTCGCGGTGATGGTCACGCGCCCCGCATTCTGCACCGCGCATTCGCGGTAGGTGCCCGGCGCGATGCGGACCGTGCCCTCGCCGTCGCCGATCGCGTTCAGCGCATCCTGAAGGCTCGCAAAGCCGCGCCCGCCGACCATGAAGGGCTGCGTCGTCCCTTGCGCCAGCGCGACGCCGGAGGTCAGACTGAGGAGCAGCAGCGGAACCAAACGCATGGCATCATCCTGAAAAACAAGCGGGCGCCGCATCCTGCCACGCACGATGGCCAGATGCGACGCCCGAGATCGTCCCGTGCTGGGATCAGGCTTCTTCGGTCTCTTCCTCGTCGGCCAGTTCTTCTTCCAACGCGGCCAGGATCGCCTTGTTGAAGGCGGGGATGTCGTCCGGCTTGCGGCTGGTGATCAGGTTGCCGTCGACCACAACCTCCTCGTCAACCACATCCGCGCCCGCATTGGACAGGTCGGTGCGGATCGAGGGATAGCTGGTCAGGCGGCGACCATCGATCACATCGGCCTCGGCCAGCAGCCAGGGGCCGTGGCAGATGGCGGCGACGATCTTGTCGTCCTCCATGAACTCGGTGACGATCTCGACCGCGCGCTCGTTCAGGCGCAGCTTGTCGGGGTTGCAGGTGCCGCCCGGGATGACCAGCGCATCGTAATCGTCGGTGTCGACCTCATCGACGGTCAGGTCGGGCGTCGCGGTCTCGGCCTTATTGATATCGCCCTCCATGCCCTGGATCGGGTCGGACTTGAGCGAGGCGAGTTGCACCTTGGCGCCTGCGGCCTCCAGCGCCTTGCGCGGTTCAAAAAGCTCGACGGTCTCGAAACCGTCGGCGGCGAGCATCAGGACGCGTGCCTGGGAAAGATCGGCCATGATGGAAAACTCCTGTCGGGAAACGCCTCGGGGGAAAGGCTCTTGCAGAACCACCGACCGCATCGGCCGTTCCGGAACGAAGCGACCAGCGACGCATTTGCAAAGATGACCCGAGAGAGAGCGATGGCCACCCGATTAGTCTATTGCGACGACAGCAAGCCCGGCATCACCCGAACCAAGGTCCGGGGGAAATGGGCCTATTGGACGACCAAGGGCGATCGGATCACCGACGCCGAAGAGATCGATCGGCTGAACAAGATCGGCCTGCCCCCCGCGTACAAGGACGCCTGGTTCTGCCCGCGCGCCAATGGCCATATCCAGGCGGTCGGCTGGGACGAGAAGGGCCGCAAGCAATATCGCTATCACGCCGATTTCCGCGAGGCACAGGACGCCGCCAAATATGAGCGTTGCGTCGATTTCGGCCATGCGCTCCCCGCCCTGCGCAAGCGTGTCGAAGCGGACTTGAAGAAGCGCGGCCTGTGTAAGGAGCGCGCGGTTGCCGCCGTCGTCCGGCTGCTCGACAACGGCCATTTGCGGGTGGGCAACGAAGCCTATGCCGCGACCAACAAGAGTTTCGGCGCAACGACGCTGCGCAAGCGCCACGGACAAGTGAGGGGCACGACGCTGCGGCTGCGCTACCGGGGCAAGTCGGGCAAGATGCGCGACCTGACCCTGACCGACCGTTCGCTCGCCAGCTTCGTGAAGCGCTGTCAGGATTTGGACGAACAGCATCTCTTCGCCTGGGTCGATGACGAGGGCGAGGCAAATCCCGTCTCCTCGTCGGACGTCAACACCTATATCCGCGAGGCGACGGGCTGCGATTTCACGGCCAAGCATTTCCGCACCTGGGCTGCCAGCGTCGCCGCGTTCGAGGCGCTGGCACTGGCCGAGGCGGACCTCAGCCTGAAGGCGATGCTGGAGCCGGTCGTCGAAAAGCTTGGCAACACGCCCGCCATCGCGCGCAAATCCTATGTCCACCCCTCGCTGATCGCACTCGTCAAGGATGGGCAGGCGGCGTTTCGCGAAACACTACGCCTGCCCCGCGCCCGCGCCGGGCTGTCGCGTGTCGAATGCGGCCTGATCGCGTTTCTCGAAGCCGGAACCCCGGCGACCAAGGCGGCCTGACCGCCCCGATTTCCAAGGAGTCCCCATGGCGAAATCCTCGCCCAAGGCGCCGATCTTCGACGGCTCCCGCATCCCCGATCAGGTCAGCGGCATCATCAACGCCACCTCCTGGTGGGTACAGCATTACTGGCTGAAGGTGCTGATCGCGATCGGTTTCGGCGCGGTCATCGTGCTGGCGCTGCTCTGGGTGCGCAAGCTGGGAGACAAGCTATGTAGCCGCCCCGGTTTTGCGGGCGGCTGGGGCGTGATCCTGGGCCATGCCATCGCGCGCACCAACCTGTTCTTCATCGTCACGCTCGCCGCGCAACTGGTCGCGGGCTATGCGGGCGCGCCGGGCGAGGTCGCCAAGACGATCAGCTTCCTCTTCACCATCGCCAGCACCTTCCAGGCCGCGATCTGGGCGCGCGAGCTGATCCTCGGCACGATCGAGCATCGTACCCAGTCCGAACATTATTCGGGCGAGGCGCTGCTGTCGGCCATGGGGCTGATCCGTCTACTGGTGACGGCGGTGCTGTTCGCTATCGCGCTGGTCGTGGTGCTCGACAATCTGGGCGTCAACGTCACCGGCCTGGTCGCGGGTCTGGGCGTCGGCGGTATCGCCATCGGTCTGGCGGCGCAGGGGATTTTCGGCGACCTGTTCGCCGCGCTCGCCATCATCTTCGACCGGCCGTTCCGGCGCGGCGACAAGATCGCCTATGACAACACCAGCGGAATCATCGAGGCAATCGGCCTGAAATCGACGCGCATCCGCGCCTTTACCGGCGAGTTGCGGATCATCTCGAACCGAAACCTCCTGGACAAGGAAATCCAGAACCAGACGGTGCGCCAGCATGTCCGCCTGTCGTTCATGATCGGCGTCGCGTACGAGACTTCGCCCGAGACCCTGGCGCGTATCCCCGCCCTATTGACCGAGATCGTGGAGGGCGAAGGCGGCAAAGTCGCCCGCGCCGGGTTCGAGAGCTTCGGCGCGTCGAGCCTCGACTTCGCCCTGCAGTTCGACGTTCCTGGCGACGACTGGGCCACCGCGCACGACCTGCGCAATCGGGTGCTGGTCACCCTGATGAAGCGGTTCGCGGCCGAGGGGATTTCTATCCCCTACCCCACCCAGACGACCTATACCGCCGCGCCGGACGGGACGCTGGTCATGCCCTATCCGCAGGTCCAGCCGGTCGAGGTACATCAGGCCGCTGGCGGCTGATCCTCGGCGGACTTTGGCACGGCCGGAGCCTCTGAGGATGGGGCGTTCGGATGCTCAGCTTGCAAGGCGGTATCAGCGGGGGCCGCTTCGACCTCCCCGTCCTGTTCAGCCTCCTTCCGGCCAAACAGCTTACGCCCCCAGCGCATCACCGCCATGCCCGCCGCGACGATCAGGACGATGAACTTCTTGCCGAAACCCAGGATGATCGCGAGCAGCCCGAGCTTCTTGGCCGCCGCCACGCCGACACCCGCCGCGACCAGACCCGCCAATCCATATTCGGCCGTCTTGTCGGTCGAGGCGTCATAGTCCGCATAGGTCTCGCCCCGGTCGAAGCTCGCCGCGCGCCCGAATTCTGCCGCCGCCGCGCGCACCTCGGGCAGATGCGCCATGTCGGAGACCATGTTGAGGCTCAGCACGCCGCGCCGCCCGAGCAGCCGCACGTCATAGTTGAGCGAGTCCGGCCCCTTGCTGCCCTCGAACTTCAGCTGGCGGGCCCAGACCAGCGAATGGTCCTTGGCGTCGTATGACGGCGGCTGGGCCCAGCCGACGATCTGAACCGCCGAAAAGCCTTGCTTCTTGCGCTCTTCGTTCCGCTCCTTGGCGGCGTCGCGCATGTCGGACAGGACCTGATCGTAATCCTGCTCGGAGGCGTCCTTGTCGCTAACGTAACCGGTGTCCTCATAGGTCACGACCGCGCCCCAGACATTGTCCGACGTCGTGGTCCCCTTGGGAAGGACCAGACCCAGCACGTCGCTGACCGCATCGGCCGGGTTGCCCCAGACCTGGGTCAGCACCTTCTTGGCATCGTCGGCGGGCAGGAAATAATAGCGATCACCCAGATGCAGCGTCGCCTTGGCCGGGGCGATCACGACATCGCCGGTCTGCTTGTGCAGGCCCTGTTCGAACGCGCGCAACTGCGCCTCGGCACTGTTTGCCGTGGGCGCCGGATCGGCCGCCATCGCGCCGCCAGACCAGCTGCCGACCACCAGCATCAGCGCCACTGCAACGGCGCGCGTTCTCCGCCAATTCATCATTCCCCCCTCGCCCGCCCTCCCATGGCGAACGAGGGGAGAATAACGATCAGATCCCGCCTTCGTCCAGCGACAACAACGTCGCGTTGCCGCCCGCCGAGGTCGTGTCGACCGACACCGCCCGCTCCGCGCAGAAGCGGTACAAGTAATGCGGTCCGCCTGCCTTCGGTCCGGTGCCGGAAAGTCCTTCGCCGCCAAAGGGCTGGCTGCCCACGACTGCGCCGATCATCGAGCGGTTGATGTAGAGGTTGCCGACCGCCGCTTCCGCCTCGATTACTTCACCCGCACGCGCGATACGGCTGTGCAGGCCCATGGTTAGGCCGTACCCCTTGGCGTTCACCTTCGCGATCGTCTCGGACAGCGTGCCCGCTTCCCAGGTAGCGACGTGCAGGATCGGGCCGAACCATTCCTGGGTCAGGTCCTCCACCCGGTCGAGGCGGATCAGCGTCGGCGGCACGAACAGGCCATCAGCAGGAGAATCGAGCGTCTTGATCGTCTGCGTCACCATCGACGCGCGGTACGCCATCAGCTTGTCATAGGCCGCTTGGTCGATCACCGGGCCGACATCGGTCGCCGGATGGCCGGTGGGACCCAGCACCAGCGTCTCCATCGCGCCCTTCAGCATGGCGATGACGTTGTCGGCGACATCCGCCTGCACCAGCAGGAGACGTAGCGCCGAGCAACGCTGCCCCGCCGAGCGGAAGGACGAGGTGATGACGTCCGCCACCACCTGTTCGGGCAGCGCGGTCGAGTCGACGATCATCGCGTTGATGCCGCCGGTCTCGGCGATCAGCGGGACGATCGGACGGTCGTCATCCGCCACGAGCGTGCGCGCGATCCGCTTGGCGGTGGCGGTCGAGCCGGTGAAGGCCACGCCCGCGATGCGGTGATCCTCGGTCAGCTTCTGGCCGACATCCGGCCCACCGACCGCGAGCAGCAGTGCGTCACGCGGCACGCCCGCCCGGTACGCCAGTTCGACGGCGGCCTGTGCGATGGCGGGTGTCTGCGGCGCGGGCTTGGCGACCACGGTGTTGCCGGTGACGAGCGCGGCGACCGTCTGGCCCAGGAAGATCGCCAGCGGGAAGTTCCATGGCGCGACCGTCGCCCAGACACCGCGTCCTTCGAGGTGCAGCGTGTTGCGCTCGCCCGTCGGCCCGGGCAGTTCGACCGAACCGAGCCGGGCGCGCGCCTGCTGTGCATAGTAACGACAGAAATCGGCGGCCTCGCGGACTTCGCCGATCGCGTCGGGAATGGTCTTGAACGCCTCCTGCACCAGGATCGCCATCAGCCGCTCGCGATCCGCCTCCAGCAAGTCGGCCAGCTTCTCCAGCACGCTCGCGCGGGTATCGAGCGGCGTCGCGTTCCAGGCCGGGAACGCCGCATGGGCGCGGGACACCAGCGATGCGACATCGGCGGTGGCGGCGACCGGCTTCACGGCGGGCGCGTTGACCGCCTTCACCGTGGCGTCCAGCGTCGCAATGTCACTCAAATCGATGCCGGTCGAGTTGCGATGCCCCGGCGCGAACAGATCGATAGGCAGCGGGATGCTCGGGTGACGCGCGCCGCCGACGGCGGCGATCTTGGCGACCGGGTCGGCGAGGATCTCCGCCTCGGTCAGCCGCGCATCGGCGAGCTGGTGGACGAAGCTGGAATTCGCGCCATTCTCCAGCAAGCGGCGAACCAGATAGGCCAGCAGATCGCGATGCCCGCCGACCGGGGCATAGATGCGGCACTTATGCCCATGCTCGCGCACCAGCCGCTCATACAGGCCGTCGCCCATGCCGTGCAGCCGCTGGAACTCAAAGTCGTGGGAATTGCCCGCCCATTCCAGGATGGTCGCGACGGTCAGCGCATTGTGGCTGGCAAAGGCGGGGCGGATATTCTCGGCCGCCAGCATGTCCTTGGCCACCGCCAGATAGGACACGTCGGTCGCCGCCTTGCGGGTGAAGAGCGGATAGTCGGCCAGCCCCTCGACCTGGGTGCGCTTGATCTCGCTGTCCCAGTACGCGCCCTTGACCAGCCGGACGTTCATGATCCGGTCGAGGCCATTGGCCCAGCCGATGACCGCGCGCGCACGCTTGCCATAAGCCTGCACCGCCATGCCGAACCCGTCCCAGCCCTTGAGCGCCGGGAGCGCCGCGACGCCGCCGATGATGTCCAGGCTCATCTCCAGCCGCTCGGACTCCTCGGCATCGACGGTGAGGGCAATGCCCTTGTCCGCCGCCTGCCGCGCCAGCTGCGCCAGCATGTCGGTGAGTGCTGGCACGCACTCATAGGCGCGCGGCAGTTCGTAGCGCGGGTGGAGCGCCGACAGCTTGACCGAGATCGAATGGCCCGCCGCCGGGTCCGACCCCACCGCGTCGATCGCCTTCACATAGGCCTGGAAATAACGCTCGGCATCCTCATGCGTCCGCGCCGCCTCGCCCAGCATGTCGAAGCTGGCGGTAAAGCCCTTGTTCTCGGGCTTCTTCATGCGGCGCATGGCCTCTTCGATGGTGCGGCCCATCACGAAGATCTCGCCCATCATCCGCATCGCGGCACCGACCGCCTGGCGCACGAACGGCTCGCCCGCGCGCGACAGCAAGCGCTTCAGCGGCCCCGCCTCGCCCTCACCGACCAGCGCGCGGCCGACGACCAGGCCCCAGGTGGCCGAGTTGACCAGCTTCGACGCCGACCGCCCGGTATGCGCGCGCCAGTCCGCCTCGCCCAGCTTGTCGGCGATCAGCAGATCGGCGGTCTCAGGGTCGGGCACGCGCAGGAACGCCTCGGCGAGGCTCAGCAGCGCGACGCCCTCGGACGAGTTAAGCCGATATTCCTGGAGGAACTGGTTCACCCAACCGCGATTCTGCGCGGCACGCAGGTCGGCGAGCAAGCCCGAGGCATGGCCCATGATCCGCTCCCGCGCTTCCGGCGTCGCGGCGGCACGGTCGAGCAGCGGCTTCAAGACATCGGGTTCGGGCGCACGATACAGCGATTTCATGGTCTTGCGCGCGTCGGCGGTAACGGCAGAGGTCATAGGTCTTCGTCCGGTCGGGCGGCCCGGCGCGCGGCGAAGCGCTTGGCGGGTCGCATGGCTATGCTGTGATGGACCAGCGCTTAGCGGGAAATCTGGGGATTGGGTATCGTTTGATACGAACCCGATTGAGACCGCACATATCACGCGCAACCATCCCTGCCCCCGCATCGTTCTCCCGCCAAACCCCTGAAAGGAGAGCCACGATGGCCGATGACAGCCCCCAGGAAATCGCCGCCAAGTTCCTCGACAAGCTGAAGAGCAGCCCGTTCGTCATGATCAGCCTGAACGACGGCCAGCATTCCGAGCCGATGACCGCCCAGATCGATGACGATCAGCCCAACACGCTGTTCTTCTTCGCAGGTCGCGACAACCGGATCGCGAGCGGCGGCGAAGCGATGGCGCAGTTCGTCGGTAAGGGCCATGACTTCTTCGCCTGCTTGGCGGGCCATGTGTCAAAGGACAATGATCCCGCCCAGATTGACAAGCTGTGGAGCAATCAGGTCGAGGCTTGGTTCCCGCAAGGCAAGTCAGACCCGAACCTGACGCTGCTGCGCTTCGACATCAATTCGGCCGAGCTGTGGGAAACCGACATCTCGATCTCTGGCCGGGTGAAGATGCTGTTCGGAGGCACGATCCGCTCGGACGAGTCGTCCAGCCATGCGGTGGTCGGCTCGGTCGCGTAATCCGCGATCACTGGAATGCGAAACGCCCGGACGCCCCATGGCCTCCGGGCGTTTTTCTATGTCTTCCAGCGCCGCTCCGCCAGAGCGGATGCGGGGATCAGGCGTTTGCCTTGATCCACTCCTCGACCACCGGTGCGATGCGGTTGCGCCATTTGGAGCCGTTGAAGATGCCGTAATGGCCGACCTTCTCGGCCATGTAGTAGCGCTTCTTCTCGTCCGACAGGTTGGTCGCCAGCGTCAGCGCAGCGCGGGTCTGGCCCAGGCCCGAAATATCGTCCCGCTCGCCCTCGATCGCCAGGATGCCGATGTCGGTAATCGCACCCGGATCGACACGCTTGCCATGGTGCAGCATCTCGCCCTTGGGCAGGGCGTGGCGCTGGAAGACCAGCTCGACGGTCTGAAGATAGAATTCCGCCGTCATGTCGCAGACCGCGCGATATTCGTCGTAGAAGCGCTTGGTGGAATCGGCGCTTTCGCCATCGCCCTGAACCAGATGCTTGAACATCTCCCAATGCGAAATCATGTGGTTGCCCAGGTTCATCGACATGAACCCGGCCAGCTGCAGAAAGCCCGGATAGACCCGCCGCCCGGCGCCCGGATAGGTCATCGGCACGGTCGCGATCGCGTTCTGCTCGAACCAGGCATGGGGCCGCTCGGTGGCGAGCAGATTGACGGCGGTCGGCGCCTCGCGCGTATCGACCGGCCCGCCCATCAGGGTCAGCGTGCGCGGAGTGCAGGGATGCTTGTCCGCGCTCATCACGCAGGCCGCGACATAACAGGGCACCGAAGGCTGACACACCGCAAGAGCATGAGCACCCGGCCCGATTTCAGCCAGGAAGTCGATGATGTAGTCGACATAATCGTCGAAATCGAAACGCCCATCGGACAGCGGCACCAGCTTCGCATCGCGCCAATCGGTGATGTACACCTCGCAGGTCGGCAGCATCCGCTCGACCGTGCCGCGCAGCAGCGTGGCGTAATGGCCCGACATCGGCGCGACGATCAGCAGCTTGGGGCTATCCTCCACGCCTTCACGGCGGAAGCGCTTCAGCTGGCCGAACGGCTTGCGGAGCACGATCTCCTCATGCACCGCGACCTCGCGCCCGTCGATCTGGGTCTTGGTCAGGCCGAAGGCGGGCTTGCCGCGCGGTGCGGCGGCATGGGCAAAGACCTCCAGCGCCGATCCCATGATCGCGCCGCCGCCCAGATAGGCAAAGGGATTGGCCGGATTCTGGAGCAGCCCTGCCCCGAAATTGGCCAGCGCACTTGCGCCCGCCAGCATCGAGCGTTGCATTTCATAGGCGTCGTACAGCATCGTCGATTCCCCTGCGCTCCGCCGGACGGAGCCCTGATGGCCTTTGGTCTAGCATGAAACCGTTTTCGCATAATGACCAGAATATGGCCGTTGCGTCATAGTGCCGGTGTCGTGACAAAACCGTGATACGCTATTGTCCGTGTAAACGCGCCGAAACGGCGAAACGATGCAGAGGCGACGACCGCCGCCGTTGAGCCGCTGTGCGCACGCTGCTAGGCCCGGTCGCATCATGGCCAGACCCGCCGCTTCCCCGCAATCCGCCCCGATCCCGGCCAGCCGCCGCCTCAGCAACCTGAAGATGGTGTGGCGCTACACGCTGCGCTATCCGGCACAGATCGTAGCTGCCTCCGTATCGCTGGCGGTCGCGGCGCTGGCGACCCTGTTCATCCCGCGCACCTTTCAGAAGGTGATCGACCATGGTTTCGGCAAGGTCGCCGATACCGGCGATATCGCGCCCTATTTCCAGGGCCTGCTCGCGGTCGTCGTGGTGCTGGCCATCGCCACCGCCTTTCGCTTCTATTTCGTGTCATGGCTGGGGGAGCGGACGGTCGCGGATATCCGTATCGCGGTGCAGGCGAACCTCTTGCGTCTCGCCCCCCGCTATTTCGAAGAAAACCGCCCGTCCGAGATCGCCAGCCGGTTGACCGCCGACACCGCGATCATCGAGCAGGTGGTGGGCTCGACCGTCTCGATCGCGTTGCGCAACACGGTGATCGGGATCGGCGGCACCATCTATCTCTTCGCGCTCTCGCCCAAGCTGACCCTGTCGCTGCTGGTGTGCATCCCGGTCATCGTCCTGCCCATCGTGCTGCTGGGCAAGCGCGTGCGCGGCTATTCGCGCGACAGCCAGGACCGGCTGGCAGATATCGGCGCGACTGCCGTGGAGACGCTGGGCGCGATGAAGGTCGTGCAGGCGTTCGGCCAGGAACGCCGCGAGGCCGAGCGGTTCGAGCTCGCCGTCAGCAACGGCTTCGCCACCTCACGCAAGCGCTTCCTGTTGCGCGCGCTGATGACCGCGATGGTGATCGGGCTGTTCTTCGGCGGACTGACGCTCCTGCTGTGGGAAGCGGTTGCCGATGTCGCCAGCGGGCGGCTGTCGGGCGGGTCGCTGACCGCGTTCGTCGTGACGGGCATGCTGGTCGCGGGCTCGTTCCAAGCGCTGACCGAGGTGTGGGGTGACATATTGCGCGCCTCGGGCGCGGCGCAGCGGCTGGCCGAACTGCTGGCGGAACAGCCGGAGATCGCGCCGCCCCCCGCCCCCGCCGTGCTGCCGGTCATCCCGATGGGCGCGCTGCGGTTCGAGCATGTCGTGTTCCACTATCCGACCCGGCCCGAAGTGGCGGCGCTCAACGACTTTTCGCTGGATGTCCGACCCGGCGAGACGGTCGCGGTGGTCGGCCCCTCGGGCGCAGGCAAGTCGACCTTGTTCCAGCTGGCCGAGCGATTCTACGATCCGCAGGACGGCAACATCTCGCTCGACGGCGTGTCCTTGCGCGATGCCGATCCGGCGGCGATCCGCGCGCGTATCGCGATGGTGCCGCAGGAGACGGTGATCTTCGGCGCCTCGGCGCGCGACAATCTCCGCTACGGCCGGTGGGAGGCGAGCGACGACGAACTCTGGGCCGCCGCCGAGGCCGCCAACGCCGCCGACTTCCTGCGCGCGCTGCCGCAGGGGCTGGACACCTTCCTGGGCGAAGGCGGTGCGCGGCTGTCCGGGGGCCAGCGCCAGCGGATCACCATCGCCCGCGCGCTGCTGCGCGATGCGCCGATCCTGTTGCTGGACGAGGCGACCAGCGCTTTGGATGCCGAGAGCGAGCAGTTGGTCCAACAGGCGCTGGAACGGTTGATGGCGAACCGCACCACGCTGGTCATCGCCCACCGGCTGGCGACCGTTCGCGCCGCCGAGCGGATCGTGGTGATGGATGGCGGCCGGATCGTCGAGCAGGGCCGTCACGCCGAACTGATCGCGAATGGCGGGCTATACGCACGGCTGGCGAGCCTGCAATTTCACGATTGATATAGCCGCTTTAGCACCAGTTTTGAGCTCAAGGCCTCTTTCACCCCTCTTGTCATGACCCGATGGTCAGCGCGCTTGCAGCCTGCCCCCCAGTCCCCTAGGCTCCGACAATACCAGTTAAATACCGGAGATTGAGGATGATGCGGGCAGCAAACAGAGGGATGGGTGCGGCCCTGGCGGCGATCGCGCTGGCGACGCTGGCCCCGGCGGCACAGGCGAGCCCCTCCACCCTGCCCGCGATCTTCCCCGCCCCCGCCACGATGACGCTGGGCGATGGCACGGTGACGCTGGGCCGTGCGGTTACGCTGATCGTCGCACCCGGCACCGAGCCGGAGACCGCCGCGCTGGTCCGCGACCTGCTGGCAAAGGCCGGTGTCACCGAGATCGCCACGGCCCAGCGCCTGCCCGCCTCGCCCGACCGTCCGACGATCGTGATCGGTCGGGACAGCGCCGCCCCGGTCCGTGAGGCCCTGTCACACAGCGACGCCAGCCCCGACGACGCCCGCGAAGGCTATACGCTGACCATCCTCCCTTCCGGTCGCAGCGGCCTCATCACGCTGGCCGGGCATGACGCGGACGGACTGTTCCACGCCGCCCAGACGCTGCGCCAGTTGCTGGCCCGCCAGACCATCCCGGCGCTGACCATCCGCGATCATCCCGCCATGCCGATCCGGGGCACGATCGAAGGTTTCTACGGCAAGCCCTGGTCGATGACCGACCGGACCAAGCATCTGGATTTCCTCGGCCAGATGAAGGCCAACACCTATGTCTACAGTCCCAAGGACGACCCCTTCGCCCGCGACAAGTGGCGCGAGCCCTATCCCGCCGCGACGCTGAACGCGCTAGGCACGCTCGCCGCGCGCGCCAAGGCGAACCATGTCGATTTCGTCTATGCGATCTCGCCGGGGCCGAGCATCTGCTTCTCCGACCCGGCGGACGAACAGGCACTGCTGCGCAAGTTTGCCGCACTGCGCGGGATCGGCGTGCACAGCTTCTATGTCGCGCTGGACGACATCGAATATCAGAAGTGGAATTGCGAGGCGGACAAGGCCGCATTCGGCCCCTCGGGCGCGCAAGCCGCCGGGGTCGCCCAGTCCAAGCTGCTGAACGCGGTGCAGGCCGATCTGCTGAAACAGGACCCCGCCTCGCGTCCGTTGATCATGGTGCCGACCGAATATTATGACGCCAAAGAAAGCCCCTATAAGGCCGCCCTCCGCGCGAACCTGAACCCGCGCATCGTCGTGCAATGGACCGGCACCGATGTCGTGCCGCCCGCCATCTCCATCCCCGATGCCAAGGCCGCGACCAAGGCGTTCGGGCGCAAGACGCTGCTCTGGGACAATTATCCGGTCAATGACTATGCGAGTTCGGCCGGACGTCTGTTGCTCGCCCCCTATGCCAAGCGTGAGGCCGGGCTGTCGTCAGAGCTGACTGGTATTCTCTCCAACCCGATGAACCAGGAAGCGCCCAGCCGGGTCGCAGTGACGGGGGTGCTGGCCTTCGGGTGGAACGACAAGGGCTATGACGCCGACCGCACCTGGCATTACGCTGCGCGCGATCTGGCGGGAGGAGATGCCCGCGCAACGGCGGCCCTGCTGGAGCTGTTCGACACCCAGCATCTCGCCCCTACCTTCGGCAGCCAGCCCTGGCAGGAACAGGCACCCAAGCTGAAGGCGCTGCTCGACCATGTTCGCGAGGCGCTGGCGAACGGTGACGAGGGCGAACGCCGCGCGGCACTGGCCGAACTCCATGCCAAGGCCGATGCGTTGGCCGATGCGCCCGACACGATCCGCGCGGGCGTGGTCGATCCGGCCTTTGCCGAACAGGCCGCACCCTGGCTGGAGGCGATGCAGCTCTGGGGCCGCGCGCTGGGGCAGACCGCCGCCGGGCTGGACGCCGCCGAGCAGGGCAATGCGGCGGCGACCCGCTACTTCGCCGATGCCAAGCGGATCGCGGATCAGGCCGCCGCCGTGCAGAGCATCAAGGGCGCGGTGCGCTTCGACGGGCCGATCAGACTCGCCGACGGCGTGCTCGACCGCTTCATCGCCGATGCGCCCGGCCTGATCGCCGTTACGGCGAAACCGTAACTATCCGGCTGGCGCGGTGGCCATCGGGGGTGCGGGTGCGAAGCTCGACCGCCCCCGTCACCGCGACCGGTCCGGTGTAGCGGGTCCAGGCCGAGCCGCCGGTGCGATACTCGATCGGCGTTCCGGCGAACTCGGTGTTCGCCTCCAGCCTCCCGTTCGCGATCCGCGCGCCCGGCGGGGCGAGGCGATAGGTCACGCCCGCCCGGTCGAGCAGTCGCATCTGCACGCCCATCCGGCCCGCAAAATTCTGCCACCCGGCCAGCAGTTTGATCCGGTCGACACGGGGGTCGTTCGGCTGATAGCCGGTGCCCGCGATATAAGCGGGCTCCCAGTCCGGCTTGCTCCAGGCCCGCTCGGCCAGCGCCAGCAGGCGGGGGAAGAGCATGTAATCCACCTGGCTGTCGCGGCGCACCGTCTCGCTCCACAACTGCGCCTGTATTCCGGCGATGCTGCGGCCGGGTTGGAGCGGCACGGTGTCGGCAATCGCCTTGGGCTGGGCCAGGATATTGGGGATCAGCGCGGCGTTCGCGGCCAGATTGCCCGGCATGAAGCCGAACACCTGGAAACTGTCCACTTCGCGCGAGGCCCAGTCATAGCCGGTCTCATTCGGATCGGCAGCATAGGGCATGTCGAAATAGCCCAGATCGGGGATCGACAGCACTGTCTTCCACCCGCGATTGGCCTGGCCATGCGCCTCGGCCACGCCGCCCGCATGCAGGTTGCTCCAGATGTTGGTCTGGACCTTCGCGGGCATCTTGGCGGGGTCGGTATGGCCCAGACCATCGCTCCACCCCGCAACCGCGATGCCGCGCTTGGCGAGGTCGGCGGAAATCCGCTCGATGAAATAGGCGCCCAGCTGCTTGGGCTGCATACCCGTTTTCGCCATCATCACTCTGCAGGCGGGCGACTCGACCCAGGCCCCGGCCGTCTCGTCAGCGCCGATATGATAGGTGGTCAGCGGCACCCCCGCCGCCTTGTGCAGCCCGGCAATGGCGTCGATCACCGTCTCGATGAAGCGATAGGTGCTGGGAATACAGACGTTCAGCGTGTTGTCGTCATAATGCTGGACGCTGGAATAGCGGGTGGTGTCGCCCGGCTCGACCAGCCGGAAACGCTCGGCCGCCGCCTTGTCGCCCTTGGCCATCAGCCGCTGATAGCGCACCTCCATCGACCGGATCGCCGCGCGCGAATGGCCGGGCATGTCGAACGAGGGGATGACATCGATCTGCCGCGCGGCGGCGGCACGCAGGATTTCGGTGTAGTCGGCGGCGGTCAGATAGCCGTTGGTGGCCGCATCCCTGGCCGGGTCCGCCCCCAGTTGCGGCGACAGGCAGCTCTTCTCGGTCAGGTCGGTGCAGCGATAGGCGCCGATCTCGGTCAGTTCGGGCAAGCTGGCGATCTGCAAACGCCAGCCCTCGTCATCGCCCAGATGCAGATGCAGCGTGTTCAGCTTGTACACCGCCATCTGCTCGATCAGTTTCAGGATCTCGGCCTTGCTGTGGAAGTTGCGCGCCAGATCGATATGCAGCCCGCGAAAGCCGTAGCGCGGCGCATCCTCGACGATCAGCGGGCGGAGCGTCGTCCCCTCCGCCGCCATCTGCTGCGCCAGCGAGCGAAGCGCATAGGACGCCCCCGCCGCATCCGCCGCCGCGATGGTGATACCGCCCTGTGCCACGGTCAGGCGATAGCCCTCGGCGGCGAGCCCCGCCTGTTTGCGGATGGTCAGCGGCACCGTCCCCATCGGCAATCCGGCCAGCGCGGGCGCGATGGCGGCGCGAGTGAAACCCGCCGTAGTAACGCGCAATCCCCTGGACAGATCGACCGGCGCACCGGCCGGGCGCGTGACCTTCGCAGGCCGAGGCAGGATCGCGACATCGACCGGCGTCGCCGCCCCCCGCTCGGCGTAAAGAGCAAAGGCGCGCTCGGGCGTCCGCCAGACCGTCTGATCGTCGGGCGCGCTGCGGGCGAGCGCGGCTTCGTCGGTCATCGGGGCGACGAAGGGCAGCGTCTCCAGCCCCGTCTCGGCATCGGTCGCCGTCCGGGTCGCGGCGATCACGCGCGGGGTCAGTCCCTCCGCCGCCAGCGTCGCATTGGGCATCATGTGATTGCGCGAGAAGAAGGCGCCCAGGCCGGTCAGCTTCACATGATAGGTCTGGCCCGGCTTCAACTGCTGGCCGGGCTTCAGTGTCAGGACGTTCAGGTCGCCGTTGATCGTGCGGTTGTCGAAGGTGTCGCTGTCGATCTTCAGAACCGGGTTGACCAGGCTGTAGCGGATTTCGACCGGCAGGCTCGGTGCGCCCTCCGGCACGACGATGGCGATATCCGCCTCGAAACAGCGCGGCGTGCCGGTCGGGCAGGATGCGGGGCGATTGGTGAGGATGGTATAGCGATAGCCGAGCGTCGCCGCCAATCGGTCGAGATCGGCCTGCGCTGCGGGAGCCGCCGCCAGGATCGCGGCCGAAGCCCATAGAGTCATCATAGTCTGCCCGTCCCGCTACGCTGTACTGGTATTACATTGGATCATGACCATGATATTCCTCCCCTGCAAGGGGAGGGGAACCATGCGAAGCATGGTGGAGGGGTGTAAACGGTCGTCATGGCAGCCTGTTCTCGCCAATGGTGACACCCCTCCGTCAGGGCTGCGCCCTGCCACCTCCCCTTGCAGGGGAGGAATGGACGACCGGGGGTGACGCCGCCGCCCCTACCCCCTATCTCCACGTCATGAAAAAACCCCAGCCGGGTCTGCCGACCCGTGAGCAAATCCTCGCCTTCATCGAACAGTCGGACCAGCCCGCTGGCAAGCGCGAGATCGCACGTGCTTTCGGTCTCTCCGCGCAGGAGAAGATCGGGCTGAAGGCGCTGCTCAAGGATATGGCCGATGAAGGGCTGATCGACAGCGCCCCCGGCCGCGCCTTCCACAAGATGGGCGGGCTGCCCAAGGTGACGGTGTTGCGCGTCGTCGATGTCGATGACGGCGGCAATGTCTGGGGCCAGCCCGAGCGTTGGGAAGCGGACGGCGTCCCCATTCCTCGCCTCCGCATCCGCGAGCGCAAGCGCGGGAGCCTCGGCATCGGCCAGCGGGTGCTGGCGCGTACCGAGGAAGCGGGCGGCGGCTGGATCGCGCATGTCATGAAGACCATCGCGCCCGCCTCCGAACAGGTGCTGGGCGTGCTGCGCGAGGAGGCGGGGCGCTTCTGGCTGACCAGCGTCGACAAGAAGGACCGGCGCGAGATGATGGTGTCGGACACCGGCGGCGCGGAAGCGGGCGACCTGGTGCTGGCCGAGAAGGCGGGCCGCCCGCCACGCATTACCGCAAAGGTGGTCGAGCGTCTGGGCGATCCCTTCGCACCGCGCAGCTTCTCGCTAATCGCAATCCACAAGTTCGAGATTCCCGACCGCTTCCAGCCCGAAACCCTGGAAGAAGCCGAGCGCGTCGCGCGCCAGCCTTTGGGCGACGACCGCGAGGACCTGCGCGACCTGCCGATCGTCGCGATCGACCCGGTCGACGCGCGCGACCATGACGATGCGGTCTGGGCCGCGCCCGACGACGATCCCGCCAATCCGCAAGGCTGGCGCGCGATCGTCGCGATTGCCGATGTCAGCTTCTATGTCCGCCCCGGCTCGGCCATCGACAAGGATGCGCGGCGACGGGGCAATTCGGTCTATTTTCCCGACCGGGTGGTGCCGATGCTGCCCGAGATCCTGTCGGCCGATGTCTGTTCGCTGAAGGAGGGGGAGGATCGCGCCGCGCTCGCCTGTCATCTCCAGGTGACGAAGGACGGCAAGCTCAAGAGCTTCCGCTTCACCCGCGCGGTCGTGCGGCTGGCGGCGAATATCGCGTACGAGGATGCGCAGGCCGCCATCGACGGCGAGCTGTCGCACCCGCTGACCGAGACGGCGCTGCGGCCGCTCTGGGACTGCTGGGCCGCGCTGGCCAAGGCGCGGGACGATCGCGAGCCGCTCGACCTAGATTTGCCCGAGCGGCGGGTGGTGCTCGACCAGAATGGCCGCATCCTGTCGGTCGCGCCGCGCGCGCGGCTGGATGCGCACCGGCTGATCGAGGATTACATGATCGCCGCCAATGTTGCCGCCGCCAAGGCGCTGGAGGCGAAGAAGGCCCCGGTCATGTACCGCGTCCATGAGGTGCCCAGCCGCACCAAGCTGGTCGCGCTGAAGGAATATCTCGAAACCTTCGACATCCCCTTCGCCATGGGCCAGGTGATCCGTCCCGCGACCTTCAACCGGATCATCGACAAGATCGGCGACGCGGACTTCAAGCCGCAGGTGATGGAGCAGATCCTGCGCTCGCAGACCCAGGCCTATTACGCGCCGGTCAACCAAGGGCATTTCGGCCTGTCGCTGGGTTCCTATGCGCATTTCACCTCGCCGATCCGGCGCTATGCCGATCTGGTCGTCCACCGTGCGCTGGTGGGGGCCTACAAGCTGGGCGACGGCGGGCTGCTGCCCGAGGGCGACGAGATGGAGCGGCTCGGCACGTCGATCAGCCAGATGGAGCGCCGCGCGATGGAGGCCGAGCGCGAGACGATCGACCGCTATGTCGCGGCCTATCTGTCCGAGCATGTCGGCCAGGTGGTCGAGACGCGGATCACCGGCGTCACCAATTTCGGCTTCTTCGCGACCGTCGATGGCGTGGGCGGCGACGGGCTGATGCCGATCCGCGACCTGGGCGGCGACTATTTCCATTACGACGAGTCGTCGCAGCAGTTGCTGGGCGAGAAGACGCGGGAAATCTACAAGCTGGGCCAGCGCCTGCCGCTGCGCCTGGCCGAGGCGAACCCGGTATCGGGGGCGCTGCGTTTCGAGCTGCCCGATGGCAAGGGTGCGGCTCCGGAGCCGCGCCGGGTGCTCAAACGGCGCGGACGGCCCGCGAACATCCGCCACAACGGCAAACGGCGCTGACCCATTCCTCCCCTTGTAGGGGAGGTGGCAGGGCGAAGCCCTGACGGAGGGGTGTACCAGGTCGCGACGTTCCCGATCCTCACTGCTGGGGACACCCCTCCACCATGCTTCGCATGGTCCCCCTCCCCTTTCAGGGGAGGAATAAGGGGATCGCCCCGCCGCCCCATACGTACCCTCCCCAAAGGAGACACACGCATGGGCAATATGGTGGACGGCGTCTGGCACGCCGACGGGCTGTTCAAGTCGGACGAGAAGGGCAGCTTCAAACGCCCCGATTCCGGCTTCCGCGACTGGGTGACGGCAGACGGGCAGCCCGGCCCGGACGGCCAGACCGGCCACCGCGCAGAGGCTGGCCGCTACCACCTCTATGTCTCCTATGCCTGCCCCTGGGCGCATCGCACGATGATCGTCCGCGCACTGAAGGGGCTGGATGACCTGATCGGCCTTTCGGTGGTCGATCCGCTGATGCGCGACAATGGCTGGACCTTCACCACCGAGCGCGGGGGCACCGGCGACCCGCTCCACGGCTCGGACTATCTGTGGCAGCTCTATGCCCGAGCCCGCGACGGTTACAGCGGCAAGGTCACGGTGCCGGTCCTGTGGGACAAGCAGCGCGATACGATCGTTAGCAACGAGTCGGCCGAGATCATCCGCATGTTCAATACCGCGTTCGACGGGCTGGGCGCGCGCGAGGGCGACTATTATCCCGAAGACCTCCGCGTCGAGATCGATGCGGTCAACGCTCCTGTCTATGACCGGGTGAACAACGGCGTCTACAAATGCGGCTTCGCCAAGACTCAAGAGGCCTATGACGAAGCGGTCGGCCCGCTATTCGCCGAGCTGGATCGGCTGGAAGAACGGCTGACGGGCCGCGAATGGCTGGTCGGTGATCGGATGACGGAGGCGGATATCCGCCTGTTCACCACGCTGGTCCGCTTCGATGCGGTCTATCACGGGCATTTCAAATGCAATGTCCGGCGCGTGCAGGACTATCCGGCACTGGAAGGCTTGCTGGAGCGGATGCTGGCGATCCCCGAGATCGCGGGGACAGTGCATCTCGATCACATCAAGACGCATTATTATGCCAGCCATCTGGAGCTGAACCCGACCGGGATTGTCCCGGCCGGGCCGGACCTGCCGTGGGCGGGGTTAGTTGGCGCTTAAGCCCCTTATTCTTCTCCCCTCCCGCAGGCGGGAGGGGTTTGGGGAGGGCATGAAGTCTCACCGAGACCATCGCCTGCGGCCTTCCCTCCCCCATCCCCTCCCGCCTGC
>NZ_BCTY01000020.1 GCF_001591005.1 Sphingomonas sanguinis NBRC 13937
TACCGGCTCACCTCGGCAGCACTCATTGTCAGCACCGTCATCGCTTGCACATCCTCGCTGCCGAGGATGGCCATGACACCGGCGACCCGCTGGCACTCGTTGTGCCTTTTCTATCTAGCGGAGGAGTGTCATTTCTACTTAGCACCTACAATTTGCTAGTCCGATAATATTGATTATGTTAAATGCAGAGCTTTTTGGATTTAGACTTTATGGATGGAGACAGGTCTGACGGACGTCTGACGATCTCGAACGCCGCGTTATGAACCCGCGTCTTCAGCCTCGATTGCCGCAACATCCATGTCTGGCGCCCGTACTACCTCAAGCGCGACGTTGGCGATCTCGACCGCGGTGATCTGAAGCTGCGTGATCGGCGTCGACGGCGCGTCCACACGCTCGAGGCCGTTCTCAGATATCTTGACGAGGAATCGGTCGACGTCGTTCAGGACGACGAACCTGATCGATTGTTCCTCGTCCAGCGCGAGCTGCTGGACGGTGCCCTCGTATGCGATCGTGAAGCACTCGTGGCTCGTCTTTGTCAGCACATAGGCGACGACAAACGAGTCTCCCTTCTTGACCGCTTGGACGGCCGGGTTGAGCCAGCCGAACGCGATCGCGTCGGTCTTCCCGCTAACTGCTTCCCGCTGCACCAACCAGTGCGCGATCGAGCCCGTCGCGGCTCCGATGAGGAGCATCGCGAAAAGCCACATTTCCAGCGCGAGGTCGGACGCATCGCGTGCCCCAGCGCCGCCGCGGGCGAGCGCGCGATAGATATTTGGATCGAAGCCGGGGTCGAAACAGACGCTTGTCGCCCGGCACCATGCCGCCTGGGCGGCGAAGAAGCCGGTTCCCAGAAGGTGCCCTGCGATGGTGCCGAACACCACGATGAACAGCGTCACCGTAGAGTTCGGCCGGTCCGGGGTTGGGCTGAGGAAATCGGTGCGCTCGCCGACGCGCCACCCTGCCCAGAAGCAGAGCCCCAGGAAAAGCAGCAGCAGTGCGAGGAACAGCGAGTAGCTGAACGTCACGGCCGTTACGCCGTGGCGGGAACCGCTACATCCTTGCTGTCGCGGTCACCGCCAGCGCTTGGATCGACCACATATACGCCGTTCTCGACGCGCGAGGCCTGACGCACGGCCGCCCACGTGCCGAACCTCCCCTTCACCTGCCGGGCCAGCCGCATAGATTTGGCAGTGTTCACGCGCCTGTCATTCTCCAACGCCTTAGATAGCGAATAATTCGTGAACATCCAACACGTGGCCGGGCGACGCCGGCCGGTGCTGTCGAGCCTACAGTCGGTCCTTAAGCGCCTTGGCCGGCGTGAATGTGATTTTCTTCGACGCCGCGATCGTGATCGCCTCGCCGGTCGACGGATTGCGCCCGGAGCGCTCGGGCGTGTCCTTCACCTTGAATTTGCCGAAGCCGGGAAGCGATATCTCCTCACCCTTGGCGGCCGCCTCCGCGATACCCTCGAGGAGCCCAGCCATGACCTCGAGGGCCTGCTTCTCGGTGACGCCCCGCTTGGCGGCAACGTCCTTGGCCAGATCCTTGGTGTTCATCGTCAAGCACGCTCCCCTTCATCTGTCGCTGTAGCGACCTGAAGCGATAATCGCGTCAGCGCAAGACAGGTAGCGCTCGACGATCCAGCTGACGCCTGGGGAGGCCGGCCACGCAGGTTGAAACCCGTAGGTTTCTCAAAGCGCAGAGCACAAGCCGGATTAGCCGGCGGGACCACATTAGCGTGGCTCGCTTCGGCAAACGTCGCATCAGCCGCCTGCCTTGACGGCGTGCCGGCCACGCGGTTTGGCCGCAATCGCTATGCTCGACAGATCGGTCGCGCGGTCGATTGGCACGCCCGCCGCTTTCCGCTCTGAGTAGCGATCAACAAGCTGAACCGCGTGCGGGCGCAGCAGCACCGTGAACCGCACCAGTTCCTCCATCATATCCACGATCCGGTCATAGTAGCTGGACGCCTTCATGCGCCCCGCGTCATCAAACTCGTTGAACGCCTTGGCAACGCTCGATTGGTTCGGGATCGTGATCATTCGCATCCAGCGACCCAGCACGCGCAGCGTGTTGACGCTGTTGAACGATTGCGATCCGGCCGACACCTGCATGACCGCCAGCGTGCGCCCCTGTGTCGGACGCATCCCGCCCATAGAAAGCGGCAGATGATCGATTTGAAGCTTCATAATGCTCGTGATCTGGCCATGCCGCTCCGGGCTGCACCACACCTGCCCTTCCGACCATAAGGACAGCTCGCGCAGCTCGTGGACGGCCGGATGGTCGTCGCCAGCATGTTGGTCAGGCAGCGGCAGGGTCGATGGATCAAAGATGCGCGTCTCGCAGCCGAAGAACCGGAGCAGGCGTGCCGCTTCCTCAACGCACAGCCGGGAGAAGGACCGTTCGCGCAGCGAACCGTAGAGCAGAAGGATACGCGGCGCGGGATCGAGCGGGCCGAGCCTCACGGCGGGTCGCTGGATGGCATAGGCCGGATCGAGCGCCGGCATGATATTGGGATCGGCGAGCGTGCGGAGCGGCATCAGAGGGCTTTCACGAGGTAGGCGGCCGACGCGGGGCACAGTGCGGTGAATTCGCGCGATGCGGCGATGGCCGAGGGAGCAGCGCCGCGATCGGCATCGGCATAGCCGAGCGCCCGGAAGAATGGTGCGGCCGTGGTCGTCAGGAGGTGCAGGCGCTCCACCCCGAGGTCGTGTGCCTGTCGTTCGAGGGCGGCGACCAACACCCGCCCGAGGCCATGTCGACGTCGATCGGGGACGACGACGATCGAGCGGAGCAAGCGGTCGGACCCTTCTCCCTCGAGCCCACCGAAACCGACGAGGCTATCGGCCTCAATCCGGATGATCAGGCGGCCGGGATCGGCGATATCGGCACTCGGCAGGTCCGCGGCATCGAGCAATTGTGCCAAGCCAGCCAGACCGGCAGGTTCGAGCAACGTGGCGACCGTTCTGGTCATGCGATGCTAATCCTGATTGCAAGCGCCGCGAGCGTGATGAGCAGCACCGGTACGGTGAGCGTGACGCCGACACGGAAGTAATAGCCCCATCCGATCCGCACGCCCTTTTGCCCGAGGACATGGAGCCAGAGCAGCGTCGCGAGTGAGCCGATCGGCGTCAGCTTGGGGCCGAGATCGCAGCCGATCACATTGGCGTAGATCATCGCTTCCTTGATCGCGCCGCTCGCGTGCGTGGCGTCGATCGAGAGCGCGCCCACCAGCACCGTCGGCATATTGTTCATAACCGACGACAGGACCGCTGCGATGACGCCCGTTCCTAGCGCCGCGCCCCACACGCCGCCTTGCGCGGTGCGATCCAGCAGTGCTGCCAGATGGTCGGTCAGGCCGGCGTTTCGCAGGCCATAGACGACCAGGTACATGCCGAGCGAGAAGATCACGACCTGCCAGGGTGCGCCGCGCAGCACCTTGGCCGTTGGGATCACATGGCCTCGCCCCGCGATCACCAGCAGCAGGATCGCGCCGGCAGCGGCGACGGCGCTGACAGGGACGCCGAGCGGTTCGAGCAGGAAGAAGCCGGCGAGCAGCAGTGCAAGAACGATCCAGCCCGCGCGGAATGTCGCGGCATCGCGGATCGCGTCACGCGGCGCGCGCAGCGCGCCTACGTCATAATCCGCCGGTATGTCGCGCCGGAAGAACAGCAGCAGCGCGCCAAGCGTCGCTGCGATCGACACCAGGTCGACCGGCACCATCACGGACGCATAGTCGCCGAACCCGATCCGGAAGAAGTCGGCCGACACGATGTTGACGAGGTTCGACACGACCAGCGGTAGGCTGGCGGTGTCGGCGATGAACCCCGCCGCCATGACGAACGCCAGCGTCGCCTTGTCGTTGAAGCCCAGCGCCCGCAGCATGGCGATGACGATCGGCGTCAGGATCAGCGCCGCGCCGTCGTTGGCGAACAGCGCGGACACCGCCGCACCGAGCAGCACGATCAGAACGAACAGCCGGCGACCATGCCCCCTCCCCCAGCGCGCGACATGGAGCGCCGCCCATTCGAAGAATCCGGTTTCATCGAGGAGTAGGCTGATAACGATGATCGCGACGAACGCGGCTGTTGCGTTCCAGACGATGCCCCACACCACCGGCACGTCGGACAGCGTGACGACGCCTGCAAGCAGCGCCACGACGGCCCCGCCCATCGCGCTCCACCCGATCCCGAGGCCTTTGGGTTGCCAGATGACGAGCGCGATCGTCGCAACGAAGATCAGGACAGCAAGGAGCATCAGGCGACGCGCTGGCCCGATGCGTCCACCACTTGCTCGCCGTCTTCCTTTGCGAACGCTCCGAGCTGATTGGTCGGCAGCAGGTCGAGCACGGCTTCGGAGGGCCGGCAGAGCTTCACGCCGAGCGGCGATACGACCAGCGGCCGGTTGATGAGGATCGGATGCGCCATCATCGCGTCCACCAGCGCGTCGTCGGATAGCGACGTGTCGCCCAAGCCCAACTCCGCATAGGGCGTCCCCTTCTCGCGCAGCAGTTCGCGGGGTGTCATGCAGGCGCGATCGATCAGCTCGACCAGCAACGCGCGGGCTGGAGGGGTTTTCAGATACTCGACCACGTGCGGCTCGATGCCGGCGTTGCGAATAAGGCCGAGCGTGTTGCGCGACGTGCCGCACTCGGGGTTGTGATAGACGACGACATCGACGGCCACAGGGCGTCCTTTCAGCAGCAGGGGGTGAGTTCGGCGACGAGCGGCGCGCACAGCTCCGCATTGCCGGCGCAGCAGTCCTTGACGAGGAACAGCGTCAGCGCGCGCAGGCCGTCCAGATCGACACGGTAGATGATCGAGCGGCTATGCCGTGCGGAGCGGACCAGGCCAGCGCGGGCGAGGATGCCGAGGTGCGCCGACAGGGTGTTCTGCGGCACGTCGAGCTGACGCGCGATATCGCCGGCAGCCAAACCATCCGGTTCGTGCCGTACCAAGAGGCGGAACGTGTCAAGGCGCGTTCCTTGTGCAAGAGCACCCAGCGCCGAGATGGCATCCTCGTTTTCCATATATCCAGCATAATGGATATGCTTGGTGTGTCCAGCCCCGTATACCCTGCCTTACCGGTCGTTGGCCGGGATGGTTGGGGCCAGGGCTTGGTTGATGCGACAAGCAGCGACCCTGTTGCGGCTACCAGGCGTCACCTCAAGGTTTGTTCGCCAGACAACGATTTCTCGGACATAAGCGGAACATGGGCTACGCTACACGCTTCAACCGCGCCATTGGCTCGTTGAGTGGGTGGAATTCACCTGCTGGAAGTCGCCTGGCCTGCTCCCAGAGGTAATCGCCGGTCAGACTGATGTGCGCCCAGCCCATCGGAGAAAGGTGCGCAAGCAGTGCCGCATCGAACGTCGTGCCGACAGCGTTGAGGTGCTGGGCGGCCCGGTCGAGATAGACCGTGTTCCAGTAGGAAATCGCCGCAATCAGCAGGTTCAGCCCAGATGCGCGAAATTCCTGATTTTCCAGCGAGCGATCGGTGAACCGACCCTGCCGGTTGGTATAGATGGCGGCGGCAAGCGTGTGCCTCGCCTCGCCTTTGTTGAGACCGGCCTGACAGGCACGTCGCAGTTCCGGTTGTTCAAGCCAATCGAGCGTGAACAAAGTGCGCTCGATACGGCCCAGTTCAGCCAATGCAAAATCCAGCCTGTTCTGGCGTTTGTAGGCGGCAAGTTTTCGCAAGATTACTGACGGCGCCACCGTGCCATCCTTGATTGAGGCGACAATCCTGACGATGTCATCCCAATCGGCCTCGATCGCTGCCGTTTTGATGGTGCGGCCCATCAGATTTTTGATGCCCTTGTATGTCGATGGCGCAGCGATCGAACCCAGCTTGCGGTCGCCAATATCGCGCAGCCGGGGCGCGAAGCGGAACCCGAGTAGGTGGCAGAGTGCGAAAACATGATCGGTGGCGCCGCCGGTATCGGTATAGTGCTCATGCAACGGAAGGTTGCCGGCGCCCAGGACAAGCCCGTCGAGCACGTAAGGCGCTTCACCTGCCGTCGCGGACATGATCCGTGATCCGAATGATGCGAAGTGATCGGAAAGGTGAGAATAGATTTTCACGCCAGGTTCGGCGCCATATTTGGCATTGACGTCCGCCGCCCCTGAACGGCTCCGCCCCGACCGGAAGAACTGGCCATCGGACGACGAACTGGTGCCAGCGCCCCAATGCCGCGCGAAGGGTAATTCGTGATGGGCTGAGATGATCATGGCCAGCGCGGCCTGATAGTTCTCGGGTGAAAGATACCAGTTGTGGGTCCATGCGAGTTGGGCATAGCTGACGCCTTCGCTGGCATTGGCCATCCGCTCCAGCCCGAGGTTGGTGCCATCAGCCAGAATTGCGGCGAGTACCGTGCTGGGGTTGTCGTGCTCCTTGCCTGAGCGCAGGTCACGGAATGCGTTCAAAAAACCAGTGCGTTCGGCGACTTCAAGCAGCAGCTCGGTGATGCGCACGCGGGGAAGCAGGGTATCGAGCTTGCGATCGAGGGCTTCAGCTTCCGGTGGGGTGACAGGCGGCATTTGCTGAAGCTTGAGCCGGTCTCGTTCGAGCGACACTCCCTCAAGCTTGTTTGTTTTCAACTGCTTGGCAAATCGGCGCAGCCGCCAGTCAAGATTTCGTGCCCGGTCAGCGAGGTAGGATGCAGCATTTGAATCGAACGGAAGCACATCCGCCACTTTGGCGGCGTCGCGCCGACCCAGCAAATAGGCATCGAAGCGCTGATAGTTGCGGGTTCCCTCGATCCATACATCACCGGCGCGCAAACGATCACGCAAGGTTGCCATGATCGCAATTTCATAACGTCGGCGGTCGATACGGCCGCTTTCGGTGATGAGACGCTTCCACTGCCGATTGGGGAATGGCAGTGGAACGCCATCGGGAAGGTCGCGCGACTTTCGTGTGTTCGCATCGCGAATGACATCGATGGCTTTGATCAGTGCCGTCCCTGTTCCAGACGCCTTGAAGGTGAAGGTGTCCAGAAATGCCGGGCTGAGACGCCGTAGCGTGGCGTAACGCTCGGTTGCCGTTACCAGTGCGTCCTCGCCGGCAAGATCAGCAAGGGCATCTACTTGGGCCTTTGCCGCAACAAGCCGGTGCCAGCCCACCGCTTCGTCAATCAATTCGAGCGGATCGCCGCCATTCTGGACAGCCTCATCAAGTGCTGTAATCGTGGCGCCAAACAGCCGCATGAGTTGCCCCACCGACTGAATACTATCTTGGTAGCGACGCTCGCGCCCACGCCGCGCGCGCGTGAACATGCCGCCGATAAGTCGGTCAAACATTTGGATCGCGGCATCGGCAAGTCTGGCCTCAAGGTCGATCACTGCGGCCGTCAACGTCGCCCGCCTGCGATTGACGCTGTAATCCGAAAGCAGGAATGCCGGTGCCACGCCGCCCTCGCGGACAAATTGGGCAAAGCGGAATTCCGGAATGGCGCCCCCAACTACCGGGTGGATACCTATGCCGCGAACATAGCGCAGGCGCTCAAGCAAGCCATTGATATTGGCCGCAGTCGGGGCTTCTTCGAAATTACGCAACCACGCCAGCGGTGTCATGCCGAAATCCGGGTTGTTGATTACGAGTTCGTCTAGCCGTGTCAGTTCAGCAGAGCTGAGGCCTTCGACGATTGCGGCTGCGGCAGCTTTGCGTGCGCGTGCCCGGCCAGCAAGACCGGCGCGTTCCAGTGTGTCGCCCGACGGAAGAATGAACCGCTCACCCTTCAGGCCAACCATGAGGGCGCGAACAATCGGTTCACCTCTGTCTGTATACTCGGCGGCTTGCGCGGCAAGATTCAGGGCAAGTGCCAGGTCGCCGCGTCGAAACGGGCGTATGCCAAGATAACGCGCCACGAGATCGGCATGATCGGTACGGGTTTGCGCGCGCTGACCATATGCAGAGAAGGAGGAAGGATCGACGAATAACTGTGCCGCGAGGTACTGAAGAATGACGTCGGGAAGCCCGATCTCGGGTTGCAGACCAAAGCCGGGATGTCGCATCAAAGCGATTTGTGCAGCCAGACCGAGGCGATTTGCTGGACCATAGCGGCGCCCAACCAATTCAACATCTTCCGCAGAAAGGGTATAATGCCCAATGATCGCGGTTTCTTGGACAGGAGGATCGAACAGGCGCCGGCGCTCGTCTCCGGTCAGAAGTCGGCGTCGTGCCATTTTGCTCTCCCGCTGAGGCGAATAACAAAATTGACACCAAAGCGGCTTGCACTGGAGGGAGGCCATTCGTTGCCGGTTGATCCCCGAACAATCACCCGGCGCAGCAAGACAGTTTGGCGACATCCTTATCAAACGTTTGGGCCGCCAGTTTGAGGCCTTCCACAGTGGTCAGGTAAGGAAATATCGTTGCACCCAATTCCAGGGTGGTCATGCCGTGTTTGATCGCCAGCACCAGTGTCTGGATCGAATCCGCGCCTTCGGGTGCCATGATCTGGCCGCCCAGCAAACGGTCGTTCGCCTTGTCGGCAATCAGTTTGATGAGACCCCGCGTATCGCGTGCTGCCAGTGCCCTTGGCACAGCATCGAGCGGGAGCAGCGAAACCTTGATGTCCAGGCCTTGCGCCCGTGCTGTCGTTTCAGTGAGGCCGGCGCTGGCGACTTGCGGGTCGGTGAAGACGACGGATGGCATGGAGGAATTGTCGTAGCGGTATTGGTTGCCCGTCACCGCGTTGCGCGCGGCCAGTTTTGCGCCATAGGCGGCCATGTAGACGAACTGGTCCCGTCCCGTTACATCGCCCGCCGCGTAAATGCCTGGAACCGACGTTTCGAGGTGGTCATCGACGACGATTCCACCATTACGGGCAAGCACTATGCCGCGCTCCTCCAGCCCAAGCCCGTCGCTATTGGGTCGGCGTCCGGTGGCGATGAGCACCTGTTCCGCCGCGACGGTGTCACAATGCCCCTCGCAGGTCAATTCGACCCCGCTCTGTGTTTGGGCGATACGCTGATAGCCGACACCTGCGCAAACCCGCACGCCCTCGGCTTCCAAATAGTTTTTCAGCGCGGCACTCACTTCCGGGTCCATTTCGGGGAGCAGGCGGCTTCGGCAGCAGATGGTGACATCAACGCCCAGACGCGAAAACATCTGTCCCAGTTCTACCCCGATCACCCCGCCACCGATCACCAGCAGCGATTTGGGCAAGCGATCCAGCGCCAGCGCCGATGTGCTGGTTAGGTAGGGCACGCTGTCCATCCCCGGAATCGGCGGCACGGCGGCGTGCGCACCCATCGCCAATATGACCTTGCCGACCTTCATGGGCGCATCGCCGACAATCAGCGCACCATCGGCAAAGCGTGCCTTGCCCTCGATATAGCTCACACCGTCATAGGCGGGCAGCAGATCGACATATTTTTTTTGGCGCAGCGTCGTGACAAGATCGTCCTTCGACGCCGCCAATACGGACCAGTCATCCATCTGGACAGCGCCCCCAAGGCCGGGAAAGCGCGCGGCGGCAAGCCCACCATGCACCGCTTCGGCGGCGCGGATCAGCGTCTTGGAAGGAACGCAGCCAACATTGACACAGGTGCCGCCAATCGTGCCGTGACCGACGAGCGCCACTTTCGCGCCCAGATCGGCAGCGGCGATCGCGGCGGAGAACCCGGCAGAACCCGCGCCGATGACGGCCACGTCAAATCCTTCCTGCCCGGGGCGGTTGCAACAGTCGTTCATTGCTTATCGCTTTCTTGAGGCGCTGGCGGCGCCCCGCTCAGTTTTGAATAGCGCGCGCCGGATAACCCGCGTTGGTTGATGCAGCGGCAATCGCAGCAGCATTGGTGCGGCGCGGGTTATAGGTTGCGCGCGCGGTCTTGGCTGCGAAATCGACCGTGACCGCCGTTACCCCGGCGACGCCTTCCATCGCCTTCTTCACGGTGATCGGGCAGGTGGCGCAGGTCATGTTCTCTATGGCAAAGGTGGTTTGCTTCTGAGCGGTTGCGGTAGCCGCGGGGCGATCTTGCGCCGTGCCACTAACTGCATAGGCGACCCCGCCGCCAGCCATAGCCAGCACGGCCATAGCGATACATACTGTCTTTTTCATGGGTATTTCCTTTCAATAGAACCAGGGTGCCCACCAGTCGATGGTGAGCGCCAGGATGGCGACGGCAAGGCCCAGCCACAGCACCGCCTTGGTGGTCCAAGCCGATTGTGGACGAGCGCAGTAGGAACCGTCTTCACAGGGCGGTTTCGGCTTGAAATAGACATGCCAGAAGCCGTAGCCGAGCAGCGCGAGCGTTACGCCTGCGACATAGGGCTTGTAAGGTTCGAGCGCCGTCAGGTTGGCGATCCACGCGCCGGAAATTCCGAGCATAACCAACAGTAGCGGGACGACGCAGCAAGCCGAGGCGAGCCCCGCGCCGATCAATGCGCCCGCCGCAACCCAGTTTGCCTGCTTCGGCTCGTGGTTTTCGGTGAGGGCTGGCTGTCCCGCTTCCGGCGTTGAGACCATGGCTTGAATCCCTTGTTCCAACTGAGTGATTCGCAGTGTAGGCTCTGTAGCCACTACAGACTCAAGAGGTATTTTCATGGAGCAACAGGTCGGCATCTTGCGTGCCCAGCTTGCCCGGAAAACAGGCTGCAATCTCGAAACCATCCGCTATTACGAGAAGGTGGGATTGCTGCCGGGGCCGCCTCGCAGTTCCAACGGCTACCGCGTCTATTCGCCGGAACTGGTGCAAAGGTTGCAGTTCATCCTGCGCGCGCGCGACCTTGGCTATGCAATGGATGAGATACGGTCATTGTTGTCGCTCACCGATACCGGTGCACAAACCTGCGCGGAGGTTATGGCGAGAACCGAACTCCACCTTGAAGATGTCCGCCGCCGCATTGCAGATTTGCAGAAGATAGAGGTGACGCTGGCGACCACGTTAGCCAGATGCACTGGAGATGACGTTGCCGAATGTCCCATCCTGGAAGCACTCCAGTTTTTACCCCATCAAGGCAATTGACGCCATCTTTGAGGGATTTGATTTCGTGATGTCAGCTTGGAGTATAGCCTAACCGGACGTCAGGGCGCTACCGCGGTTTCTGTCAGATTAGGGTACTAAACGGAATTTGTTGACGAATGTCGTTGCGTATCATAGATTTCAACCTGACATTTTGATGGAGAGAGTGCGCAGTGAAGGGGCAACGGATCGGCTATGTCCGGGTCAGCACGTTCGATCAGAATGTGGATCGCCAATTGGAAGGTCAGTCGCTCGATCGGACCTTCACCGACAAGGCATCGGGCAAGGACGTCAACCGCCCCCAGCTTGAGGCTCTGCTCACTTTCGCCCGCGAAGGCGATACCGTCGTCGTCCACAGCATGGATCGGTTGGCCCGCAATCTGGATGACCTGCGCAAGCTGGTCCAGGGCCTCACCAAGCGAGGTATCCGGATCGAGTTTGAGAAGGAAAGCCTGTCCTTCTCGGGGGAGGACTCCCCGATGGCCAATCTGATGCTCTCGGTCATGGGTGCGTTTGCTGAGTTCGAGCGCGCCCTGATCCGCGAACGGCAACGCGAAGGCATTGCGATCGCTCGGCAGCGCGGCGCCTATCGGGGGCGGAAACGGTCGCTCTCGGATGAGATGATTGCCGATCTGCACCGCCGCGTTGCCGCCGGTGAACGCAAGGCGACCATCGCGCGCGACATGGGCATCAGCCGCGAAACCCTCTACCAGTACCTTCGCGCCGCTGCCTGACACCAATGTTCACATTATGTCCGGAAAATCGTTGTTCAGCGTACAAAGCTTGAGGTGACGCCCGATAGTCCCCGGCATAGGCCACGATGACATGGTTGAGCTTGCCGCATGAAGGGCAGGTCGATTGGCGTGTCTCTTCGGTATAGCTCATGAGCTTCCCCGGGGTTTGGGGTCAGCGCCCCGCTGTGCTAAATCAGCGAGCGTAGGGATTGGCGGCGTCATTACCCCTTTTGGAAGGGGGCCATGCTTCTGCCCGAAGCGCCAATCCCTACGTTCCGAACCGGCCTTGGACTGACCGGCCCCACACGCCGCTTTCGCGGCGCGCGATCCTTGAAACCTATGCCGTTTTCGTCTCAGCCTTCGCGCGTCGGCGCTTGTTCTGATCCGTCACCTTCTCGAACTCCGGCGCGATCGTCTCCAGCTTGGCGATCAGTCCGGACAGATCGTAGCCATTGCTGTCCTGGCCCTTGTGCCGCTTGAAGCGCTCGACCCGTTTGATGAAACCCTTCGTCTCCAACGCGGTCAGGTGCCGCTGAACCGTCCGTGCGTCCTTGCCCATACGGCGGGCGATCGTGTCCTTGGCAGGATGCGGATCGTGATCGGCCGACCACCAATGGCTGATGAGCTGAAGCAGCACGTTCAACTCGTCAGGCTTCAGACCCATCTTGGCCTGGCCCCACAACAGGATCGACGGGATCATGCTGTAGCCACGCGACAGGACGGCATCCGGCCACTTGTCCTTCCGCTTCTTCGGCTTCGCCACCGCCGCGATCGAAAAGACGTTCGATCCTGCCTCCTTTGTGGTATCGTCGGGTTGCTTGCTCATGATGGTGGAAATAGCACATTCGCGCACCATTTCCAGAGGGGGTGGGGAGACAAAAACGTCGCCCACTCGGAGACATTGTTGTCCCTAGTGAGGGAGGCACCAATGTCTCACGAAGCACAGTGAGCCCGTAAACACGATACCGTGTAATCAGGATAAGGAAGCATATAGGGCGGAGACAGATTTGCCTCCCCCAAAATTTGTCGGAGCGCGTTTGCCTCGCCCGAGCGGTCACGCGGCGACCCGCCGTCAATTTTTAATTGAATCCTCAGACCCGAACATCTAGATAGAGGACAACATGGCCGTCCCCGCTGTTGCCTATGGCATCAAGGGGCGGCCTTCTTCATATCTGGGGCGATGCTTCCGCCCTACGCCAAACCCCATCTCAGCTTCGCCGACCAGCTCGCCCTCCTTGAAGGCCGCGGTTTGGGCGTCACCGACCAAGCCAAAGCCATCCGCCATCTTGAGCGAATCGGCTACGGTCGCCTGTCGCCCTATTGGCAACCGCTGCAAGAGCGCATCCCCGATCCCGACGATGCCACGCGCACCATTCGCACCGACCAGTTTCAAGCCGGTGCCGAGTTTCGCCATGCCGTCGATCTCTATCTCTTCGACAAGCAGCTCCGCTTGCTCTTCCTCGATGCCATCGAACGGATCGAAGTCGCGCTGCGCGTCGATCTCGCCCATGCGCTCGGGAATCGTGACCTGTTCGCCCATCGATCGGTCGCCTACCTCGATCCCAATCGTGCGAACGCTAATTTTAAAGGCACGACCCGGCACCTGAGCTGGTTGGCGAAGGCGGACGATTCCGTCGACCGCTGTAAAGACGATTGGGTGTCGGAGTTCTACAATACCTACACGCCGCCAATGCCGATCTGGATGGCTGTCGAGGCATGGGATTTTGGAACGCTATCCTGGCTGCTCGAAATGGCGCATCCCAACGACCGTTTCGCCATCGCAAAACGCTATAATCTGCTCCCCGACACGCTGGTGAGCTGGATCAAGAGCCTTGCCTTCGTGCGCAACATCAGCGCGCATCATTCCCGGCTGTGGAATACCGGCATCATCAACCAGCCCCAGGTGCCCAAAGCGTTCGAGGCGCCGCGCATGGTCCATATCGGCAACGACGTCGTGCAGCGGAACCGTGTCTATGGCGCGGCGGCAGTTGCCTCCTATCTCGCCAAGCGGATCAATCCGGGCACATCGTGGAGTGGCCGGATGAAAGCACATTGGCTTTCCTTCCCCGAAATGCCATTCGCCAGCGCCGCGCAGGGCGGGTTTCTCGAAGGCTGGGATCAGGAAGCGATCTGGGCCTAATGCGCCCGGTAGCGGTCTTCAGGAGGTGTGCCACGTGGCACACCCCTCGCCGCGCGGCGCATCACCAGTATTTTGAGATCGCGCGGAACTGCTCCACCGCCGCCTTGGTCCCCTCACCTTCTTCGGCATGGACTAGGCAATGGTCGATATGATCGTTGATGAGCGCGCGCTTGGCGCTGGCGATGGCGTTTTCGACCGCTTGAAGCTGTTGCGCAATATCGACGCAGGGGCGCTCCTCTTCGATCATGCCGACGATGCTACGCAGATGACCAGCGACGCGGTTGAGCCGTTTGACGATTGCGGGGTGGCTGGTGTGAGCGTGATGGGCCATCCCCTTATTTAGTGCGCGTGAGGGGCTGCTGTCGAGTATCCCCCAGGGGGGATAGACTCGATCCCCCGGGGGGGATATAGCGCGATCATGCTCAGTGTCCTCGCCAACCGCACGTATCGGCACCTTTTCCTCGCGCAGATCATCGCGCTTGTAGGAACGGGACTGGCGACGGTCGCGCTCGGCTTGCTCGCTTACGACATAGCTGGCGGCAGTGCCGGGGCGGTGCTGGGGACTGCGCTTGCGATTAAGATGGTCGCCTATATCGGCGTCGCGCCGATCGCCGGCGCGTTCGCCAATCGCGTGCCACGCCGTGCCTTGCTGGTCGGAATGGACGTGATCCGCGCCGGTGTCGCCATTTGCCTGCCGTTCGTGAACCAAGTCTGGCAGGTCTATATCTTGATCTTCGTCCTGCAATCGGCATCGGCCGCGTTCACGCCAACCTTTCAGGCTACGATCCCGGACGTCCTCCCGGAGGAACGCGACTATACCCGCGCGCTGTCCCTGTCCCGCCTCGCCTATGACATGGAGAGCCTGACGAGCCCGATCCTCGCGGCCGGTCTTTTGACGGTGATGAGCTACCACTGGCTGTTCTCGGGCACCGCGATAGGCTTTGTCGCGTCGGCGCTGCTGGTCGTATCGACCGTCCTGCCCCGACCGGCGCCGGTTGAGGCCGAGGGCGGCATCTACGACAAGACGACGCGGGGCACGCGTATATACCTCGCGACGCCTCGCCTGCGCGGATTGCTGGCGCTGACCCTCACCGCTGCCGCCGCGAGCGCAATGGTGATCGTCAACACCGTCGTTATCGTGAAAGGCATGGGCCTAAGCCAGCGCGACGTCGCGTTGACCCTCGCCGCCTTCGGGGGCGGCTCGATCACCGCTGCGCTGACCCTGCCTCGTATCCTCGATCGGATTGCGGATCGGACCGTCATGCTGGTCGCCGCCGCTATCCTGACGTTGGCGCTCGCGGCCCTCGCCGCGATCACCGCCATCATGCAGCCAGGCCCGGCCTACTGGCATGTCCTGCTCGGCGGATGGTTGGTGCTGGGCGTCGCCTATTCAGCGAGCGTCACGCCATCGGGACGGCTGCTACGTCGGTCGGCGAACGCCGATGATCGCCCCGCATTGTTCGCGGCACAATTCGCACTCAGCCACGTCTGCTGGCTGGTCTGCTATCCGCTCGTCGGCCAGCTCGGCGCTCGCGTCGGAATGGAGGCGGCGTTCGGTGCGATGGCCGTTCTTGCTGCGATCGGCACCCTCGTCGCCGTCCGTATATGGCCCGCGAACGACCCCGACGTGATCGCGCATGAACATAGCGACCTCGCCGCCGATGATCCGCATCTCGCGGTCCACAGCCACGGCGAACATCCCTATGTGATCGACCGTCGCCATCCAAAATGGCCGGGTAAGTGATTTCCTTGCCCCGTTCCCAACGTCCGCCTACGCTGCGCACGATGGCGATGCGTCGTTCCTCTTCCGCGCTGTTCGGAGCCGTGCTGGCGCTCGTCGCCATGCTCGGCCTCGTCGCGGCGTCGTCGTGGCACAGCGCGATGGTCCATGACCATGTGCCCGTGCAAGTCGCCGCCGTCGACCATGACCATGACCATGCGGCTGCGGCCGAGCATAACGATCACGCTCCCGCCAAGCAGACTGGCGGCGACAGTCCGGTGCATGTTCTCGCTCATGCCGCTGGTCATTGGGTCGCCTTCGACGGGCCGACGACTGCGAAAGTGCCGGCGATCGTCGCCGCTCGCGCGTGGTCGATCCTCACCACATCGCTGGCGAGCGGTATCGATCCTTCCAAGCTCCTGCGCCCTCCCCGCGGATGAGTCTCGCCGGCGCGTGACGCGCCGACAGACTTACCCCTGGAGGATTATGGATTATGAACGGCAGTTATCGCCGGCAGCGCGTGCTTGCGCTGGCCGGCACGCTCGCGGCGCTATGGCCCGCGGGTGCAGCGTGGTCGCAGACCGCGCCCCCTTTCGCACAGCTTCTGAACCAGACGCGCGATGTGCCCCGCGTCACGGTCTTGGAAGCCGACGTCGCCCGCGCGCGGGGCCTTGCCGAGCAAGCTCGCGCGCGGCCTAACCCGTCGATCAACGTCTATGCCGAAAATTTCGCGGGCGACCTCGATCGCAACGCGCGCAACCAGCAGCAAACGACGTTCCAGATCGATCAGCCCATCGAGCTGGGTGGCAAGCGATCAGCCCGGATCGCCGCCGGTGAAGCCGGCATCGTCGCGGCGCAGGCGCGCAATCGCGATGGTCGCCTTGTCTATGCGACCGAGCTGGCACGCGCCTATGCCGGCGCCGAGATCGCCGATCGGCGCATCGCTATTGCCGAGGACGAAGTTGAGGAGGCGACCGACGACCTGAAGGTGGCCCGCGCCTTGGTCGGCGCTGGCAAGGAAGCCCGCCTCCGGCAGGTGCAGGCTGAAACAGAACTCAACACGCTTCAGGCCGACCTCGAAAACGCGCGCGCCCTCAAGACGGCCGCGCTGGCACGCCTGTCCGCGCTGGCCGGTATTACAACCCCCTTCACCGGCCTGTCGGAATCACTCTTGGATCGGCTCGACGCCAAGCCGGCGTTCGGCCCCATCGACCCTATGCAGGCGACGATGGTGCGCGTTGCAGAAGCCGAACGGGACGCCGCAGCGCGAGCGGTGACGGTGCAACAGCGCCTCGCCATCCCCAACGTCACCGCGCAGCTCGGCGTGCGCCAGCTTCGCGTCGCGAGCGGCCCCGCCGTCGTTGCCGGCATATCCGTCCCGCTGCCCCTCTTCGATCGCAACCGGGGCAACATCTCGGCGGCACGTGCCGAACTGCAAGGTGCCGAGGCGCGTGCCGCAGCAGCCCGGCTCGAAGCCGAGGCGGGGACACGCGCTGGTCTCGCACTGGTAGAGGCAGCCGACGCTCGCGCCGCTGCCGCGCAGCGGACGTTGGCGACCGCCCAAGAGGGCTATCGCCTCGCTCGCGTGGCCTACGAGGCGGGCAAAAGCCCGCTGATCGAACTCCTTGCCGCGCGTCACAATCTCGGGGTCGCCCGTGGCGTCATCCTCGACGCCGCCGCAGCGCGCCTCGACGCTCGCGCCAATCTGGCCCGTCTGCAGGGCCTCACCATCACCGGAGAAGCGGTGCAATGACCGATAAAAATCGTCTCTACACCGGCGCCGCCATTGGCCTGGTCGCTGCCGCTGCGCTTGGGTTCGGCGCTGCGCGCCTCACCCAATCGTCCACCCCCGCCCCTGCCCCTACGGAAGCCGCAGCGCCAGCAAAGCCGTCGAACACGGTCGCGATGACGCAACAGGCGCTTTCAGCATCGCAAATCACTGTAGCCCCGGCGGCATCCGGCGAGCTGGACGCCGCGATCCTTGCCTCCGCCACGGTCGAGGCGACGCCCGACGCCGAGGCGGTGCTGACCGCGCGCGCGCCAGGCACGGTCAGCCGTATCATGGTCCGCATCGGCGATCCGGTTCGCGCCGGCCAGACCCTTGCATTGGTCGAGAGCCGCGACGCTTCACAAATCGCAGCCGACCGCTCGGCCGCATCCGCGCGCGTCACCCTCGCCGCGCGTCAGCTCGAACGAGAGCGCGGTTTGCTCGCGCAGGGTGTGACACCCCGCGCCGACTATGAATCGGCACAGGCCAACCTTGCCGTCGCCCAGGCCGACGCTCGCCGGGCTAGCGCCGCCGCGGGCGCGGCTCGCGTGTCGGGCGACGGTCGATCGGTTGCGGTCGTCAGCCCCGTTTCGGGGCGCGTTACCAATGCCGGTGCCAATCTCGGCCAGTTCGTCGCGGCTGAAACCGAGCTGTTCCGCGTCGCCGATCCGAGCCGGCTTCAGATTACCGCAAGCGTCCCGCCTGCCGATGCTGGCCGTGTCCGAGAAGGCGACAGGGTAGAGCTGACCACCACAGACGGTCGCACGATAGAAGGGCGGGTGCGTTCGGCGACCGGCGTCGTCGATCCGCAATCGCGGACCGCGACGGTCGTCGTCACGCCGACCGCCGGCGGCAGCACGCTTGCCCCGGGCCAGCTTGTTCAGGCTCGCATCCTCGCCAGTGGCGGGGCCGCAAAGAGCGGCGTGATGGTGCCGCAAGACGCGGTGCAGACGCTTGGCAGCGACAGCGTGGTGTTCGTCCGCACCGGCCAGGGCTTCCGCGCGCAGCCGGTTCAGATCGGCAGCCGATCGGGCGGGATGGTGGCGATCACCGGCGGCCTTGCCGCCGGCACGCAGATCGCCACCACCAACGCTTTCCTTCTCAAGGCCGAGATCGAGAAGGAGTCGGCGGAATGATCGGCCGCATCCTCTCCCTTTCGGTCCGGATGCGATGGCTTGTCGCCTTCCTGACCCTCGTCGTCATCGGCTTCGGCCTCTGGCAGATCACCAAGCTGCCGATCGACGCCGTGCCCGACGTCACCAACCGGCAGGTCCAGATCAGCACCTTCGCGCCGACGCTGGGGCCGGTCGACATCGAGAAGCAGGTGACGTTCCCGGTGGAGACGGCGCTTGCCGGAATACCAGGGCTTGAGATGACCCGCTCCATCTCACGCAATGGCTTCAGCCAGGTGACAGCGGTCTTTACCGACCGCACCGATATTTACTTTGCGCGCCAGCAGGTGACGGAACGGCTCGCACAGTCGCGCGACAGCCTTCCCGCCAACGCGCAGCCGATCCTCGCGCCGCTCAGCACCGGGCTTGGCGAGATCTTCTTCTATTCGGTCGCCTTCCGCCATCCCGACGGCAAGGGCCTGAAGACGGTCGACGGCAAACCGGGCTGGCAGTCGGACGGCAGCTACCTCACCCCCGAGGGCGAGCGGCTGACCACCGAACTGGCGAAGGCCGCCTATCTCCGCACGGTGCAGGACTGGATCATCCGCCCGCAGATGCGGGCGGTGCGCGGCGTCGCCGGCGTCGATTCCAACGGCGGCTATGTGAAGCAATATCTGATCGAGCCGAACCTCAACGCGCTCGCCAGCTATGGATTGTCCGTCACGGAGCTGGCGGATGCGATGGAGCGGGCCAACCTCTCCGCCGGGTCGAACTATGTCCGCCGCGCTGGCGAGAGCTTCCTTGTCCGCGCCGATGCTCGTCTGAAGTCGATCGAAGACATTCAGGAAGCCGTCGTCGCGACCCGCAACGGCGTCCCCGTTCGCGTCAAGGACGTGGGCCAGGTGGTGATCGGCGGTGCGGTCCGCACCGGCTCCGGCAGTCGCATGGGATCGGAAGCGGTCATCTCGACCGTGCTGATGCTGGTAGGCGACAACAGCCGCATCGTCGCGACAGACGCCGCCGAGAAGCTGACGCAGATCAACAAGGCGCTGCCGCCCGACGTGTTCGCCGAGCCGGTCTATAACCGCTCAAAGCTCGTCAACGCGACGATCGCGACGGTGGAAAAGAACCTGACCGAAGGCGCGCTGCTCGTCATCGTCGTGCTGTTCCTGCTGCTCGGCAACATCCGCGCTGCGCTCATCACCGCCGCAGTCATCCCGATTACCATGTTGATGACGGCCGCAGGAATGAACGGGCTGGGCGTGTCGGGCAATCTGATGAGCCTCGGCGCGCTCGATTTCGGGTTGATCGTCGACGGCGCCGTCATCATCGTCGAGAACGCGCTTCGCCGCCTCGCCGAACGCCAGGAGCATGAAGGCCGGCTTCTCACCCGCGAAGAGCGGATGGAGGAAACGACGCTCGCGGCCAAGGAGATGGTGCGGCCGACCGTTTATGGTCAGCTCATCATCTTCCTCGTCTTCGTGCCGCTGCTCACCTTCCAGGGCGTTGAGGGCAAGACGTTCGCGCCGATGGCGATCACGTTGATGGTGGCGCTCGCCTCTGCTTTCGTCCTGTCGCTTACCTTCGTTCCCGCGATGATCGCGATCGTCGTCAAGGGCCGGGTCAGTGAGACGGAAGTGAAGCCGATCCGCTGGTTCAAGGAACGCTACGCCCCCGTGCTGGGCCGGGCTGTCGCCCGCCCGATGCCCTTCATCCTGGGCGGTGTCGGCGTGTTCGTCGCGGCCGTGCTGAGCTTTGGCTTCCTCGGCGAGGAGTTCATGCCGCAGCTCGACGAGAAGGACATAACCGTCACCAACTTCCGCGTGCCATCTGCGTCGATCGACCAATCGACGCAGATGCAGCTCCAGATCGAGAATGCATTGAAGACGCTGCCGGAGGTGGCGCTGGTCTTCTCCAAGAACGGTAACGCCGACCTCGGCACCGATCCGATGCCACCCAATGCGTCGGATACCTACGTCATCCCCAAGCCGGAGAACGAGTGGCCGACGGAGGTGAAAAGCAAGGAGGACATTCTTCGCCGCATCGAGGAGCGGATGAAGCCGCTGATCGGCAACCGGACGGAGATCCAGCAACCGATCCAGATGCGCTTCAACGAGCTGATCGCCGGCGTTCGCGCCGACGTCGCGATCAAACTTTACGGCGACGACCTCGACGCGATGAGCGAACAGGCGAAGCGCATCGCCGCCGTCATGCGCACGATCCCCGGCGCTGGCGACGTGAGTGCCGAACAGACGTCCGGCGCGCCGACCTTCGACGTGCAGATCGACCGTCAGGCGGCGGGCCGTTACGGCCTGTCGGTCGAGGAGGTGGCGAACACCGTCTCGGCTGCGCTTGGCGGGCGTGAGGCCGGGCTGCTGTTCGAGGGCGACCGGCGGTTCGACGTCGTGGTCCGCCTGCCCGACGCGCAGCGGGACGACCTTGAGACGCTGGGGTCGATCCCGGTGATGCTGCCCGCTGCCGAAGGTCAGGTGGCGCGCTCGATCCCGCTAAGCCAGGTCGCCCGGTTCAACTACACCCAAGGGTTGAACCAGATCAGTCGTGAGAACGGCAAGCGGATGGTGGTCGTGCAGATCAACGTGCGTGGGCGCGACCTTGGCGGGTTCGTCGAGGAAGCGCAGGCGAAGATCGGCCAGATGCAGCTCCCCGCTGGCATGTATACCGAGTGGGGCGGCACCTTCGAGAGCCTGCAATCGGCTCGGCTACGCCTGCTGATCGTGGTGCCGATCTGCTTCATTGCGATCTACGCCCTGCTCTACATGGCGCTCGGCAGCTTCGTGTCGGCGGCGATCGTGTTCTCGGCGGTGCCGATGGCGCTTGCCGGGGGCGTGTTTGCGCTGCTGCTGCGCGGCATCCCCTTCTCGATCACCGCAGCGGTCGGGTTCATCGCCCTGTCGGGCGTCGCCGTCCTCAACGGCCTCGTGATGATGAGCGCGATCGGGAAGCATCGCGAGGAAGGGGCGAGCGACGATGACGCGATCGTGGACGGCGCAATGGAGCGCGTCCGCCCGGTGCTGATGACCGCGCTGGTGGCATCGCTCGGCTTCGTGCCGATGGCGCTCGCCACCGGCACAGGTGCCGAGGTGCAACGGCCGCTCGCAACCGTCGTCATCGGCGGCCTCATTACTTCGACCGCCCTGACCTTGCTGGTGCTGCCAGCGATCACCGCCCTGGCGGGCCGGTGGTCGCAACGGCGACGCCCCGACCCTGCCACCCCGACGCACGCGCTCGCGTGATGAAGCGGAGACAATTTACCGTGGAAACATCATCCAACCGCCCGTGGCGCCTCCCGCTGCACTTGAGAGGGGTGACGACGTTCCTTGCCGTCGCCACCGCGACGTTCATGGCAAGCGCCGCCTATGCACATGGGGTCGCCGAAGGCGATCAGGCATTCATCGAAACGATCAACGGACCCGCCCCTGGCGCCTTCCTCTATCTCGGCGCCAAGCACATGGTCACAGGTTACGACCATCTGCTGTTTCTGTTCGGGGTGATCTTCTTCCTCTACCGGATGAAGCAGGTTGCCGCCTACGTGACGCTGTTCGCGATCGGCCACAGCACGACGCTGATCGCCGGCGTTCTGCTCGGCACCCACGTCAGTCCCTATGCGATCGACGCGATTATCGGTCTGTCGGTGGTCTATAAGGCGCTCGACAATCTCGGTGCCTATCAGCGGTGGTTCGGCGTCCAGCCTAACGCCAAGGCCGCGGTCCTGATCTTCGGCCTGTTCCACGGCTTCGGCCTCGCGACCAAGCTCCAGGACTTCGCGCTGCCATCGAACGGCCTTTTGGTGAATCTGTTGTCGTTCAACGTCGGCGTCGAAATCGGCCAGTTACTCGCTCTGTCCGCGATCCTGATCGTCATGGGCTACTGGCGCCGCACCGCCAGCTTCCGCCGACATGCCTTTGCCGCGAACGTGGTCCTGATGACCGCGGGCTTCGTCCTTACCGGCTACCAGCTCGCCGGCCTCATTCTCGAAGGGAACGCCTGATGAAAAACGCCAATCTGCCAAACGTCGGCGATCTCCCGACGCTGCGCCAGCTCAACCGGGCAACGGCGCTTGCCTTCGGCGTCGCCGTCGCGCTGCTCGCGACGACGATCCTGCCCGCCGAATACGGCGTCGATCCGATCGGGACGGGCCGCCTGCTCGGCCTCACTCGCATGGGAGAGGTCAAGCAGGCCGAACATGCAGCCGAGACCGCCACAGTCCCGGCGACCACGGCGCCGGCTTCGCCGGCTGCAAGGTCGAGCGTGCCGGCGACCGCGCAGACGGCCGAGGTGAAGATCACGCTCCAGCCCGACGAAGGTCGCGAAGTGAAGGCAGACATGCGCGCTGGCGACCGGATCGCCTACGCCTGGTCGACCGGCGGACCGGAGGTCCGTTTCGAGCTTCACGGCGAGGAACACGACGCGCCGGCAGATAAATACACCAGCTACGAGAAAGGATCGTCCGCCGGCGAGAAGGGCGATTTCCAGGCTCCTTTCGACGGGATGCACGGATGGTATTGGCGCAACCGCACCACTGCGCCCGTGACCATCACCGTGACGGCGACCGGCACGTTCCGCAGCTTCGCTGCGAAGCCGAAATCCTGATCGTAGCGATGCACTCCACCCTTTCCACCACGAGGAGACTACCCATGAAATACGCAGTCCTAGCCGTCGCGGTATTGGCCGCAGCCCCCGCCGCCGCCCATCCCGTTCACGACGAGGAAGCGCATAGCCAAGCGCCCGCCGAGGTGGCGCGTCAGCACGTCGTTCGCATGGTGACGCAATCCAAGCTCGCCCCGAGCTGGTCCAAAGCAAAGGTCGAGGGCACCGCGCAGCGGACCGCCAACGGCGCGCGTCAGACCGTCGTGACTTTCACCAATCCCTCCGAGCCTGTCGCACGGCGCACGCTTCACGTCGTGATTGGTGCGGACGGCAAGGTTGTTTCCGCCAACCCTTCGGCGAGCTGAATAACCGGCTCGTTGCGGGACCATACCCGAGCCGGCAGCCCTTCGGGGTTGCCGGCCAACTTGGCGACGGACCCGCGAGGCGTGAGTCCGGATTAATGAGGAAGCGGAATGGTTGACGTGCGCATCTGCGCCGCCACGCTACTTATGATGACCGTTGGCTGTTCGGAGCCGTCACCAAATACTCGCGACACGTCGGAGATACACCGACCTCACTCAATGACGCGGGTCTTGGAACAGCGATACGTCACATGCGCAGACGGCAGCCGGGCCGACATTGATTTCCTCGACGACGGTTTGCGCATGGCCGTGACATGGTTGCCGTCCGGGCCGACCGAGATTCTGGCGGCGTCCAAGACAGGAGAGCCCTTCACGGGGCGTCACACGCGTGCGATCATGGCCGGAGGAACGATCGCATTCGAGCGCGGTCGCACTCTCCTACGCATCTGCCAACATCCTCACCGATGATAATGAGCGGGTCTGACGCTTCGGCGGTGAAGACGGCGAAATCCATACCATCAGGCTTGAAGACCCTGCGCGACCCTGACGGGCACGGCCCTATCGGCGCGTTCGCGCCGACCGAGCCACCGTCCCGGCGTCTCGTCCCAAAGGGTAACGATCCTCGCGTGAGGTGTGCCACGTGGCACACCTGCGGACGCGCAAAGATGCGAGACGCTCCCCTGTAGAGCGCCACGGCCCTCCCCCGGAGGCCCGCCAGCGCGGGGAACACCAAGGGCTGCTGCCCTTTCGTTCCCGAAGGAAAATAGACGGCCCCGTGTGGTCCGCCAAGCGCGGCACCCGACGCCCTAAGGGGCGTCGGCCGCGCTAAGGCGGCCTGCCCGCGCCAGGCCATCGATTTTCCTCCTCCCTCCCCATCCCGCTCCTCGCCGGAGAGGCAGACCCGGTTGCTGCGGCAACCGGCTTTCAGCCGCAGGAAGAAGGAGGAAAGAGAATGGCTTACACCCGATACAAGGGCGATCCCTACTGGAAACGGGCCAATGTGGACGGGACCAGCGCGGACGGCACCCCCTACCGCCGTGGCGAGCGCGTGTTCTTCTATCCGCGTTCCGGCGCGACCTACGCAGGGGACGGCGCGGCGCGCGCATCGGCCGAGTTTGACGAACTCGCGAGCCTCGAAGGCTGACCCCTCCCCCATCACCGAACCTTATTCAGATCAGGAGCATCATCATGGGTATCATCACCGTCAAGCTGTCGCAGCTTCGCCTTTCCCCGCTCAATCAGCGGCGCGTGAAGCCTTCCGCCGTCGAGAGCATGGCCGACGACATTGCCGCGCACGGCCTGTTGCAAAACCTTGTCGCCTATGAGGACGAGGGCCTGTTCTATGTGTTCGCCGGAGGGCGGCGCTATCGCGGCCTCAAAGAACTGGCGAAGCGCAAGCAGATCAAGAACAGCGACGCGTTTCCCGTCGAGGTCCGCACCAAGGAAGAGGCCATCGAACTGTCGCTCGCGGAGAACTTCCAGCGCGAGGACATGCACCCGGCAGACAGCATCCGCGCCTTTGCGGCGCTACGCGATACCGGCATGGACGCCGAGGAAATCGCTGCCCGGTTCGGTCAGGCGGTCAGCTTCGTCTATAAGATGCTTCGCCTTTCCGCGCTGGCACCGGCGCTGATCGACCTGATCGCCAAGGACCAGTTGTCGCTTGAGGCGGCGCGCGCGCTCACCCTCACTGACGACCACGACCAACAGGTGAAGGTATGCAAGGCGGCGAACGGCCACGCCCACACCATCCGGCGGATGCTCACCACCGAGAAGGTGGACACCACCAGCGGCGCGTTTATCTTCGTCGGGCGCGACGCCTACGAGGCGAAGGGCGGGACGATCACGGTAGACCTGTTCAGCCAAGGGGCCGAGGGGTTTGCCGACCATCCCGAGCTTGTGCAGGAACTGGCGGAGGACAAGCTGGACGGTATCGCCGACGAGTATCGCGCGATCGGTTGGCATGAGGTCCGCGCCACGCTGGACCGGCCCTACGACCTTTACATGAAGGGCAGCCTGTATCCGGCCACGCGCGAGCCGACCGAGGACGAGGCCGCGCGGATCGAGGCAATCGACGTCGCTATCGAACAGATCGCCGAGGCCGAGGGCGAGGACAGCGACCGCATCGCGCCGTTGTCCGATCAGCGGGATGCGATCACTGAGGGCTTGCGCGGGTTCAATGCCGAGCAGGTCGCGGTCGGGGGCGTGGCGCTCTGGGTTTCGCATGACGGATCGCTCGGCAAGAGCTTCTATCGCGCGAAGGCCGAGCCGAAGCCCAAGGCGAGCAGCGGCGAGCCGCAGCCGCTCTACAGCAACAGCCTTGTTGCAGACCTGTCGCGGATCAAGACCCGCATCGTGCAGGAGGCGGTTTCAGCCGACCCGGCGCTGGCGCTGGATGTGCTGCTGGACAGCCTTGCGGGTCAGCTACTCCACGGCGCGCACAGCTATCAGATGGCGATAGACGTGCAGGCCAAGACCATCGCGACCGATGTTGCCGACGACCTTATGGCGACCAGCGACGTGCGGGAGGTCGAAGAAACGATGGCCGACCGCTTCGCATCGGTCCCAGCAGATGGCCGGTTCGAGGTCATTCGCGCCATGAGTCACGACGACAAGATGGCGCTACTCGCCGGATTGGTGGCGATGACGGTGGACGGCACCTTGTTCGCAGGCGGTGCCCCCGGTGCGCGTCACCATCACTTTGAGCAGGTGGCCCGCGCGACAGGCGTGGACATTGCGACCCGCTGGCAAGCCCCCATCGCCCTGTTCGACAAGATGCGCCGTGCGGCCCTTATCGACCTACTCCGCGCCGAATGCGGCGATGCCAGCGCCGACAACTGCGCAACCATCAAGAAGAAGGCAGACTTGGCGGTCAACGTGTCGGGGCGGCTCGCTTCGCACTGGCTTCCCGCGCCGATGCAGATCGGGGCGTTCGACCAGCCCGAGCGGCACGAACTGGACGATCCCGACGCCGATGCCTTCGATGGCGAGGACATGGAGGCCGACGAAATGGCGTAAACGGATACGGGGGGCGGTGATAATCACCCCCTTTTCTCGACCAACCGCCCAGCATCAGCCCCCTCGCCGGCGCGACAGCCATGCTCTGCATGGCCGTCGCGCGCGCTGCCCTTGCAGATCAGCGCACGCCGCCCGCCCACAAGGGACGGGCGGCGCGATGGCGAGTTTAATCGTAATGCGGGCCATCTACGTGAGTGCCGCTCAAATCGACGCCGCGCCGAACTGCCACGAGGTCGAAACGCTTGAAAAATGCGAGCGCTTCCCCCGGCGTGATGCGCAATTCGACAGCACGCACCTCTGCCGGGGCTGGCTCAAACTCAGCAGACCGAAGAAGATAAGCCACCAGCGACACATCGGTCACGGGTGTCCCCTGGTTCTCCCCAGAAGCGATCCTGAATCCAATGACACGCTCGTCGCTTTCAGCTTTTCCCAAAGACACCAGATGGCCGGCAAGCGCGACATTATCGGAAATGTCCGCGGCAACGGTTCCCTTGAAGTCGTTGTATTGGACGCCAGCGTTGAAGGTATCCATTGCTATCACTCCATTCTGCTATTCGCGTGTGAGCCGCGCAGCCCGTCACCCAAGCTGATACTACGACCGCCGCCATTCCTCACCAAGATCGCGCGTGGTTCGAACCATGCGAACAGATCGCCCAAGGCCCGACGTCTGTAAGCATTCAGCCATCGCCGGCGCCGATGTTCGGCCGCGTCATGGATCATATGGCATCGCTGGCAGAGTGCAGCCAAATTGCGTGGTGCGTTGTCGGTGGGGTCATGGTTCAGATGCGCACACGCGATATAGACCCGCGTGATGCGCACGATCGTCGCCACGTCCGACTTAGGCGCACGCACCCGGCGACCGCGCCCGTCGCGCCATTGGTGGCGATCAGCGTCCCACCAGCGTCCGTCACCCAAGTGGAACACCCGCCGGCCGTGCGGGCGCTGGCAATGCTCGCAGCGCCCCTTGGCGCGGCCGAACCGGATCAGCCTCGACAACTCAGGCCAGTCGATCGGGTAGAGCCAGCGATGTTCGGCCATGATCGGCATGACGATTCTATGAGTCAGCCGAGTCGAGAACGAAAGCAGAAAATCGGCTAGCGGTCCGCCCCGTGGGCGGGCGTTGGTTTGTAGAGGCAGTCCGTCAGTCTCCGCCCATCGTGAGGGGCGCGGAACGCCGCCTCAAGGATCAGCGGTCCCCCCAATTTGCTGCGCAAATCGGCTCCCCCGCTGCCCGGCAAGCCGGCCGCTGGCGCGGTCCTATGACCCGGCGTTCCGCGCCCCTCCCGCCGTCGTCGCCAATCACGGCAACACGGAGGTTTCCATGTCCCATCATCGCCTATTCGCGCAGCTCGCCTTCGAGCGCGCGCTGGGGATGGCCGCGCTGAACGCGCTGGTCCAGGCCGTCGTCGAAAGCGACCAGTTCCGCGCCGATGGCCGCGATCGTGACCCGCGCCACTTTTGGGTTCTCGCCGGAGACCTGGAGGAGGTCGTGCAGGATCGCATCCGCGACGTTCTCGATGGTCCCGGTCTCGGTGTTGTCGAGCGTGGCGAGCTGTTCCATCAGCCGCGTATCGTCGATCTGGTGATCGCCGCCCGCGACGCACGCAACGCGCCCTCCTGACGGGGGCGCGCTTGCGCGCGATAGTGCCGTGCGGAGATCCGCACCGCGCAACTCTCGCCGATCGCGATGCGCGCGACCGGCGCTAGGGGAACACCAAGGGCGCTGCCCTTTCGTTCCCGAACGACAATCGACCGCCCGTGTAATCCGCCAACCGCGGCACCCGTCGCCGGAGGCTTCGGCCGCGCTAGGCGGCTCGCCCGCACCAGCGGTAGATTCTCGCTCCCCCTCCCCATCCCGTCCTCGCCGGACAGGCAGGGCCGTGAGGCCGAGCGGCCTTGCGGCCCATGCCAGAAGGAGGATCAGTGATGTGCAGCCCCGAACAACTCGACACCATCCGTCGCCTTAATGACCTAGCCCGGAGCCAACCGGGCACCGCATCCATCGCCAACGTCACGCTGGGTTTCCAGTCTCTCCCCGACGCGGATCGCTTCGCGGCGCTGGCGGCGATCGTCGGCTTCTCGCAATTCACCGGCGACAACGATCCTCACGGAGAACATGATTTCGGCGCGGTTTATCGGCTCGCGACGGGAACGTGGACGCAGGAGCGACCGAGCGACGACAAGGCAATCGCCGAAACCGTTTTCTGGAAGGTGGACTACTACGACAACACGCTTACCTATGGCAGCGAAGCGCCGTGGGATGAGCAACAGACCAAGCGCGTGCTGACGATCATGCTCGCGAGCGAATACTGACGTCCCCGGCGTGCGATCCGCGTTCAAGCGAGCGCGGATCGCGACGCACCGACCGGCTCTTATCGCACGTGATTTGTTGAGGAATCGCGTTGGAAGGCGTAGGGTTATGAGCAGAAAGGATGACCGCGATGGCCCAGATCGATCTTGAAACGCTGCGCGAGCGCATCCGCCAGATGGATTTCGAGCGCGGCAGCCCTGAACAGGTTGCGCTTTGGCGCGAGGACGTAGCGGAAGCCCGTGCCAATCTCGTTATCGAGGATATGACCCCGACCATCGACGAGGACGCGATGTTCTCGATGATGCTCGACGAGGGCGTTCCGCCCGCCCTCATGCCCTCGATTATCCTCAGTCTCTATCAGCCCGGAACCCGCCAGATCGCTGCCTGACCTTGGCAAGCGATCCTTATACATATCCCGGCACCGAGACGCTTCGTAACCGGCTCGGGATTACGGAAGACAAAACGCTTACCGAGGCCGAACGACGACTGACGCAGGCGCGCGGCGCGGAGGCTGCGCGCCTGACCTTTCCAGCCACCGCCGACGGCTACCGTGCCCTTCACAAACACCTGTTCCAAGACCTCTACGATTGGGCAGGCCAGGACCGCACCGTCAACATCGCCAAGGGCGGATCGAGCTTCGCCGCCGTCCCCTACATCGCGCGCGAACTCGACAAGCGGTTCGCCGAGGTAGGAGCGCAGAGCGGCTTGCGGGTGCTTCCTCGCGACGAGTTTTTCGATCGGCTCGGCAACCACATCAACGAGATCAACGCCATTCATCCCTTCCGCGAAGGGAACGGGCGCACCATGCGCCACCATGCCGCCCAGCTCGCCCGCGAAGCCGGCCACCCGATCCGCATCGCCGCGATCGACAAGGACCGTTGGATGGAGGCGTCCCGTCACGGCTTTCTTACCGGCGATCATCGCGGAATGGCGGCGGTTCTCTCCGCAGCGGCGATCAAGCGCGACCTCGCGCCCGAGGCGCGGATTGGCCCCGCAGGGATCGCCATGCTCCCCAAGCGCGCGCCGCCCGAGGGGCAACGCTACCGCGTGACGCTGACCAAGGCGCGCGAGGAGCTGGAACGCTATTTGCCGGCCGCTCGCCAACAGGCGGCCGATCGGCTGCGTGGGTTGATTAAGGAGGGTGCCCCCTCCCCCGCCATCGCCAACGCGCGCACCGAACTCGCCTATGTCCGCCATGCCAAAGGGCCGATCTATCAATCGCACCTTCTCACCTATCTAGGTGTCCGTCAGGTCGATGCCGTCGTGACGCCGCAGCAGACGCCGTTGGAGCGCGTGCGGGAGATCGGCGCAGCACTCGGTGTTCAAATCAACAACCAGCAGCCGGCCCAGCTCCAGCGCGCCGTGCGGTCGCTGGAGCGGCCGATCCTGCCCCCTGGTCACTCGCCGGGGCAGGAGCGGCTTGCCGAGCTGTTCCTGAAGAACACGCCGGAGAAGAACCAAGCCGATCCGCGCCTTGCGCCCGCCCAGGCAATCGTCGACGCGGCCATGAAGACCGCGCGCGATCGGGGCGAGAGCGCGCGCATGGTCGGAGCCATCGCGGAGTCGACGCGCCAGCTCGTCGCCGATCGGATCAAAGCGGGCGGATCGCTGGACGTCAAAATCGGCCGCGCGACCCCGGCGCAAGCGCCAGCACCGCGCGATAAGGACCGGAGTCGCTGACAGCTTTTGGAGGACGGGGGAATGTGCAATCGGTTGTGTGATTGCGGTCCCCGCCGCAAGCGGGAACCGGATTGTCAACGCAAGGAGATGCGGTCGTGAAACCTGATACGGTCACCGTCACAGATGAAACGTGAGTTGTCACCTTCGTGTCGAATATCTCAAAGTGCCTGCTTCCGGCATTCAGAATTGATATCAACCCTCCATGCTTCAAAGAACTTCATTTCCGGGTTGGGAAATATCAGATCGAGAGCGCAAAATACTCACGCTAAACTTTTATTGCGTTCTCTTGATTAAAACCGCGTAGTCGCGATTTTTGACATCCATGATCCGTCTTGCTCGGTCTTAACGTCAGCGGCAGGGATCGAACCCGCACCCCATTGCCGGGGATCGCTTTAGCGATACGTCTGCCAATCCTGGGGATGAGACCTCCCCGGTGCCGCGCGAAGTCTTCCCTACCGAGAAGAAGACCCCTCGGTGCGCCTGGGCGTGCGGTGATCGTCGCCGGGCAACCGGCCATTGGAGCCGGTCACGATGGAATGGGGCTTCGCGATCCAGGCGCCGAGCAAGCGCGACCCGGTCGTGAAGCTGGACAAGTATGTGACCCATGGCCGCAACCTCGCTTCATCGATGTGGAAGCCGTCGCTCGCCAACCCGGAGCGGCGCTGCCTTGTCCCGTTCACCCATTTCGCCGGACCCCACCCCGAGGGCGGGACTGGCGACGATGGCAAGCCCCGGCAGATGTGGTTCTTGATCCCCAATGAGCCGATCGCGTTCTTCGTCGGCATATGGCGACCGACTGTGCGTAGCGAAGCCTACGCCTTCGCCGAACGCGATCGTCTCGCCATGGCATCCCAAGGCGATGCCGGTAATCCTCCATCTGCGTGACTTCACCACATAGCTTGACGGGCCCCACGAAACGGCGCTGGCGCTGGTGCGACCCTATGATGGATGATGCGGACCGCGCTGCCTATGCGACCGGCGTGCTTCGCACCGGGAGCCGGATCGAGGGGCGACGCTGGTATCAAGACAATACCCTCGAACCTATCCGCGACGAGACGTTGCGCGAGGGATCGGTGCATAGCTTCATGAATAGGCAATCAGTACTAAGTTCAATTAACCATGCCATAACGGTTTCAATGCGACATGTCGGTGCGCTGAAGGCGCACCGAGGTAAAATATGAGCAGCATCTCCATCAATGATGTCATGGCTTTGCGGAACGCTGTCCTCGACAAGAACGCGGCGCTTCGGAACGTAGCAAGCAACCCGAACTCTGTCTCCGTGTCCGGGGCTGCGAAAGGAGCGGCTTTTGACGCAGCGATGCACACCGCGCTGGGAAAGGCGGATAGCCCAAATTCTGTCTCAGGCGTGGGCGGAGCGGCGGCCGTTTCGCAATCAGGACACGCCGATCTAGGCGGCTTCGCCGCTACTTTTCAGACGCAGCTTCAAAAAATTAATGCGATCAATGCGCGCGCTGGTGCTTTGACGGTTGCCTACGAACGCGGAGAGGAAACCGACATCGCGAAGGTGATGCTTGCGCGGCAGGAGTCCTCAATCGCATTCGAGGCGACGTTGCAGGTTCGCAACAAAGTGCTGTCCGCCTACAAGGACATTATGAGCATGCCGGTGTAGCGCAATCCCGAAAGCACCTCCCTGAGTCGTTAATCCCTGCTGAGAAATACGTTCACGCACCAGCCTCCGCCTACCTCCATTAGCTTCCCTTCGGCTTACGAGCACTGTTGTGCATGGACACGATCTTCCAGCTGCCGCCCACCTTTTTAAGTACGCTTGAGGCAACACCGAGCCGTTCGGCCGCCTCACCGGTTTTGGGCTGAATCCGGTAACGGTAGGTTTCGGTTGCAAGGGCAACCGGTCCCTCGAAGCGGACGTCGACCTTGTAGTCTGAGAAACGGAACGATTTGAACTGCTTCAGCTCGGGACCGAGATGATGAGCCAAGTACGTGGTGTAGCTGCCCTCAGATGCTCCTGTCTCGAAAATCTGCGCGTTGGTCGTGAACAGTCGCTCGGTTCCAGCGGCGTCAAGCTTTTCGATCGCCTTCTTGTACGACGACAGCACAGCCTTCACGGCGCGCGCATCAGCGGCTCGAGCGTCAGACTGCGCCCACGCCGCGGCGGGCAGAGCAATTGACAACGCCATGATCGTCTTCATCCCGATGTTCATTCCTGATCTCCCAAAATAAAACTCTCCACTTTAGGCTATCGCCGTTTGAGGCAATACGGGGACCGGTGAGAGGATGGTCGAAAACGTACGCTAAGCGTCCCGGCTTTGCTGGTGGAGGCGCAGCGGCCTGAACCGCTCGCGAGGTTTGTCGATCTCGCCCCAGAGATAGTCGCCGGTGAGGCCGATATGCTCCCAGCCCAGAGGGGCGACGTGGGCGAGCAGCTCGTCGGGCACGTCGACGCCGCTGCCGCGCAGATGACGGACAGCTCGGTCGAGATAGACGGTGTTCCAGAGCGTCATGGCCGCGGTGACGAGGGTCAGGCCGGAGGCGCGATGGCGCTGGTTCTCGAAGGTGCGGTCGCGCAGTTCGCCGAGGCGGTTGAAGAAGATGGCGCGGGCGAGCGCGTTGCGGGCCTCGCCCTTGTTGAGAATGCTGCCGGTGCGACGACGCTGGTCGGGATCATCGAACCAGTCGAGCATGAACAGGGTGCGTTCGATCCGACCTATCTCCCGCAGCGCGCGGGCGACCGAGTTCTGACGCGGGAAGCCCGCCAGCTTGCGGAGCATGACCGAGGCGCTCACCGTGCCGGCGCGGATCGAGGCGGCAAGGCGCAGGGTTTCGTCCCAGTTCTCCTCGATCGCGCGGATCTTGACCGGACCGGCGACGAGCGGGCGCAGCGTCGGCCACGAGTCGAGCGGCGACAGGCTGTAGAGCCGGCGCTCGTTGAGGTCGCGGATGCGGGGCGCGAAGCGGAAGCCGAGCAGATGGCACAGGCCGAAGACATGATCGACCGCGCCGGCGGTATCGGTCGCATGTTCGCGGATGACCAGCTCGCTTTCATGGTCGAGCAGGCCGTCGAGGACATGCGCGGCCTCGCCGGCATTGGCGGCGATGACCTTGGTGTGGAACGGCGTGAAGCGGTCGGTGACGTGGGTGTAGAACAGCACGCCTGGTTCGGTGCCATAGCGGGCGTTGTGATCGGCGCGGGCCTCGCCCTGACCACCGGCACGAAAGAACTGCCCGTCCGACGACGATGTATCGCCCGGTCCCCAGACCGCCGCGAGCGGATGCGCGGTATGGCAATCGACGATCGCCGCCAGCGCCGACAGATAGGTTTCGTCGCGCACATGCCATTCCGCCGTCCAGCGCAGGCGAGACAACGTCAGCCCGCGCGAGCTTTCGGCCATGCGGCCCAGGCCGAGGTTGGTCGCATCGGCGAGGATCGCACCCATCAGCGCGGACTGGTCGGAGGCGGGGGCGCCGCTGCGCGCATGGACGAAACGGTCGGCGAATCCCGACCATGCGGCGACCTCGACCAGCAGATCGGTGATTCGGACGCGCGGCAGCATCGCGTAGAGCCGGGCCTTTAGCGCATCGGCATCGTCGGACGGGGATCGCCGGATCGACGATATGAGCAACTGCCCGCGTTCGATCGTCACATCGACCAGCTCGCCCGCTGCGGCTGCGCGCTCCACCTCCGTCATGCGCCGGGCCAACAGGGTGCGGCGTTCCTCGTACCATTTGGAAAAGTCGGTCGGCACAACCAGGCGCAGATCGCCGCTCGCGCGCATCGCTTCGAAGGCGGGCATGGGCAGCTGATAGTCGTCGAGCGTGCGATAGGCGCGGCTGCCGTCCACCCAGATGCTGCCCGAGCCGAGCCGCTCGCGCAGGTGGGCGATCACTGCGATCTCATAGGCGCGCCGGTCTATCGTCCCTTCCGCCGGCTGCACGACCTTGCGCCAGCGCGGCTTGATGAAGCTGGTCGGCACTCGCTTCGGCAGGACCGATCGACCGTCGCGGTACATCGTGCGCAGCACCTCGATCGCGCCGAGCAGCGGATCAGCCAACCGCGCGGTGCGGAAGGTGAAAGCGGCGAGAAACGTCGGGGCGAAACGCCGCACGGCGGGATAGCGTTCGACCACTTCTTCCAGCCCGTCATCGGCCGAGCGCGTCAGATCCTCGGCAAAGCGGATGCTGCGTTCGAGCTGATCCCAGCCCATCTTCGCGTCGATCGCGCGGAAGGCATCGCGCCCGCTCGCACGAGCATCTACCAGCAGGCGACCGAGCCGGGCATGGAAACGCGCGGTGTCCTTCAGCATCCGTGCCTGGCCGAGCAGCCGATCGGAGCGGGTGCGGTCGGCACGGCGGAACAGCGCGCCCACCATCTTCTCCACCATGACCAGCGCGGCGTCGGTCAACGTCGCTTCCATCTCGATCACGGAAGCTACGAGCATGGCGAGCCGGCGCGGACGTTCGAGACGCCGCAGGTGCTGGGCGGTGACGATGCCGGCGGTCCGCGCAATGACGGCATAGCGAGCAGCATGGATACGTCGTGCTCGATCAGCCGCGATCCCGATGCCGCGCACGGTGTCGAGCCGTTCGACGATTCCCTTCAGGTTCGCGGCCGATGGTGCTTCCGGCCATTCGCGTATCCATCCTAGCCGGGTGCGCCCATCATCGTCGGAGGCGATCATGTGTTCGAGTGCGGCTTCCTGTTCGGTCGAACAGTCGCGGATCAGATTGGAATGGGCCGCCTTGCGCGCCCGTGTCCGCACGATGAGGGCGAGCCGTTCCAGCGTCGATGTCGCCGGCAGTACGATCCGGTCCGCCCGCAAGCGATCGACCATGCCTGTGACGATCGTCTCACCTCTATCAGTCGAAGCGGCAATCTCCGATCCCAGCGCCAGCATCGCCCGTACATCCACCCGCGCGAAGGCGCGCAGACCGAGCAGAGCTTCGATCTCGGCCCGGTGTTCGCGCAATGTCGTGGGGCGCGTGGCATAGCCGGTGAAGTCGTCGGCTACGCACCCGATCTGATCGGCGAGCAGCGCGAGCATGGCGGCGGGCACCGCATCCCCCGTCAGTAGCCTGCGACCGGGATGACGCAGGTAGCAAAGCTGCACCGCATAGCCGAGCCGGTTCGCCCCGCGCCGACGTCGCGCCACCTGTGCCAGATCGTCGGGACCGAGCGTATAGAGCCGTTCGATCGTCGCGCGATCGGCAGGCGGGTCGAAGATCACAGCACGCTGCGCGGGCGACAGGATGGTCTTGGTCGGCATCGGCTTCCTGTTCGTCACGAAACAGGAAAGCGTACCCGTTCATGGAGCATAGACCAGAAGACGGGTTATGTGACATTATCGCGATTGATCGACGGGCAATGCCGCTCCGTCACGTGAACGGACGTATATGTGACAACGCAGATCGGTTACGCGCGGGTGTCCAAGGCGGACGGCAGCCAGGTCCACGACCTGCAGCACGACGCGCTGGTCGCGGCCGGCGTCGATCCCGAGCATATCTATGAGGATGCCGCATCGGGCCGGCTCGACAAGCGACCGGGACTGGACGCCTGCCTGAAGGCGCTGCGCCGCGACGACACGCTGGTCATCTGGAAACTCGATCGGCTCGGCCGCGATTTGCGCCACCTCGTCAATACGGTTGGTGATCTGACGAAGCGTGGCATCGGGTTGAAGGTGCTGGCGGGCGAAGGCGCGTCGATTGACACAACCACCGCCAACGGTCGGCTGATCTTCGCGATTTTCGCCGGCCTCGCCGAGTTCGAGCGAGAACTGATCGTCGAGCGCACGCGCGCCGGTCTGGAGTCCGCTCGGGCACGCGGTCGGCACGGCGGGCGTCCGTTCAAGATGACGCCGGCCAAACTGCGTCTCGCCCAGGCCGCGATGGGCAAACCGGAAACCAAGGTCGCGGAGCTATGCGCCGAACTCGGCGTGACGCGCCAAACACTCTACCGACACGTCACGCCGAAGGGCGAGATCAGGCCCGATGGTGAAAAGCTGTTGGCGCGAGGGCGCCGATAGCAGTCGGCTGAAGCTGCTCAGGTTCAGAGCGACGATGCCGTAACGTAGGTTCCTACCGCAATCACGACGGCGGCAAAGCCACGTTCGAGCAGCCCCTTACGGGTGCCGAGAACCTTGCCCAATGCAATACCGCCGATCGTTCCAGCGACGCCGCCCACGACCAGCATCGCGGTCACGCTCCAGTCGACCAGCCCCGACAGGGCGTAGGACAAGGCGGTGGTCAACCCCAGCGCGCTGACGACGACCAGCGACGTGCCGATCGCGAAGGGCAGCGGCATCGCGGTCGCGAGGATCAGCCCCGGCACGATCAGGAAGCCGCCCCCGATCCCGAAGAAGCCGGCGGCAAGCCCGACGCCCAGCCCGATCGGAACCAAGCGCGGCAGCAGCGTCGAGGCGCTATCGCGGGTCAGTCGCACGTCCGGCGCTTCCGCCGTGCGGCGCTTGCGCAACATCGACAAACCGACGCCAATCATCAGAAGCCCGAACAGGACAAGCAGTCGCTTGCCGTCGAACGCCTTGCCCAACTCCGCCCCCAGCGCCGCGCCGATCATTCCGGAGACGGCGAAGACACTGGCGCACCGCCATTTCACGCGGCCCGCTCGCGCATGGCCGACCAGGCTGGCAAGCGCATTGACGGTGACGGCGACAGCGGCCGTCCCGATCGCAGCGTGCGGTGATCCGACGCCGACAACATAGATCAGGAGTGGCACGGCGAGGATCGACCCGCCTCCGCCGACAAGGCCGAGGATCAGGCCAATCACGCCGCCCGATGCAAGCGCGGCAAGGGTGGCAGCGGTGTCCACGATCGCCTCAGGCTGTCGCGCGCCGGTTCCAGGGCATGACGCGCAGCAGGTTGGCCATGCCGCACCACCCCGTCACGCCCGCGAACATCAGCCCCGCCCCGACGAACGCCGACAGCCCGAAGAAGCCGGGAGCGACGAACGTGCCGAGCAGAACGCCGATCAGCACCAGCCCACCGGCGGTAATCTGCACCTGCCGCATGATTTCCAACGGCTGCGACCGATCGGCGACGGTGGGCTGTCCTGCCTGCCGCCACGCATCGATGCCGCCGCCCAGGATATAGGCCGGCGCGCCACCCGCTGCCGCGCCGAGCTGCGCCGCATTGGCGGCGGTGCGCATCCCGGACTTGCAGTGAAAGACGACCGGACGATCGTCGCGCGGGAGATCGCCGATCCGGTCGAGCGGCACGTTCATCGCGCCGGGAATGCGTTCGCGCGCATGCTCGTCGGCACCGCGAATGTCGATCAGGCGCGCACCGGCATCGATCGCGGCACGGGTATCGTCGGGAGAAAGGGTCGCGAGCGTCATCGCATCAATCCTTGCAGTAGAGCTGGTAGAGAGTGCCGAGCAGCGTTTCGACGCGGGCATCCGCGATGGCGTACCAGAGCGTCTGGCTCTCCCGCCGGTAGGTGACGAGACCCTCGTCGCGCATCCTGGCCAGGTGCTGCGAGCAGGCCGACTGCGACAAGCCGACATCACGGGCCAGATCGCCGACCGTCATCTCGCCATGCTCGACCAGCTTGCACAGCAGCATCAGCCGGCGAGCATTGCCGATCGCCTTCAGCGTGTCGGCGACCTGCCCGGCCTTCGCCTCGAATGTCGCCAGGTCCATCGGCGGTTTGAGCATCATCGCCACTCCATTAGGTGTTGCTTATGTAGCACCAGCTAATATATTAGCAAGCGCTAACGGAGAAAATCATGACTCAGCCCCTCATCGAGGCGTTTTTCGACGAGCCGACCAATACGATTAGCTACCTCGTCGGCGATCCCGCGACACGGACTGCGGCGGTGATCGATCCAGTCCTCGACTTCGACATGGCGAGCGGCGTCGCCGACACGCGCTCGGCCGAGCGGATCGTCGCCTTCGCCCGCGAGCAGGACTGGCGGATCGCGATGGTGCTGGAGACGCACGCTCATGCCGATCATCTGTCGGCCGCACCCTTCATCAAGGCGCATACAGGCGCATGGATCGGGATCGGCGCGCATATCCGCGACGTGCAGAAAATCTTCCGCCCCGTGTTCGCGATGGATGATCTGAAAACGGACGGCTCGGACTTCGACCGCCTGTTCGAGAATGGCGACCAGTTCGCGATCGGGGCGCTGGCGGTCGAGGTGCTGCATGTCCCCGGCCACACCCCGGCCGACGTGACCTATCTGATCGGCGATGCGGCGTTCGTCGGGGATACGCTGTTCATGCCCGACTATGGCACCGCCCGCGCCGACTTCCCGGGCGGGGATGCGCGGACGCTCTATCGCTCGATCCGCCGGCTATTGGCGCTGCCCGACGAGACGCGACTGTTCCTCTGCCACGACTACAAGGCACCGGGTCGCGACGACTATCGCTGGGAGACGACGGTGGGCGAGCAGCGACGGTCGAGCGTCCACGTCCATGACGGTGTGAATGAGGACGACTTCGTCGCCATGCGCGAGCAGCGTGACGCCGGGCTATCCGTGCCCAAGCTCCTGCTGCCCTCGATCCAGGTCAACATCCGCGCGGGCCATTTCGATCAGGCGGAGGCGAACGGTGTCACCTACTTGCGTATTCCGGTAAAATGGAAAGCCGGCCATCCGTGATGTCATACGATCGCTGACACGGCTTTGTGCTTAGCGTACGTTTTCGACCATCCTCTCACCGGTCCCCGGATCAAGGTCGATCCGCCGGTGGATTTTCTACGTCCCAACTCGAAATGGCATCGTCATCTTCGCGCTGAGCCCAGCGGCGACCACCGGCTTTGGGAAATCGCGGTGCTGTTCCACATCCGCGACGCCTTCCGGTCCGGTGACATATGGTTGGCGGGATCGCGCCGCTATGGCGACCTCAAGCAGCTTCTGGTCCCGCCACAGGCGATAGAGCAGACCGCGCGGCTCGCCGTGCCGCTGCGACCCGGCGAATGGCTGGCCGAGCGCAGGGCTCGACTGGATACACGGCTGAAGGAGTTTGGCCGCGCGGCGCGAACCGGCACGATCCCAGGCGGCATCATCGAGAACGGCAAGCTGCACATCGACAAGCTGAGGGCCGACACGCCCGAAGGGGCCGAGGATCTCGTGCTCGATCTCTATCAACAGCTCCCGCCCGCGAGGATCACCGATCTGTTGCTGGAAGTCGATGAGCGAACCGGATTTTCCGAGGCGTTCACGCATCTGCGCACCGGCGCGCCCTGCAGCGACCGGATCGGCCTGATGAACGTGTTGCTGGCGGAAGGCGTCAATCTCGGTTTGCGCAAGATGGCGGCGGCGACCAACACGCACAGCTTCTGGGAATTGCTGCGGATCGCGCGCTGGCATGTCGAAGGCAGCGCCTATGATCGGGCGCTCGCCATGATCGTGGAGGCCCACGCCGCCCTGCCCATGGCCGCCTTCTGGGGACAAGGGCAATCGGCATCCAGCGACGGGCAGTTCTTCCTTGCTACCGAGCAGGGCGAGGCGATGAATCTGATCAACGCGAAATATGGCAACGTCCCGGGCCTCAAGGGATACAGCCATGTGTCCGATCAATATGCGCCGTTCGCAACCCAGGTGATCCCGGCAACGGTCAGCGAGGCTCCCTATATCCTGGACGGGCTGCTCATGAATGACGCGGGCCGCCGCGTTCGCCAGCATTTTGCCGACACGGGCGGCTTCACCGATCATGTGTTCGCCGCCTGCGCCTTGCTCGGCTACAGGTTCGCCCCCCGTATCCGCGATCTCCCTCAGAAAAGACTCTATGCCTTCACGCCCAACGCGACGCCGGCCAATGTGCGAGCGCTGGTCGGAGGTAAGATCAATGAACCGCACATCGAGCGCAACTGGCCCGACATCCTGCGCATCATGGCGACGATCGCAGCGGGGATCGTCGCCCCCAGCCAGATTCTTCGCAAGCTCGCCTCTTACCCGCGCCAGAATGAGCTGGCCCTCGCATTGCGAGAGGTGGGCCGCATCGAGCGAACCCTGTTCATGATCGACTGGATTCTTGATGCCGGCCTCCAGCGCCAGGCTCAGATCGGCCTCAACAAGGGTGAGGCCCACCACGCCCTAAAGCGCGCCATCAGCTTCCACCGCCGAGGTGAAATCCGGGATCGATCCGGCGAAGGCCAGCACTATCGCATCGCCGGAATGAACCTGCTCGCCGCCATCATCATATTCTGGAACACCATGAAGCTCGGCGAGGTCGTCAATACCCGGGCCGCCAGCGGTACCCATATCGCGCCTGATCTACTCGCCCACGTCTCGCCGTTGGGATGGGAACACATCAATCCAACCGGGGAATATCGCTGGCCCAAATCCTTAGCGTAGGATTCCGCCCCCTCCCGCAAACGCCCCCTACGATTGAGAAGCGCGGCGGAATCTCTTAGATTGATCGCTGGAGGCTTTGTTCGCGGAGACGCGCACATTGCCTTCTTTTCGTTTTAGGAAGCGCTGCCCTAAGCGACAGAAGCGAGAGCTTTGACAATGCGGCATTCCGCGATGGAGCCGACCATGTATCTTGATCCTATCGGTGCAGACACGCGATGATGGCGGTCACGACGGCGGTGGTTTCCGCGACGTCGCGCACCCTCACTGTGTCGAGGCCGATTTCAGCAGCGGGATAGTCATTCCCACCGGGGAATATCGCATCCCCAATGAACAGCATCCCGTCGAGCGGGACACCGCTCTCGGCACTCAGGCGCTTCAGGCCATAGCCCTTGTCGATCCCTGCTCTGGTCACGTCGATCGATGTCGTGCCACCGAGATTGATCGAGAGCTCCGGCAGCTTCGCGCGCAACGTGGCCTGCAACGCGGTCCTCTTCTTTCGGTCAGGATCCCACGCTTCCTTTTCCTTCAGCGGCGCTGCCTGCCCCAGGCCCGAAAAGGTGATCTGGCTGCCCCGGTCCTCGATCCGTTCGCCCCAGATACGTTCGTCGGCGAGACCGGCATCGGTCAGCGCCTGATCGAAGGCCGTGCGGATCTTCGCCTTCTCCGCGTCGTCGAACAGTTCGGCATAGACCGCGCGCCAAGCGCCATTGATGAACCGATAGAGTTTCGTGCCTGTGGTCGGCATCAACCAGAGACGGTCGAGCGCGACGCCGGCAGGAAGGCGCGAGGCGATCTGCTTTTCGAACTGCGGCCAGTCCCCGCCCGAGATCACCGCCACATCCGTGATGGCGAGCAATCGGGCGAGGATTGCGGCCATATCCTCCGATAACGGCCGCTTGCTCTCGGCAAGCGTGCCGTCGAGGTCGAAGGCGATCAGCCACTTCATGCCGCCTTCCCTGCCGGATCGCGGTAGGCGAGCAGCCTGAGCGCATTGATGACGACGAGCAGCGTCGATCCCTCATGAACCGCCACCGCTGGCCCAATGCCGAGGCCGAGGATGGTAGCAGGCACCAGGAAGGCGACGACACCCAGGCTGACGAAGACGTTCTGCCGGATGATTCCACGGGTATGGCGGCTAAGACCGACTGCGAATGGCAGGTGCGCCAGATCGTCGGCCATCAGCGCCACGTCGGCTGTCTCCAGCGCAACGTCCGACCCCGCCGCGCCCATCGCGATGCCGACCGTGGCGCTTGCCATCGCCGGCGCATCGTTCACGCCGTCGCCCACCATCGCGACCTTGTCTTCGCCGGCGAGCTTCTTGATCGCGGCAACCTTGTCTTCGGGCATGAGGTCGCCCCACGCTTCGTCGATCCCGACTTCGTCGGCGATCGCTTCGGCGACTTTCTGGTGATCGCCGGAGATCATTATCATCCGCGACACGCCCATCTCGTGCAGCCGACGCAACGCGGTCTTGGCAGCTTCGCGAGGCGTGTCCATCAGGCCGATCGCGCCCAGGTCGCGGTCCCCCTTGCGGACCACCATTGTCGTGCGGCCGTTCTCGCGCAGCTTCGCGATTGCGTCCTGCGCGCCCTGCCCCAGCGCCGGAATGCCCTCACTTCCGAACATCTCGGCCTTGCCGATCCACACCGTCTCGCCATCCACGCTCGCGGTGACGCCCCGACCGGTCAGGCTCTTGAGGTCGCCGGCAGTCGGCACGGCACGATCGTTCAGACGTTCGCGGCCGTCCTTGACGATCGCTTGGGCCAGGGGATGGTCGCTCAACGCTTCGACGGCGACAGCCAGCGCCAGCAACTCGCCTTCATCGGCGCCATCGACGGGCACGACATCAGTGATGCGCGGACGACCTTCGGTCAGCGTGCCCGTCTTGTCGAAAGCGATCGCTTTGAGCGACCCGAGGTTTTCGAGCGGTGCACCGCCCTTCACGAGCACGCCGCCCCGCGCTGCACGGGCAACGCCCGACAGGACCGCGCTCGGCGTTGCGATCGCGAGCGCGCACGGGCTTGCCGCCACCAGCACCGCCATCGCGCGATAGAAGCTGTCGCGGAACGGCTCGTCGACGACCACCCATGCGAACAGCAGGAGCACTGACAGGACCAGGACGGCGGGCACGAAGATCCGTTCGAACCGGTCGGTGAAGCGCTGCGTCGGCGACTTCTGCGTCTCCGCTTCGCTCACCATCTTCACGACCTTGGCAAGCGCGCTTTCATTGGAACGGCGTGTCACCTCGATCTCGATCGCGCCGCCGCCGTTGATCGTACCAGCAAAAACCCGGCTTTCCGCGTCGACTGCATCGGGCTTGGCGCGTGCCGCTGCGGCATCTGCGACCGGCACCTTGTCGACCGGGATGCTTTCACCCGTGACCGGGGCCTGGTTGATCGCGCTGGTGCCCTTGATGACGAAGCCGTCGGCAGGCAGGCGCTCGTTCGGGCGGACGATGGCAATGTCCCCGACGACCATCTGCTCGACCGGGATTTCGCTGGTCTGCCCGCCGCGTCGCACGGTCGCGGTTTCGGGCGCGAGCTTCGCCAGCGCCTCGATCGCCTTCTTGGCGCGGCCCATTGCATAATGCTCAAGCGCATGGCCGAGGCTGAACAGGAACAGCAGCAGCGCACCTTCGGCCCATGCGCCCAGCGCAGCGGCGCCGGCCGCAGCGACCAACATCAGCGTGTCGATCTCGAACTTCTTCATCCGGAGGTTGTCGATCGCCTCGCGCAGCGTGAAGAATCCGCCGAAGAAATAGGCTGCGATATAGCAGGCGGTCGGCAGCCATTCGGGCGCGCCAGCGACCAGCCTCTCGATCGCGTAGCCGATCCCCAGCAGCGCGCCACAGGCGAGCGCGAAGATCAGCTCGGTATTGGGGCCGAGAAATTCGGCGTGGCTATGGTCGTGGCCATCGCCGGGGCCGTGCTTCTCTTCGCCCGCGCCGTGGCCCCCGGGGCCGTGGTCGTGGCCGGCATGTTCATCGGCAGCGACCCGCTTGCCCACCCTCACCTTCAGCTTGCGAAGCGCAGCGCGCACCTCCTCTTCGGTGGTTTCGCGGCGATCATATTCGACCCGGACAGACCCGCTGGTGCTGGCGCTTGCCTGGACCACGCCGGGCAAGGCGCACAGCGCATCGCTGACCGTGCGCGCCCGACGTTCGTGGTTGATCCCCGTCACCTGCCAGATCGCATGGCCGTAGCGCTCGGTGATTTCGGCACCTGCGGCGCGCACCATTTCGCGCAACCGTGGCAGCGGCAGCTTGGCGGCATCGAAATGGATGCACAGCGCCGCTGGCGTGTTGCCGTCGAGACAGATCACATGCGCCCGCTCGACACCTTCGCGCTTTGACAGGGTTGATACGAGACGGTCCAGGCAGGCATCGGCCGCGTCAGGAAGGTCCGGCAACAACACTGGAATGTCGAGTTCGAGCTTGTCGTTCATGACGACCTCCTTTCGCTTTTCTTGGTTTCGGCGCGCGCGTCGCGCAGGATTTCGACACCGCCCTTGATGGCGATGATGGCGGTGGCGAAGCCGACCAGCAGGTCCGGCCAATTGGTACCCAACCACAGCACCAGCACGCCGGCGATCAGGATGCCGCCGTTGGAAATGAAGTCGTTGAAGCTGAAGGTGGTTGCGGCCCGGAGATTGACGTCCGGATCCTTGAGGCGCTGGAGCAGCCGCAGGCAGAGGTAATTCACGACGCCGGCGATCGCGGACATGACCATCATGGTAGGTCCGATGGGCTCGCTGCCCTGCACGTAGCGCCGTCCGACATCGATCAAGATGCCGCCCGCGAAGATCAGCAGCATGACGCCCGAAGCGACCGCGGCGCGTGTCTTCCATGTCTGGCCCCGGGTGAGCGCCACAAGGCTCAGCGCATACACAGCCGTATCGGACAGGTTGTCGACGCCGTTGGCGATCAGCGCGCTCGAGTCCGCGAAGAAGCCGGAAACGAAGAAGCCCGCAGCGATCGCCGCGTTCAGCAGCAGGACGATCCACAGTGTGCGGCGCTCCTGCCCGCCATTGTTGTCGTTGCCCGGGATCATCCCATCATCTCCTCAAGTGTCAGCAGGGCCAGGAAGCCGACGAAAAACATCGAGCTGATGAGCGGGGTGTCGGGTTTCTCGTGCGCCTCGACCAGCAACTCCTCCGTGACGAGGTAGAGCAGCGCCATCAGCCCGAAGCTGAGGAAGCCGGCGATCATCACCGGCGACAGCGCGGCGACCGGCACGGCAGCGAGCGCGCCGATCGGCAGCAGCAGGGCCAATGCCGAGACGATCACGATGATGCGCAAGCGCGAGCGATAGGTTTCCGCCAGCTCGTCGGTCAGCGTCAGTCCCAGAAATAACACTTCCAGAGTGAGCGCGATCGTCAGCAGGAGACCTGCCTTCTCGCCCGCCACGAAAGCGAGGCCGAGCACCAGGCCGTCGACCAGAATGTCGATGCCGATCGCGGCGAGTAGCGCCATCGGCCCCTTGAAGCGGGCCTCAAGAGCCTTGAGCCCCAGCATGGTCGCGACGCCCGCCGCCCCGCCGATCAACGTCGCGCTGGGCGATGCCTCATGCTTGACCTGCGGCAGGATTTCGGTCGCTGCCGCCGCGAACACGACGCCGGCAGCGAGATGCTGTAGGCCCGCCACGAGGCCAGGTTTCAACTTGGTGCGGCTCGCGACAATCGCGCCGAGCACGACCGCCAGCACAGGCGCAAGCGTATAGAGCAGTGCCTGCATTTCCTAGGACTCCTCCGGGGTTCGGTGGCAGACGCGGATCTTCCCGCGTCGCGTGAACGCGATCGATCCGCCCGCCACGACAGCCCGCGAATGGTCGCCGCGAAACTCGTCACCGGTTCGCTGCGCGCGCAGGATCTCGGTCCTGCCCTTCGGCAGCCAGGTGACGGCCATTTTCAAGCCGTCATCGATGAAGTCGACATCGGCGCGTGTGCCGTCGTCGCAGTACATGATGCGCTGCGCGATTAGTTTCGACGTCAGATGCTTTTCATGCGCCGGCTCGGTAGGCTGGGTCGGCGCTGGATTACACGCCCCTATAACCGCCCCGGAGACGAGAACGACGCCGAGGCGCGCGATCGCCAGACCGGCCCGATTCAGGCCGCACAAGGTTGTCACATTTGAAATCGACGTGTCAGACATCGGTCTCTTCCGACGAAGCGCCCTGTGGCGTTCGAAGGCAGGGCAGTTCATCGCGTGCCTTCCCGCTCGCAGATCCGGGTACGGCCATCGCCTTCCACGATGGTGAGCTGCGACCCCTTGAAGGTCGCGGTGGCTGTTTCGCCGACATATTGCAGGCCCTGCGCTGGCGCGGTCAGCATCATCGGCGGTCCCCCGTTGGAGCGCCGCAAATCGATCTGCAGGCCGTTGTCCTTGTAATCGACGAACAGCGGTTCCCCGTCGGAACAGCGATATCTATGCCGCCCCATTTCCCCGGTCGCCACGGCGCTGTCGGACGAATGGATCTGCTGCTCCGTTGGCGGGGCTGGCGGCTTTCTTTCCGAGCACGCCGCGAGCCCGACAACGAGGATGACGGCGGGCAGCACCCGCTTACAGTGCATCATCATCGCGCCTTCCTCCTGTAGCGGAAGGGGACGCGCTGACGATTGATAGCCCGGGCAGGCTGACCTACCCGCCAGCGGAGATAGGTTGCGAGGCGATCGTCAGATTCGACCATCAGGGATCGCAGGCGGCGCAACATCATCGCCGCGAACGGCAGGGAGAGCGCCCCGCGCAGCGTGCAGCTATGCGTTAGCCTGGTGCCGCCATCGTCCCCCGCCAGCTCGTACCGCTCTTCGAGCGTGAACAGATAGGGGATGCCGCAGGACCAAGCGAAGGCGTGCGGTTTATCGAATCGATCAATCCGTGCTGGCGTCCGAATTGGCCGGGTGATGCCCTGGATCGCAAAGGTGCATTCTGTGTCGCCGAGCCGGGACGGATCATCGAGAAATACGAGCGGACTCCACGCCCGGCGATGATCCGGATCGGTGAGTGCCGACCAGATGCGCAGTGGCCCGCCGTGAAGCATCGAGCTGGTTATGGTGCGAGGCATATCCCCATCTCCCAGAGATGGGCGGGGCGATCGCGGATCGCCCCGCCCATCCATCAGGCCAAGTTGTTCACGAAGGTCTGACCGTGGTCGTCCCCTTCATGCTCCTCATTGTAGTGCTCGGGTTTCTCGATCACTTTCTGCCCGAACCGGGCATAGAGTGTCGGCAGCACGAACAGCGTAAGAAGCGTCGCCGAGATCAGACCGCCGATGACGACCGTCGCCAAAGGCTTTTGAACCTCTGCGCCGGCGCCTTCGCCCAGCGCCATCGGCACGAAGCCGAGGCTGGCGACTAGCGCGGTCATGATGACGGGTCGCAGACGCTGCATCGCGCCAACATGCGCGGCTTCCTCGCGGCTCATCCCTGATCGGATCAGATCTTGGATCGAGCTGACCATGACGAGGCCGTTGAGGACCGCGATGCCCGAGAGGGCGATGAAGCCCACTGCCGCCGAGATCGAGAAGTCCATGCCCCGCAGGAACAGCAACAGGACGCCGCCCACCAGCGCGAAAGGCACGCCGGTGAACACGATCGCGGCGTCGCGGACCGATCCCAACGCCCCGTAGAGGAGCAGCAGGATCAAGATGAAGCAAGCCGGAATGACCAGCTTCAGCCGTTCGCTTGCCGATTGGAGGTTCTCGAACTGGCCGCCCCATTCGAGATAGGTGCCGGCAGGCAGCCGGAGTTGGCTGCCGATCGCCGCCTGCGCATCCGCCACGACGGATCCGACGTCGCGGCCACGCACGTTGGCTTGCACCACCACGCGCCGCTTGCCGTTCTCGCGGCTGATCTGGTTCGGACCATCGACCACCTTGATCTCGGCGACGCTGGACAGCGGTACATAGCCGCCGCCTGCCACCGGCACCTGCACCTGTTGGAGCAGGCCGATGTCGGCACGCTGCGCCTCCGACAGGCGGATCACCACGGGGAAGCGACGGTCGCCCTCGAAGATCTGGCCCGATGTTCGCCCGCCGATCGTCGCAGTCACGGTGTCCTGCACATCCTGAGCCGTAACGCCCAACCGCGCCATCGCGTCGCGGTTGACGCGAATGTCGAGCATGGGAAGACCGGTCGTCTGCTCCACCTTCACGTCCGCTGCGCCTTGCGTTCTGCGCAGCACCGCCGCGATTTGCTCGGCCGTCCGGTTCATCTGGTTGAAGTCGTCCCCGAACACCTTCACCGCGATGTCGCCGCGCACGCCGGCGATCAGCTCGTTGAAGCGCATCTGGATGGGCTGGGTGATCTCGTAGGCATTTCCCGGAATCTTCGCGAGATTACCCTCGATCCGGCTGACCAGCTCCTCCTTGGGAAGCTCAGGATCCGGCCAATCCTTGCGCGGCTTCAGGATGACGAACATGTCGGTCGCGTTCGGCGGCATCGGGTCGGCCGCCAGCTCGGCGGTGCCCGTCTTGGAATAGACGAATTGCACCTCCGGCTGCTTCGACATCATCCGCTCGATCGGCACCTGCATCGCCTGGCTCTGCTGGACCGACGTTGCCGGAATGCGGAGCGACTGGATCAGCAAATCGCCTTCGTCGAGCTGCGGCAGGAACACCGAGCCGAGCGTAGTGAAAGCAAGCGCCGCCACCACAAGGCTTCCCACACCCGCCCCGATCGTCAGCGTCGGGCGCTTCATGGCCCGGTCGAGACCGGGTTCGTAGCGCTTCTTCAGCCACGTGATGATGCGGCCGTCCTTCTCCTCGACCTTCTTCGACAGCCAGATCGCAATCATCGCCGGCACGAAGGTGAGAGAGAGGATGAAGGCGAAGGCGAGCGCGATGATGACGGTCAGCGCCATCGGTCCGAACGTTTTACCCTCCACGCCGGTCAGCGTGAGCAGCGGTACGTAGACGAGGATGATGATTGCCTGCCCGTACACAGAGGGACGGATCATCTCACGCGCAGCGGCTGCCACGGTCGCGAGCCGTTCCTTGACGCTGAGCAATCGGCCTTCATGATGCTGTTGCTCGGCAAGCCGGCGCAGCGCGTTTTCGACAATGATGACGGCGCCGTCGACGATCAGACCGAAGTCCAAAGCCCCAAGGCTCATCAGATTGGCCGAGACCCCAGCGCGCAGCATACCAAAGCCTGTCAGCATCATGGTGATCGGGATGACCAACGCCGCGATCAGGGCCGCACGGAAGTTGCCGAGCAGCAGGAAGAGCACGACGATGACCAGCACCGCGCCTTCGGACAGGTTTTTCGCGACCGTCTTGATCGTCGAATTGACCAGCTCGGTGCGGTTCAGCACCGGCTGAATTACGACGTCAGGAGGCAGCGAAGCGTTGATCGTCTTCAGTTTCTCAGCGACCGCGGTCGACACGATGCGGCTGTTCTCGCCGATCCGCATGATCGCCGTGCCGACGACGACTTCGGTACCGTTCTCCGATGCCGAACCCATGCGGATCGCCTGACCCGTCTTCACAGTCGCAACTTGTTCTACCGTGATCGGCACGCCGTTACGTGTCGCGATCACGGTCCTGGCCAACTCGCTGGCATTGCGAACGAGCGCATCCGAGCGAACAGCCAGACCTTCGCCATTGCGATTGACGAAGCCACCGCCGACGCTGGTGTTATTGCGCTCCAGCGCATTTCCCAGGTCCGTCAGCGTGATGCCGAGCGAGGCCAGCTTCTGCACGTCGGGCACGACGAGGAACTGCTTGGCGTAACCGCCAATCGAGTCGACACCGGCGAGGCCCGGTGTGGTCTTCAGAAGCGGCGTCACGATCCAGTCCTGCGCGGTGCGCAGGTAGGTCGCCTTGTCCTCTTCGGTCGTCAGTCGCTCGCCCTCTGGCGTGATGTAGCTGCCATCGGGCTGTTGGCCCGGTTCACCGGGCTTGTGCTTGTCGTCCTCGCGATGATCGAGACGAACGGTGTACATGTACACCTCGCCCAGGCCTGTCGCGATCGGACCCATTTCAGGGTTCACGCCGTCGGGCAGATTCTCTTGCACGCCCCGCAGACGCTCGCCCACCTGCTGGCGGGCGAAATAGATGTCCGTCGCGTCCGAAAAGACCGCCGTGATCTGCGCGAAGCCGTTGCGGCTCAACGAGCGCGTATATTCCAGGCCGGGGGTGCCGGCGAGCGCGGTTTCGATTGGAAACGACACCTGCTTCTCGACCAGCTCGGGCGAGAGGGCAGGCGCGCGGACGTTGATCTGGACCTGATTGTTGGTGATGTCCGGCACCGCGTCGACCGGTAGCCGGTAGAGGGAAAAGGCGCCGATGGCGGCGACGATGACGGTGAGGAGCAGGACTAGCCAGCGCTTCTCGACCGCCCAGGTTACGATACGGGCGATCATGGCTTAATCCTCGTGGCTCGCTTCGCCCTTGCCGATCTCGGCCTTGAGCGTGAAACTTCCGGTGGTGGCGATCTGTTCGTTGCCGGTCAGGCCCGACCGGACGATCACCGTGTCGCCCGACGCATCGCCGAGCTGGACCGGGGTCGCCTTGAAGCCGGTGGGCGTGCGCACGAACACGACCGACTTGCCCTCGAAACTCTGGACCGCCGTCGTCGGCACGCGGACCGCCCCGCTCCCGCCGCTGCCCGTGAGCTGCACGGCTGCCGTCACAGGCTCGCCGACCCGCCATTCGCCACCGCGATTGTCGAGGGTGGCGAGCGCAGGCACGAGCCGCGTCTGCGGATCAAGCGCCGGCGACACGAAGGTCACGCGGGCGGTCGCCTGACGGCCTGCCGCCTTCACCAGCACCGTATTGCCGGGACGCACCCGGCCCGCATCCTCGGGCTTGAGATTAAGCGCGATCGACACCTGGCTCAGGTTGGCGATGCGATAGAGTTCGGCATCCGCCGCGACCGTTTGTCCCAGCGTCACGGGGCGCGCAATGATCTGGCCCGAGATCGGCGCGGCAATGCCGAGCCGGTTGAGCCCGCCGCCGCCGACACCCGCCGCCGAAACCATGCTCTGCGCCTGCGTCAGGGCGATCCGCGCCTCCGTCGCCGCTGTGCGGGCGGCGATCAGATCCTGTTCAGGGGAGACTCTCTGCGCGAACAGCCGCTGTTCGCGCGCGAGGTTCGAATTAGCGAGCTGAAGCCGCGCCCGCGCCGCCTCGACCTCGCCCTTGATCTGCGCCGCCTCGCGGCTTTCGATGACCGCAATGGTCTGGCCGCGTCCGACCGATTGGCCGAGGTTACGGGTGAGCGCGACCACGCGTCCCGCAATTGCGGCCGAGACGACCTGCGTTCCCTGTGGGTCGCCCTCGATGATCGCGGGCAGCTCGATCGTCCCGGCCCCGCCGATGATCGGCCGTCCGACCTGGACGCCCGCTGTGGCGATCTGGTCGGCACCCAATGTGACGACGCCTTCACCGGCATGACCGCCTTCAGCACCGCCCTTTTCCGTGCCCGCTGCCGTCTCATTGGCAGCTGCGCCTTCGGCAGTTGCCTCGTTTCCGCCATCCTTGCCGCCGCAGGCAGCCAAGAGCAGGGCGAGCGACGCCGCGCCCGCGAGATAAAAGCTCTTCATCACTGATTCCCCCCATTGGGCGCACGAGCGGTCAGTCGCTCCACTTGCGCGCGGGCATTCTGGTAATTGGCAAGCGCGTCGATCGCGGCGACCCGCGTTTCGGCGAGCGTGCGTTCAGCATCGAGCAATTCGAGCTGGCCGAACTTGCCCTCGCGATAGCCGATCCGCGCGATGCGGGCGGCCTCCTGTGCAGCCGCCAGCGCCGGCCCCGACGCCGCACGAGCCGTCGTTGCGGCATTGGCCGCCTGCGCCTGCGCGTCCGTGATTGCCTGTTCGATGTCGAGCGCGGTCACGCGGCGCTGCGCATCCGCCTGGGTCCGCTGCGCGGTCGCCTGCGCAATCGCGGCGCGACCATTGTTGAACACCGGGATCGGGATCGACACGCTGAACACCGCCGCCATGTCGTTGGTCGCTTCCAGGCGGCGGATCGACGGCCCGACGTTCAGGTCAGGCACGCGATTGGCGCGCGCGAGCCGCACGCCGGCTTCGGCAATGGAGAAATCCGCGTTGGCTGCCGCCAGCGCGAGTGTGCCGGTCGTGTTGACCGGTGCCAACGGCCCATAGACGTTCACATCGGGAAGGCGATCGAGCAGCGTGTCATCGAGCAGGCCGTCGATCGGCCGTCCGATCCGACGCGCCAGATTGGCGCGGGCCGCCTCGGCCAAGCGAAGCTGCCGCTCCACATTGGCGTCGGCATTGATACGCGCGACATCCGCGCGCTGTTGCTCGAGTGGCGATGCCCGCCCTGCCTGCACGCGAACGCTCGCGGCCCGCAGCGCATCGCTGGCGATCCGGGCCTGATCGCGGGCTGTCATTACCCGGCGATCGGCCGCGACCGCTTCGACATAGAGCTGCGTTACCTGAAGCCGGACATCCGCCGCGATGATCGCGGCCTGGATCTCGGCCCGGGACAATTGCGCATTGGCGACCGCGACGCGGGCGCCGCGCTTGCCGCCTAGCTCGATCGGGATCGCAAAGCCGACCGTGGTTTCCGCGCTGCGGACCCCCCGATACGGCCCGGAGCCGATGACATTCTCGACTTGGCCTTGAACCACCGGATTGGGCCGCAAGCCGGCGACTGTGCGACCTGCACGGGCCGCGTCGATTCCAGCTGTCGCCGCTTCCGCAGCAGGGGCCGAACCGCCCGCTGCACTGACCGCTTGGTCAAGCGTGTAGACCGGCGCATCCTGCGCAACAGGCGCGGACGGTCCGACCTGCGCCTGCGCCATCGTGGCGCAAGACGCTGCGGCCAGCATGGCCGCGAGGATACGATTCATGAAAATAGGACTCCTGACGATGATCGACAGGGGCGCGCCAACGCACGCCCAAATCGGACGTCAGGCTTGGGGGGGCCTCAAATGGACCATGCCGGTGCGGCCGTCGAGCGACGCAGAGGCGGAGATTGTCGGCTTGGGCACTGTGAGGACGGGGGTATATTCCATCGTCGTGCGCGCAGGCGCGCCGACGTCGTGTCCGTGACAATAATTGTGATGATGCGGGACATTCTTGTCCGAGTCCGATGGCACCTGATCGATGTCACCGGCGGTATGGACCGTGAACTCAACGCCCGCGATGCTTCCCCCCGCCAGATCGGCGGCATGGGCCATGCCGGAGAAGCTGGTCAGGACCAGCATCAGGCATGTCAGGAAAGGCAAAAAGGCTCGCACTAGCTTGCCTCTATCACGGAAGGGTTTTCATGTCATTGCACTAATTCGAACCAAGGGTCACTGAGCCGGAACCCGAGCGGGATCGGTCGCGCCCGTTCCAGGCGAACCCGACCGCAATGGCGACCGCCATCAGGAGTTGCGCCAGCACCGATTGCCAAGTGGGAAACACGCCGAGCATCGACAGCCGTGGCACGTCCGCGAGCGGTGCGATGTTGATAAGGCCGGCTTCCTGGAGCGCGGCGACGCCTTTACCCGCCAGCACGACGGTCAGGACCGCCATGAGCCAGGAGCTATAGCGGAAGAACTGCGCGATCGGCAGCTTGCGACTGTAGCGAAGCATGGCCCAAGCGATCAGGCTGAGCAGTCCAATCGCCGACCCGGCCCCCGCGAGAAGCATCCCGTTGTCACCTTGCGCCGAAAGCGCGGCATAGAACAGGATCGTCTCGAAGACCTCGCGATAAACTACGACGAACGCCAGCCCGAACAGGAACCAGCCCGACCCGCCCGAGAGCGCCCGCGACATCTTCTCGCGAATATAGCGCTGCCACTGATCGGCCTGCGCCTTGCCGTGCATCCAAATCCCGACCGAGAGCAGCACGACCGCGGCGAACAGCGAGCCAAACCCTTCCGTCAGCTCCCGGCTCGCACCGCTGATCCCGATCGCATAGGTGGCGACCGCCCAGGTGATCCCGCCCGCGATGATCGCGCTGACCCAGCCGCCATGAACGTAGCGCAGCGCCTCGCCGCGCTCGGCTTTACGCAGGAACGCGATCATGGCGACAACGATGAGCAGGGCTTCGAGCCCTTCACGCAGCAGGATCGTGAACGCGCCCAGGAACGTGGACGCTTCGGTGGCGGCATCAGGCGCGAGCGCCGCTTCCGCATCGTCGAAAAGGCCGCCCAGTACTGCGACCTTCTCCGCGAGATCATCGGGCGATGCGCCCCGGTCGATCGCGGCGCGGAACTCCCCCATGGCGCCCTCGATTCGGCCCATCAGCGTCGCGTCGCGCGCGGTGAGCGTTGGTTCGATCGGCTCGAACCCATCGAGATAGGCTGACAGCGCCAGCTCTTTTGCCATCCGCGCATCGCCACGCCGGGCAGCGGCCACGCTTTCGGCGAGTTTGGCGCGGGCGACCGCGAGCGAGCCGGGAGCCTGTTGCATCACCTGTTCAGGGTGGCGACGCAGGAACGCGAGCACGGCGTCAGCCTTGGCGTCGCCGATCGCCGCGCCGAGCGCGGCCGGGGTGAGTGCGACCAGGGTTTTCAGGTCCGGGATGCGACGGCGAAGGGTCGGATCGGATTTCCACAGCCGCTCGCCTTCGCGCGCCTGCGCGTCCGTGAAGGCGAAGCTCCCGGCTCGGAATGCTACCGCCCAGCGCTGATCGTTCGGCAGATCGGCGAAGCTCTGCATCGCCGTCCCGTCGATGCCCTGCGTCACCACCTGATAGAGCGCGAAGACGCTGCGCTGGCGCGCACGTTCGGCATCGGTAAAGGCGATCGGGGGTGTCGCGAGCTTGGCGGCGTCGGGGCCACGGCCGTTGCCCGTCATGCCGTGACAGGACGCGCAGGATTGTTGGAACAGGGCATGGCCGGAGACGAGGTTCGGAGCCTTATCGGGCGCGAGCGGCACCGGGTAGGCGCGCAGCAGATCGGCCGCGAGCCCGTGCGCCAGTGTTGCCACCTGTTCAGTCGATCCCTTTTCCGCGATTACCGCTTGGAGGTTGGCGGCCCGCTGAATGAGGGCTTGGCGCTCCGGCTTCGCCGGCAGGCCTTGAAGCCGTGTCGAGACCGACGCGGCAAACTCATTCATTTCGGCGTATTCCGACGCGCTCTTGATCCGACCGTTCGCGACCGCGCCTCCATAATCGACGGCCATATAGTCGAGCAGCCGCCATGCGGTTTGCACGTCGCCGGGTTCGGCGAATGCCGCAGCAGGGATCAGCAGCGCAGCGAGCGCGGCGAGCAGCCGCAGCGAGAGCATTGCCCGGATCAAGGTGAGCAGACGCACTACCGCTCTCCCAGTTCGCGCCGAGCGCCAGTGACGATTTCATACGCGGAGTGGAGGAACAGGAGGGCGATGAGGCCGGCGACGGCGAGGTCCGGCCAGGCGCTTCCTGTCCACGCCACCAGACCGGCCGCGGCGATCACCGCGACATTGGCGAGCGCGTCGTTGCGGCTGAACAGCCAGATCGCGCGAACATTGGCGTCCCCTTCCCGGAAACGCGCAAGCACCAAGGCGGACACGACATTGATCGCGAGCGCGACAACGCCGATTGTGCCCATCAGTTCGGCATCCGGCGCGGTTGCGTTCAGGGCGCGCCAAATCGCGAAACCGATTACGCCCACGCCAAGCGCACCGAGAAACAACCCCTGCGTCAGCGCGACCTTTGCCCTCGCCCGTGCGGACCAGGCAAGCGCGAGAAGACCGATAAGGCTGATCGACCCGTCCCCGAGAAAATCGAGGGAATCCGCTTTCAGCGCTTGGCTATCGGCGATGAACCCGCCGAACAGCTCGGCGACTCCGAAGCCGAGGTTGAGCACCACGACGGTCAGCAGCGCACGGCGATAGGCCGGATCGGTTTGCGCGCGCGCGGGCTCCCCGTGGCACCCGCAGCTTTCGGTAGAAGCATTCATGCGGCCTTCCTTACCACCTCCAGTCGCTGTAGAAGCAAGCGAAATGTGCGACACGTTCGCATTAGCAAGGATGGCATGATGAAGCCGGTGATGATTGGGCAGCTCGCCAGCGAGACGTCGACAAAAGTGACGACGATCCGGTTTTATGAGTCGATCGGGTTGCTGCGCTCCGCCCCGCGCACGGCGTCGGGCCGTAGAACCTATGATGCCAGCGACATCGAGCGTTTGCACTTCATCCGCAACGGTCGCCGGCTCGGCTTTTCGGTCGACGAAATACGATCGTTGATGGGGCTGGCGCAGAACCCGGACCAGGATTGTGGTGCCGCCTCAGCTATCGCTGCTCAGCACCTCAAGGATGTTGAGGAGAGGCTGGCGCAACTCGCGGTGTTGCGGGATGAGTTGGCAATGCTCAGCCAGAGCTGCACCAAGGCGCGCATGGCCGATTGTCGGATCATGAAGGCGATCGGCAAAGGCCACCTTCAAGCCGATCAGTAATAGTCGGCTAGCCTGAGGTCGCGCACATCACCCGAGGCCATCGTCAGCTTTACGAGGGTGCCAGCAGGCCGGGAGCGCACTTGCCAGAGCTCCCCACGCGTATAGTTCGCATCGATCGAATGGCCGTTCACCGCCACGATCCGGTCGCCGACCGCCCAGCCAGCCTTTTCCGCGGGACTGTTCGCCGCCACATGAACGACGGTGAGCGCCGTTGGTGAGGCTGCGAGGCCAAGGCCGCTACGGTCCTTCAGCATCGGCAGGCGACGACGAGGACCGAGTGGCCGGAGCCACACGAATCCGGCGGTCACGTCGAACACCACGTCGAATTGAGCGATCAGCGGTAGGCCGACATTGCCAACCGTGCTGGTGGAGAGCCAAGCTCTCATCCCGAGTGTGGGGACGTTCGAGACGCCAAGCCCTTCAATGTTGATGTTCTGGGTTGTGAAAGCATCGTTGACTCGCACGCCATCGACGCCGCCGATCGCCGCGGTCGAGACGAGCTTCCCGTTCAACAGCCCTTGATCGCGGGCATAGGCCGACGAGAGCATCAGCGCGGCCGAGCTGCCAAGATCGATCATCAAGGGCACGGGAGACAGGCCCTCGACGGAGGCCCGGATGAACAGCTCCTGCTTGGCACCGCGTCCGAGCGCGACAGCGCGCCAGTCGGGGCCGGCGAGAAACGTGCCTGACTTGACGACCGCCATACGCCTGTTCGCGAAATCGAGCGCGATGCAGCTGCCCGTGAACATATCGGCACCGAGGAGAACGTCGATCGGTCGTCCGAAGGCCGCCGACACTGAACTCAGATCACCAACAACGGCAAAGGGTAAGCGACGGGTTTCGCGGGCGAGCTGTACGTCGATGTCGCGGACCAGCAGCACCGGGGCCTTGGCGCTCAGCCCGCTAATCATGCGCCGCTCACCATTGTTCAAGCCGAGCTTCGCCGCGAGCGCCGTGCTCATGATCGACGCGCCGCTGCCACTGTCGAGCACCGCCCGCGCCGGCACTCCGCGCACTTGTGCCGAAACAAGGAGGGTATCACCCGTGCCGACTTCCAGCGGCTCCCATTCGAGGTGAGCCGCGCCGAAGTTCCACGAGGCCGCAGACCGGGAAGTCTGTCGCGCGAGCGTTGGAGAACCGAGCACCAAGCCGGTTCCACAGGCCACCAGCCGCGCCACTAATGAGCGTCGAGACATACCGATTGCTTCAACACGGGCCGTCAAAAAGCCACCTCCAGCCCCCCGTCCGCAGGAGAGCAAATTGCGGTTACATGCTCTAGCAACTGGAGGAGCAAGGGTTTTTGAAGCGCCCGAAATGCTATCCTGTTCAAATGCCCTCTCGAAAATGAGCAGTTGAGGCAGGTCAGGAACCGGTCGAATAAGACCGAAGTAGGCAATTTCGCTTGCGCGACCTTGGCGAGCAGGACCCCAGTTCACGAAGAAACGTGAAGCTATCGCCTCACCCGCAGCAGCCCGCCACAGTCCCGTTTGCTTTCGCTTCCTGGATCGGAGGGCATGGGACATCGCCAAATGAGCAGAACACGCAGCAGTCGCCAGCCAGGGGCCGCAGCACCACCGCGCAATGCCGGCAATCATAGAAGAATTGGCAGGCGTTGGTGGGCATCCTTTCGGTGGCCACCCCGCCGCATTTGGGACAGGTCAGGGTTGAGGTGAGCTGCATCAGGAAAGCGCGTTCATCAGCGGCGCTTCTAGGAGGTCCCAGGCGAACGCGATAAGCGTCAGAACCGTTCCAATCGCGAGCAGGATAGGTGTCGCGCGCGAGGGCAGCGGCATTGTGCAGGACCGGTCCCCAGCACAGGACCTCCGCCGCTGCGCGTAGGCCCACCACCCAGCAGCCAAGCCGATGAGGGAGGTCGCCGTTAGCGGCCACCGTAGTGGTATCAGCGCGGCGAAGTTGCTGGACAGGCCCGCCCCCAGGCCGAGCGCCGCGAGTGCGAGGGGCAGGACGCAGCATGACGCCGCAGCTAGAACAGCGGCTAAGCTCGCAAGCGCGCCGAGGACGGATAGCCCCGTGTCGGCGCGACGTCGTGACGTTGGTGCGCCTAGGGGTTCACGCGGGATGGTCTCTTGGTTCATCTATCGCCTCTAGCGGGTTAGCCCGTTATGCATCCTGTAGTGACTACAGGAGCAAGCAATATATGCGCGTTGAGGAAAGCATCACGATCGGCGAGCTGTCTCGCCGGACTGGCGTGAATATCGAGACGATCCGGTACTTCGAGCGCGTTGGTGTTCTCGCAACGCCACCCCGCACAAGCGGCGGGCGGCGGGTATATGGGACCGGTCACGTCCGCGCACTTGGGTTCGTCCGTCGCGCGCGCGAACTCGGCTTCTCCCCGGCCGAGGTGCGCGCGATCCTGTCTCTTGGCGGTTCTGCGCAGGCGTCATGCAGTGAGGTCCGCGAGATCGCGGCTCACCATCTAGAGCGTGTGCGCGCTAAGATGGAGGATCTGGCGCAACTAGAAAGCCTGCTGGCTGCGACCGTCGACCGTTGCGAAGGCGACGGGGCGGCGAGGTGCGCCGTGATCGACTTGCTGAACCAACATTCGACTGCGTAGATGTCGCATCGCACCCCGTACTCGCGCAAACGGTCGATAACGGAGCCGATCACCATCACCACGGCACGCGGCCCTAGCCACCTATGTGGACGTTGCGCATCACGAAGCCGCTTTTCGGAAGCGCTGGCAGCCTGGCGAAATCGATGCTCAGGTCTTGGTCCGGTACGTCATAGCGCATCGCGTTGACGAGGAGGTGTGCCGCCACCTTCATGATCGCGAGGACGATCCATTCGCCGGGACAGCGATGGCCGAGATAGTGATCGCCGCCGCCCTGCGGAATGAAGTTGAAGGAGTCTTCGTCCCAAGCCCTGAAACGCTCAGGGCGAAACTCCTGGGGGTCGGCCCAGGTCGCTGCGTCGTGATTGCTCCCATAAAGGTCTAGCACCACTTGACGCCCTTCCGGAAAGGCCATCCCCTCCCACTCGAAATCTTGGCTCGCGCGCGCCACCACAGCGGGAAAGAAGGGATAGAATCGGCGGACCTCTTGGACGAAGAGCTCGGCATAGTCCGGCTGCTGAACCAAGGCCGCCCTGATCCCTGAACAGGTTTGCAGCGCGTGGGCGACGAAGGTGATGTACACTGCGATCGCGACGGTCGGGCGAAGGACATTTACCAGTTCGACCGCTGCGACGTGCGGCGAAAGAAGATCGTCGTGCCGGTCGCGATGCCAGGCTATCGCGTAAGCCGCGGTCCCCGAGCCCGAGCCGATGCTCCCGGCCCGAATGCCTTCAATGATCCGCTTCGCCCATGCGTCGACGCGACGACGGGCCAGCCGTGACCGAAGATGCCTTGGGCTCGCCGAGCCGGCGGCGTCGAACAGCGCCCGCAGCTCGCCCGCGCGGTTGCCGGCTTCATCGTCCGGAAGAGGAACTCCCGCCCAAGCGCATACCGCTCGCGTCAGCGGCTCATGCAACTCGTCATAGAAGACGATCTCTCCTTTGCGCGTCCAGCCCGGCACCGCCCTGCGCCACTCGGCCTCGAACAATTGCGCCAGCGCCCGCACGCGCTCTGGTGTCATCAGGCCCATGAACATCTGCTTGCGGTGCCGATGGGTCTCGCCGTCCAGACCCTGAACGCCGCCTTGGCCCAGCAGTGTCTTCTGAATAGCGACCGGCATGGT
>NZ_BCTY01000021.1 GCF_001591005.1 Sphingomonas sanguinis NBRC 13937
TTAGCAAATCGACCCAGCCAGTCTTTTGGGCATACCTCTGAAAGACTGGAGCGCGCTCAGTCTCGTTTCCGTCAAACGACGTTCAAAAAGGACTGGACATAACAAGACCGTTCATCAAGCACTGAGGTACGTTCGTCCGGGCCTATCTCCGCGCATCGATCGCTGAACAGGACGCCAACCGCGCTCGCGCCGCGCTGGATGCGTTCGCCGCCTCACATGGCCTCCGGATCGCAGCGCGCTATGTCGAACACGAGAGCGGCACTCGCCTAGCCCGACCGGAGCTTTTTTGACTACCGGACGGGCTGGACAACGACATCGGTCTAGCGGCCCACTGGACCCAACGTGCGCCGCAAGAGCATTGACGAAGCGTGGCGTCCTGCGGGCGTGGCCCAGCCTTGCCGTGATCCTGCGTTGAGCGCCGCGCCTCGATGCAGACTGTGGGACTTACACGAAAAACTTGGTAGCGCTGCATCATGCCAAAGGTAATCATCGCCGATAACGTCAGGCTGCCTCTCGCCGAGCTTTTCGGCGGAAGGCTCAAACAGCGTCGCCTTGCTCACAACATGACGCAAGCCCAACTCGCCGAGCGGACCGGCAGCACGGCCGCCTACATTTCGCAGGTCGAGCGCGCACAGGCCAATCCGACGCTCGATCTCATGGCGAAGATTGCCGAAGTTCTCGACACCGATGTGTGGGATTTGCTTCGTCCGAACAACGACTAGGAACCTAATCACTCCGAATTAATCGCTTCTTGCATCCAAACACGGCGTTGTTCCTTTTACGCTGGCCTCCTAAATCCAATTGGGTAGCAATCGACTGCTTCGAGCAACCGGACAAAGCGGTATCTGGTCTATCGTATGGAGTGTCGGCGTGAGCGATGGTAAAGCGATGCGACGTCGCTTCGGTCTGAGGATCGCGGCGCTGGCAGATCGATCCGGGCTCTCTGTTGAAGTCCTGGCGGCGCGGGCGACACTTTCCGTGCAGCGCATCAAGGATATCATGGGCGCGACGTCAGACTGCGTGACGTTACGCGAGATGACGCTGCTTTCTAATATCCTCATCACCCCCGTCGCTGATCTTCTTGCTCCTTCTGACCCGGTCGGGATCGTACCGTTCGAGAAAGTTGAACAAGGTGGAGCGCGACACGCGTAGCTCCTGGGCGACATCGGTTGCCGTCGCCCCCGGTGACTCCAGCCTCGATTTGATCGCAGGCAGATCATCTGGGTCGAGAAGCCGTTTGCGCCCCCGCGACGCTGTCTCGGGATGTGTTTTTAACCCGTGCAAATAACGATGGTGCCCATCAAGGGCGCGGATCAGCGCGTGAAGCTTGTCGTCAGGTGCGGGTTCGATGACAACGCCCGCCGCTACGATCTCGAACGCGATGCCGCGGCGGAGCATCCGGTCGATAAGGCGGATCAACGTCGGGGTGGAAAGTGTGATACACGACAGATCATAAACCACGACCCTGTCGCCGGCCTCAAGTTGGAGACCGCTGCGTGCGAGCAGATCGCCCAGCTTGTTGAAGCTCTGACGGCCCGCAACGACGATGAGCGCCTCGGAGTTCATGGCGGCCTTCTGATCGTCGATCGTCGCCGATCCTTGGCATTCCGCGAGGAACGCGACGACTTTTCCCACCCCTGCCCTCCTCTCGATGAACGGCGCCAGCGCCACCGTGTGCCGGGCGCGAATTCTGTAGGTCAACCATAGGCTCCGAGCAACACGGTGCGCGTCGAAGACCGGCCTGACCACGCAACCGCCGGCACCCAGGAAGGCCGTTAAAGCGACTCTGCCGAATTTCCATCTTGCGTCATTTTCGTTTTAGAGTTTATTTGGACTGCACCAGATGGACGGAGCATCATGCTTCCAGCGGCACTCACAGCGAAGGCAATCCAGCTCTGCGCAGCCATGGTTGGACCCGCTCAGCCAATCTCGGCGGGGTCCTTTCCGGTTGCCGTGATCAGCGGCGCTACCTTGCTGCGAGAGCCGCAGAACCTCGCGGATGCGGAAGCGACGGTACGCGACCTTCTCGCCCTCAGGGCCGACTTCACCGCGGGTCCGCTCCAGATCGCGGGGCGCCATTTTACGACCTTCGGGGTCACTCCATCGACGGTGTTTGATCCATGCAGTCTCGCGCGTGTCGGCGATGGCGGCCGCGGATCGCCGCTCGCCGGTACCGAAAGCGTATCAGATGTGGTCAGCCTGCTTCGCAAGGCGTTCGGCGCCCGCGTCACCGATACGATCCGACCGGCGAATGCGACATATGGGGCCCGCTACAGCTGGCACAAAGTCGGACAAGCCGTCGACTTCGTGCCGGCTGGCGGCGTCGGGACGATCGATCGTTGCCGGATCCGGGCACTGATGGCCCAGCACGGCATCCGGATCATCGAGCTCCTTGGCCCAGGCGATCAAGGGCATTCCAATCACTGGCACGTCGCGTTCGCCCGCCCGGGACAGACCATAGACCGGACGCAGCACATCGAGGACGGCGAAGACTGGTTCTTGGACGTCGCGCGGAACGGTAGCGGGCAGCAACCCGCCGGAACCAGGCAGCTGGACGCGGTCCCCGAGGGGTCGGTTGCCGAGCCGAGACCTGCGGCGTGGGACGTCTTCGCGACGACCGGTCCTCGTTCGCTTCAAGGAGGTGGATGATGCTGGCACGGACTCTCAAGACGATCTCGCAGAGCGCAGCGGGCGTCGTGATCCCCCTTGCCGGCGTGTTGGCGATCGCGGTGCCACAGCCGGCACGCGCGTCCGACTGGGGTTGTCAGGTCGTTCTGTGTCTCGCGACACCGGGCTCGCCGACGACCTATCCCGCCTGTGTGCCACCAATTACGAAGCTCTGGCAGCATCTCGCGATCGGTGGCGTGTTCCCCAGCTGCATCGGCGTCGGCATCCGGACGCGTCAAACGAAACATGGCTACAGCCTCACCGTCTCTAAGTCAGATGGAACGACGGCACGCTACCAGCTCGACACGCGCTACCAGACGGTGACGTCCCAATGAGCTACGACGTACCGGCCATCATCGCCTTGGCGAAAGCCTGCGCTCCCGAGATCGCGACCGAAGCGATCGTGCCGCTCGTCCTCACCGAGAGCGGCGGCGAGCCGTTGCAGATAAACGTGAACAAGGGTCCCCGTGTTCGCGCAAGAACAGTTCCGGAGGGAGCGGCGCTGGTACGCCGCTATATCGCGGCGGGCTACACGGTCGACGTCGGCCTCGCCCAGATCAACTCAGCAAATTTCACCCGTCTCGGCGTGACGATCGAGAGCGTGTTTGAGCCATGCAATAATCTTCGTCTTGCCTCGGTGATCCTGCAGCGCAGCTACGACACCGCCGCCCGGCATTATTCGGGGTTGGACGCGATCTCTGCGACGTACTCGATGTACAACACCGGGTCCCTCACCCGTGGTCTACGCAACGGCTATGCAGGCCGCGTCTGGTCAGCCGCGGTGAACCTGGGGTCCATTGAAACCGCTCCAGCCCTGCCAGGAGTTGACACTGCTGCGGCGACACGCGCGGCTTCGGCGGCACACCCAACGCTGACAGCCCAAGACCAATGGGTCGTCGGCCCGCTTTCGCCGACCACAGTCACGGTGTTCAAATGAGCGGCGCCAACAGCATCGTCCGGGACGACCGAATGCCTGTGGTTCCAGCCGAGCCGGCCGGCTTCGAGCTACCACCGGCCCTGGCCGGGCGATACGACGTTCGTGTCGTTGACGGTGCCGATGGCGAGCAGCGGATCGGTCTCTTCCGGCCCACTGATCGCGATGGACCCTCGATCGAGATCACGAACGATCGCATCGTTGCGCGAAGTGAGGACGCCGAGACGGTGGCCGCCCTCGTGACAATCGCGCAGCATAGCGGCTGGGATCGCATCGCGGTCGACGGGTCGCCGGAGTTTCGGCAGGCCGTTTGGGAGGCCGCGACCCGCGAAGGACTTAGGGTCAGTGGCTACGATCCCAGCTTCAACGAGCAAGAGCGCGTGGAGCAGGCCAGACGCGCATCGAAGGAGCGCCGCGAGCGCGACGCTCAGCAGGGAGCCGCTGCCCCGCCGCGCATTGACATTGTCGGCGAAACACATCCCAAGGCAGCGATGACTCCGCCGGAGGCGGATGGCCGCGGCGCGCTGCGCGACGATGACGGAAACGCGTTATCGAGCGGCGACCGAAAGCTCCTCCTCACGGTCAGCCGGCATATCGAGGACCGCAAAAGTCTCGATGCGCCCCTGCGTCCAGGCATGGATGCTTTCGATCGCGACGTTCGATCGGAGCGCCTCGATCATAATCGCGAGGCAGTAAACACGTCTCTGGAGCGCGCCCTCGAGAGCCCAACGCTGGCTGCGGCGTTCGAGCAGGTGGGATACGGGCCGGACCGGTTGCGCTCACTGGACATGGTCGACGAAAGCCATGGCGAAATCGCCGACGCGATCGCTCGCGTGCGATCGGGGATGCACCGCGAAACCCCTCATCTAGAGGCAAGCGAGCCACAGCGCGCCACCAGCGCCATTGCCGATGAACTAGAAGACGCCGCCCGCACGAAGCATTCGGCCGCCGGCAGCGGAACGCTGATCGACCGAGAGCCGACTGTCGGGGAACGTCAGGACCGCGACGCGAGTGCGAGACAGCGCGAGAGCGAAGAACTGGCGGAGATCTTTCTGAACGGGACCATCGATCGCGTCTCGGCCGATCCACGGCTCGCCGGCGCGCGCGAGGCACAGGCCGCGATGGAGCTCCATATCGGCGAGGTCTTCGGCGGTGATGCGGGCCGCATGGCAACCGCTAACCTCGAAAGCCGACAGATGATTTCGGACGTGCTGCGGCGGGGGTTCGAGGTTTCAGTGCGTGAGCCGACCCCGGTTCGACAGGTCGAGCCGATCCAGATCCGATCCGACATGGAGCGGTAGAGCTAGCGATGGAGACCCCTATGAAGTTTACGTCGAACATGGGCAGGCTGATGTCCGATCGTCGTGCCCGGCAACTGATCGGCGTCGCCGGCATGATTGCTCTCGCCGCGATCGCGCAGCCGGCACTTGCCCAGAGTAGCGGAACCGCAATCGAAGGCGGGCTCAACACCATCAAGGACTGGATGGTTACGGTTGCCGGCGTCGTCGGTGTGATCGCGGTCATGGCAGTCGGTTATGCGAAACTAACGGGCCGCATGGACTGGGGACGCGCCGTCACCGTGCTGATCGGCATTGGCATCATCTTCTCGGCGACGACGATCGTCGGCTGGATGAGCTCGGGTGGCTGAAGCCGACAAATTGGCGGAAGATAAGGTCTTCCTCGCCTTGACCAGGCCGTCGGTCTTCATGGGACTGCCGCTCGAGGCGATCATGCCGATCATCATGGTCTGCATGGTCCTGTGGGGGATCATGCATAACCCGTTCTATCCCCTGGCATTGTTCGGCGCGCTCTACTTCCCGGCGCGGATGGTCGTCCACTACGACTACAATGCCTTTCGGTTGTGGGGCCTTTGGTTCCAGACGGTTTTCCTGTCGAAGAACCGGAAGTTCTGGGGTGGCGGGAGCTATTCTCCCGTCCGCCTCGGGAAGGCCGTTAGACGCAAGCAGTTCGGCAATGACTGACACCCGGCTGCAGCACAAGCGCGTTGCCGTGCGCGAGACGGACGACGTCAAGTTCATCCCCTACACCCGGCACGTCGACGACACAGTCGTAGCCCTCGAAGACGGCTCGCTGATGCGACTATATCGCGTCGACGGACGGCCCTTCGAGACGAGCGATATCGCCGACCTCAACACCTGGCACACCAAGCTCAACATCACCTGGCGATCGATCGGTGACGATCGTGTCGCATTGTGGACGCATCTCGTTCGAACAGCGACCGATCCGGTCCTCGGCGGTGACTTCCATTCGGATTTCGCCCGGCGGCTGCAAGATCGCTACTCTGAGGCGTTGAGGGAGAAGGTCCTCTACCACAACGAGTTCTATGTTGCGGTCATCGTGCGGCCATCGAGCATGGCCGGCGACCAGGTAGCGCGCTTCTTTGGACGACGGAGTAGCCCCGACGAACTCGACACGCGCGCGTTGGCGATCATGGCGGACAAGTGCCGCGACTTTGAAACGCTGCTGGCGGACGCCGCCCCCGAGCCACTGTCACTCTATGAACATGACGGCATCCTGTTCTCGAAGCCCATGGAGGTGCTGCACTTCATTCTGACGGGCGACCGCATCCGCGTGCCCCTGCTGGATGGCCGTCTGGGACAGGCGCTGTACCAATCCCGCGTGGTGTTCGGCCGGGAAGCGGCCGAGATCCGGCTGCCGCACAAGTCGCATTATCTCGGGATGTTCGGCGTCCGCGAGTATGTCGCGAGCACGCGAACAGGGCAGTTCAACAGCCTGCTCAAGCTCGATTTCCCCTTTGTGCTGACGCAGAGCTTCGCCCCGCTGGTAAAACAGGCCGCTAGCGAGCGCTTTTCCAAGAAATACAAGCAGATGACGTCGTCGGATGATGCCGGCGTCAGCCAAGCGATCGAGCTTCTGGACGGCCAGGACGAACTCATGGCGAACAGGTTCGTCATGGGTGAGCATCACCTGTCGATCTCGGTAATCGACGACGATCCGAAACGGCTGCTCGAGCGGCTATCGATCGCGCGCTCGGCCGCGGCGGATACCGGGATGGTCATGGCGCGCGAAGATGTCGCGCTCGAGGCGGCGTTCTGGGCACAGCTGCCGGGCAATTTTCGAATGCGGGCACGTCCAGCGGTGATCAACAGTCGCAATTTTGCTGCGTTGAGCCCTTTCTACACGTTTCCTGCAGGACGCCGATCGGGCAACCATTGGGGTGAGGCGGTCACGCTGCTTAAGACGCGCGCCGGGTCGTCCTTCTGGTTCAACTTTCATCGCGCCGACATCGGGCACACGCTGATTATCGGCCCGACCGGTGCGGGGAAGACCGTGCTGCAGAACTTCCTTCAGGCGCAGCTCGAAAAGACCGGCGCACGGCAGATATTCTTCGACAAGGACCGCGGCGCCGAAATTTTTGTCCGAGCCTGTGGAGGCACCTACCTGACGTTGCGCAATGGCGAGCCAACCGGCTTTGCGCCGCTAAAGGGGTTGCCACCTACTGCGGAGAATATCGCCTTCCTCCGTCAATTCGTCCGCGTGCTAGTTCGTCGTGAGAACCGGCCACTCACGGTTGCCGAAGACCGTCTCATCGATGACGGCATCGACGCCGTCATGCGGCTTCCCTCATCCGCTCGCTCAATGGGCGCGCTGCGCGAGATGCTCGGCTACGCGGACGCCGAGGGGATCGGCGCCAGGCTCGAGCGGTGGTGCCAAGGCGGATCGCTAGGCTGGGCCTTTGACGGCCTGGTCGACGAGGTATCGTTGTCGGCACGGTTCGTCGGCTTCGACATGACGCAATTCCTCGAGAACCCGGAGATCCGCACGCCTACTATGCTCTACCTGTTTCACCGGGTGAACGAGCTGCTCGATGGACAGCGGGTCGTCGTCGATATCGACGAGTTTTGGAAAGCGCTGCAGGACGAAGCCTTTCGATCGTTCGCGCAGGACGGACTGAAGACCTTCCGCAAGCGCAACGCGTTCATGGTCTTCGGCACGCAGTCACCCGCGGACGCGCTGCGCTCTCCGATCGCCCATTCGATCATTGAGCAGACGGCGACCAAGATCCTCCTGCCCAACTCGGATGCGAAGCGTTCCGATTATTGCGACGGGCTGGGACTGACGGAAGCGGAGTTCCGGCTGATCCGCGAGGATCTGACGCCGGAGAGCCGCTGCTTTCTCGTCAAGCAGGGCCACACCTCCATCGTTGCCAAGCTCGACCTCGGCGGCATGCCAGATGAGCTGAAAGTCCTGTCCGGACGGGCAGAGACCCTGATCGCCATGGATGAAGCGATCGCCGTCGCCGGCGACCATCCAAACGACTGGCTGCCACTATTCTACGTTAACGAGAGGAAAAGCTGACATGCGGATCAAACGGACCTTGCTCGGCCTCGCAGCATCGGTCGGGGTGATCGGACTCGCCGCGCCCGTCGCGGCGCAGGGCATCCCGGTGTTCGACACGACGACGTATCTCCAAGCGTTGCAGACCGCCCGTCAAACCCTGACCATCGTCGACCAAGGAAGGCAGCAGATCCAGACGGCCGCCAACCAGTTACAGTCGCTGCAGAAGCTCACCAACATGAGCGAGATCGCCTCGACCCTGAACCTGCCTCAGGTGCGCAACCTCCTCCCCGACGCCAATACCGACGCAGCAACGTTGCTATCCGGCAACCTTTCGAGGCTGGGGCCGCTCGGCAACCTCGCCTCGAATATCCAGGCAAGGTACCGTCTTTCAGGAACCGGATCGTCCGACGCGGACGCAGCCTATGATCTGGCGTTGCGAAACGCCACGGGGGCCGCAGCGACGACCGCGGCACTCGGCGAAAACACCCTGAACGTGACCCAAGCACGGACCCAGGGCCTCGATCAGCTCCGCCAGCAATTGGCGAGCGCCCGCGATCCGAAGGATGTCATGGACCTGCAGGCGCGCATCGCGGTCGAACAGGCGCAGCTCCAGAACGATATGCTCAAGATGCAGGCGGTCCAGATGGCCCAAGCCGGTGCGGCAAATCTGGCCGCAAGTGCTGCGCTGGTATCCGCAGGCCGCAACGAGTCAGCGTTCTTCGAGGCCAACACGATCCGGAGGTAACATGCGTCGGTTCATTTCATTATGTGGGCTACTGACCGTCTGCGCGTGCCAACAGCAAGTCTCCATTCCCACCGCCAAGCAACTTATCGCCGATCGATCGCTGCTGACCGAGTGGCAGGGCAAATGTGACACTGGCGAATACAGCCAGCTTTCGCCGGCGCGAAAGGCCGAGTTCTGCGCGACCACGCAGGAGGCCACCATCTCCGTCGCACAGATGCAGGCGGGCAAGAAGGATTCGGATTTCTTCAAGGCGAACACGCTGAGGAAGTGATGCTCGTGCGGTGTCGGTTCGCAATATCAGGACGGGTTTAGCATGGCCGCTCCCAACATCATGACGTTGTTCACGACCATGTATGGGTACGTGGAGAGTGCCATTGCCGGTGCCGTCGCGACCTTCGGTTCGGGCCTTGTGAGCTTCGTCGCGGCGCCGCTTGCACTTGCGGCCACGATCTACTTCCTGTTGCTCGGCTTCGCTGTCCTGCGGGGTGCTATCCAGGCGCCACTCCGGGAGCTCGTGTTCCAAGCTGGAAAGGTCGGCTTCGCGCTCGCGGCGGCCAGCGCGGTCGGCTATACGACCTTTGTCGTCAACATCGCGACCGACCTGCCAGCCCAGATCATCGCGGCAGGGTCGGGGACGCCAGTCACCAATCCGGGCACGACGTTCGATACCTATGTTGCCGACACCGGCAAACTCGGTCAGCGAATGGTCGACGCGAATACAAAGGTCCAGGCGCAGGCTTCGCGCGGCCTGACTGACTTCCGGACGCCGCTCATTCAGCTGACGTGTTCATTGGTCACCTATATCTGCATCGCAATCCTATACGTCTTTGCGTTTCTGTCGGCGTCGATTGGTTTCTGCATCGTCATCTTCGCCAAGCTGTCCGTTTCGATCTGCGTTGCGCTCGCGCCACTTGCTCTTGCCTGCTTACTGTTCAACTCCTCGCGGTGGCTGTTCGATGGCTGGTTGAAGCAGACCACCAACTTCGTTCTCCTGATGGTCATCATGGCGATCATGACGAAATTCATCACCGGCCTGCAGGAGGCCGCGATGGACGGCATCCTGGGTTCAATTGGCGACGGTACCATCTTTGTCACCACCGAGAATACGTATCTGACACTCAGCGCCGGGGTCATGGTCGTGGCGACGATCTCCTGCTCAGCGATCTATATCGTCGGCTCGATCTTCTTTTTTCAGTCCCCCGCCATCGCCTCGGGGATCGCCGGCGGCGCCTCGTCCAGCGGCCATGGCTTTCTGATGACGGGTGCGAACATGATGGCCAATCGCCTGATGTTCCGGCGCGCGACCCAGGCTGCCACTCCAGCCAATCGGGCGGCGAGCGGCGGTTCGATCAATCGCGCGGCATGACCATAGCGATGAGCATCGTCCAGATCGGATCCAGGCCGCTGGATCCAGCATCACCAGCATTGGAGATCGTATGAGAGGCTTAGCCCTGGTGGCGATCGGCACGATCGCGCTTAGCGGATGTGCCGGCGCGCAACTCAAGAAGCCGGCGGTCTGCGACGGCAAGCATCGACGGCCAGCGAACGCCTACGGCAGCGTTCTTCCGACGCTGCCGATCCCCGTGCCTGTATCGCAAGCGGCGGCACGATCAATGATCGCCCCGCCATCCGGCTCCGCGCCACCGCAACAGCCTGCGTCTGCCCCCGAGATCCCGACGCTACGAGGCTCGGGCACGCCTTCCTCATCGTCGGGCCGCGAGATCCTAGGTCCGGCGGCCAAGCCCCGCCTGTCAAACCGGATCGTCGCTCGATCCTACCTTCCATGCTGATCAGGGGGACGACGCCATGCCGGCGGTGAAGGCCGAGAAGAAGGACGAGTATTTTCAGACGTCACGGACCTGGGAATACGATCGCTTCCGCGCTGCCGCAGGACGCGAGAAGCTCGCTTGGATCATCGCGGCAGTCGCGGTGGTATTGGCGATTGTCGCGGTGGCCGCCGTCGCGATGCTGACCCCGCTCAAGACGGTTGATCCGTTCGTGATCCGCGTCGACCGATCCTCGGGTGAAACCCAGATCGTCACGGCCCTGAAGGGACCGCAGCCCCGCACCTACGATGAGGCGGTCAATCGCTACTTCATCGCGCAATACGTCCGGCTACGGGAGGGCTGGCTCAACGATGCAGCACGCGAAAATGCCTATGCCGTCATGCTGATGAGCGATCAGAACGAAGCACAGCGTTATCTGAACAGCGTCCAGTCAAGCAACAGGAATGCACCGTCCAATATTTATGGTGACAAAGGCTTCGTATCGATTTCGATCCGGTCGATCAGCTTCCTCAGCCAGACCGTCGCGCAGGTCCGCTATTCCAAGATCATTACCTACGGACAGAGCGCTCCCATCGCACAGAATTGGAACGCCATCCTGACCTTCAAATTCACGACAGCCCCCGAGCATGAGAAAGATCGCAACATCAATCCGCTCGGCTTCCAGGTCGTCAACTATCGCTCTGATCCGGAGGCGTGACATGAACGAGCCATCGAACTCCCGGGTGAACCCGGATCGTGTCGTCGTCCCGTTCCTTCCGGCGCTGCGTCGGAGGGTCGAGGAGCGGCTGTCGCCTTCGATGAGCAAGCTGACCGTGACGAAAGCGGGCGCGACGAGCCGGTTCTGGCGAGGGATTGGAAGGATATGGCATCGGCTAGTCGCCTTCTCAGCGGTCGGGCTCATCGCGTCGACGATGATCCCTCGTCCCGCGACCGCCTCTGAGGTCCCTCGCCCGGGGTCGAAGGACACCCGGTTGCGAGACGTCAATTACGATCCCGATCAGGTTGTCTCGATCGTCGGCAGTTTCCGCCATGCCATCGAGATCCGATTTGGACCCGGTGAGACGATCACGCAGGCGGCGCTCGGGGATACGGTATCGTGGCAGATCGCGCCGGTCGCCAACATCGTGTTCCTGAAGCCCCGGGAACGCGCCGGGCCCACCAATTTGATTGTCGTCACCAATGCGGCAGGCGTGGCTCGCACCTATCACTTCAATCTCTCGTTGGGGACGGCCGGCACGATGTACGGCGTCCGCTTTCGTTATCTGCGCGAGGAGCGCGCGGTCGCCGCTTTGCAGGCTCAGGTCGCAGAGGCGCAGGCCGCCAAGGCGATCGAGTCTGGTATTACCACAGCGGCGCTCGACCATGCCGTGATCGAGGGTCAGCGGAACCTGAACTATACGGTGCAGGGCGACGTGGCACTGCAGCCTAGCGAGGTATCGGACAACGGTGAGTTCACTGTTCTGCGATATCCGGGTCATGCCGACGTTCCGTCGATCTTCGCGGTCGACGTCGATGGTACCGAAACCATCGTTCCCTACGACGTGCGCGAGGATTTCGTCGTGATCCATGCGGTGTATCGGGAGTTGCGGCTCCGTCGCGGCACCGCCGTACTGTGCATCTTCAACGAGGCCCCTCCCCGCAACGTCCGGGGTGACCGGACCGGCACCGTGTCCAACGTCGTCGAGCGCAAGGTGAAGGACCAATAGCATGGCCGAGACCATCATCGATCGTGGCGGGTCGATCGGCCCCGAGCCGATCGCATCGCAACAGCCGGACACCATGGTGGCGCGTAGCGGCGGCTGGGGGAATATTGCCCTTCTGAGCGCTGGGATAGGGCTTGTCGGCGCAATTAGCGGCATAGCCATCGGGTACGGTGCCTTTCATCGACCGGTGAACGCGACCAACGCTGCCGCGCCTGCGAAAGCTAGCGATCGCAGCGTTGACGAGGTGATGGCCAATCCAAATGTCCAGCGCGCCGCGCTCGCCAATCAGCTCGGCCAACCTGGCGCTCCCGCAACCGATATCTTCGGTCGTCCCATCACGCCGGCGACACCGACGGTCGACGCGAGCGGCAATGCGAATCCTGCGGCGGGTGTCGTGGCGAACCAGGGTCCGACCGCAAGTGGCCAACAGACGCCCGCTCAGCGCCGCGCGGAACAGGCAAGGATCATGGCGGATGCAGCGCGCCGATCGCCGATCATGGCGTTCGGTGCGACGGGTCCGACCCCCGAAACATCCGGATCGGCAAATGACGCGACGAGAGCTTCGCAGGATCCCGGTGGGGTCCAAGATGGCAGCGACCTCCAGACCGGGCGGTCGATGGTCGCTCGTCGTGATGTCGGCGCGAGCGGCTTCAATGACCAAGGCGAAGGCACTGCAACGGCAAAGGGCGCTACGGACCTCGGCGACCAGCTGAGCCATTCCGGCATTCAGACGGTGCGCGCGACGATGGTGGGCGACCGCAGTCTCCTCCTCAGCGCCGGAACCGTCATCCCTTGCACGCTGCAGACGGCGATAAACTCGACGCAGGCGGGCTTTGTGTCATGCGTCATCAATCACGACGTCTTCTCGGAAAACGGCCGCATCGTGCTGCTCGACAAAGGCACGAAGGTGCTCGGCCAGTATGCAGGCGGGATCACGCAAGGTCAGGCGCGCCTTTTCGTTCTCTGGACCCGGGCACTCACCCCTCGCGGCGTCGCGATCAACCTTGGTTCGCCGGCGTCTGACAGTCTTGGGCGCGCGGGATTGCCGGGCGGGGTTGATACACAATTCTGGTCCCGCTTCGGCCTTGGCCTCGTTATTTCGGTCTTGGAGGACGCCTCCAACATCGCGAGCCGGGCGGTTCAAGGGGAAGGAACCTATTCGACGCAGGTTCCGGGCAACACCGCCAATACCGTTCTTCAACAGACGATGCAGATCAGGCCCGTCTTGAAGAAGAACCAAGGCGATACGGCGGCTATTTTCGTCGCGAAGGATTTTGACTTTCGGTCGGTCTACGAAGTGCGCCTGAGGCGCTGATATGGCGTCGGGTTCAGCCTCGCTGCTCTACGCTCATAACGCGGCGCCGATCATTCGCCATCTGGAGCGCGCCGACGTCACAGAACTCGTCATCAACGAGCCCGGCCTGATTGGACTGGAAACTCGCGCGGGTTGGGAGTGGCACGAGGAGCCTTCGCTCGACAGTTCGTCTTTGATGACGCTCTCGCGGCTCATCGCCGGCTGCACCAAACAGGATGTCAGCGCTGAGTATCCGATCGTATCATCGGTCCTTCCAGGCGGTGAACGAGCGCAGGTCGTCGTTCCACCCGCAGTCGAGCAAGGCTTCATCTCGATCACGGTACGCAAAGCATCCGGTGTCTCGATGGACCTCGACGATTTCGATCGGGCCGGTCTTTTCAGTGAGGTGCGTGCCAAAGGGCTTCACGAGGAGATCGATGCGGCGTTGCTCGCGCGGCGCGCGGCCGGTGATTGGAAGGCGTTCTTCCGACTGGCCGTGGAAGCGAAGAAGAACATTCTGATTTCCGGCGCCACAGGATCGGGCAAGACCAGCTTTTCGAAGGGGCTCATCAAGCTGATCCCCGACCATGAGCGGATCCTGACGATCGAGGATACGCGCGAGCTGGTCGTGCCGCAGCGCAACCGCGTCCACATGATGTACGCCAAGGACGGCAAGGGGCTGCAGAAGGTCGGGGCAAAAGAGTTGCTGGAGTCTGCCCTTCGCATGCGCCCTGATCGCATCCTCCTCCAGGAGCTGCGCGATGGAACGGCGTTCTTCTACCTAAGGAACGTCAACAGCGGTCATCCCGGATCGATCACCACCGTCCACGCCAATACGGCCGAGGGCGCGCTCGAGCAGCTCACGCTCCTGGTGAAGGAGTCGGACGGCGGAAGCGACCTCGACCGCCATGACATCAGAGCATTGCTGCGGTCGCTGGTGGACATCGTCGTGCAAATGGACCGGCTGCCCCCGCGAGACGGGCAGCCTGCGCGCTATCGCATGACGGAGGTGTGGTTCGATCCGGCGGGTAAGCCGCGAGACTGAGGAGGGTCGCGCGTGAGCGGCAAGTGGGTCCGGAGCAGCGAAGGGTCGCAACCCGGCGCAATCATCTTTCTAACGGTGATCGGCCTTGCGTTCAGCGCGGCGATCGGAGCCGTCGCAGTCCTCTGCCGCGCGCATCTTCTCAGTGCCAAGACACCGTGGCTGAAGGTCCCGGCGGCCCTGTGGTCGATGCGTGCCTATCCGATCATCTACAAGCCGTTCATCGTCGGTTTCGGGATCGGACTGGTGCTCACCGGATTTCTGATCGCGTCTTCGCTCTTCCGGCGGCAGACCCTCCATGGCGAGGCGCGCTGGGCGCGGCCGGGCGAGGTTCGCAAGGGCAAGCTGCTCGGCAAGGCAGGCATCGTCCTGGGCAAGTTCGGCGGAAAGGTGATGCGCTTCGACGGATCCGAGCACGTGCTGCTCGAGGCTCCGACCAGGGCTGGCAAGGGCGTTGGCGTCATCATTCCCAACCTGCTCGACTGGCCCGACTCCCTAGTAGTTCTCGATATTAAGCAGGAGAATTGGGACAACACGGCCGGCTATCGCCTGAAGGAGCTGGGCCAGCGTGTCGTCCTGTTCAACCCGCTTGATCCATCCGGACGGACGGCTCGCTACAATCCGCTCAGTTATATCGATCGTCGCAATCCGGTCGAGGTGATCAACGAACTGCAGAAAATCGCGGTCATGCTGTTCCCCGATCCGCTGACCGGCGACAAGTTCTGGGCCGAGGGGGCACGTACGGCGTTTCTTGGCGTCACGGCCTATATCGCTGCGACGGCCGACGATGGCGAAGACGCGCTCCCCTTCACGTTCGGTGAAGTCTACCGGCAGTTCGCAGCTGGCGACGCGCAGCGACGGTTCCCGAAGATCATCGAGCAGCGCAAAGCGACCGGGAAGCCGCTGTCTGGGGGCTGCGAATCTGCCATCCGTGATTACACGTCGTCGTCGGCGAACACGTTCACGGGGCTTCGTCAGTCGGTGACGGCCAAGGTCAATGCGTGGCTGAACCCCTATGTCGATGCCGCCACTTCGGAAAGCGACTTCGATCTGCGCGACTTCCGAGATGAGCGTATCTCGCTGTATCTCGGTGTCTCGCCCGACGACCTCGATCGCGCCGCGCCGATCTACGGCTTGCTGTTCCAGCAGCTCGTCGACCTGAATGTGCGCGAACTGCCAAAGGGAGATCGGCACCGGGTGAAGGTGCTTCTCGCGCTCGACGAATTCGCCAGCCTCGGCAAGTGCTCCGTCCTGGCGAACGCCTTCAGCTACGTCGCCGGCTATGGTCTCCGGCTGCTTCCGGCCTTCCAATCGATCGAGCAGATCCAAGGCGTCTACGGCGACAAGGTGGCGGCCGACATCGAACGCAATTGTGCCGTGCGGCTCATCCTCCGCCCGGCAGGGCTGTCCGATGCGAAGAATATCTCCGAGCAGCTTGGCACGTACACGTTCAAATCACGATCGCGCTCGATAGGGACCTGGGGAGGCGGGGGTGGCTCCACGTCGCTGTCCGATCAGCGCCGCCCGTTGATGCTTCCCCAGGAGGTTGAAATGTTGCCAGAGGACGATCTCATTGTCTTTCGGCGTGGCATGTATGCGACCTATGGCAAGAAGGTTCGATACTATGCCGAGAAGAAGCTCGCGGCACGCACACGGATCGCGCCACCTGCCATGCCGATGATCCGGCTCGATCCCGCGGTGGCCCGCAATAGCTTGAGGGTCATTCAGGCAAGCGAGTCCGGCGCGGAGGACGCTGCTGCGATTGCCGCTTCCGGCCTCGCGTCGCCGAATTCAACCCATGGGAGCTCTGATCAACGGCGTACCTTGCTCAGTCGTACCGCCGTGGACGCAGCCTTGGCTGTGCCTCCAAGCGCACGAACAAAGGAGCTGTTCGATCATCTGATCGCACTCAACATTCGGGTCGCTTAGTTTCTCGGCAATCGCCGATGGCCAGATAATTAGACCCTCAAAGATCAGCATGGGCGACGCGATCCCACACGCGGTCATTCACGACTTTTCTTCGGCCCGAGCTTCTTCATGACCGCGGGCCAGGTCAGCGATTACACCGGTGCGGCGGCGCTGCTCGACGACCCGCACAAGGGCGCAGTGGCTGCTCAGTGATCGCGGCTATGACGCCGTCGGGTCAGGAATGCTCTTAACGCCAAGGGCATTAAACCCGGCATCCCGCGTCGAAGGTCGGGTAAAGAGTCGCTCAGATACGACTAAGCCGCATCGAGATCATGTTCGGCCGTCTGAAGGACTGGCGCCGTGTCGGCTCCCGCTACGATCGGTGCCCAAACGCCTTTTTCTCCGACGTCGCCTCGCGGCCACCATCATCTCCTGGCTGCGATCAACGAGTCCAGACCCTAGCTACTCCCCCCAGCTAGGTCGATAGGACGCCAAGTCGCACCGTTTCGCTTCGCGAACCGTGAAAAGCTTTCCGGAGTGTGACGCTCGATCACGTTGGCTTCATAGTCGACTACAACGAAGATTGGGTCTGCGGCGTTCGGGACCACGTCGCCCACGGCAAGCAAATAGGAATGCGTCAGCCCCCCGTAGAACTGCATGGTGATCATGACACAGCCAGGTTTTTCGCCCTCCGGTGTCTTGGTGGCGACCAGGAGCAGATGATGGTGTGCGAGCACCGGGAAAGCTTCGGTAAATTTCTTGGCTTCCTCGATCGAAAGCTGAACGACGCTGCCAGTTCCGTAGCGCGCATAGTCTCGGGCGCTGGCAAATGCTGGCGTCCGAACAGCTGCGTCTCCAAACAGATGAGCACAGACGTTTACGCCTATTTTGACCAGCACTCTGTCATAGGCAACGGGATCCATGGTCTGGCGAAGATGGATTCCGGGCGTGTCGGTACTGATTGAGGTGGCGTCAGCGGGGACGACGAGCTTCGGGTGGTTTTGACGGATTAGGGTTAGCAGGCTGGCGACAGCCTCGACATCTTCCGCCCGGCAAGTCATCGCCCCCCTGCCCCTACGAAAGACACGCGCGGTAAGAGTTCCGGTTGTTTCGGTATTTGGGTACTCGAGCGGCTCGAGCCAGACGGCCCCGCGCGGCGCTGCTGCGGCGCTGTCGACCTCGCCCGGCTGGTAAGCGACGCCGTCCCAGCGCAAGAAAGTCAGACGGTAACGCACCTCGACACCGTCCCGCAGCTTTTCACAAAGCGTAAGCAGGTCGGCGAGTGCCCCAGATCGCGAATCAACTCGTTCGCCGACGCCGCGTCGGTCGCGCTGACAGTCATCCGTTCGGGCGGTACGTAGTTCACTTGCGGCCAAACCATTGACTGGCCTCCGCTGCCAAGCTCCTGTTCAAGAAGCAGACCGGACTGTGGATCATCAAAGTAACTGACCGGCGCGTAAATAGAGGGCGCGGCAGTCCTTTTGCCCCGCTTTCGTGACCGGGTCTGCTTGAACAAGCGGGCGATCGCCAGAGGAGAGGCGCGCATTACCTTCGTTTCCATGGGAGAGAAAACGTCAGTATTGCAGACCCCGCAGACGACATCCTTCAGCAACCACTTGCCGTCGTCACCGCCCATGCCCGCCGGGACGACGTGCTCTTCAGTATAAGGGCCGTCGGAAGGACAGTAGATGCAGGTCACGCTTGATCTCCGTGGTGAGCAAAGCTTGTCGGTCGTTCCGTGCAGTCTCGCCTGCCGTGCCGACAACGCTTACATCCAGACAGCGCAACCGATTGAGATCCGTTTCAACACCCAAGCGCTCAGCCCGACAACGCCATCTCGATCCTGTCTTCGCTCCAGTAGGGATCGATGAACGGACACTCGTAGCTCGGGCCGACATGATCGAGCTTAGCGGAGGCGAAGAAGCCTCTGGCGGCATCGTGGAGCGTTTCGGGAATAATTAGGAACGCCGGTTCCGTCTCTGCAAACGGTAGGTCGCCGACGTGTCGCCACTCGCGCTCCCACTCGAAAAGGTAGGTCGAGACACCATAGGTGCCGGGCAAGTCCACAAAGGGCGCCAAATTCCAGACCGGAGCGGCCGGATCGCCGGCTGCGCTATGGACCAGGGCATTGATCGCCTGCGCCTGCGGCGTATCCTTATAGGCATAGAGGATCGGCCCGCCGCCTCGCTCGACCAGAAACTCCTTGCGAAAGCCGATCCCGTGCTGACCTCGCGCGTCAGCCAGGCGCTTGAAGTGATGAAGCGGCACCTCACTAAAACAGACCGAGCGCTTGGCGTGCGGAAGATGGCGTCCGGCACCGAACGCCTTCATCGCGACAATGCGCCGCTCGTACAGGATCGCAATTGCGTTATCATAGGCCGATTTGAACTTAGACTCCTTGGCGAAGTGGACTACGTATTTGGACATGTCCTTCCATGCAGGATCAATTGTGCCGATCAGCGGCATCGCAGGGGCCATGGGCTAGGCGAACCGGAGCGGCATCGTGCAACTGCCATGGCTTACCAAGCTCCTCGCGCGACGGTCGCCGGCAGCCGCAGGTCACGAACCAGCCCGTCATTGCTGCCGATCGTCAGCGATGGCTTCTGCTTACCTCGACGCGTGCCGAACCATGTTTCAGCGATGTGGATAATATCGGTGTTGATAGGCCGGTCTAGGACGTGATCGATCAAGCGCTCGCTCAGCTCCGGATCGGGCATCGTAAAGTAGTCGCCGGCCTTCTTTAGCTGGTTGAGGTCGGGTGCTTCATCGGATAGCCGCTTCTGCAACATTCGGCGTGGAATGGCCACTTCCTGCTGCACGTCCTGGAACGCTTCTTGGTACAAGGGAGACATGAAGTCGATCACGTGGGTCTCGGTTTGGACCCACATGTGGAAGCCGTCTTCGTCGAACTCTACGGTACCTCCCCCATCCCGCCCGAAGAACATGACCTTCTCGGGTTCGACGCATAGCGCAAAACCTCCGGCTACCGCCCTGGCCGGTATCTTGTAATGCTTGTTCAAGATTAAGGCGCCGATGCAGGCAAAGAGCGTGCACGCCTTGCCGGGATTGCCCTCGTCCTTGATCGTGCCGTGGATCACCTGATGGATGCGGTTGAACTCGGATAACGGAAGCAGAAAAGTGCTCATACAGTCTTATATGTGATCGCCCCAGGCCAGTGCCTAGAGCTGACGGCTTCCTGCGGCACTGACGAGAACCGGCAGATTTCGAGAAGCGGGTGTTTTGGTTCAGTCCGACCGATCTCACAACGCTGGCTGCCTCTACTTTACAGGCGGCCTGAGTTGGCTAGCGTGGCCCGGGAGGGGAATGGCTTGGCACCTGAGATAGATAGTGATGACTTCGCACGGCGCTTCGCGCTGCGACCTGGTCAGCTCATGTGGTTTCTGGGCGCGGGTGCGTCTGTCTCTGCGGGCGTGCCCACCGCATGGGACATGATCTGGCAGTTCAAGCAGATCCTCTATGCGGCGCAGCGGCGGGTGCCGCTTTCGACCATCGCCGACACCGGCAATCCGAGTGTGCGTGCGTTGCTCGACGCCCATGTCAGCGGATCGGGCAGCTTACCAGTCCCCGGTGCTCCGGACGAATATGCGGCGCTATTCGAAGCAGCTTATCCCGCCGAGAAGGACCGTCGAACGTTCATCGATGGCATGATCGGCGGCGCAAAGCCTGCTTATGGCCACCTAGCGCTCGCTGCCCTGCTAAAGGCGGGGCATGCTCACCTGATCTGGACCACCAACTTCGATCACCTCGTCGCGGATGCCTGCGCACAAACCTATGGCACCACCAAGTCGCTCAGCGTCGTGGCCCTTGATGCGCCTGATCTGGCAGCCGAGCAGATTGCAGCGCAGCAATGGCCTATCGAGGTCAAGCTGCACGGCGATTTCCGGTCCCGCCGGCTCAAGAACACACCCGACGAGCTCAGGCAGCAGGATGCACAGCTCAGAGAGGTGCTCGTCGATTCCTGCCGCCGATCCGGTCTGGTCGTCGGGGGGTATAGCGGACGCGATGCGTCCATTATGGATGCGCTCGAGGCAGCACTCGAACGCCCCGGCGCCTTCCCGGGAGGCTTGTTTTGGCTGCATCGCGGCGAGGAGCCACCCTTCGAACGCGTCAACCAGCTGCTCGAACGCGCCCAGGCGGTTGGCGTCGACAGCGGGCTGGTCCGTATCGAGAATTTGGACGAAGCGCTTCGCGATCTCGTGCGTCTGTTGCCTGACCTCGACTCGACAGCGCTCGACAGCCTGGGTCAGAAGCAACGCTGGTGGACAGCCGCCCCGGCGCTGACCGGCAAACATAACTGGCCTCTCGTCCGACTAAATGGGATCGAGGTCGAATCCATACCGACAAACGCCCGCCGCGTCGTTTGTGGAATTGGTGGGGCGGCAGACGTCCGGGATGCAATACTCGCGGCGAAGGCTGATCTGATTGCTACCCGCACCAGCGGGGGAGTCATTGGGTTCGGCTCGGACCAGGAGTTTCGCCGCGTCTTCGCCCCCTACGATATCACGGACTTTGATCTGTCCGTCTTTGAGGATCGGCGACTGCGTTACGATTCCGGTGAACGAGGCCTGCTGCGAGAGGCGCTGGTTCGTGGGCTGTGCAGTGTACATGGGCTTGATGCCCAGCGGCGGCGCAACGTCCATATCCTGGCACCGCACGACCCGGCAGATGAGCATTGGGGGTCGCTGCGCAGCTTGGTGGGACCGCTCCAAGGTCGGATCGACGGCGGCAAGGTACGATGGCGGGAGGGAGTAGCGGTCCGCTTGGATTGGGCGGACGACCGCTTGTGGCTCTTGGTTGAGCCCCGGATCGATACGGACGACGATGGCTCAACCGCAAGCCGGGCCAAGGCGGCCGACTTTGCGCGCGAGCGAACAGCGCGCCGCTACAACCGGGATGCGGATAAGCTCATCGATTTCTGGACGGGACTGTTTGCCGGAGAGAATGTGCGGGCACTGGGGATTGGAGATGGGATCGACGCTTCGTTCGCCGTCGGGCGACGAACCGCGTTCTCGTTCAGGGTGACGCCATGAGCAGCGAAATTTCGCCCCACGTCTGGTATCCGGAGCCGGAACTCCTCTTCCATCCTGAGCGCAGCGGCGATCGAGATATTCATCCGCTACGCGGCCTCAAGAGGTTTGGTCCCTTTTCCGCCTCGCAGGTGCCCAGTCCCATTCGGGTTGCCACCATTGCGCCGGCCGGAGAGTCCACCCGCCTGTTCGGCTTCATGCAAGAGCTCCACCGGACGTTTTCGCCACGTGAACGAACCGATTATCTTCCCGAGTGGCCGGGCTTCTCGGCCGTGTTCAACACGCGGGTAACCGCGGCACCGGCCAAGTGCCGTGTCGAACTTGAGCCGGCACTGGACGCCGATCTCGCCGCGAGCCCGGCGCCGCATACTCTGCTGGCCGACCGCCTTATCCAAGCAGTTCGCTGCTTGGAGGCGTTTCGCACGGAGTTCGACGTTCTGTTCGTCTACCTGCCCGATCGCTGGGAGGCCGCCTTCTTCGGCCACGACGATGACTTCGACCTGCACGACTATCTGAAGGCCTTTGCAGCAATTCGCGGGATGCCGATCCAGATCGTGCGTGAAGGGCGCGCGCTCTCCTATTCATGTCGAGCGAGCGTGATGTGGCGTATCGGCCTCGCAATCTATGCCAAGGCTGGCGGCATTCCTTGGAAGTTGGCTGACACCAAGGCGGAAACGGCCTTCATCGGCATTTCCTATGCCGTTCGTAATGACGACAGCGGTAGTCCACGTTTCGTAACCTGCTGCAGTCAGGTTTTCGATGAGGACGGCGCCGGATTAGAATTTATCGCGTTTGATACCAATGAAATTCAGGTACAACGGGAGAACCCGTTTTTGTCTCGTGCCGAGATGTTCCGAGTGATCACGCGGTCGCTCGAACTCTACAGGCGACGACACGGGGGACGCTCACCTCGACGCGTGATGATCCACAAGACCACCGAATTCAAAAGCGACGAGATCGCTGGTTGCTTCGAAGCGCTACCGGTCTGCGAAGCGGTCGATCTCATCCAAGTCGTTGATGAGGTCGGGTGGCGTGGTGTCTGGTGGGAGCAGGACCCCAACAATCCACGCCGCAATCAGGCCGCCGCATATCCGGTCAAACGGGGAACGCTGGTACAGCTCGGCCCACGAGACGCGCTGCTTTGGATACACGGCGCGGTAGACGGCTTGGGCAAGCGGCCGCACCTTCAGGGCGGGCGGGGAACTCCCAAGCCGATCCGGCTTGTGCGCCACGCCGGACATGGCTCGTGGGATGACACGGCTATGGCGGCATTGGCGCTTTCCAAGATGAATTGGAACAACGACGGACTCTACGATCCCCTACCCGTGACCATGAGCTACGCCAAGGTCCTAGCGCGGGTTCTTAAACGAATGCCCCGCTTGGGGAGTACCCCGTTTCAGTTCCGCTTCTTCATGTGACGCGCTCATTGACATGTGGCGCACGGCTTCAGCGTCTCTTCCTCAGATTGTACGTGATTCAAAGCTATCGATCACGGAGTATTTCTTCCCTCGCGCCGACGTTCTTCGGATCAGATGCCAACTCAGGTCTGTCGCCGACACTCAGGCGATCTGAAATCGTCTGATGCAACGCAGCCAATCCGCTTGCTAGGCTCTGCTCAGGCAGCGCAACACCCTCCCGCCTTGCCGCCGCCATGATGTCCATCGCACCAGCGAGCTCCGGCTCAGCGTAGAGCATTGCGCCCTCCCCCGCTTGCCACACCTCGACCAGCGCCTCGGACCGCGCGCGCTGCGCCTCGGCCGATCGGTCCGCCGCTATTGTCGAGCGCGGCAATGGCGGCATCACAGCACCTCGACGCTCCAGTTCGTCGCGGGTGATCGCAGCCAACTTGTATCGCAGACGGCGGCCTGCGCGATCGTCTGTCGGTGACGGGCGGTACTGGCTAATCAGAAGAGCGGTCAGCGCCGCAGTATCGACCGTCCGCGCCTTCTCCCGCCAATCCACGATGGCGCGGCGGGTTGAAGTGCGGTCTGCGGGTTGGCTGATGACGAAGAGCTCGAGCAGCGGATCGTCGAGGACATCGGCCGGCAATGGAGCGGCGTTGCCAGCGGCCGCGGCATGCGCCCAGCCCGCGACCTGCGCAACACGGGCGAACCCCTCCCCCATCTCGCCCCGGGTCTCGGAGACTTCGGACGCGAGATGCTCGAGATTAGGCTGGAGGTCCGTCGCGATGGCCTGCGCAGCATCGATGGTCTCGAGCCTTGCAAGGATGTCGGCCTGATTTGCTTCGAGGCGCTTGCTGCGTTCGCCGATCTCTTCGACCTGGTCCTGCATCAGTGTCAGCGCGTCAAGAATGGCGGCTAGGTGTAGGCGCTTGCAATCATAGCGCCTCGTGCTCGCAAACAGCGCGGATTTCTGCTCAGATTGAATGACAGCAGGCGAGCCGCGCTGCTCACGCTAAATGACAACATGCTCGCCATCATCCGTGCCTGCTTGCAAACGGGACTGGCCTGCTCACGATATATGCCAGTGAAGTTCGTGACTGGCGTCATATCGGCACCCCCGCCTCGCGGAGCCGCTCGGTCAGTTCGCGGGTGTGCTCGGCGTCCAGCGTTCCGGTGAGAAACGCGCGTACGTCGGACGGCCGGGTGTTGAGCTGGCTGGCGAGCGCGCCGGCGTCGTAACCGTTGCGCGTCAGCGTGGGTTCGAGGTCGTCGATCGCGCGCGACAGCACCTGCTCGACGATCTCGACCGTGACGGGCTTGGCGGCAAGCCGGAAGCCCTGCTCGAAAGCGAGGGTCAGGTGCATCTCGATCTGGAGCGGGGTGCGCAGGCGCTCGGCGATGAGGTCGATCGCGTCCTCGTCCATCAGGTCGGCGACCTTGACGCCCTCCGCCGCGCAGGCACCGAGCAGCCAGGCGACATAGTCGCGTCGCTCGGCACCGATGCCTTCATAATCGAAGGTCGTGGTGCGATAGCCGATCTCCTCCATCTGCGGACGACGCAGGTCGTTGCGCAGCCGGGGATGGCCGACGAGCAGGACCGACAGCAGCACGCCGGCATCGGCCACCACCTCCATCAGCCGCTTGAGGCCGGTCAGCGTCTTGTGGTGGAGGTCGTGCGCCTCGTCGACCACCAGCACGACCGGGCGCTTGCCCTTGCGCATGATGTCGCGCAGGTCGCGCTCGCGCCGCTCGGCCTGCTTGGGGATCTTCACCTGGGCGCGGTCGCCGGGCGAGAGGTCGTAGAACAACGCCTCGATCAACGACGGCAGCGAGGTCCGACGCTTGTCGACCGCGAGCGACTTGGCGACGGCGACCTTGCCGGCCCTGACCAGCTCGTCCTCGATGCGGCGCAGGAGATGCGTCTTGCCCGATCCGACCAGCCCGGACACGACGATCAGCCGGCCGGTCTGCACCGCTGCGCAGACCTCGCGCACGAGGTTGCGCTGATGCTCGGTCTCGAAGTTGCCGGCACCATGAAACGGGCGGGCCAGCCCGTAGCTGGATTGAACGTCGGCGAGCATCAGCTTATCCCCCGTCTTGCCTGAAACCGCTCGCGGATGCGGCCGGCGATGATGGTCTTGTCGAGCGTTTCGCCCAGCAGCGCGTCGATGAAGGCACGGTCCGCCTCGGGCAGTGAACCGAGCGGTCGCTGTAGCTGGTCGACGATGGCGTGACGTGCCGCGAGCCCGGTCGGGTACGCCGTCTCGATCGCCGGCTCGGGGAAAGAGGTCTGCCGGACCACAAGCCCTGTGGTGGAGGGTGGCAGTGACGGCAGCGGTCGATCGCCGCCCGTCACGGTCGCACGGGGAAGCCCGAGCTGGTCGGCGAGCCGGACCACTTTGTCGAGCCGCTCCTCGGCGCGGCTCTTCTGGTACTTGCGGTAGCGGTAGAGCGGCACCGCGCCGCGCGACGGCTCGTAGGGTCCGTATCGCTTGCCGCCATGCTCCACGAACAACTGCTGGTCGAACAAGCCCCAGAGCAGCGTCACCGTCTCGCCGGCAAGCTCGGGTTCGACCTCGTAGGAGGCACCCTCGACCGAAACGGTCGCGTCGCCCGCGACGGTGCGCCGCTCGGGCTCGCGCGCGAAGGCGCAGAACCGTTCCCACGAGCACATGGCGCGCACGCCCTCGCCCGGCAGGTGGCGCAGCCAATGCTCGATCCGGGCGTGCGGCTCGGACCGATGGCCGCCATTGTTGTAGGTGACGAGCGCGCGCCGCATCCACAGATTGGCTTCCGCCTCGTCCTTCGGCTTGTGGAAGTGGTAGAGGGTCTCATGCACTTCCTTTACCGTGCGGAACGGCCGCTCGACCTTGCCCTTGGCGCGGGCCGCGGTGTGCCGGTCGTCCTGTTTGGGCGGCAGATGGGTGAGGACGCGAATACCCAGACTGCCCATTACCGACTGGAACACGCGCGACCGGCTGACCGGGCCGTTGTCCATGTAGATCGTGACCGGCAGGCCCTGGAACGGCAGCTCGGGTTCGGGCTTGGCGGCGAAGGCGTTGAACAGGAAGCGCAGCGCGGACTCGGCGTCCTCGCCATAGACGCTGCGATATTCCTGATAGACCACGCCCGAGCAGTCATCGACGACCGAGAACAGCATGAGCGTCGGTTTGCCGCGACCCTGTTCGATCCACAGCGGCGCCTCGACCTGCTTGAGGTCGGACGGGCTCATGTCGAAGTGCCACAGCTCGTTGGATCGCCGCGCCTGGAAGCGCACGGCCGCATGCGGGCGGGTGACACGGGCATAATCCAGCCCCGACGCGCGGAGCAGCCGGTCGATGGTTGCCCGCTTCAATAGACCGGGCGCGACCTTGACCAGGCCCTCCGGCGTCTCGACGCCATCGGTTTCCAGAAACTCGATGGCGCGGGCGGTGGAGACGTGCCGGCCCTTCTTGTTGGTCGTTCTGATCTTCAGCGCGGCGACGATCTCGGCATAGCGCTCCATCTCCGCCTGCGGCGCGATCCGCGTCGCGCCGTGATCGGATCTGCGCACCGACCGAGGCCGGTTCAGCTCGCGCAGCGCCCGGTACAGCGTCGAGATCGAGATGCCGTAAGCCTCGGCCGCACGCGCGACGATCTCGGTGCGACCGGGATCGCGTGGCGGCAACAGCGACAATCGTCGGCGAAGGTCGACCAGCGCCTCTCCGGGCGGCCGCTTCGCCCGGTCAGCCATGGGCTGCGACAGGCTCCTTGGCCGGTACGCCGCTACCGCGCTTGCCGGCATAGCGGTAGAGGGTCGCGACCGACACGCCCATGCGCTTGGCGATGTCGCGCACCGGGAGCGTGCCCTCTTTCATCATGGCGCGGGCTGCGGTGACGTCGCTCGGGCGCATTATCGATGGGCGGCCGCCCTTGCGGCCCTGCCGGCGCGCTTCCACCAGACCGGCGGTGGTCCGCTCGCGGATCAGGGCGCGCTCGAACTGCGCGATTGCGCCGAACACATGAAAAGTGAGCATCCCGCCCGGCGTGGTCGTGTCGATGCTCTCGGTCAGCGACACCAGCCCGATCTTTTCGTGCTCGAGTTCCTCGGCTGTGGTGATCAGCTTCTTGAGCGAACGGGCGAGACGGTCGAGCTTCCAGACGACCAGCGTGTCGCCTGCACGCAGCACGTCTTTCAGGATGCGCGCCAGTTCAGGCCGATCGTCGCGCGCACCCGACGCCTTCTCGGTGAACACCCGCTCGCAGCCGGCGCGGCGCAGCGCGTCGAGCTGAAGCTCAGGGTTCTGGTCGCTGGTGCTGACCCTCGCATAACCGACCCGCATGGGCGTCCGATCTTCTCCAAACCCGTGCGGAGCATACCGTTTTGCGAAGCCGGTTTCCAGAACAGTTTTGACAAAGCCCGGCCCGCAGATTTACGTTGCCAGGCAAGCAAGGCGACCGGCTCATCAGAAACGGTCGTTTTGCAGAACCTCTGAGGAGCAGGGTTCATGCAGGTGCTCGATACGGTTGGCTGGGCGGGCGATGGAGACGACACCGATTTCTTCTTCGCGATAGAGCGCATCTTTAATCTCCGCCTGCGCTCGGACCTGCCGTGGAGGACGTTCGGCGAGGTGCGCGACCATGTCGTCGCGCATGTCGCGGCTCATGGTGGTGGCGGCATCACATGTGCCACGCAGATGACGTTCTACAGGCTTCGACGCGCGCTTGGTCTCGGCCGGCACGTCGGGCCGGATAAGCCGCTGGCGCCGCTGATCGGTGACAAGCTGCGTCAGTCGTTCACCGACCTGGAAGCCGATACCGACCTGAAGATGCCGGCGACGCGGGCCGGTTGGCCGGGGATCGCCGGTGGTTTCTGCTTTGCCGTCGCGGTTGCGATCATCGCGTTCACGACGCTGGCACCGCCTCTTCGCATCTTCGCCGCTGGAGCGAGCGCCTACGCCGGGCTGTGGTTGCGGCACATCGACCGTCGCCGACTGCCTCGGGGATGTGAAACGATCGGTGATCTTGCCCGACTGGTGACGGAGCAAAATCGCGGCAGGCTGGCCCGCGACGGCGCGCGTCTCACCGCCCCCGAGATTTGGCGGATCATTCAGCAACTGGCTGCCCAGGAGAGCGGGATCGACCCCGATCTGATCGGGCCGGAAACGACCTTCTTCCGAGCCAAAGCCCGAGCCGCATAATGGCTGTCACGCATGACGACTTCGGTCGCGAAACAGATGAGTGGGGCCATATCAAGGATCCCGCCGAACGGTATCAGGTCTTCATGCTGGGCTTGCATGACTTGCTCGCCGACGCTGGCGACTACGGCTACTCGCAGGAGGCGTGCGAACTGCTAGCCAGAGCGCGACTGACCTTCATGGATGAGTTCGACGCTCGCCATCCGGGTTACGGAAAAGGCAGAGCCGTATGGCGATGAAGGCTCAATCACGGGTGTCGGGCAGTGTAGATGGCCTGCTTCAGGCCCTTCGACTGTTCGGCTTTCGGCATGAACGATAACCGATACCGTGGCGGAACCAGCGCAGGCAGCAAATGGGGATGCGGCGTCGCGGCGATCGTGACACTGCCTATATTCTTCATCTTGATGGTCGCTGACGCCCTTGGCGACTGCGTGCCAGATGTTGAATGTAAGAAAGGCTTCATTCCGTTTGTTCTGGCACCCAGCGCGACCATTGGCTTTGGGCTGTTCTTCGGCGTCCGTTTCGTCGTGATTCGACTGCGGCGATCTGACAGAGATGGGTAAACTCACCGAGGACCATACGAACACCGATCACTCATCGACATCGATCGCCATTGGCGGAAAGCGTGAGCAGGCCACCGCCGTTTGCAAGCAGGCACGGACGATAGCGAGCACATTGTCATTCAGCGTGAGCAGCACGGCTCGCCCGCTGTCAGCTAATTTGAGCAGAAATCCACGCTGTTTGCGAGCAGAGGCAGTTCCGTTTGCAAGCGCCTACAGCTAGGGCGGCAGTCTGACTGACATCGCTCATCGCGTCGGCCCTCCCCTACCAGGGCTTCGATCCCGCTCCCGCTCGCGGGCCATCCGCGCGCGTTCTCGCTCCTGAACCTGACGCATTACCTCGTCGATATCGGTCGGTGCGGTTGCCGGATCGTGGCGGGTGATTGGTGTCCGAGTTTCCTCCTTCTGCCGCTCGGGGTCGACGGGTTCGGGCGAGCGGACCGCATCCGTCTGATCGCGAAGACGACGTGCCTCGATCCGGTCCCTCATCGCGCTGGACCGGGCGATCGCGGCGGCGATCGGGTCCGCTGGCGCATCGCTTGCCTCCGCTTCGAGTCCACCAAGTCGGGTGTCCAACGCCCGCAGCACGCGGAGCGTATGGGCGGCCTGGATGGAGTTCGGTTCGGGGTCGGGCAGAACCTCGACGAACCGTTGCAGGCTTTTCGCGACCGTCTGGTTGACGACCGACGGGGTGGCACTGAGCTCGGCGATCGACTGCAGATAGGCGTCCCTGACGACGGCCTGTTGCTCGGTAAGGATAGCCCGAACCGGATCGGCTGTGGTCGCGTTCGCGAAGCGTTGTGCGCGCGCGAGGCGGTTCGTGTCGAGCCGCGGTACCTGGCCGTTTGCTCGCACTTTCCTGGCAGCGATCGGCTCATGCTTGGGGTCTACCCCCCTCGCCTTCGCCGGCGTCGCATTCGCCTCTATGCCGCGGTCGCGCAGCTTCTGGGCGAAGCGCTGGCGGTAGCGGAAGAGGTCGTCACGGGTGGGGTGAAAACGTCGACCATCATGGTCGCGCCGTGCGAAGGTCAGGTGAACGTGCGGATGATCCCGGTCAATGTGGAGCGACGCGACCCAGGACCGGTTCGCGAATTCCTCCCGCGCGAAATCCAGCGCGGCCGCCTTGAGGCGTTCGGGATCGGTACCCGATGGCATCGAAAGGATCATCGATAGCGACGTCGCGCCCTTGCGGCGGGCATCGTCGCCCATCTCCCATTCCTGCCAATCCTGCGCGAGCTCCTGCATGGCGCGTCCGTCACGGAGCACCTCCTCGTCGCTCGTATACAGCGCCAATTGCTTGTCGGTGCCGTGACCAAGGCGACTGATGTAGGCGAAATTGGCGAGCACGTGCCCGCTGCCATGCTGACGTCCCGTGATGCGAACGAGGACCTCGGGGACCCGGCGTGCGGTTCGGTCCATCGTCGCGATAGCGCGACGACTGACGGCGCCTTGGGCGCCCGCACCGAATGCCTGCTTCGTCGCATAAGGTTGGCGACCGCCACCCGGTCGGCTCGTGGCCTTCGGGAACATGGAGGCGACCGCGAGCCTCAGCATTGTTCCGCCCTGCTTTGCTGGTGGAGGCGACCCGCCCCCGCTGCCGAGCCTCTGCTTCTTCGCTGGCGCGAAGATCCCCGCCATCGTGTCGAGCGTGCCCGGCGACAGGTTGAGGCTCACGCGCGCGGTGCTCCGAACGCGCCGGTCCAATACGCGACTTCGCCCCCGACATAGGCGGACAGGCTGCGCCGAGTGGCGTGCAGAACGATCTTCAGGTCGGCGCACGTCTCCAGAAAGGGTTCCGCAATCCGCGCGATGTCGAGGCTGCTCTCGGGCTGGTTGGCGGCATTCATGGCATGGACCGCCTGGTTGATGTTGCGGCCGATCAGAAGGATCTGCTTGCGGACTTTTCCGACCTCCTCCTTCATGGCCGGGCATAGCCGGAGCTGCGCGGCCTTGTCCCAGAGCTGCCAGCGCAGGGCGCGTTTGATCCACTCGTTGCGGGACAGGCCGAGCGGCGCGCCAACAATATCGATCGCCTCGATCTCGCGCCGGTTGAGGCGGACCGTCACCCGGACCTGCTCGTCTGAATGACCCTCGTGATCGAGCCTACCTGCCGCCCCCGCGATGGGCAGGTCATCATGTTCCGACGCAAGCACCGTGCGCGTGAGGATCTGCGCGATCCAGGCGCTCCGGGTCTGGCCATGGGCGGCCGCGACGCGGTCGATCTCCGCGATCAGATCGTCCTTGAGCCGAAGACTGATCACCACTTTCAAAGCCCCGTGCAGCGGTGCCATCGAGCCAATGTATTACATTGGTGCCAGATGGCATATCCTGCCATCCCTCATAATTGATCCACCCTCGTACAAAAACCAATTAGATGGAGTGAAATCACTCCAGACGCGGAGTGGGCTGTATTGCCGAGGTTATTGCAAGCACATGGACGCCTGATACGTTCGACAGTCGAACGGCCTTGGCAGTCGTCATTGATGCCGGTCCGGTATCGACACCGTCGATCTGGACAAGATCAATACCCTGATACCTAGTAATCTTGGAGAGGGTCGGCCATGTTTGTGCTGTCCACGAATTGCAGCACAAGAGAGAACGCCACATGCCTCGTGCGAAATCCAACACCGGTGATCTGGCGGCCATCGCGGCGAGACGCGAGGCGCTGCTTGCCGAACTGGCGCGCGTCGACGAGCAGGCGAAGCAAGCGACGGAAGCGGCCCGTGACGCCGGTCGTCCTGTCCTTCTGGCCGCGCTCGAGCGGGTCAAGATCGCTGCCATCGAGAAGTCCGACGCCCGCACGATCGCAGCGGCGCTCGCCTCCCATGGCGGCAAGGCAGTGGCTGAACGACTGGCCGCGCTCTCGGGCTGATCGGTCGGCCGGGGCGAGCGTATTCTGGAGGATCGCATGTCCGACCAACGGCGTGTCAGCGGCAGCCGTTCGCGGATCCGATCGCGCGAAGGGAACAGGGCATCAGAGCGGCGTTCCCGCGACCCCCTCCCCCTCTCCGCTTGCCGGCGACCAGTCCCCGGAGCTCGGATAGCTGTCGTGAACGGTCGCTCGACGGATCGTCGGTAGCACACCCGTCGTAGCGGATGCCGTTCCCGCGATCGCACCAGTCCGTCGCAGCGAGGACGGCACCGGCTCCCGGCAACCAAGGCTCCTCGGCCGCTAGCCTCGCGCCTTTCACCAGCCCCATCGCGGTCGCAACGGGTACGATGGCGGGACATGGGCGATCGTGCGGAGTCGCTGACGTTGCCTAGATCATGACGACCAGGCGATCCGATCGAGGCTATCGGCAGATAGCGAGCTCCGTTGCCGCTGGTCCGCTTCCCAACGGCCGCTGACCCGCGTTTGGCGTGCACGCGCAAGCCCCAACGCGACGCTACCTGACACAGGAACGGTCACCCTGCGGCCGATCAATCACACCGATTCGTCGCTCGGCATGAGGAGCGACGGGGATGGTCCCTGGCGGTCAGCCCCCCTCCCCTTCCGGCCGGTGTATGACGCCGGCTGTGCTGGCGGAGTGCCATCGACGGGGCGGTCGCGATCATGGCCGGGAGACTTACCCCCTCCCCTCCCCGGTCAGCTTGTCGTCACTTCCCGGCTTTTGCCTTCCGCGCCTCTTCGGTCAGGGCCAAGTCAAGGAGAAGCGTCATTGCCTCACCCTTTGAAACGCGGTTGCGCCAGACGAAGTCCTCGAAGCGAGCACGATCCTCGGGACGGCACCGGACGTGCACCGCGTCGGTAAAGGTCGGCTGCCGGACCTTGGGCGCCGGCCGCTGCGCCGGTGCGGGAGCCGGCTTTTCGGAGCGAAAGCCCAGCCCCTCCCCTGCTGATTTGGCTGCGGCCAGCTGTTCAGCGGTGGGGACCGGAATGTCATCATCAGCGGCGAAGCTGGTGATCGATCGACGCGATGCCGCAGGCTTCTCGCTCATGCGCCCAGTCCTTCCTTGAGCAGCGTCACTACGTCGAACGCGAAGGCGTTAGCGTTCGCCTTCGCGCTGTCGAGTGAACCGACATCCGCCGCAGTCATGTCGTCCAGCGTACCGCCCATACTGAACAGGCCGCGGAATGCACCGCGCTCGGCGATAGCGGTCGAGATCATCGGGACGTCTGCATCTTCCAGATTGCCGACGACGGCTTTCAGGTCACGCGGCCACAGCCTCGTCGAAGCAGGCGTCCGCGTCAGAACCGCGGCAAAGGGCAAGGGGCGCTGGCGCGCGGTACCGGCATTGCGAATCGCCTTGAACGCGCGCGCAGCTTCCATGGCGTCGAGTTCGGAGCCCTGGATCGGGACAAGGGCGAGATGCGACATCATCAGTGCGTTGGTCGCCCGCGCGCTGGCCTTCCCTTCCAGGTCGACGATAACATAGTCGGCGCGTTTACGCGCCGCGTCGATCGTACTGATGATCTCGTCCTCATCGATCTCGGGTACCACCTCGATATTGTCAGGCTTCCCGTCCTTCGCCGCCCAGCGTGACAGCGGGAAATTCGGGTCGGCGTCGATCATCACGACGCTCGACCCTTTCGAAGCGAGAACCGTCGCGAGAATGAGCGAGGTAGTGGTCTTCCCCACCCCGCCCTTCGGGGACAGCATCGATATCACCGGCAACAGATGTCTCCTCAGGTTGATCGGCGGATGTGCACATGTGACGCACCAACCACGCCGCGAACGTGTGACCAAAGTTGCACAAGCCCCCATTGGTGACAAGTGCGCGATGGTCGCTTGCGCACTTTATTGACATGTAAGCCGTGTGAACATGGGCACCGCGTGAGCATTGCGGGCGTTGGATGGCTGGCAATGGGTCAGGCACCGGACGCGGCTTGCACTCGCGTCCGACAAGCGACCACAGTGCCGCGTTCCCGACAGCATCGCCCCGTGCGCCAGGGGACCGCCTTCGCTCGGCGATCGGACGGCACGTTCAAGCGCCACGTGTGAGCATGCTCACATTGAGCACATGCTCACGAGGAAACTCGCAGAGGCACTCGCCCTCCCCTGCCCTCACGCCTGCTTAGGACGACCAGCGTCTATTCCACGCAACCGCGTTCAGCCAGCGATGGGAGTTGACCGAGTTTCGCCGACCGAGCAATCAGCGCAACCAAACCGCCGAGGCGTTGTCCGATCGCCTTTCGCGACCGGCGACGTCAGCGATCCCAGTGCAGCCTTGGTGTGGTCGTAAGCTCACCGCGGCGACATGTTCACACCGCACTCATGTACACATCGCTCTGATATTCACCCTGGTCACACGTTCACATAGCTAGGACGTTCACCTTGGCGACATGCTCACCGCCTGAATATGTTCACCTCGATACCCGTGGAACGGCCTCGCCACATCATTGGCCATCCTGTCACCGCCCGCACCCGAACCGCGCGGCGCTGCCGCGGGGAGGGGGAGCAGGTCGTCGGCGCTCTGCTGGTGAGTGCAGCTACCTGGGACGAATAGGCTCCTGTACTGGCGAGAGGCGCAACCGCGCTTCAGCCGCGACGATCCTCCTTGAACCTGTCGACAATGCGCCCATGTTCACGCTGTGAACGTTTGCGCGCGCCGTTGTGCGTATCACCGCCCCGCGAGAAGACCCTGCGGCAGAGAGCAAGCTGGACCGAATTCCTACCGGCTCGCGGCTACTTGGTCGCGAGGTTTATACATTCACCGCGCTGACATGTTCACGCCGTGCACACGTCCCAACCTTCAAAATGCTCACACCGTGAACGTTAGCCATGTGCTCACTCGGTGCACATTGTACACTTTGCGCACATGGTCGTCGGAGGCATGGTGCACCGGCTTGCCTCGGTGGCGGCCACGTCGCCGGCCGGAATGGTCGCTGCGCCCAGGCAATAACCAACGGTCGCCCTGACCATCTAGCCGCACACCAGCCAGACATACGACGCCGATCGCAGAATGGCGTCGCCCACCAGCAGCGTTGCGTCGGCCGGAAACGACGGCCGATAGCTTTGGCCGCGCCGGATCCAGAGGCCATCCAAGCTCGGCAGGGTTGACAAGGGGAGGTCGCCCAAATGCGATGCCGCGTCATGCGCGCCGACTTTGCGAGCCAAAGATGCGCCGAAAGAAGCTGACGAACGCTCGGCAGGTGCCGCCGCACAATTTCGACCTCGATGTCGCGCGGCCGCTTTGCCACTACACCTCTGCTCCGTGCAGCCGGCGGCCAGGAAGCCGGCGGCGTGCCCCGCGGGGCACGCCGTCGCTTCGGAACCGGGTGTTGGAAACCAAGAGTGAGCTTGGCGCGAACGCCTTTAGCCGGGCGGCCTGGACATACGCGTCCGCCACCCGGTCAATCGAACCGGCTCTCACTCTTCGGGGTTTCCACGCCCCGGCCCGCGTCTCCGCAGGCGCCTCATCCTTACCGAACGGCTGCACCGCGGCGCAACCCGCCATTGTCCCGCTATTCTGTGGTATCTCTCGAAGAAGCCTTCTCCCTTGGGCCAGCGCCCGCCGCGATCGCCTAGAGACCGACGACAGGGAGAGAAAATCGCGAGGATCCCCCCTCAAGGTCTGACGGCTCACTCCTCCCAGAGCGGCTTGGGATTGCGGCGACGCTTGGCCTTTGATGGCCGGGGGAGGGGGGATGCCGCATCGAGCTCCCGATTGATTGCCGCCAGGTCCGAACGCCACGCCTGGATACGAGCCGATTGGTCATGCATGGAAAGCCTCCGTCTGTTCGAGTGAAGACGAGGTGCCGCTGGACGGTCGGTTGGGGCCGGGTTCCAGGACTGCGCCAGCAGCCGCGCGAGCGGGGCGTGGGGGAGCCGATTGTCTCGGCCCTGGAGCGCCAGCGGAACGGGCCGGGAGAATTGGGGGAACCGCGCATCCTTGACGCCGACCCCGGCCGGCCGTCACACTGGGGAGACGTCGACGACAGCCTCTTCTTTTTTTCCCGTTGGACGCGGCGATCCGCGAGCAAGCGACATGCCCCAACGAGGTAACGAGCCCAAGACGGCCCCGATATGACGCGGCCGTGCAGGTGCAGCTTCGCCGGGTTGACCGAGCGCGGTCACGGCATCGCTGCGTGGGTCACCATGATCGATGGCGACAGCTCCCCTGACCATCGCGATCCTCGGCCTGGCGCCTCTCGCCGGATCGGACGCACTGGGCGCGCTGCCAGCACCGGACCCCGGCGGCAGGACCGCCGGAGCCCGACCGATCAGCGCTCGTCGGCGCGCATGATCGTCAGGACGCGTACCGTCACGGATGGGTCTGAGGGGTCTTCCGAGCCGGCGGACAGGTCGGCGTTGTAATAGTCGATCTTCCACATGCAGGCTGCGCCTTCAAAGTCGAACGTGCCGAGGTCGTGTTCGCCATAAGGGTCGTTCGCGCGCGTGAAGGCGTCATAGCCCCGGATCGCTCGGAGGAGTTCGGCGCGCTTGCGGAAGTTGCGGAAGATGCCAACGTCGCCGATCAGTTCGGCGATCCCGCTGGTCATCATGACCCGGTCGGTGCCGGGCTGGGTGATGTGATCGCGCAGCCGGTCGTTGAGGCGCGCGATCGCGCTGGCGGCATCGGCGGTACTTGCAGGCCGGGGGGTGGCATCGGACATGACGGTCTCCTTGACGCTCGAGCCCCGGTGATCGGGGCCTTTCGACACGCGGCAGGACCGCCGGGGCATAGCCGCCCGGCGCACCCGAAGGGTCGAAACGGCAGTGGAGAAGCCCGCGCCAGCGGGCTTGCGCCGGGCTGCGCCTCGGCGAGGACGTGCGCGCCAGGAAAGTCCCGGATGATCGCCGGAAGAGAGTAGGGGGCCGCCCTGCCAAGCCGCCCCACCATGCTGGACGAAAGCGGAGCCGACCCGCTATCCTTCATCGATGGAGACCGGCGCCGACATCATCGCCCTGTGGCCCCGCTGGCTGGAAAACGTCGGCGAGATGCGTCGGATGAACGCGCTCGTTCGCGTACGCTGCGCGGTCTGCGGGACGATACTGCGCGTCGACCTCGACGACATCGTTGCCCGCCATGGCGTGGGCTATTCGCTGGTCGACAAGCTGGAGCGCTGCCGAATGGTCGGCTGTGCGGGCTCGACCTTCTATCTCGCATCGCGGACCTACGGGCAGGCCTGGACGGCGCTGCTGCGCGATCCGGCGTTGCTCGGGAGCTTCGCGACGTTGCCACCGGTCCGTACCGCGCTCGGTTGACGGCCCACAGCGATGTGCACCAACTACCGCCGCACCAAGGGCTTCGATCAAGTCTGCGAGGAGTTCTACGAGACGCGCATCCCCGTACGCTTTCCCGAGCGTCATCAGGCACCCAATCTGGAGCCGCAGCCCGAGGTTCGTCCCACCAATCGCGCGGTCGTCTTGCGCGCGCAGGAGGACGGGGTTGCGCTGACCTGGATGCGCTGGGGATTGATCCCCTTCTTCCATAAGGGGCCGGTCAGCGGCTGGAAGGCTGCGACGTTCAATGCCCGTGCCGAGGGCGTGAAGACGGCGCCGTCGTTTCGCGATGCCTTCAAGCGACGCCGCTGCCTCATCGCTGCCGAAGGGTGGGTCGAGTGGAAGGGGGAGGGCAAGCCGAAACCCAAATTCTACGTCGCTCCGCGGGACGGCGCACCGATCTGCTTCGCCGGCCTGTGGGATCGGGCGAGGACGCAGGACGCGGGCGAGATCGAGAGCTTCACGATGGTGACGCAGCCGCCGGGCGCGCTGAGTGATCTCCATGACCGCGCGCCGGTTGTGTTGCGGCAGGAGGATTGGGCGCGTTGGCTCGATCTGGAGGCGCCGGTCGATGACCTGCTGACGACCGAGCCCGCCGATCTCTATAGCATCCGGCCGTTTCACGAGGTCACCGGCGGCCTGCTCTGAGGCCGTCAGGTAGTCAGCCGTCGGCCTCGTCGATCAGCTTCTGCACGCGGGCGATGGGGTTATCGTCGATCGGTCGGATCGTCTCGTCGCATCCCGGACAATCGATCGTCCGCGCGAGGCGAAGCGTCTTGAACGCGATGTTGAGTGTCCGACCGCACGCCGGGCATTCGGTTTGCGCGGCGATGTCATCGAGCTCGTGCGCCATCGCGCGACGATAGCCGGGATCAGCGGATCTGGTGAGCCGGTGAACCGCTCCACCGGGCCCGGGCGGGTTCGATGCCCGCCCGGGCCCTTGGTCGAGACGGGGAGGGGAGGGGGGCCTTTCAGCCCCCGGGATGTCAGGCAAAAGGGTCGTATTCGTTGACGATGATGTGCGAGCTGTCGTGATCTTCGGCGGTGATGACGGCGTATTGGGTGCCGATGGCGATGACCATGGTGGCGACCATGAGGCTGCGGGCGAGGCTGAGGGCGGATTTGCGGGCGATCCAGATGTCGTTGAACATGTCCGAGGCTCCTGTGAAGCCGACGGGGTTCATCCCCGCTCGACAGGCGCCCGACAGGACGGGGAGGGGCCGCGATCACTTTTTGCCGGCACGGCAAAAAGCCGTAGCGAAGCGCCCGGACCCTTCACGGGTTGATCGTACAAGGACCCGCACCGGCCCAAGGATTGCGCCTCCAAGAGCGGGGTGAACCTCGTCGGCCGGGAGCGTCGTGGCTGAAGCACTGGGCCGCCCTCGACGTCCACCACGTCGGCGATCCGGTCGCTCCCTTTCCTCGCGCGCCCACTCCGCGTGCCGCGATGGCAAGACCAGTGCTATGCGCCAGCGATCCTATTGCGCTCGACAGGCACAGCGCGCCGGTTGCCTGCGATCGGCCCCGTTGTGCGCCACTGCCTTCGTCAGCTGATCGTCACCCGGATGGGCCGAGACCCGTCAGGGGCTCGGTGGAGCGTCAAGCGGAATAGAGCGGCGGTCCCGGCGACAGCCGGGAGACGTCGACGATGTGTTCTGCTACGGGGACTGGAACAGCAGCGTCATACCTGCGGTGCGTTGCCGGTCGAGGTCGGATACTGATCCTTCGCACCGGGCAAGGGGAGGGGGTACCGCCGGCATGGGTGCCCCACCCGCCTGCAAAGCATCGATCAGTCGAAGCCCTCGCGCGGCGGCTGCGCGCTCGGCGGGACGTAGGTGGCATTCTTGACCGTCTCCTCGTGACGCAAAACCCAGTCGAGCGGACCGGTAGGCCAGAAGCGGGCCGGCGCGATGACGCGGCCATCGAACTCAAGCGGCGTCGCGTAGCGGGTGGCGACAGCGGCGAGCACGTTCAGGATGATGAGCGTCAGCAGCAGCCAGAGCAGGCTGCAGAGTGCTGTCCGGCCCATGCCGGTTGCGCCTCCGAACCAACCCAGGCCGCTCGTCATCGTGACCGCGAGGCCCTGCGCGGCGAGAAGGCCGACAATCCCCGCCGGCACCATCAGCTTGAGACGCAGGATCGCCGACCAGAATAGTCCGGCGATGAGGTGGGGCAGCAGCAACACGCCGATGCCGATGGCGATGAGCCGCGCATCGTCGGGAAGCGCTGCAAGGAAGGCAGGATCGAAACGCATCAGCGCAGCAGCCAGGACAAGCCCTGTGCCACGGCAGCGCGGGCACGTTCGCGCTTGCCGACAGGGGGGGGCGGTGCGGGAGCGGGATCTGCGTCAGGAAGGACGGAGGTTAGCGCCTGCTCTGAATAGTTCAGCACCAGCATGTTTCGGATACGCGCGGCGGGGAGGTAGATGGCGCCGCCAACCGGCTTTGCCTCCTCCACCACCAGTCCGGCAGCGACCGACGCGCCCGCATCGTCACGCCGCATCATCGAGCCCCAGCTGCGCGGCAAGCTGAGATGACCCTTCTCCTTGGGTTTGCCGCCGATCATGTAGATGAAGCGATTGGGCTCCGACAGGGTCAGCGCCTTGATCTCGCCGTCGTCCGACAGACGGATATCGGCGATCCCTCCCGCGTAGCCGAGGCCGCGACCGTCTTCGACCGCGTCGGTGAGGACATAGGCGAGCTGGAAATAGCCATGGTTCGTCGGATCGATGATGTGCTGGAATGCCCAGCCCTGGGTGTGGCTGTCGAGCCCGTCGAGCACCAGCGCCAATCCCCTGTGCCGGATCATGACGGCGACGAGATAGGACAGGAAGATGAGGATGAAGGCAAACTCGATCAGGCCGAGCGGCTCGCCCGGGCCGAGTTCGCGGGCATTGGGACCTGAGGTCGGGCGGATCATCAAACCGGCGACGACGCGATAAGGCGAGACCAGCCCAGGTCGTTCGGGCCCGCTGAGAATTGCGACGATCCCGTCGCACACGATCGCACCGAACAGATGCGCCGCGAGGCTGATGCCACCCGCCAGCGCGAGGCTGTTGAGCGCGGTAAGCGGTTGATCGGGCCGTCGTACGCCGTGGCGTCGGCCCAGATTGTTCCAGAAGATAAGCCCGGTGATGCCCGGGAGCAGCCACAGCAGCGCGGTAAGAAGGGAAAAAGTGAGGCTCAATGTGAGACGTTCAGCGTCGCGTGGTCTCGTTATTGGTTACCGCCTGGGGCGCGTCGACCGCGGTGCCTTCGCGACGGGTGCGCTCGGTCTGCGCCTGCGACAGGCGCCGAGCGAGCTGGAAATAGCCACCCGCAGCTGCGGCTGCGCGACCGATCGCGCGCTGCTGCCTGACGTTCGTGACGAGCATTGCATCATCTCCCGGCCGAGGGGTCTTGGCCGCTTGTGGTCAACATAACGCTCGAAACGGTAAAAAGGTAGAGTGCGGGATCACGTCATCGGCGCGAGCACGGTCCTTCGACCTGCCACTTGGGCATCGTGTCTCAACCGACAAAGGTTAGGAAGGGATGCCTGGCGCGAGGCAGCACGAAAGAGCCCGGGAGCCGAAGCTCCCGGGCCGCCCGCCCCGATCAGAAGGGGATGTCGTCGTCCTCATTGTCCTGCGCGGCGCCCTGCTGCTGCTGGCGGGACTTGCCGTAGGAGAGGAAGGTGACCTCGTCGGCGATAATTTCGACGCCGAACCGCTCGATGTCCTGTTGGTCGGTCCAGCGGGTGTAGTGGATCCGACCGCGCACCATCACCTTCTGGCCCTTCTCGACATATTCGGCGACGGTCTTGGCGACACCGTTGAAGCAGGTGATCCGGTGCCATTCGGTATCCTCGAGTCGGCGGCCGTTTTCCTTGAGGACCTTGCCCTCACTGTCGCGCTTCGGCCGCGAGGTCGCGAGGCTGAAGCTGGTGATCTTGGTGCCGCCCTGGGTGGTGCGGGTCTCGGGGGCGGCGCCGACGTTGCCGGCGAGGATGACGAGGTTCTGCATGTCGAGGTTCCTTTGTCCTGCTCGAGGGTTCGTTCCCTCGGCTGAACACCGTCAAAGACGGCCAGGCCGGTGGCTCCACCGGAGCGCGCAGACGCGAAGGGAAACCCCATGGCGAGGAGTGGTGCGGGCAGCCGCGAAGCGGCAACTCGGTCCGAAGCCATGCGGGTTGGAGCCGATGGACGGCCGGCTTAGGTCGTTCAGTGAGGAGAGGGGATGGACCCTCTTCAGGCAGTCGAGCGGAACCACGATATTCGTGAAACCGCATCCGGCCTGCGACCTCGCTGCCACCCCCGCCCCGGATTCGGGCGGCACCTTCGATCGTCGTTCCCCCACTGACCTGCGCTGCAATCGCATCGAGGGCTGGAGCGATCGAACGGTTGCGGGCCGAACCGGAGCAGCACCATCATCCTTCATACCAATGCATGTCGAGGCACGTTGCCGACAGGGGACGTCAGGGGCGAGCAGGGGGGCGCGGCTGCGACACCGACCCTCCCAACGCCACAGGCATACGCGCCTTGGCCGAACCGCGCCCGAAGTCGAGAATGTTCCCTATACAACGACGCTCCGCGCAGCCTGGGGCGATCGAGCAACGAACGCGGACGTCTGATACCTCCTCTCGACAGGGGGTGGGAAGCCTGGTGCCGACCCCACGCGACGCCGGCTTCTCCGACGTCGGCGGCAGCCCGGTCTCTCCTATGAGCCCCGCCGATCAGTTGCGAGCAGACCTCAATACCCGGACCCGGGTTCGCCGAGCGGTCGGGCAGGCGACCTCCGCTCGACGATCCCCTGATCCGATGAACGGCTCGATCGCGCGGCCGAACCGGTCGGCGCGTGTCGAGGGGCGACAACCAACCGGCCGATGGCGCGCTCGCGCCCGCCGTCCGCAATCAGGCCGGCGTGACGGCGCCCTTCGCGCGGCGGGGCTTGCGCGCCGGCACGGCCGACGCCGCGGTCGTCTCGGCCGGTGTCTTGGGCTTGCGACCGAGGCCGATCTTCTTCGCCATGGCACGCCGCGCCTCGCTGTAGGCGGGCGCGACCATCGGATAGTCGGGCTTCAGCTTGTAGCGTGCGCGATACTCATCCGGGGTCAGGCCGTGCGTGGAGAGGTGCCGGCGCAAGGTCCGATAGGGCTTTCCGTCGATCATCGAGATGATGCGATCGGGTGAGGCCAGGGATTTGCGCACGGTGACGGCAGGAGCGTGATCGACCGCAGTGACTTCGACGGCGTCCTCTGAGGCTTCGCCGCTGACCAATTGCGTGATCGACGCGTAAATCGCTGTCAGAAAGGCGGGCACGGCCTCCGGATCGGCGCGCGTGTTCGGGTTCGATAGCCAGGCTGCGGTCACTTCGGTGGCGAGTTCGATCGTGTTCACAGTCTCGGTCATCCTGTCCCTTTCCGTCGTCCACCACAGGGTGGATGCGACGATCACGCAGCGCGCTCGGAAGAGATAATAGCATTGGTGCAGCGACGTGCCACTGATAACCGCTGATAACCGCTGTTGCGTGCGATGCGATGTCGATCGCGGAAAAGCGAAACGCCAAGGCTGCCGGACACCGCCAGGAAATGGGGACCAGCCCCCTCATAGCGAGGACCGCCGGCGCACCGGCGGTCCCGTCGTCGATCAGGCGCGACTGACCTCGCGCTTCTGATCGAGCGCGGCCGGGGGCGTCCCGAGCGGTCCCCGGCGGCCGACGACGCGGACGCCCGCTTTCTTGGCATCGATGACGAGGCGCTCGGTCACGCCATTGCCCTGAAAGGCGATGAGATAGCGCGGGCGGAGCGACAGCATCTGCTCGTTGCGACGAAAACCGGCGCGATCGCCGAGCTTGCGGTCGAGACCGAATCGAACCTGCTGGACGCCGTGCTGCTCGGCCCAGGACGCCGCGATGCGCTCGATCCCCTTCATGTCGCCGCCATGGACGAGGTACATGTCCCCGACCCGCTCGCGGACGGCGTTGAGCGTGCGCAGGAGATTGTCGCCGAACGTCTTCATGTCCCCGTCGCAGGTGAACGTCAGCCGGCCGCCGGCGAAGACGACGGGGGTTCCGACCGCGGTGTTGGCATCGCGGACGCGCTCACGCCGCGCGCGCAAGAACGCCTGACCATCGACGATTGCCGAGGTAACCCCCAGTGAGATGCGATTGCCGGTGGCGGGCACCCAGGATCGACCGGTCTCGCGCATGTAATGCGCCGCGGCAGTGTCGCGCATCTGCTCGTAGCAGCCGGCCGCCTCCTCGATCTTCTTCGCGAGCTCGACCTTCTCCTCAAGGTTCGTGCTGTTGATCTCGGAGCCGTCCTGCTCGGCGATCAGCAGTCTGATCTCGTCGGTAAGACGATCGATGGTGGCGTGCTTCTTCGCGGCCGCGCGGTGGAACAGGTTCACCAGGCCCCAGCCCAATTCCTCGATGTCGCGCTCCAGGGACGTGTTGAAGAGGGTCGCGAAGAGGTCGCTCCAGATCGCTGTCGTGGTCTGATCGAGGGCCTCGCTCGGGGGCGGTGCCATCCCGGGCAGTTCGTCGGAGCGCGGCTCGAGGTGGCCCAGTTCGAGAGCGGCGAGCGCCGCGGCGAGGGAGGTAGTCATGGCGACAGCCTTTCATTGCAGAGGCCGGCGGCCTTTTCCGCCGGATGCGCACCTCCTGGGACGCCGCACTAGAGCCCCACGCACCGCCGCTTCGCGGCGGGGAACCTGCGAAAGTCGGGGTGGCGCGGGCAGCCGTGGTACGCGGCAACACGGCCCGGCTTTCGCGGGTTGCGGGGGGATCGCGGGGGCCCATGTGCCGCATCCCTCCGGCGAAAAGGGCGCACGCGGAAGGTCCGCGAAAGGATGCTCGTCACGATCCCCTTCGACGTCATCGCCACGACTGGCCAGCGATGCCGCGCCATGTCGCGTCCGGTAGGAGCATCTCCCCGGCATCGTCGCGACCTAGCGAGGTGACTGGCCGCCTGGGCCCTCTTGCTCCTGCTGCGTCAGCGAGAGTGGCTGCGGATAGAACTACGCATCACTGCGGGGTCCGCCCCGCCAGATCCTCGGTCGGCGTGCTCCCGACCCGACAGCGAGTGGCGACGGTGGGAGATCCCTTCGACCGTAAGGGCGAGCCGCGACAAAAGAGCAGACGCATGCCGGCGCGCGCGGCACAGCCCCGCTAGTGCGCCGACGATCAGCCCTGTTGCCCGCGCCGTTCGTGCTTACGCGGACCTCGTGATCTCTCCCAAATCGTGCCGCTACGCGACCGCGCGCAACCTCGAACCGGCCGGCACCAAGGGAGGTCTGTTCGAACGCTGGAACGCGGAGGCGAATGAGCGAAAAGACTTGGGCGCGTCGATCGAGCCGTCACTGCAAGTCGGCTCGCAGGTACGGCGGTGAACCACGGAGCCGATGGCGGGCACAAGGCTTACCTGAACGTCGCAGGGGCGCAACGATGCTGCCTCACTGCAGATCGTGCGATAGAGGCACGGCGACCGACGTCTCGCGGCTCAAGTAGCGGCTGCTGGCATTACCGGACGATCTCCCTTAGCCTGATGTAACTTGTGGAGACGCAGGTCGGGGCGTGGAAACCTCGTGAGTGAGGGTCTGCTGACCATGCAGGGCGGCGCGTGAGCGTCGACCTCGCCGTGCGTCTGCCTGCCAGGCACGCGATATTTCCCCGACCCTGGTATTTGGGCCGAATTGGCGCGCTTCACGGACACGCCGATCTCGCGCTCAACGCTGGGACGCGGAGAGTGTGTTGGACGACACCAACGGTCACGAGGCCGGACAGGACGATACAGCGCTGCGGCGCGCCAGGGTGCAGCACCTGCTTCAAGAAGCACAGTCGCTTCTGATCGAAGCCGGAGCGAGATCCGCAAGCGTCTATCTTGAGCGCGCGATGGCGTGCATCGATGTCGACGTAGCGGATGACCCCACGCAGATCGCCGTTGCCGCAGCGATCATGCCGGGTGAATCCGCGCTGCGCCGTGCGATGGGCGGTGCCTTGACGATTGTCGGCACCCTATTGGCACGCAACGATATCGTCGCGCTCGACGAATTCGGCCGGTTGCTCGCGCTGTTCGGCGATGTGTCAGCGGTAGAGGACCCGGCAATGGGGTCCATCATCGATGGCTGGAGCGCGACGATCCGCCATGCCGCAGGCGAGGTCGAGCGCCCGATGAATGCGTAACGGTCAGCGCAGGGCGCGGCGCAAGTGACCTGGCTGATGGGAGTGCTCACCCTTGGCCGACGGCATGAGTGAGACACGATGCGTCCCCGATCGCACCAGTTGCTCTCCTAGGGACAGGACAACCGCCTTGAGGCGAGCGCTCGCGGAGCGCGTCGGCGGCACGATTGAAGTCCTCAAGCCAATTGCCGATCGGGACACGCTCGTCGACGGGGAGGGCGGCCTGCGCTTCTTGAAAGGCGATGAGGTCCGTCGGTGCTTCGCCAATGATCCGGTCGATCTCGTCGGGCGGCAGCAAGCCGCGCTCACGAATGAACTCGGTGATGCTGCCGGGGCGCGGCGTTGCTCCACGACGACCGAGCACGGGACGCCGCCAGAGCCCGTCGACATTGCGCAGCCGGGGCTTCGCCCGCGCTTCCATGAGAACGATGATCCGCAGTTCCGGGATGGCGAGTTCCATCACCTCGTCGGCCTTGATGCTGCCGCAGAAGAAGCAGCTCGACTTCGGTGGCAATGGCAAACCGGCGGCAGCGATCCGTCGCTCGCATGCCGAACGATCCCATCCCCATTCGCGCAGTGGATAGCGATAGGCATAGCGCGGATCCTCGCACTCCACGGCGTGTGCGTAGCGCTGCGGGTCACGCGGCGACGCGTCGTATCCGATCATCTTGACCACGCGTTCGCCAGCGTCCCAACATCGCCGTGCCGGCTCCCAGTCCGCAGTCCAAGCATCCTGGGCGCTTGCCTTCCACTTCTGTGAACAGGATCCCCGATTGAAGACCACCGACGGGAGCGTTGCGTTGGTCAGCATGTTCTCGGCGATCGTTGCATAGGGCGGCCAATGCTTGAAGTTGCGCGGCTGATAGCGAACGATCTCCGATGCGATGCCACGCTCGGCCATCCAGGCACGAAAGAGCGGAATGAAGGCATAGGTGCCGCGCTTCTCCGAGCCCGGATCGGCGAACAGGACCATGTCGATCGGCTCCTCTCGCCCGGCGAGTTCGATGATCATCGCGGTCGAGTCGACACCGGCACCCCATGCCACGACGACAGGTGGCCGGGTCATGGGAACTTTGCTCCAGCTGCGGTGAAGGTGACGTCGTTCGCCTCGAGCGCCGCGTCGACCTGATGATCGGCGGTCTGGAAGTCGTATTCGGCTTCGAGCCGGCGATAAAGCCAGCGCGCAAGGTCAAGAAGCGCCTCCGTGACATCGTCCTCAGCAGTCGGGGTCCCATCTTGTCCGTTCGGGCCGTCACGTTCGACGCTGATCGTCATCGAATATTCGTGACAGTAGCGACCCGTCTGCCGGATGGTGCCTTGCAACTGATACAGGTTGCGGCGCTGGATGGCGGCGAGCGCGTCGACGATGCGGTGAAGTTCAGGGTCGGCAGGCGCATAGGAGCGAATGGCGGCGCTCGACCCGCGCGCGTACCGATACTCGCCTTCGAAACTCGCGCCGTCGCCCTGACTGGCGAAGCCGGAAAAAAGGATGCGCGGCGCCGCCCGGGTTCCTCCTCCGTAGAGCCGGACCGGGCGGGTCGCGATCTCGACGCCGACGATGGCGCACACGTTCTCGAAGTCTTCGAAGACGCTCTCATGCCAATCGTCGGGAACCAGGTGATGGCGCGCCCAGGCACGCGCGGTGTCGCGGGCTGGCGGCTCAAGTTCCGCCGGTCGGAAGACCCGGGTGATGACCAGTTCAGGCATATCGTTCTCCTGACGCCGGATGCGACCGGCGATTGCATCGGCAAGAGGGTCAGGCGGCAGCCTCCAACGATGGCGGAAGCGCCCCGATCGACAGCGCGAGACGGCGCGCAAACGCGGGGGCGTCGAGCAATTCGGCGATGGGTGCGCGAAAAACCCTGCTCGACGGCTCGCCGCCACGGCAGCGATGGAAGGTGATCTCGCTGTCGGGCAGGAAGCTGCGCGGAACGACGCGGATGCCGATGTCGGGATGACGCAACTCGGTGACACCGTCGTCGTCATCGTCGCCGTCGATCGTCTGGACCCGGGCCTCGCCGGCGCCGAGCCCGATTTCGGCAGCAAGCTGTGCCACGGCGCGACGCGCTTGCGCATGGAAGGCGCGTTTGGCGGCGGGATCCCCGCCCACATGGTGTCCCGCGATCTCGAGAAGCGCTGGCGACGCCTCGATCGACGCCCGATCGATGACGCATCGCAGGCGTAGCGCTTCATCAGGACCCGCCATCGGCCGGATCACGCTGGCCAGGTTGCGGCTGAGAAGCAGGATTGCGGCGTCCTGCGCGATCGGCTTGCCGGCGCGGCGACAGTCGTCAGCGGCGGTGATGAGGGCGTGCAGCGCTGCGGGGAAGGTTTCCAGGCCCGAAGGATGAAGGGCTTGATGATGACGATAGGTCGTGTCGTAGAACATGGTTCAGCCTCCTGAGCGCGGATGCGCTCGCAAAGGCCGAAGGCGTCCTCTCCTCTTGTGCCGGCGGGTTCAACGCAGCCGGATGGGCGGCACGACGAAGTTCGCACCCTCGAAATACGCCAGCGCGGCCTCGAACGTGGCGAGGCGCTGAAGATGGTCTTCACCGATGACGACATAATCGTCCTCGTCGCATGGAAAGCGTGTTGGCTCGCCGCTCCCGGTGAAGACGAGGCGCTCAGCACCCCATTGTCCGGGGCAGGCGCCTGACCACCGGACGAAGGGCAGCGTCTCCCGAACGCAGAATGCCTCGAGCGCCTCGAACGCGCCGCGGGCGACTTCATGGGCCTTGAGGGTGAGGGACTTGCCGTCGACGAGCTCGGCGAGATGGAAGGGCGCGCCGTCCCAATCGGTCGAAAGGCCCTCGTGCCGAACGATGGACTCGAGTTCGGGCAGGGTGCTGCGATCGAGGACACCGCCGATCGTGATGGAGGCAGAAACGCGGTCAGTCATGGGACATCCTTTCTTGTGGGAGAGATGGGCGTCATGCCGTCCGGCCTGGGAAAGGGGGCGGTCGACCGGCGCAGAGTTCGATACGAGGCATTCATGCTATGGTGGGCCGGCCGGGTCGCCGAAGGCACCGGCGGGCAACCGCCAGGGATTCATCACGATCGGAAGGCGCCAGTGCTCGTCCTCGGCCTGGGAAAGCTCGTCGGGATGAACGAGCGCGGCAGAATAGGGGGAGCCACGATCCGCACGTGTTTCGACGTCAGCCGCGCGGTGGATGGTCTTGCCGCTGGCCGCCTCGCGCACCTTCACGCGCTGGAACGCGCGAGGGAAGACGTGACGCACGGTCGCCCATTGATCGGGCGAGCCGAAGATGCACGTTCGACACGACAGACGTCCCCAGCCAAGCGTGTACGCAGGGTGCGGACGGATCGACGAATCCGCAATTGCCTCCCAGACCCGTGCCTCGGTCCAGCCGTGGACGGGGCGCCAATGATCGACTGTGCGTCGCCTGCTCGACGTGCGATGCGGTTCAAAAGCCAGGTAATGCGCGCGGCAGGGGCTTTCGGCGGCGCGCTCGCCCGTCACGACCAGCGTGGCTCCATCGAGGAACCGGTCCTGGTTCCGGATGGCGGCCGCCAGGACATCGATCTTCAGCGATGGGCTGCACCAGCGAACACGAAGGTCAGCGCTGGTCTGCGGGAACAGACCGCGCGTGCCGATCGGGCCATTGCCCCCGGCGCGGCCGATACCGTCCGGGGTCTCGAACACGACCGGTGCGGTGGGTGCGCCCGACCGCTCGAGTTCGCGTGCAAAGCCACCCTCACGCCACGAGAAATAGACGCGAAGCCCAAGATGCTCGGCGATCGCGCGGACATATCCGGCGGTGCAGGGCCAATCCATAAAGCTCGCGCCGCCACCATCGACGTCATGATGATGGAGCTCGATCGCGTCCGCCGGCACGCCGAGGTGAAGGAGATGGAGAAGGGCGGCAAGGCTGTCCTTGCCACCGCTGAACGCCACGACGATGCGCCGGTAGGCGCGGAGGTCCGGACTGTCGGGCACGATCACGCCGCTTCACGATAAGGCTCGTCGGCATGGTCGAGGCGTCCGAGCCCGGTTGCACGTAGCAGAAATCCTGCTGCGGCTTCGGCCTTCGCCGCCGCGGTCATGATCGCCCGGGGCTCGCGTCGCAGCACGCGCAGCCATGCATCGACATAGCTGGCGTGATCGTCGAGGTGGGCGGTCGGAAGCTCGAGATCGGCGCCCAGCAGCGCCGATGTCATCTCGGCGCACAGTTCCTCAAAGGCGTAGGCGTCGTCGCCGAACTTCTTGCCGAAGGCACGGTCGAGGCGACTGGGATGACCGGTCCAGTGCCCGGCTTCATGGGCCAAGGTCGATGCCCAATAAGCCCGGGTGGAGAATTGCTCGGGCGGCGGCATGGTGATGCTGTCGGCCGTCGGATCGTAGAATGCGCGGTCGCCGCGGATGTGAACCGTGGCTGGCAGGCGTTCGACGAAGGTCTGGGCGCGGGATGGCAAGGCATCGGCCGGCGGCACGATAGAAAGCGGCGTGGGGTGAAACCGCTCGGGAAGGCGTAGGGTAGGCCGGGTGGCGTCTCGTTGAGAACGTCCCTCGGCCCCCCTCCGAACCGGACTTGCACCTTTCAGCGCATCCGGCTCTCCACCTACGTCAGAGTTGCAATTGTCGCCTATCTGGTAGCCTGCCCGCATGGAGGTCCACGTGGCAGGGTTTGCACAGCACGATACGCTTGCGCGTCCGTGCCGAGATCATTTTCCGACCCAAAGGCGCGACCTTCATATCAGCCATCTTGTGGACGTGATGCACCTCACATGCCTTATCCTCGGCACCGCACAGCTCGCACTGATTGGCGTTGAGACGTTCGACAAACTCGGTACGGTTGAGGCTCCACATTGCTGTGGCGGGAACGATGTCGATCGTTCCGTAGCGGATTTCTCCAACCGTCAACTCGGTCGACTTCCACAATTTGGCCGTCTTGGTCTCTCCCCTGACCATGTAGCTGACCTGATAATCGGTTCCACACCGAAGCCTATTGAAGACCTGCATCACCGAACACTTATGCTTGTTGGCTAGCGTCCGCCCCAAACTAGCCCGCCATATGTGGGTCAGCTTGTTGAGCTTCTTCTTGACGTCCCATGCTAGTGCGTAGTAATTAGCAAATCCTCGTAGCTCCGCATTATAGGCCATCACGATTTCGACGTCACTGCAATGAAGAAGCCGTGGGCGGTGCTGGCTGACAAAAGCCGACCAGTTGCCATACTCCTTCGTGGCGCAAAACTGTGCGACCTTGTCCCAAGGTACGCTTAATTGCATGATATCGGAGGGCATACGCGGCCTGAATACACGGCCATCCCTCACAACTTTCCCGGTTCGACGCTGGGTATGTGTATGAACGTCGTAGCCGAGAAACCTCACCCCATCCGACGCTTTCGCAATCCGACTCTTTTCCTCCGAGGCTTCGAGACACAGTTTATTGGACAGGAAAGCCCTGACCGTCGCCATGACCTCACGCGCTTCGTCCTTTGAACCGATGACCCCAATAAGAAAATCATCAGCGTAGCGGACGAAACGCAGCCTGCGAAAATTCAAGTCGAACGGATCACGCGCACGAAGCGATGCTCGCCTCTCCCCGATCTGCTCGATCTCGCGGAGTGCTTGATCAACAGCGGGATCATCAGCCTTGCCTTCAGCGCGCAGCCGACGAATTTTCTTCCAACGGTACTGCATGTTCGCGCTGAGCCGCCAGTATTCCGCCGGGACGGACCGTTGACCGCCCTTGTCGAACCGTTGCCTATATTCCTCCATGAACTCATCGAGTTCGTGAAGATAGACATTGGCCAGCAAGGGAGAGACGATACCGCCCTGTGGCGTGCCACTGAAAGATTCACGCACCTGCCAGTCTTCGAGATAGCCCGCCTTTAGCATGCCACGAACGAGGCCGATGAATCTTTCATCATCGATCCGTTTTGCGAGCAGCTTGAGCAGCACGTCATGGTCGATATTGTCGAAGAACCCGACCACATCGACCTCAACCAACCATTTGACGCCGGTCCAGACGCCGCGAACGGCGTCCAGTGCGGTGTGACAGGAACGCCCCGGTCTAAATCCATGGCTGTGTTCGGAAAACACAGGCTCATAAATCCTTTCAAGGATGCTTCTGACCACCTCCTGCACCAACCGGTCGTTGACCGTTGGGATACCAAGAGGACGCAATTTACCGTTGACCTTGGGAATATAGACCCGGCGCACGGGTAACGGGCGGTAGGAGCCGCTAAACACTTGCGACATCAGCCGGTGAAGTCTCTCAGGCGAAAAGCCGTCGAAAGTCTCACCATCGACGCCGGACGTCAGCGAACCCTGATTACGGGCGATCCGCTCATATGCTTGCTCCCAAAGGAGATCGCACTTCATGAGGTTGAACAGCCCGTTGACCCGCTTCCCCGCGATAGACAACTTTGGCAACTGCTCCATCCGCTTCAGGACGGTATGTGACAGCATCAGCTAGTCCCTTCCTTCGTTGGTGGAGCGACGTAAGCTGCCGGACTTCCCCCGGCCGGTTGGGCTTTCGGGCGAGTCACCTCGACCCTTATACCGCCGGTCGTGCGCTCCCGAAGGTGCGCCTGTCCCGGGCGTTACCCCGGGCGTTTGAGTACTACTCCGGCTCCGTGGCCATACAGGACGGACCAAAGTCCGCCTGCTACAGGCCATCCTGTGATGACGTGTGTAGGGAGTTCCGACTTGGTTAGGCCCCCAGTTCATCCCTTTGTCCCCATACAGGGCTGCGCCGAGTAGGCTGGATGCGCCGGTCCTCGAAGGAAAGACCAGCGCCTTTAAGCACTCGGAACCACGCCTCAACCATTGCTGCGTGGCTGGCACCAGATATACCGCTCGGGATTTGGGTTCAGGCAGTGTAGCTTTGACCATACAAGTCTTGCCTTGACCGTCCGCCGCTACAATGGTTTCGCGACTTCCGGCCTTTTCCAGCCATGCTATGTTTCCCTGCCCCTTTCGAGGATCAAGCCCTTGCAGGCCAGAGTAAGACTGGTAGGCATAGGACATTTCCAGCTATCCTAATCTCATTCGAGATACTCCATTACTCACGCTTTCACAGCGCACCTTCGATCTGATCGGCGTTGAAGACAGCATAGCTGCGAAGGACACGTCGCAACTCGTCCGTCGTGACACCCGTCACGCTCGAGGCCACCGCTTTGCTGTAGGACTTGTAGAAGATCGCGATTTCGGATCGCTCGCCCTGCCGAACCTTACCGCCGAGAGCATCGGCCTGTTTGAAGGTCATCCACGTGCGCGAATGGTATCCGGCACCTTCCGCGACAAGCCACAGCCAGAAGCAATTGATCCCGCGGTAAGGCTCGCCGGTGACCCGGAGAGGACGACCGCCAAGGCCTGGGCGCCAGGGCTTCACCCAAGGTCTCACGCCAGCGTCCAGGCGATCGATGATGGCCGCCGTGATGATCTCGGCGGGGGAGGGGGCATCGGTGGTCTTGGCCACGGGTGGGCTCCTTGGCTTGGAAAAGGGGCGCTCGAGCGTCGGCGGGGGTTCGCATCCGGCACGACGCAGAGGCACGAAAAGGAGGGCGGTACTCCCGAGAGAGCACCGCCCTGAGGCTCCTCGAACATGCTGTCAGGCGTCAGGCGGCCTGGGGATAATCGTCGTCGACCGGTTCCTGTGTCGGCGCGTCACCAAGCGGGTTCGCACCGCTGTCCAGCTCGCTTCCATCCAGATCGTCACCGTCCAGCTCGTCACCGTCCGATCCGACGGCGTCACCGTCGTCAACGAAGGTCGAGCGCGCGGGTACGCGTTCCGGCCGTTCGACGTTGTCGAAGCGCATCGCCTCCGGAAGCCAGACCGTCGCCTTCTCGCGGATCTCCGCCTCGACGATCCCCTGTCCGTTGCAGAGTGCCGCGCAGGTGGCCGCCAATTCGCCCTTCTTGGCATCCTTGTAGCGCCCGCGCAGGATCGGGCCGCCGATCTCCTCCAGCGCGTCGAGCATGACGTCCTTCTTCACCCGGCCGAAGTAATTCTCGGCCGTGGGACGCCACAAGCACGCGACCTGGATATCGAGCAGACGGCCAAGATGATCGTGGAAACCGTTCGCGCGTGCGCCATCGGCAACGTTGAGCGTCGCCTCGAGGGTCTGCGCCACGGCAAACGCCACCCACGCGCCACGAGCATCGTCCGGCAGCGTTCGAAAAGCATCGAACCTCTCCGACATCGTGGTGTGCCCGACCCAGGTCGTGTCGAGATGCTGACGCTGATCCTCGATCGTCTGTGAGGCCATCGATGCTTCGTCACGAAAGGCGAAGATCGGAAATTGCGCGGGATCGGCACGCAGGGTCGAGTGATCGCGCACATAGCTGGTCGTGAAGACGAGGCTCTGGGCCATGAGGAAGATGGTCAGATCGAGCGCGATCATCGGATCGCTCGCGACGTGCGCAACGAGGATCTGGCGACGCTGGGTGGCTAGCTCCTCGATCAGCGTGGCGCTGAGCCGCGGGGACGGGTCCGCCACGGCGTCGTCACCGCTGCCGGTTTCGCCTGGTCCAGCGCCATTGCCGCTCGCAGCGCCACCCGCCCGGGGGTCAGCCAGCGGCTTTTCGCTGAACAGACGCGTGTGAACGCGGGCCTCGCCGTCACCGCCGATATAGACGAAGGTGCCCAAATTCGCTTTCACGCCCGGATCGATCGTCTTGCGGGCGGTGTCGATCTCCGCGATTTCGCGCTCGATCGTCTCAACGCGGTCGTTCGCCGCGTTCGCCTCGGGAGTGCCCTCGGCCAGATCGGTTTCCAGCGCCTCGATCAGCGCATCGTTCTCGAGGCCCAGCGCCTCGATCCGGGCTTGCTCTTCGTCGGTGAGGGGCCGAGCAACCGGGTGGAATTCGTGGAGCTGCCGCTCGACATCATAGGGGACGTGGGTGGCAGCGATCGGGGTCACGAACGCCAGACCCTGCGCGGCTGCGAGTTCCGCCGCGGCTGCCTCGAGCTTCTTGGTCGCCAAGTCCTCGAGGAGGTCGACGTCGGTCCAGTTCTCGTCGTCGGTGTCGAGCGCGAATAGATCGCCGTCGATACGGCCGCCCGCGGCGACATAGGCTTCCCGCCCAACGAAGCGCGCCTTGGCATCGTTTGGCCGCACGGTACCGTTGAGGATCGCGCGGCGAATGTTGTCGGGCTGCTTGCCGTAATAGGAATGCTTCATCTGCTCGAAGACCCGCGCCTGGCGATCGACGTCGGCGGTCACGGCGTACGCCTGCGCCACGCCGAGATCGATTTCGTCCGATCCAAGGGCCTCGAAGATGGCCGGCGCGAGGTCGGCGAGCCGCATGCGCTGCTCGACGAAACGAACGGTGACGGCCTGCTGGATCGCGACCTGTTCGACGGTCATGCCAAGCTGATCGATGAGATGCTTGAACGCGAGACAGTCGTCAGCCGGGTTCATCGGTACGCGCTGCCGGTTTTCCGCCAAGCTGGCGCCGACCGAAGCGGCATCATCAACCGACAGGACGAGCACGGGAACCTCGTGATCAGCCGCAAGTGCGCCGCGCCCGATGAGCAGCTGAATGGCGCGCAGCCGTCGACCGCCGGCCTTGACGGTGAAGGTGCCGGCCTTCTTGAGCGGCGTCACCACCAGATTTTGGAGGAGGCCGTTGGCAGCGATGCTGGCGGCGAGCTCCTCCAGGCCGACCTCCCGGCCACGCTTGCGCACATTGTCGTTCGAGAGCGAAAGGTTTTTGACCTTCACGGACTTGATCATCGGTCGTCTCCATCCGGAGTTGGCGCGCCGTCGACGACGTCGCGCGAGCCTGAACCTCAGGCCCACCAAGCCGAAGGCTCCCTCTCCTCCACTTCGATGGAACAGGACGACCGAGATGACGCACACAGTAGATGCGACGTGACGGCATCCCGCTCGTGCGTTCGAGACCTGCCCGGGAAGGTTCCTGTCAGAAATCAGCCAGCCAGCGGACGGCGTAAGCGTCCGGTCTTCTCCACCTTGCTGACGAGGTGATGCGCAAGCCACAGGTGCGGCACTGTGGCAGACACCGGTGCGGCATCATGGCGACGCGAATTATCGAGATGGTCGGGACTGAGCCGCGCCGGCGGTTCAGCGAAGATGACAAGGCACGGATCGTGTCGGAGGCGATGATGCCGGGTGCCAGCGTGTTGGAGGTGGCGCGGCGACACCGGGTGTGCACGTCGCTGGTGTATCGCTGGCGACGCACGCTGCTGCGCGATGGGGTGGCGAGCGAAGCATTGCCGTTGCCGGGGCCGGCATTCATTCCGGTCGAGGTGGCGGGCGCGCCCATCGTGCCGCATTCGGAGCCGCTCGGACCGGGTGCGGTGGAAGTGGTCGGCCCGGCCGGGCAACGCATCCGCCTGGCACCTCCCATCGACGCGCGGGTGCTCAAGACCGTGCTGGCGGGGTTTGCTTGATCGGGCCGCCGGGCGGTGTCCGGGTGTATCTGGCGGCCGGGGTCACGGACATGCGCAAGGGCTTCGACGGGCTGGCCGCGCTGGTACAGCAGCGGCTGCGCCAGGATCCGTTTGGCGGTGCGGTGTACGCCTTCCGGGGCAAGCGTGGCGATCTGGTCAAGCTGCTGTGGTGGGATGGTCAGGGTCTCGTGCTCCATGCCAAGCGTCTGGAGCGGGGCCGGTTCACCTGGCCGGCGACCGCGGACGGCGTCGCGGTGCTGACCCCGGCGCAGCTGTCGATGCTGCTCGAAGGGGTGGACTGGCGGCATCCGATCCGGTCCTCGCAGCCGACCTTGGCCTGGTAAAAAGTAGGTTTCCTGCGGCTTTCGCGTGTATCGGCAAGGGGGTTCTGGTATAAGCGGGCGTGTCGCCCGATGCCGCCTCGCTGCCCGACGATATCGCCCTTCTGAAGGCCATGCTCATTGCTGCCGGCGCCGAGCTGGAGTAGTTGCGGATGCAGGTCGCGCGGCTGCGGCGCATGGCCTTCGGCCGTTCGTCGGAGAAGCTGACGCACCAGGCTGACCAGCTGGAGCTCGGGCTGGAAGAGCGCGAGGCGGAAGCCGCCACTGCGGCGATGCCGGTGGTCACCCGGACACGGGAGACCGCCAGGCCATATCGCCAACCGCTACCCGACCATCTGCCTCGCATGGACGTCGTGCATGAGGCACCGTGCGTCTGCCCCGACTGCGGTGGTGCCATGCGGCGCATGGGCGAGGACGTTACGGAACAGCTCGACTATGTGCCCGCCTCGTTCCGGGTCGTGCGCCACGTCCGGCCGCGGCTCAGCTGCCGGTCATGCGAGCGCATAGTGCAGGCGCCGTTGCCGTCCATGCCCATCGAGCGCGGTCGACCCGGTGCGGGGCTGCTCGCCCATGTGCTGGTGTCCAAATACGCCGACCATCTGCCGCTCTACCGCCAGTCGGGCATCTGTGCTCGCCAGGGCGTCGACCTTGCCCGCTCCACCCTGGCCGACTGGGTCGGGCGCTCGGCCGCGCTCCTCGACCCCTTGGTCGACGCGCTCGAGCGCCACGTCATGGGCGGCGCGACCCTCCATGCCGACGACACGCCGGTGCCGGTACTGGCCCCTGGTGCCGGTCGCACCAGGACGGGCAGGCTGTGGACCTATGTACGCGACGAGCGCGGGGCTGGCGGCGAGGCTCCGCCCGCCGTGCTGTTCCACTACGCGCCCGACCGCAAGGGCGAACGACCCGCCGGACATCTTGCCCGGTTCCGGGGCGATCTGCACGCCGATGGCTATGCCGGGTTCGACCGCCTCTATGGCGACCGCATCGCAGAGGTGGCCTGCTGGGCGCATGTCAGGCGCAAGTTCTTCGACGTCCATGCCGCAACCGGCTCCGCCACGGCCCGCGAGGCACTGGACCATATCGCCGGCCTCTATGCCGTCGAACGGGATGTGCGTGGCCGGCTCCCTGACGAGCGACGGCACGCGCGCCAGGCCAGGGCCGGACCGCTGCTCGATGCGTTCCGCCAGTGGCTCGACGCGACCGGACCGAAGCTGTCCCGGCGCTCCGACCTCGCGGTCGCCATCCGCTATGCGCTCACCCGCTGGCAGGCGCTGACCCGCTATGCCGACGATGGTCGCATCGAGATCGACAACAATGCCGCCGAGCGCTCGTTGCGCGGTATTGCCGTCGGTCGCAAGAACTGGCTGTTCGCCGGCTCCGACCAGGGCGGTCATCGCGCTGCCAGCATCTACAGCCTCGTGGAAACCGCCAGGCTCAACGGCGTCGACCCCGAGGCATGGCTGGCCGACACCATCAGCCGTATCGCCGACCATCCGGCCCGACGGGTCGCCGAACTGCTGCCGTGGAACTACCGGCCCGTTTGAGGTGACGCCGTCACCGGACGCTTACCGGACGGCAACGTGCCCCGAGACCGATCGCGCGTCTTGGATGGGACCGCAGATCGTGGTCGTCGCCGATGCGCTGCCCTTAGCCATTCGCGCGATCCAAGGAGGGGGCGTCACATATAGTGGACCCGAATATACGCTAACGCCACGTCAGCGCGCCGTTTAGCGTCCCAA